>NZ_AKJW01000020.1 GCF_000282135.1 Herbaspirillum sp. CF444
GGCTGCCGTACCGCCGACGCTGGCGATCGCCGACGTCGCCATGGAAACGCAAACCGTGCAGCTCGCCATCTCGCCGATCGAAACGCCCGAAGGCAAGGACGCCTGGACCTTCCGCCTGCCGCAGTCGACCGCCGTCATGGCCGGCGGGGTGGTCGATCATATGAAGAAGCACGGCGTGAAGACCTTCGCCTTCCTCGGTTACTCCGACTCCTACGGCGAAAACTGGCTCAAGGAAACCGTCCGCCTGACCAAGCAGGCCGGCATCAACATGACCGTCGCCGAACGCTTCGGCCGCGCCGACACCAGCGTCACGGCGCAGGCGCTGCGCGTGGTCAGCTCCAATCCTGACGCGGTGCTGGTGGTGGCTTCCGGCAGCGGCGCGGCGATGCCGCACAAGGCGCTGATAGAGCGCGGTTACAAGGGCAAGATTTACCAGACCCACAGCGCCGCCTCGCGCGACCTGATCCGTCTCGGCGGCAAGGACGTCGAAGGCTCGTTCGTGGTGTCCGGCCCGGCCGTGGTGCCGGAAGCGCTGCCCGACAGCAATCCGTCGAAGAAGCTGGCGGCAGATTTCGTGACGCGCTATGAAAAGCAATACGGCGTCGGCACGCGCAACCTGTTCGCCGCGCACATCTACGACGCGCAACTGGTGCTGCAACGCGTGGTGCCGGAAGCGCTGAAGAAGGCCAAGCCGGGTACGCCCGCCTTCCGCGCCGCGCTGAAGGACGCGCTGGAAAACTCCGGCAACATCCAGATCTCGCAAGGCACGATGCATTACACCGCCAAGGATCACTTCGGCCTGGGCGACGACGCCCGCATCATGCTGACGATCCAGAACGGCAACTGGAAAGCGGCAGCGCCTTAAGCGAGTTTGTCGTTCCCGCGCAGGCGGGAATCCGCTGCCGTTTTCTGCCGTTCTGCGAGACACAAGACGACACTGGATCCCGGCTTTCGCCGGGACGACGCTGCCGGTAATTACGCCGACAAGATTTTCTGACCGTTCTCTCTTTGACTGTCTATTCATGGATTCTTCTATTGCCGCCATCCTGCTGCTCGATGGCCTGACCAACGGCATCGTCTACGGGCTCATTGCGATTGCCCTGGTGCTGGTGTTTGCGGTGACGCGCATCCTGTTCATTCCGCAGGGCGAGTTCGTCGCCTTCGGCGCGCTGACGCTGGCGATGCTGCAGCAAGGCATGGTGCCGGGTCCGGTATGGCTGCTGCTGTTGCTGGCCGTTTGCGCAACCGGCATGCAGGTTGCGGCGCTGCTGCGCAGCGGACAACGCGCCGGCATCGTGCGCTGTATCGTTAAAAATTTGTTCTTGCCCGTGTTGATTTCCGCGCTGGTGGCATGGGCTGCGCCGCAGCAGTTTGCGCTGCCGGTGCAGGTGGCGTTGACGCTGCTGCTGATCACCGCGCTCGGACCGCTGATGTATCAGGTGGTCTACGAATCGCTGGCCGACGCCAGCGTGCTGGTGCTGCTGATCGTCTCGGTCGGCATCCACCTGGCGATGACAGGACTGGGCCTGGTGTTCTTCGGCGCCGAAGGCTTCCGCACGCCGGCGTTCTGGGATAGCCGCTGGTCCTTCGGCGCGGTGACCTTGAGCGCGCAGACTGTCGTCGTGGTGCTTGCGGCGCTGGCGTTGCTGGTGGCGCTGTGGCTGTTCTCCGACCGCACGCTGTACGGCAAGGCCTTGCGCGCGACCGCCGTGAACCGGCTCGGCGCGCGTCTCATGGGAATCTCGACCACGCTCGCGGGCAAACTCAGCTTTGGCGTGGCCGCCTTCATCGGCGCATTGTCGGGCGTGCTGATCGGACCGATGAGCACCATCTTTTACGACTCCGGATTCCTGATCGGCCTCAAGGGCTTTGTCGCCGCCACCATCGGCGGGCTGGCGAGTTTTCCGCTGGCCGCCTGCGGCGCGCTGTTCGTCGGCTTGCTGGAATCCTTCAGCTCCTTCTGGGCCAGCGACTACAAGGAAGTGATCGTCTTCATGTCCCTGCTGCCGGTGCTGTTGTGGCGCTCGTTCGTCGCGCCGGCACATGACGAAGATGAGGAATAGGCCGGCCATGAACATCATGCAATCACAGAAAAAAATCCTCTCCCTCATTCTGTTGCTGGCGGTGGTACTGTTTCCGCTGTTGCCGACGCCGCAGTTCTGGATCATCCAGGCCAATTACATCGGACTGTATGCACTGGTCGCCATCGGCCTGGTGCTGCTGACCGGCATCGGCGGCATGACCTCGTTCGGCCAGGCGGCCTTCGTCGGCATCGGCGCTTACACCACCTCCTACCTGACCACCGCCTGCGCCGTGTCGCCCTGGCTGACGCTGCCGATCGGCTTGCTGATCACCGGCGTGTCAGCCTACGTGCTGGGACGCATCACGCTGCGCATGTCGGGCCACTACCTGCCGCTGGCGACGATCGCCTGGGGCATCAGCCTGTACTTCCTGTTCGGCAAGGTGGAGTGGCTGGGCAAATACGACGGCATCGCCGGCATCCCGGCCCTGCAATTGTTCGGCTTCGATCTCGCGCAGGAGCGCCATCTGTATTTCCTGATCTGGGCCATCGTGCTCGGCGCGACCTGGCTGGCGCTGAACCTGCTCGATTCGCGCGCGGGCCGCGCCATCCGCGCGCTCAAGGGCGGCCGCACCATGGCCGAAGCGATGGGTGTCGACACCGGCCGCTACAAGATCCTGATCTTCGTGCTGGCGGCTTTGCTGGCGTCGGTGTCGGGGTGGCTGTTCGCGCACATGCAGCGCACCGTCAATCCGTCGCCGTTCAGTTTATCGATGGGGATCGAGTATCTGTTCATCGTGGTGGTCGGCGGCATTGCGCATGTGTGGGGCGCATTGCTGGGCGCAGGCGTACTGAAATTGCTCGCCGATCAATTACAGGTGCTGTTGCCGGCCTTGCTCGGCAGCGGCGGCAACTATGAGAGCATCGTCTTCGGCGTGATCCTGATCCTGTTGCTGAAATATGCGCGCGGCGGATTGTGGCCGTGGCTCTGTTCGCTGGCTGCGCGCGTCATGCCGGCGACGAAGAAGCCCGTGCTGCAACCGTCGGCATCCGCCATCGGCCGACGCGATGTACCGGCGAGAGGAAGCCCGCTGTTGCAGGTCGAACAGATTTCCAAACGCTTCGGCGGACTGGTGGCGGTCAACGATGTCTCCTTCGGCGTCAAGGCGGGCGAGATCGTCGGCCTGATCGGTCCCAACGGCGCCGGCAAGTCGACCACCTTTAATCTCGTGACCGGCTTGCTGCACGCGTCCGGCGGCAGCGTGAGCTTCAACGCGGAGAACATCACCGGCCTGCAGTCGCGCGCCATCGCCATGCGCGGCATCGCCCGCACCTTCCAGCACGTCAAACTGTTGCCGAGCATGTCGGTGCTGGAGAACGTCGCCCTCGGCGCGCACCTGCGCAGCGAACAGGGCTTCGTGCGCAATACCCTCAACGCCATGCTGCATCTGGAACGCAAGGAAGAACAGGAACTGCTCAACGAAGCGGCGCGCGCCCTCACCCGTGTCGGCCTGCAGCATCTGATGCACGAACAAGCCGGCAATCTGGCGCTGGGCCAGCAACGCATCCTTGAGATCGCCCGCGCGCTGTGCTGCGATCCCCTGCTGCTGTTGCTCGATGAACCCGCCGCCGGCCTGCGCCATCTGGAAAAACAGGCACTCAGCAAGGTCCTGCAAGAACTGCGCGAAAGCGGCATGAGCATCCTGCTGGTGGAACACGACATGGAGTTCGTCATGCAACTGACCGATCACATCGTGGTGATGGAATTCGGCGCCAAGATTGCCGAAGGCACGCCGGAGCAGATCCAGCAGCATCCTGCCGTGATCGAAGCGTATCTGGGTGGAATCGAATGAAGGACCAAATGAACGGCGCATTGAATAATCCCTTGCTGGAAGTGAAACAGCTGCGCGCCAGCTACGGCAAGGTGCAGGCGTTGTACGACATCGACCTGAAGCTGGAGCACGGTAGCATCGCCACCGTGATCGGTCCCAACGGCGCCGGCAAGTCGACGCTGCTCAACGCCATCATGGGCGTGCTGCCGTCGCAGGGCGGCATCCGCTATCGCGGCCAGGCGGTCGAGCGCACCAGCCTGGAGCAGCGCGTGATGGCCGGCATTGCGCTGGTGCCGGAGCGGCGCGAATTGTTTTCCACCATGACGGTGGAAGACAACCTGCTGCTCGGCGGATTTCGCCGCGTGCGTCTCGGACATGCGCAACCGCTGGATCAGCTGGCGACGGTGTTCGAGCTGTTCCCCCGGCTGAAGGAAAGACGCACGCAATTGTCCGGCACGCTGTCGGGCGGCGAGCGCCAGATGCTCGCCATCGGCCGCGCCATGATGGCCAAGCCGGATTTGCTGATGCTCGACGAACCCAGTCTCGGCCTGGCGCCGCGCATCGTCAAAGAGATTTTTCAGATCGTGTCCGAGCTGCGCCAGACCGGCCTCGCGGTGCTGCTGATCGAACAGAATGCGCGCGCCGCCTTGCAGGTGGCAGACTATGGCTACGTGCTGGAGCTGGGGCAGATTTCCATGCAGGGCGAATCGGAGAAACTGGCGAACGACAGCCAGGTGATTCAGGCCTATCTGGGTTTTGGAAAACATTAGACATCAAACAAGGAGACGAAAAATGAAAAAAATCATTCTGCTGCTGCAATCACTGCTGCTCGCCGCCGGCCTGATGGCAGCGCTGGCAAATTCAGCGCACGCCGCCAGCGACGCCGACAGCAACACCATGAATCCGCCCAAACCCAACCTGACTTTCATGGCGCGCTTCTCGGTCGATCTGATCGCGCCGATCTGGGAATTGGGCAAGACCTCCGACCTCGGCAAGCGCCGCATCATCCCGATCACCGGCGGCAGCTTCAAGGGCCCGCTGATCAATGGCGAGATCCTCAACAACGGCGCCGACTGGCAGACCGTCACCGCCGACGGTCTGGCCATCATCGATACGCGTTACCTGCTGAAGATGGACGACGGCGAACTGGTCTACCTGCAAACACGCGGCGTGCGTTACGGTCCGCCCGAAGTCATGGCCGAAGTCGCCAAGGGCAAGCCGGTCGATCCCAGCAAGTACTACTTCCGCCTGTACATGAACTTCGAGACCGCATCCAAGAAGTACGACTGGCTCAACCGCGCCATGGGCGTGGGCTATGCGATGCGTCTGGGCAATGCGGTGGTGTACGACGCTTACTTGTTGAACTGATGTTGCTGAACTGATCCTGTCGCACTCATGAATTATCACCCGCCACTGCGCGACATGGAGTTCGTGCTCAACGATGTGCTGGATGCGCCGGCGCGACTGTCGGCGTTGACCGCGCATGCCGACGTCGATGCCGAGCTGATGAAGCAGGTGCTGGAACAAGCCGGCCGCTTCGCCGCCGAAGTGGTCGCGCCGCTCAATGCCGGGGGCGATCGCGAAGGCTGTCGTTTTGAAGACGGCAAGGTGCGGACGCCGACCGGTTTCGCAGCTGCGTACCGGCAATTCTGCGACGCCGGCTGGCCGGCGCTGGCCTGCGCGACGGAACACGGCGGGCAAGGTTTGCCGCATCTGCTCAACTGCGCGCTGTTCGAAATGCTGAGCGCCGCCAATCACGGCTGGACCATGTATCCCGGCCTGCTGCACGGCGCGTATGCCTGCCTCAGCGAACATGCGAGCGATGCGCTCAAGACACGGTATCTGGAAAAAATCGTCAGCGGCGAATGGCTGGCGACCATGTGCCTGACCGAAGCCCATGCCGGCAGCGACCTTGGCTTGCTGCGCACGCGCGCAGTCAGGCAGGACGACGACAGCTATCGCCTTAGCGGCGACAAGATTTTCATTTCCGGCGGCGAGCAGGATATAACGGACAACATCGTGCATCTGGTGCTGGCGCGCCTGCCCGATGCGCAGGCGGGCAGCAAGGGACTGTCGCTGTTTGTGGCGCCGAAATTTCTGCCCGACGGCACGCGCAATGCCATGCACTGCACCGGTATCGAACACAAGATGGGCATTCGCGGCAGCGCCACTTGCAGCATGCATTTCGAGAACGCCGCCGGCTGGCTGGTCGGCGCGGAAGGACGCGGCCTCGCGGCGATGTTCGTGATGATGAATTCGGCACGCCTGCATGTCGGCGCACAGGGATTGGGGATCGCCGAGGCGGCGTACCAACGCGCGCTGGCCTATGCGCGTGAACGCATGCAATCGCGTGCGCCGGCGCGAACATCAACGGGCCGCGCCGCCGATCCCATCGTCATGCAGCCGGCGGTGCAAAAGCTGCTGATGGCGCAACGCTGCCGCATCGAAGGCGGCCGCATGCTGGCGTACTGGAGCGGCTTGTTGCTGGATCTGGCCGAGCACGACGTCGACGCCGATCGGCGACGCCTGCATCACGAGCGGTTGGAATTCATCACGCCGGTGATCAAGGCCATGCTGACCGACAACGGTTTTCAAAGTACCAGCCAGGCCTTGCAAGTGTTCGGCGGACACGGCTATGTGACCGAAACCGGCCTCGAGCAGCATCTGCGCGATGTGCGCATCACGATGATTTACGAAGGAAGCAACGAAATTCAGGCCGTCGATTTCCTGCTGCGCAAGACGCTTGCAGACGGCGGACGCCGCATGACGGATTTCCTTGCGATGGTGGAGCAGGAGCTTGAACCGATGGCCACGGCCGATGACGCATTGACTGCGCAAGGACAGCAGCTTTTGCAATTGACGCACTATCTGAAAAAAACGACCCACGCCATTGCCGCAGCAAGCACCGCTGCATCGCAACTGCCCTACTTCGTCGCCGAGGAAATGCTGCGCCTGACCGGACACGCCGCGATGGCGTGGCTATGGCTGAAAGCGGCGCGCAGTGCGACGCAGAAACACCCGGCTGACCCGCAGTTCCATGGCGGCAAGCGCGACAGCGCATGCTATTATTTCGCCTTCCTGTTTCCGGAAGTGCAGCAGCTGTGCGGCGTCGTCGACGCCTGTCTGGCCGGCGGCGCACCGGCGATGCCATCCGATCTGACCCTACACGATGCTGCCTAAGAAGCCGGCCGAATTTGACCTGGAAGATGCCGACGCGGCAGACGCTGCGCCGCCGCTCGACCAGAGCGTCCTGCTGAGCCTGGTCGGCTACAACTGCCGGCGCGCCTACATCACGATCATGCCGCTGTTTGAAAAGCGCATGGCGAAGTTCGAACTGCGTCCGGTCGACTTCACGGTGCTGAGCCTGCTCAAGGCCAATCCCAACATCAATCAGAAGCGCCTGTCGAAGGCCATCAATGTCTCGCCGCCGAATCTGGCGACCTTGCTCGATCGCCTGGAACAGCGCGACCTGGTGATGCGCCAGCGCAATCCCCAGGATCGCCGCTCGCAAACGCTGGTGCTGACGGCGGCCGGCAAGAGCATGTGCGTCAAGGCGGAAAAGACCGCCGCCGAGCTCGAAGAAAAAGCCACCGAAGCGCTCAACGATGCCGAGCGTGCCCAGCTGATCACACTGCTGCAGAAGATTTTCATCTCCAGCCTCTGAACAAAAAAGCCGAAGTCATCGTCGTAATGCCGTTCCGTTACGCCCATTGTCATCTTTCATCGTTTACCGTCGTCCCAGCGAACACTGGGACCCAGTGTCGGGACAGCCGTCGATACGACGCTGGGTCCTGACTTTCGTCAGGACGACGGCGATATAAGCTTTAGCAAAAGAAAGGATGTTTCACGCTTAACCACTCGGCATTAACGTCGTCGGCTACAGCAAGAAATCAACGCAGGAAAATCAGCTCAGCGTAGCCTGGATTGGCGTGCGCTTGTTGATACTGCTTCAGTTCTTCGACGACTTGCGCGCGTGTCTTGGTCGACACCGGTGCAGACGCGATTGCCTTGTCAGGATACGTAGCGTCGTTGATCGGCAGTTCGCCGTTGGCGCGCGCCTGCTTCAGTTCTTCGATGACTTCGGCGCGGGTCTTGGTCGATGTCGATGCGGCAGCAATGGTCTTGTCCGGATACGACGCATCGTTGATCGGCAGTTCGCCATTGGCGCGCGCCTGCGCCAGTTCGGCGATCACTTCAGCGCGGGTCTTGGTGGAAACGAATTTGCTGTCTTCCGGATAGGGTGCTTCTGCCAGGGCGGCGCCTGCAAGGCTCAACATAAGGACGGCTGCGGAAATTTTCTTGATGTTCATGATTGACTCCAATGGGTGCTGCTGCAGCCGGACCTTCACGCGAAGGTCCTGTTTCATAACTGCGTTCACCATGGAGAGCATCTTATTTGTTGCAACAGCAAAGAAAAACCGGGATGCGAGCAATGCTCTATTTCGATTCCTGAAATAATGCTGCTTTTAACAAAATGAGAGAAATGCGAAGAAGACTGCGGAGATAGTGCTGCAAACCTTGCAATACAGGGCTTTCCGGCAAATTGGAACATTCGCGGTTACGCGATTATTGCTTCCGGGAAGCGCACTGCGATGATCCCGGAATCAAAACCTGCGTGCCTTCTTCATACCGAATGCCGCAACAATCGCGTGACGTACGAGGGGCCATCGGGCAAGCACGGCGACGGCCATTTGCACCGTCGACCGCGTGCAGGTTCAACTGCCCGCGCCGACGTTGTACTGCTTGAACATCGTCCAGATCGAGTTCTTGACCTGAAAGGTGGAGAAGCTCAGTTCGCGCAAATCGCCATGGGCATCGAAGGCGATATTGCCGCTCAGGCCGTTGTATTTGATCGCGTGCAAGGCGCCGGCGACCTTGCGCGGATTGGTGGTGCCGGCGCGCGCCACGGCCGCCGCCAGCACCTGCACCTGATCGTAGGCAACCGCGGAATAGGGGCCGATGGCGGTGTTGTAGCGCTGCTGGTAATTCTTCTCGAAACTCTCCATCTGCTTGCTCTTGCGCTGGTGAGAACCCGGCATGATGGACACCGTTCCTTCGGCGCCCGGTCCGGCCGTCTGCAAGAACATCGGTCCGACCACCGATGCCGCGGTGATCAGCGTGATGCCGGTGCCGAGGCGATACATGTTCTGCGCGAACATGGCGCTTTGCGATCCGAGGCCACCGAAGAAAATGGCATCGGCC
The DNA here is from genome assembly GCF_000282135.1 of Herbaspirillum sp. CF444. Lineage (GTDB taxonomy): Bacteria > Pseudomonadota > Gammaproteobacteria > Burkholderiales > Burkholderiaceae_D > Herbaspirillum. The sequence continues at coordinate 9,055 of NZ_AKJW01000020.1, forward strand.
TTGCCGGTGCGTATCGCTTTGAGGATGTCATTGAAATCGTAGGTCGTGGCGCTGACGGCATTGACGCTGACGACCTTGCCGCCCATCTTGGTGAAGGCGCTCTCGAACTTCTCCTTGTAGTCGCGGCCGAAGACGCTGTCGTCATGGACGATGGCGACGCGGGTCTTGTGCAACTCTTGCGCGGCGTAGACGGCAAGCACATGGGCGCGCTGCTCGTCATAGGCGGCGAAGCGAAACGCCGTGTCATGTCCCTGCTGGGTAAAGCGCCGCGTGCCGGAGACGGCGAAATGGGGAATGCCGGCTTTCTGGTAAATCTCCGATGAACTGACCGCCACCGCGCTGTTGAAAATACCGACGACGCCGACGACGCCGCTCTTGACGAAATACTTGGCGGCGATTTCGGCGATACGCGGGTTGGACTTGTCGTCCTGGACCACCAGCTTGAAGCTGAGTTTTTCCCCGTTGATGCGCAGATCGGCGCCATTGACGTCGTCAACCGCCAACTTGGCGGCGTTCAGCATGCTGGTCCCGCTGGCGCCGCTCAGACCGGTCAGCGGTCCTGCAAATCCGATGGAGACGATCTTTTCTGCCATTGCCGCCGGCGATGCCAGCAGCGCTGCCGCGGCCAGCAGCATGGCGCTGCGTTTGCCTGTCTTCTCCATGTGTCCCTGTCCTTGTCGACATCGCGCTGGTTTATTGATGAAATGCGTTCTGTATGCGCGACCCGGATAGTTATATCACCCGGGCAAGGGAAGCCATAAGGAGAAAATGAAGCATAAAAGCCGGTGATTTCGACCTCATCGCCGATGTTGCAGAATTGACATGGCGGCCTTGCATCGGCCGGCGCCAGGCTGGAATTCAGTTGCCGAAGAAAGGCAGCACTTTCGCCAGCAATGCCTCCGGCGCTTCTTCGGGAATATAGTGGCCGCAATCAAGCGCCCCGCCGTCGAGCCTGTCGGAGAAGCGCGCCCACTCCTTGAGCGGTTCGAAGCATTTTTCAATCACGCCCTGCTTGCCCCACAAGGCCAGCATCTCGCAGCGAATCTTGTTGCCGACGGCGAGATCATGGCGTTCATGCTCCAGATCGATGCCGGCGCTGGCGCGGTAGTCTTCGCAAATGCCGTGGATGGTGGCCGGATCGCGCAGGCAACGCAGGTACTCCGCATACGCTTCCGGCGTGAATGGCTTCAGCCCGGCGCTGCGACCGCCGATGGTGTGTTTCAGATAGTCTTCGGGATGCGCACCGAGCAAGGTCTCGGGAAACGGCGCCGGACGAATCAGGAAGAACCAGTGGTAATACGCGATGGCGAATTCCATGCTGGTCTGTTCATACATGGCCAGCGTCGGTGCGATGTCGAGTACGACCAGCTTGCGGACTGCGTCGGGATGATCGAGCGCCATGCGGTACGCCACGCGGCCGCCGCGATCATGTCCCATCAGCAGGAATTGCGGAAAACCCAGCGACGCCATCAGGTCGACCTGGTCCTGCCCCATGACGCGCTTGGCGTAGTTGCCGTGATCGGGCAGGCCGGCCGGCTTGCCGCTGTCGCCGTAACCGCGCAGATCGGCGGCGATGACGGTATAGCGTTCGGCCAGCTGCTGCGCCACCTTGTGCCAGATGACGTGCGTCTGCGGATGGCCGTGCAGCAACAGCAAAGCAGGGCCGGAACCGCCGCGAACGTAGTTGATGTGCGTGCCGTTGACGTCGGCGACGTGACACGTGAATCCTTCGAACATGGCTGCTCCTCTGATTACCGCCCGTTGCCGCATGCTGCCATGCAGGCGTTGGGACATGGACTGATTGTACGTCCACGGAGGCCGTTCATAATTCACTTACATGAAGTCTATTATTTAATTAAATTAAATAATGAACAAAGACCGGAGATGTCCGGGGTCGGCGCTGCCGGTCAGTTGTCGAGGTACTCGAATTCTTCTTCCGGCAACGCGCTCGAAGCCGGCTGCATCGCGCCGTCCTGGGAGCACAGCCGTGTCGTCACGCTCTTGCCGTGCCGTGTGATGACGCCGGCGCTGAACTCGGGATTATTGGGACCGTTGCCGAAACCGGTGCGCACGGTGCGCTCGAACAGGAAGTAATCATAGTCGCCGTTCTTGAAACGGATGCGCTCCTCGCCGCCGCCGGAATAGCCGGTCTCGCTCCTGAAGAATTTTCCGTTCGCCGGTTGCGGCGTGTCGGGGTAACTCAGTTCAATTTTTTGCGCGGTGCCGAAGCGGTATTGCAGTTTGCCGGCGTCGTCCTTGCCAGCGCCGGATGAACACAAGGACACTTGCTTGCCCTTGATCGTGCATTGGAACAGCGGTGTTTCGCCGGCATTGCAGAGGCTCTTTTCCGGCGCGGCGGCTGATGCAGCATCAGATAACAGCATGATGCAAGCAAGAGCAGAGAGGGCGGCGAGCAATTTTTTCATGGCGTCAATGAAGGTAGGGACAATGCCATGGAGTATATAGAAGCGTCGGCTTCACGCCTGCCAGACGCCATAGCCCGCCTCACGCAGGCCGATGGCCAGCTCGACCTCCATGTCGCGCGCGCCGTCGTAGGGCATGGGGTTATACATTTCGTAGAGCTTGGGCAGCAGGCGCAGGCCGTATTCGCGCACGAAGCGGTTGGACTGGATGCCGGCCTTGTGCTTGTCGAAACGCTGATCGACGTTCAGTCCGGTCATGCCGACATACACGCAGGGCTTGCCGGTGACGTAGTCGGGATTGGCTTTGCGAAAGCGCGCCTCGCAGAGCACGTCCGTCGACAGTTCGATGACGTAGACGGAATAGTGATAGCGGCGCGCCATGACAGACTCAGTGCGCAGCGCCTGCAGAGGACTTGCCTGGCACCGTCACCAGCAGCATGCCGGCCAGTGCGACGGCGAAGGCGGCAAGCTGGATCATGCTCAATGACTCGCCGAGCGCCAGCACGCCGACCAGTGCGGTGCTGACCGGCAGCATGACGGTGAACACCCCGGCGCGCGACGCGGGGATCGATTTGAGGCCGGTCATCCACAGCCACACGCTCCAGACGCTGGCGGCCAGCGCGTAGAACAGCAGCAGCAGCCAGATGCCTTTGTGCACGGCGCCGAAGTCGAAATGCAGCGCCGCATAAAAACCCATCGGCGTCATCAGGATCAGCCCCCACAGATTGATGATGGAGCTGATGCGCTTGGGGCTGAGGACGGCGGTGAGTTTCTTGCCGATGACGGCGTACGAGGCTTCGCACAACACGGCGGCGAACACCAGCAGATTGCCGAGCCAGGCCTGATGGGCTTGAACAGCGTCCGCACCGTCGAGTCCGGGCGCGTGCGGGTTCTTCGCCAGCGACAGCAAGCCGATGCCGAGCGCACCGCAAACCACCGCCAGCCAGACGCGCAGGCCGATGCGTTCGCGCAGGAAAATCCAGCTCATCACGGCGACGACTGCCGGCATCGCCGACAAAATAACCCCCGCGGAAACTGCCGTCGTCATCTTCACGCCACTGATCATGCAGATCGTGAACAGGAAGTTGCCGAGGAAAGATTCGAGGAACACCAGCAGGCGCGTGCGCGACGTCAGCGGCGCTTCCATGCCGGGCTTCTTCAGCCAGCGCATCATGGCGACGGCGCCGATGCCGAAACGCAGCCACGCCAGCAGGAACACCGGCAACGCCGCCGCCAGCGGTTTGGTGAGCGCGACGTAGGCGCCGACCATGGACATGCTCAGCGCAAGACAGACATAGGCCATCATGCGGCCGGGGGTGTAATTCATCGGATAGGGAGAGTGAAGTTGTGCTTTCCTGCGGGAAAGCCGGTCGTGCATTCTAATATGAAGGCGGCCTACAGGCAGCGACGCACGGAAAATTCACAGAAATCGCCAACTTGGTAAGAATTGTAAGCAAGTAATGCCAGGCCTTTCGCGGCGACCGAAATGCCCTATATTTGAATCGTGGCGACAAATCAGATGCGCCTCACCTGAAAGGACATCATCATGATCACCAAAAAAATTATTCCCGCCCTGCTCATCACTGCAGTACTGGCAGCGTCGGTATCGACTTCCGCTTCCGCGCATGACCGCGGCGGCAACAACGGCCTCGCCATCGCCGCCGGCATCATCGGCGCGGTCGCCATCGGCTCGATGATCGCCAACGCCAACTCGGGCCCGAGCTATGCGCCGCCGCCGCAACAGGTCTATCAACCCGCACCGCAGCCTGTGTATTACGAGGCGCCGCAGCAGGTCTACTATCAGCCGGCACCGGTTTATGTGCGTCCGGCTCCGGTGTATGTGGAACGTGAATATCGCGAACGTCCGGTCTATCATGAATACCGTCGCGAATACCGCGACGTGTACTACACCCGCTAAGCACCGACCGCGGCAAGTCGGCAAGCAAGTCAACACAACTCGGCAAGCAACACCACGGCCGGGGCGGCGGACAGAGCAATCTACCGCCGCCCCGGCCGTTTTCATTATTGCGCCGGGAAGAGCCGATCTTTCCCCATGCGCCCTTGTGCAATGGCAAACTGCTCCCAGATAGCCATGAACTCCAGGGAGAATTGCACATGAACGTTCTGATTTTCGGCGCCACCGGCATGATCGGCCAGGGCTTGCTGCGCGAATGCCTGCTCGACCCCGCGATCGCCTCGGTGCGCGTGGTCGGCCGTACGCCGGTCGGCGTGCAGCATCCCAAGCTGAGCGAATTGCTCCATGCCGACCTCTATCGCTACGATGCCGTGGAAGAGCAACTGCGCGGTTTCGACGCCTGCTTCTTCTGCCTCGGAGTTTCCGTGAGCGGCAAGACCGAAGCGCAATACACGCGCATCACCTACGACCTGACCATGGCGGCGGCGCAAACCTTGTGCCGGCTCAATCCCGGCATGCGCTTCATCTACATCTCCGGCGCCAGCACCGACAGCACCGGGCAAGGCAAGGTCATGTGGGCGCGCGTCAAGGGGAAAACCGAAAATGCCCTGCTGGCCCTGCCGTTCAAAGGCGCCTTCATGTTCCGTCCCGGCGCGATCCAGCCCATGCACGGCGAAGTGTCGAAGACGCCGGCCTATCGCTGGTTCTACACGCTGGCCGGTCCGCTGCTGTCGCTGGCGCGTGCGCTCTTTCCGCGCCATGTCACCACCACCGAACAACTGGCGCGCGCCATGATCAACGTTGCGCGGCACGGGCACGACAAACCCATCGTCCATAGCGCCGATATTGCCGGACTGGCATAACGGGATGGCAACTTACTTATCCTATGGATAACGAAATGCCCGATTCCGTCGTCAAAAAACATTGAAATGAGATTTTGTCCTACAGAAATCTTGCCGGCGACGGACATAAAATGAATCACCTTCGATCCCCAATGGTGAGCCGCCATGAGCAAGAAACTCGATTATCCCGTCGCCGACATCCGCCACTACCTGGAGCCGGGACCGGTCGTGCTGGTCACCTCGCGCTGGCGGGATGAAACCGATGTCATGACCTTGGGCTGGCATACGGTGATGGAATTCACGCCCTCGCTGGTCGGCTGCATCATCGCCTCCGGCAACCACAGCTTCGAACTGATCCGCGGCAGCCGCGAATGCGTGATCAACATCCCGACGGTGGAGATGCTCGACACCGTGGTCGACATCGGCAACTGCTCCGGCGCCGAAGTCGACAAGTTCAGCCGCTTCGGCCTGGCGACGAGTGCCGCAAGCAAGGTCGGCGCACCGCTGATCGACGATTGCTTCGTCAGCCTGGAATGCAAGCTCTATGACGACTGCCTGATCGACACCTACAACTATTTCATCTTCGAAGTCGTCAAGGCGCACGCTGCGGCGAGTCCGAAACATCCACAGACGGTCCACTACACCGGCGAAGGCGAATTCATGGCGGCGGGCAAACACGTCAGCCGGCGCGGTCGCTTCGCAGCGCAAAACCTGTAATTACCTTCCCCTCGCTCAAAACAAAAAGACCGCACGGTTGCACGTGCGGTCTTTTTTTACAGCACCTTTTTCTGCTCATCCCCGAGCGGGATCAGGCATCCAGTTCATGCTCAATGCGACGCAAGGAATCCGACGACGACAGCCGCGCTGCCGACGGCGTGATGTCGATGGCGCGCTTGGAAGATTGCGAAGCGGCATTCGTCACGATGCGCGCGGCGTCGAGCTTGAACACGCCGACCACCTGCTCCAGCGTCTCGGCCTGATCTTGCAGCGCTTGCGCGGCGGCGGCGGCTTCTTCGACCAGCGCGGCGTTCTGCTGCGTGACGTCGTCCATTTGCGAGACGGCCTGGTTGACCTGGCTGATGCCGCTGCTTTGCTCTTCGCTGGCGCTGGCGATTTCGCCGACGATGTCGGTGACCCTCTGGACGCTGCTGACGATGTCGCTCATGGTGGTACCGGCCTGCTGCACCAGTTTGCTGCCGGAGCCGACCTTGTCGACGGAGTCGTCGATCAGCGTCTTGATCTCTTTTGCCGCTGCCGCCGAACGCTGCGCCAGGCTGCGCACTTCGGATGCCACCACGGCAAAGCCGCGGCCTTGTTCGCCGGCGCGCGCGGCTTCCACGGCAGCGTTCAAGGCCAGGATGTTGGTCTGGAAGGCGATGCCGTCGATCACGCTGATGATGTCGACGATCTTGCGCGACGAGTCGTTGATGGAGTTCATCGTGTCGACCACCTGGCGCACCACGTCGCCGCCTTGCGAAGCGATGTGCGATGCCGACAGCGCGAGCTGGTTGGCTTGCTTGGCGTTCTCGGTGTTTTGCTTGACGACGGAAGTCAGTTGCTCGAGGCTCGATGCGGTTTCTTCCAGCGACGCGGCCTGCTGCTCGGTGCGCGACGACAGGTCGGTGTTGCCGACGGCGATCTGCTTGGCGGCGACGCTGACCGAATCGGTCGAGGTGCGCACCGTGCCGATCACGTCGACGATGCGCGCGCGCAATTTGTTGAAGGCGGTCGCGGCGTGGCCGATTTCATCCATGCGCTCGACGTGCATCGGCTTGGACAGGTCCAGCGAGGCGCTGACTTCCTCGAAGGTATTTTTGATGTTGCGCAGGCTGCCGCTGATGTTGCGATACAGCGTCAGCGCCAGCGTGCCGGTCAGCAGGATCGCCACGACGATGACGGCGACCATGCTCTTGAAGGCGAACTCGTAGGCGGCGACGCTTTCCGCGCGCACGTCGTCGACCAGCTTGTTGTTGTAGGCGATGTGATCGTCGATGCCCTTCTTCACGCCTGCCGCCGAAATCGCCAGCGGACTGCCAGCCACCAGCGTGGCCCGCACGCCGTCCATGTCGCCGGCATGCGCGGCGGCGAAGAACGGAATCAACGCCTTGCGATAGGCTTCCATGTTGGCCTTGTCGGCTTCCAGCATCTTGCCGTCGGTCTCGTCGTAGATCTGTTCTTTCGCATACTTGGCGACCACGTCGTCAAACGCCTTGTTGGCGTCGGCCACGGCCTTGTCCAGCGCCGTCTTGTCGCTCAGGTTGGAGAACACCGACAAGCGGTAACCGGCCAGACGCGTATCGGCGAGGAAACCCTTGGCGGCGTTCAGGCCGCTGATGCTGGGGATGATGCGGTTCTGCACGGTATCGAAGCGCACCTGTGCGCGCTGCAACTGCACAAGGCCGTCGATGCCGACGAACAGGAGAGCCAGCAGGGCCACCGACAAGGTAAGAAGCAGGCGTTTGGTGATTGTCATGGTCGTATCGTTTCTCAAGAAAGTGGATGGGATCCGAAGCTGCGTTGGCTCCGGGGCTGGCGTTGTCTCCTCCCGCGATGGCTGCGGAGGTGCATGCTGGCAAATGTGTTGCAAACAGACTACTGCGCCGCCGCATGACGATCCCGCCTGACCGACGGGACCAACATGATAGCGGCGCGGTATGACTGCTTGATGAATCAGGTATTCAGGCGAGCCCCACGCTTAAGCCGCCAGGGAAGCGCCCTCAAAGGCGTCCTGCAGCGATTCGCCGTGCTCGCGGCAAAACTTCTGTCCGGCGCGGTAGCCGACGTCGAACAGCAACTGCATGTTCGACGACGACCAGTCCAGCACTTCCGGCCAGTGTTCTTCCGGAATGCCGCTCATCAGATCGACCTTGAGCAGGCGGCGCAGCGGTTTCCCGGTTTCCGGATGTGTGTTGTGTTCGAGTTCGAACAGACGCATTTCGGTTTTCGATATCTTCACCAGCGGCGTGATGATGGAACGCACCCAGGCGTCGTACAGATTGCGCGGTTTGCGGATCAGGCGGTCTTCGCCGAGGATGTCGAGCACCACCAGCGTCTCGATGTCGTCGTGCTTGCCGGGCTTGCCAGGTGTGGACGTCAGCGGATCGAAATTGAGCGTATCGAGCGCCGCGCCTTCGATGTAATCGTCGCCGTCGATTTCCGTCGGCGGATACAGGAAGGGGAAGGACAAGGCGGCACGCACATGGATGGGCGCAATCTCCGTCTTGTCCCAGATCTGCATCTCGCCCTTGCTCATGTTGTAGGCGTTGATGTAGAACTCCGGCTTCATGCGCGCGATGGCGTCGAAGTCGATCGATTGTTCGAGGAAAGGGTGATGCGCGCACAGGCCCAGGCTCTTGGACGACAGATCCGACGGCGACATGGCCGACAGCATCAGGTGCATCCAGTCGTTCCAGGCGCCGGAGGCTTCCGCAAAACGCTGCGTGAAGACGTCGAGGAAAGGATTGCCGGCGGCCATGGAGGACATATTCGGCATACCGGGCATCGCGGTCATGGACGCCATCCCAGGCATACCCGGCATGGAAGGCATCTGCGACGGCACGTTGTCGCGGAAGCTGCGCGCTTCCTGGCCCGGCTTCTTGAAGATCTTGTAGTTGATGGGGAACATCTTGTAGATGCTGTCGGCCACGCCGACTTCGGCCCAGCGCATCAGCGCCTCGCGCGGCGAACAATCCAGAGGCGCCTGGTACAGCAGGCCCATCAGCACGCCTGCGCCCGACGCCGAGATGACGTCGAATTCGATGCCCTCGTCCAGAAACGCCGTCAATGCGCCGGCGATCAAGGTGGAGTTCGGCGCGCCGCCGCCGATCACCAATGCTTTTTTTCCCGCCCGATACTGATTGGTCATGTGAGCCTCTCAGGTTCCCGTTGTGTTTGGAACAATGCGCATTTCGTAAAAAACCAAAATGATGCACTGCAAAATTTTTCTTCGTGAGGGAAATATAGCTGCAAAGAAACAGAAAGGAAGGACTTGCCGTAATTTAATTAACGCATATCAGGTATTCAACAAGCTGATATGGGGATGCATGCTGCACTTGCGCGGCGCATGCTGTCGATCTTGCAAGACGGGCAACGCGGAATTTCTTTACAAGATGGTGGAAAATATCCGATCGAGTCACGCGTTTATCATGAATCAAAGTCACGCGACGGCCAGATTCGTGTCGATCGGTGCGACGTCAAATATGAAAGTACCTACCTATTCCATTGACGCTTTTTATCCGACAAGACGGCCGGAATATCCGCCCTCCATGCGCCTGCCGATTCCCGCGCAATCAAGGACAATGAGCGCATCCGATGATCCCCGACAGAATTGCGCGCATGTTCAATCAAGCTTATTCACAGGTATTCCCCGACGACCGCCTGACGCTCGGTCTGATGACGCCGCTCATCCCTCCTGCCGGCGTGCTCGCCGATCCCGTCACGGAGAAAGAACTCGCCCGTCGTGCCGAAGCCTGCGGCTTCGCCGCGCTGTGGACGCGCGACGTACCGCTGATGATTCCCCAGGCCGGTGAAGTCAGTGCACTGGACGATCCTTTTCTCTGGCTGGGCATGCTCGCAGGCGCCACCAGCACGATCGCCGTCGGCACCGCCGCCGCAGTGCTGCCCTTGCGTCATCCACTGCTGCTGGCCAAGAGCGCGCTGACCCTGGACCGCTTATCCGGCGGCCGCTTTTTGCTCGGCGTCGGATCGGGCGATCGCGCAGAGGAATTTGCCGCATTCGGCATGACGGCGGAACAAGGCGGCGAGCGTTTTCGCGCGCATTGGGAAGTCGTGCATGCTGTGCTGAATGATGCGCTGGACGATGCGCCGAATGAAGCGGCACGACAGCAGCTGATGCGCGCCACCGGCGGTTATCAGGTGCTGCCGCAGCCTGCGCAGCGCATCGCCATGCTGGCGGTCGGCTCGGCGCGGCAGTCCTTGCAATGGATTGCCGCCAACGCCGACGGCTGGGCCTCCTACCATCGCGAAGAACAACGGCAGCAGGGACGCATCGGATTGTGGCAACAAGCGCTGGCGCAACGTGCAGCCGGCGCAGCCAAACCCTTCATCCAGTCGTTGAACCTGGATTTGCTGGACGATCCGGACGCCCCCTCCGAACCGATCACGCTGGGCATGCGCGGCGGCCGCCATGCCTTGCTCGAGTATCTGCGGAGACTGCACGGCTACGGCGTCGGCCACGTACTGTTGAATCTGGCGCGCCAGGGACGGCCGCGCCGCGATGTGATGGATGAAATCGGCCGCGAGGTCATCCCGCAATTGGGATGACCGGCGGGATGCTTATTTACCCCAGCGCAGCACCAGCGGATCGAGACGGCGCGCGATCCTGATCAGGCCTTCGCGCGTGGCCGGATGCATCGCCGGCAACGGATGACGCACGGCGTCCGATTTGATGATGCCGCCTTCTTTCATCAGCGCCTTGCAGGAAGCCAGGCCGCCCTGGCGGTTTTCGTAATTGATCAGCGGCAGCCATTGCTGATAATGCTGCGCCGCCAGTTCGGCATCGCCGGCAAAGTAGGCATCGAGGATGCGACGAATGCCGTCCGGATAACCGCCGCCGGTCATCGCGCCGGTCGCACCGGCATCCAGGTCGGCCATCAGCGTGATCGCCTCTTCGCCGTCCCACGGACCGATGATCGCGTCGCCGCCAAGCGCAATGATTTCGCGCAGCTTGTTGGCCGCCTGCGGCACTTCGATCTTGAAGTAAGAGACATTGGAGATCTCTTGCGCCATGCGCACCAGCAGCGACGGCGACAGCGTGGTGCCGCTGACCGGCGCATCCTGGATCATGATCGGAATGCCGATCGCATCCGATACCGTCTTGAAGAAATCGACAATGCCGGCCTCGCCGATGCGAATCGTCGCACCGTGGTACGGCGGCATGATCATGACCATCGCCGCGCCGGCGTCCTGGGCGATGCGGCTGCGCTGGGCGCAGATGCGCGAACTGAAATGCGTGGTGGTGACGATCACCGGCACGCGTCCGTCGACGTGATCCAGCACCGTGCTGATGAGCGCATTGCGCTCGTCGTCGGTCAGCGCAAATTGTTCGGAGAAATTGGCCAGAATGCAGATGCCGTCGGAACCGGCATCGATCATGAAATCGATGCAGCGGCGCTGTCCCTCGAGATCGATGTCGCCGTGGTCGTCGAAGATGGTCGGCGCCACGGGAAAAACGCCGCGATAAACCGGCGTGCGCGCATTCTTGTTTTTGCTCATGATCGTGTGTCCCTCTCTTGATGATGCGGACGGCCGCTTGATGACGTTGCCTTTGCGGCGTCGATCCCAAGGCGAACCAAGGCGGACGATGGAGCAAAGCGTCAACGACCTTTCAGCAACTGATTGACTTGCTGAAACTCCATCGGCGGATAGTAATAGAACCCCTGGAAGAACTGGCATCCGATGGCCTTGAGAAATTTCTCCTGCACCAGGGTTTCCACGCCTTCGGCGACGGTCGTGCAGGAAAGGATTTTCGCCAGCGACACCACCGCGCGGATAATCAGCTCGCTCTTCTCGCTGATCCCGATTTGCGCCACGAAGGACTGGTCTATCTTAATACTTTTCGTCGGAAAGCGACTCAGCTTCTGCAAAGAAGAGTAGCCGGTGCCGAAATCGTCGATGGTAATGCCGTAACCTTTCGCATTGAGCGCCTCGAGATGGCTGATGGCCAGGTTTTCGTTGCCGACCAGGCCGGTCTCGGTGATTTCGAACTCCAGATAGTCGGAACTGACGCGGTGCTTCAGGCAGGAGGCGTTGACCAGGTCGAGCAGATCGGCGCGCACGATGTCGATGGCCGACAGGTTGATGGCGATCGGCAGGCAACGATCGCCCGCATCCAGCGTCTGGCGAATATAAGTGCAGACGCTGTCGACCACGAACGCCGTGATGAAATGGATCGCGCCGCTGCTCTCCGCCACGGGGATGAATTCGGCCGGCGATACGTCGCCCAGCGTCGGCGAGCGCCAGCGTATCAGCGCCTCGAGACCGACGATCTCGCCGTCGCGCGTCACCTTGGGTTGATACACCAGACGCAGTTCGTTCTCGCGCAAGGCCATGAGGATGGCCTGTTCGATATTGAGGCGGCGACGGATTTGCGCGGCGGCTTCGTCGTCGAACACGGCGACGTTCTGACCGCCGGATCGGCGCGCCGTATCCAGCGCCAGCTTGCCGCGCTGAAGCAGCTCGTCGCCGCTGGTTTCGCCGGGACGCGAGAACGCCACGGCCATCGAAATCTGCACCGGCTGACGCTCGCCGTTGATCACCAACTCTTCGGGCAAACTGCGGCGGATATGTTCGATCTGCGGAATGGCGTCGCGACGGCCATGCGTGCTTTCGATCGTGAAGCCGAACACCACGCTGCGCAACCGGCCGCACAGACTGGCGTCCGGCAGCAGGCGCCGGAGCACATCGGCAAAAGCCACGATCAGGTCATCGCCCGCCGCGTTGCCATGCGCGTCGTTGACGTATTTGATGCTGTCGAGCCGGATGATGATCAACGCCAGCTGGCGGCGCGGCGGCATGGTGCTCAGGGCTGTCCCCAGCTGCTGCAGCATCAGGTCGCGATTAGGCAAATGGGTGAGCTGGTCGTGGCTGCTGAGGAAGGATTCGCGTTCCTTGCTGCGGGTCAGCGCTTCCTGGATGCGGCGCATCTGCGAGATGTCGCGCAGCAGGACGATGTAGTGGTTCTCCGACGTCGGCGAGATGGTTTCTATCGAGATGAGCCGGCCGTCCCGCGTCTCGAATTCCTGCCCCGGTTTGAGCGCGAGAATATCGGCGGTCTTTTCCTCTCTGTCCTTGCACTTGTGCGCCAGCAGCGCGAACAGGCTTGCGCTCTTCCTGTCCTGGCGGCCGATGATGGCGTCGGCCAGCGAATTGGCTTTGAGGATGCGCGCCTGGGCGTCGCACAACAGAATCGCGCCGCCGGCGTTTTCGAAGATTTCCTGATATTGCGCATGGCTGCTTTCCAGCTCGCTGCTGGCCGTGCGGTGGCGCCTGATCGCCGCGTCAAGCGCATGCAACAGGCGAAACACGCCCAGCGGCACGCAGATGTTGAAGAACAGGAACAGCAAGGCCTGGATGTAGGCATGCGCATTGGCCAATGGCGTCACCAGGCCCGGATAGCTCGGCAGCGGCTCGTTGCGAAGCAGCAGCATGAACGGAAACACATTGACCGCCATCAGCACCAGCGCCAGGCGGGAGCCGAAGAAGATGCGCGCGATCAGCGGTGCGGTATAGACGAACATGATGCCCAGCTTGGCGATCTCGGCGTCGTTGATGAAATAGACGATGCAGAACGCCGCCGCATAAATCGTCGCGATCAGCATGGCGCTGCCGATCACCGGTCGGCGCACGGAAGCGAATACCGCCAGCGACAACGCGAGGAAAAAACCGGTCACGATCACGACGATGTAATAAGCGCCGACCTTGACGGCATCGATGGCGCTGAGCAGGCCGATGCCGAATTCAAGCAGCAGGCCCGACACCAGGATGATGCGCAGCGCGCTCTCTTTCCAGACCGTGTTCTCCGCTGCGCTCAGCGCATTTTCTTTAAGCAGTAGCCACTGGAACATTGTATTTTTCTTGGTGAGTTTGGGCGTTTGCGGACTGCCGCTGCCGTTAACGGCATTCAAGTCGCATTGCGTTGCCGGCAGACGAGGGGGATATTTTCGTCATGGCGGCATGCCATCGCGGCACGCTGGTCGCATGTCGCCGGCTCTTGCCGCGTGCCGCACCGGTGATTCGCTGGCTATAACCCGGTTACGAAGTTAATTAGTAACAAGCTTTCATTCCGCTTCGCATAGTCTCACAAACAATTTCCATTAAGCAATAACAATCAGTATCGGCGGCACCGGATTTTTATATGACGGCTCGCATATGGAAAGAGGTCGCCGACAATGCGCAGGCCGATGTTGCATGGCTGTCAATAAAAAACCCGCCGGTTGCTGCCGATGGACTTGCATTATTTACATTGCTGAGCGTATCGCCGCAGGTGCACGGACAAAAAAACCGCGGGCAGATTCGATCTGCATCGCGGTTTCTTCTCCGGGAAATCCGATGGCCGGATTCCCCTTGTGCTGCCTGGCTGAACGCCGGGATTAACGCCGGGACAGCTTGAACACGCTGACCACCTGCGTCAGTTTGCTCGCCTGCTCTTGCAGGGACTGTGCGGCGGCGGCGGCTTCTTCCACCAGCGCGGCGTTTTGCTGCGTGGTTTCGTCCATCTGCGTGATGGCGCGATTGACTTCTTCGATGCCGGTGCTTTGTTCGGTGCTGGCGGCGCTGATTTCGCCGACGATGTCGGTCACGCGACGCACGCTGGCAACGACTTCGGTCATGGTTGCGCCTGCCTGCACCACCAGTTTGCTGCCGACATCGACTTTCGACACCGAGTCGTCGATCAGCGCCTTGATTTCTTTCGCGGCGGCGGAAGAACGTTGCGCCAGGCTGCGCACTTCGGACGCGACCACCGCGAAACCGCGCCCCTGTTCGCCGGCGCGCGCAGCTTCCACTGCAGCGTTCAAGGCCAGGATGTTGGTCTGGAAGGCGATGCCGTCGATCACGCTGATGATGTCGACGATCTTGCGCGACGAGTCGTTGATCGAGCCCATCGTATCCACCACCTGCCCGACGACATCGCCGCCCTGCTGCGCGACTTCCGACGCCGACACGGCCAGTTGATTGGCCTGGCGCGCGTTGTCGGCGTTTTGCTTCACGGTCGAGGTCAGCTCTTCCATGGCCGAGGCGGTTTCTTCCAGCGAGCCGGCTTGCTGTTCGGTGCGCGAGGACAGATCCATGTTGCCGCTGGCGATTTGCGTGGAAGCAGTGGCAATCGTGTCGGTGCCGATGCGAACTTCGCCAACGATCTTCAGCAGGCTGTCGTTCATGGCGCGCAAGGCTTCCATCAGGCGGCCGGTCTCATCTTTGCTTTCGGAACGGATATCGGCGCCCAGGTCGCCTTCGGCGACGCGCTGCGCAATATCCACCGCCTTGTTGAGCGGCACCGACACGATGCGTGCAACCCAGATGGCCAGTCCCAAAGCGATGATCACGATGGAGATCAGCAGGCCGAGAATCCAGCCGCGCGCCACGTTGAAAACCTTGTCTGCCTCATTGTTGGAACGCGTCGTCCCGTCTTCGTTGATCTTGACGAGACCGCCGAGCTGTTCGACGGCCTGGCGGAACAGCTTGTTCGACTCGCCCTTGTACTGCGCCCGCGCTTCGTCTTTCTGGTTGGCGCGCGACAGCGCCAGGATCTTCTTATTTTCCGCCAGATACTTTTGCATGGTCTGCTGGAATTGCGGATATTGCACGCGCTCTTCCGGTTCGGAAATCATGCCCTCATAGCTCTTGAGGTCCTTGTTGATGATCTCCATGCGCGTCTTCATTGCCTTTTCGGCATCTTCGTAATCCTTCTCTTCCGTCGCAATGATGTGCTGCAATTCGGAAATGCGAAAGCGCGCCATCGATGTCTGCAATTGCAGGCCGACCTTGATGCTCGGCATCCAGTTGGTCGCGATTTCGGTGGACGCCTGATTGACCTTGACCAGCTCGACGATGGAAAAAATACCGAGCGATGCGGTAAGAACAATGACGGCGAGAAAGGAGAGGATCAGTTTTTTGGCTATGTTCAGGTTATAGAACCAGGTCATGATGATTGCCTTAGGTGAAGATATGAATTGCTGTTTGTTTGACGTTTTATTTTGGTTTGACGTTTTATCTAGGACCGCGGCACAGTCGGCACCAGTATCCCGTGAATGGTACGCACCCTGCCCCCTTCTTCATCATGGAAGAAGGAGGTTGTTTACTACCCATTTGTAGTGACGGGAATGTCCTGAAGCGGTGCCCTGCCGGGCCTGCTGGAGATGTCTGCCGCCAATTTTCACATGGCAATGTGATCGGGATGTGACGCAATGCCGGACTTTGCGCCTGACGGGTTCCTGACGGCGCCGCCGCTCCGGTTCAGGCCGGCCCGGCGGCGTAAATGCGATAAAACGCATCGAGGGCGCGCTCGACCGACTCTTTGACCTTGGCCGGCGGCAACGACGTGATCACGTTGAGGATACGCCCCTCGGCCCATTCGGCCTCGATCAGCACGCGGAACTGAATGCCGGCCAGCCATGGGTCGGCTTCGCGAAAGATGCCTTTTTCCATGGCGCGTTTCATGAAATCGGCAATGGCGAGCCAGCCGCGCCTCGGGCCGTTTTCGTAATACATGCAACCCAGCTCGGAGCGCTCCGCGTTGTAGTACAGCAGGCGCCGGACCGCGATCACTTCCGGCGACAACACCAGATGCAGGTATTTGTTGGCAAACAGTTTCAGCGTCGCGCGCGCCTGATCGGGGCCCTTGCTGTCTTCTGCAAGGATGGCGAACAGCGACTCGAACTGCATGCCGGCCTGCTGCTTCATGACCGCCAGAAAGATCTCTTCCTTCGATGAAAAATAGTTGTACAGCGTCGCCTTCGAGCCGCCCAGGCGCGCAGAAATCTCGGCCATCGACGCGCGGTCGAATCCTATCTCGTTAAACAATTCCGCCGCGACATCGATGATGGCCTGGCGCCGTTCTTCACTTTTCTTGCGCATGTAAATCTTTGTCTGTATGGCTGGACGGCAATCTCGGCTATTGCCTCGACCTTGACCGCCTCCCACCTGGTTTCCCCGGAGGCTGTTGCTTTTTTTTGCGACTGCAACATTTGCCCCGGTATTTTCGCCTAGTTTTGCTTGACGCTCGTTAAAAGTCAATACTATACTGAACTGTACAGTTTAATTATGAGTGGATTTACATCATGGAAGTTCAATCCGTTTCCTTCAGGAAAAACCGTCGGCGTTCGTTGCCGACCTTGTCCGCACTGGCGATGGCGGCGCTGACGCTGGCCGGTTGCGCGCAGTTTTCCGACCTCGGCCCGCGCGCCGAACCCAAGGCGGCAGACGCCTATCAATCGTCGCAATCGCTGGCAGGTACGGCGGTCGCCTGGCCCGACGACAACTGGTGGACGGCCTACGGCGACAAGCAGCTCAACACGCTGATCGGCGAGGCTTTGCACGGTGCGCCGTCCATGGCCGTGGCGCGAGCGCGCCTGCTGAAGGCCGAAGGCGCAGCGCAGCAGCAAGGCGCAGCTTTGCTGCCGCAGGTCAGCGCGAACGCCTCGCTGGACCGCATGAAACAAAGCTATAACAACGGCGTGCCGCCCGACTTCGTGCCGCGCGGGTACAACAACGAAACACGCGCCACGCTCGACTTCAGCTACGAAATCGACTTCTGGGGCAAAAACCGCGCCGCACTCGCCGCCGCCACTTCCGAGCTGGAAGCCGCGCGCGCCGATGCCGCACAGGCGCGCATCACGCTGTCGACCTCGATTGCCGCGGCCTATGCCGAACTGGAACGCCTGTTCAGCCAACGCGACACCTCCGAAGCTGCTTTGCAAGTCCGCGTGGAAACCGAAAACCTGTTCCGGCAGCGTCGCCTCAACGGCCTGGAAACCGAAGGCAGCGTCAAACAAGTGACCGCCCGCCGCGCCCTGGCCGAAGCCGATCTGCTGAGCCTGGACGAATCGATTGCGCTCCAACGCAACAAGCTGGCGGCGCTGGCCGGCGCCGGTCCGGATCGCGGCCTGCAACTGGCGCGCCCGGTGATCGACATGTCCAAGCCGTTCAACCTGCCGAAAGAATTGCCGGCCGAATTGCTGGGGCGCCGTCCCGACATCGTCGCTGCACGTCTGCGCGCCGAATCGGCCGCCAAGCAGATCAAGGTGGCGCGCGCGCAGTTTTATCCCAACGTCAATCTGAGCGCTTACTTCGGCTTCCAGTCGCTGGGCACCAACCTGCTGACGCAATCCGGTTCGAGCATCGGCAGCTTCGGCCCGGCGATCTCGCTGCCGATTTTTGAAGGCGGCCGTCTGCGCGGACAGTTCCGTTCGGCCAGCGCCAGCTATGACGAAGCCGTCGCCAATTACGACAGCGCGGTCACGCAAGCCCTGCAGGATGTCGCCGACGTCGCCGTCAGCGAGAAGGCGCTCAGCGGTCGCCTGAACAAGACCGAAGAAGCCGCGCACGCCGCCGAAGAAGCCTATCGCATCGTGCGCAATCGCTACGAAGGCGGCCTCACCAATTACCTCGACGTGCTCAATGCGCAAGATGCGCTGCTGACCAATCTGCGCGAACTGTCGACCCTGCGTTCACGCATGTTCGCCCTCGACGTCTCGATGGTGCGCGCACTCGGCGGCGGCTATCAGAACGCCAGCTAATCAAATTCAACAAGATACAAGGAACCGTCATGTCACACAGTGATTCCCAAGCAATTCAAACCATCGTCGCCACCACCGACAAGGCGCCGGGAAAGCGCAAAAAGATGTTCGCCATTTTTGCCGGCGTGGTCGCCGTCGCCGCCATCGGCTACGGCACTTACTGGTATTTCATCGGCTCGCGCTACGTCACCACCGACAACGCCTACACCGCCGTCGAAGTGTCGCAAGTGACGCCTGCCGTCAACGGCATCGTCTCGGAAGTCAAAGTCGTCGACACCCAATACGTCAGGCAAGGCGACGTGCTGGTCGTCATCGACAAGCGCGATGCCGTCCTCGCGCTGGCGCAGGCCGAAGCCGACCTGAGCCGCGCCGAGCGCCGCGTGCAAGGCTACTTCGCCAACGACACAGGTTTCGTGGCGCAGGTTCAGGCGCGCGAAGCCGAACAGAAACGCTCGGCCGCGCAACTGCTGTCCGCGCAAGCCGACCTGCAACGCGCCGAACTGGATCTGCGTCGCCGCGAAGCGCTGGAAAAATCCGGTTCGGTCTCGGGCGAAGAACTGACCAATGCCCGCACCACCGTGCTGACCATGCAGGCCAACCTGAAAGCCGCCGAAGCCGGCCGCATCCAGGCCGACGCCAACCGCAACGCCACCATCGGCGCGCAAAAGGCCAGCACCGTGCTGACCGCCAACACCACCGTCGACAGCAATCCGGAAGTCACGCTGGCGCGCGCCAAGCGCGACCAGGCAAGACTCGATCTGGAACGCACCGTGCTGCGCGCGCCGGTGGACGGCGTCGTCGCCCGCCGTCAGGTACAGGTCGGTCAACGCGTGCAAGCCGGCACCGCCCTGCTGTCCGTGGTGCCGACGCGTTTGATGCACGTTGACGCCAATTTCAAGGAAGGCCAGCTGGCGCAGGTACGCCTGGGTCAACCGGTCACCATGAAGGCCGACATCTACGGCAGCGCGGTGGAATACCACGGCACCGTCATCGGCGTGGCCGGCGGTACCGGTTCGGCCTTTGCGGTCATCCCGGCGCAGAACGCCACCGGCAACTGGATCAAGGTCGTACAACGCCTGCCGGTGCGCATCTCCATCGACAGCAAGGAACTGGTGGCGCAGCCGCTGAGCGTGGGCCTGTCGATGGACGTCTCCATCGATACGCGCGGCAAGAGCGGTAGCGGCAATGCCGGCAACACGGCAATGACCTCCAACGGCGCATTGACTGTTGGCGAAAATAAAGCGGCCAACGCATCGACTCTGTAATCAGGCGCCCATCATGTCATCCAACTTTTCCGACGCGGCCATGAAGCCGCTGGAGGGCGCGCAGCTGGTCGGCGCCGGCTTGCTGCTGGCGGCCGCCAACTTCATCGCGGTGCTCGACACCACGATCGCCAACGTCTCGGTGTCGACGATCTCGGGAGCGCTCGGCGCCTCGTCGAGCCAGGGCACCTACGTCATTACTTCCTACGCGGTGGCGGAAGCGATCACCGTGCCGCTGACCGGCTGGCTCGCCAACCGCTTCGGCACGGTGCGCGTATTCATCACCTCGATGATCCTGTTCGGCCTGTTCTCCGCGCTGTGCGGCCTGGCCAATTCGCTCGGCATGCTGATCGCCTTCCGCGTGTTGCAAGGCCTGGCCGGCGGTCCGCTGATGCCCTTGTCGCAAACCCTGCTGCTGCGCATTTTCCCCAAGGAGAAAGCGCCCGCCGCGGTCGGCTTGTGGGCCATGACCACGCTGATCGCGCCGATTGCCGGACCGATCCTCGGCGGCGTGCTGTGCGATCAATACAGCTGGCCCTACATCTTCTTCATCAACGTGCCGGTGGCGCTGCTGTGCGGCTACATGGGCTGGAAGATGCTCAAGCGCTACGAATCGCCGTTGCTGAAGCTGCCCATCGACAGGATCGGCCTGATCCTGATGATCGTCTGGGTCGCCGCCTTGCAACTGATGCTCGACGAAGGCAAGGAAAAAGACTGGTTCGCGTCCAACGAAATCATCATCCTGGCGCTGGTGGCGGTTGCCGGTTTTATCGCCTTCATGATCTGGGAGCTGACCGAGCGCAATCCGATTGTCGACCTGCGGGTGTTCCGCCATCGCGGCTATTCCGCCAGCGTGACGACCATCTGCCTCGCCTTCGGCGCCTTCTTCGGCGCCACGGTGCTGACGCCTTTGTGGCTGCAAGGCTATATGGGCTACACGGCGACGCATTCGGGCGAAACCACGGCGATGAGCGGCATCCTCGCGGTGATGACGGCGCCCTTCGTGGCAAAGATGTCGACCAAGGTCGATCCGCGCAAGCTGGTCTTCATCGGCGTGATGTGGCTGGGTGCGGTGACGCTGTTCCGCAGCTTCAACACCTCCGACATGACCAACTTCCAGATCGGCTGGCCGCTGCTGCTGCAAGGCATCGGTTTGCCGTTGTTCTTCGTGCCGCTGACCGGACTGGCGCTGGCCAGCGTGGATGAGTCGGAGATGGCGTCGGCGGCAGGTCTGATGAGCTTCTGCCGCACCATGTCGGGCGCGATCGCTACTTCGCTGGTCAACACCAGCTGGGAAAACAAGTCGATCTACTATCACGCCGAGTTGTCCGGCCTGGTCGACCAGTTCGGCGATGCGGTCAATGCGCTGACGCAGGCCGGCATGTCGCTGGACCAGGCGCGCGCCAGCATCGAGCAGACCTTGCAATCGCAAAGCATCATGCTGTCGACCAATCATATCTTCATGATGGCGGCGATCTCATTCGGGCTGGCGGCGACGGCGGTGTGGTTTGCGCCGAAAC
This sequence comes from Herbaspirillum sp. CF444, assembly GCF_000282135.1. Taxonomy (GTDB): domain Bacteria; phylum Pseudomonadota; class Gammaproteobacteria; order Burkholderiales; family Burkholderiaceae_D; genus Herbaspirillum. Next base: position 30,273 of record NZ_AKJW01000020.1, read on the forward strand.
CGACGCGGGTGGCGGATACTTCGGCGGCGCATTGACCGCGCATTGACGGTACTTGGCCAAAAAGAAAACGGGACCCGCGGGTCCCGTTTTTCATGCCTGCTCGTCAACTCATTTTTGCGCCACTTTTTCCTCGGACCAGTCGCCGCCCAAGGCCTTGATCAGGAACACCGACGTCAGCATGCGCTGCCCCATCAGCTGCGCCGCCTGGCGTTCGCTGTTGAGCAACGACTGCTGCGCGGTGATCACGTCGAGATAGGTCGCCACGCCGCCTTCATAACGGCTGTTGGCAATGTCGAGCACGCGACGTGCTGAAACAATCGCGGCCTGTGCCTGCGCATACGCACGGTCCAGCGCCGAGACGCCGGTAATGCCGTCTTCGACTTCCTGCATCGCGGTCAGCACGACCCGGCGGTAATTCGCCACGGCGACGTCATAACCTCCTTTGGCGAAATCGACGTTGGCGCTGATGCGGCCGCCATCAAACAAAGTCTGCGTTGCCGAAACGCCCAGCGACCACAGCACGCTCGGCGCATTGAACAAGGTCTCGATCGCGCGGCTGTCGACGCCATACGACGGCGCCAGAATGACGCTCGGGAAAAACGCCGCGCGCGCGACACCGATCTGCGCATTGGAGGCAGCCATGGCGCGTTCGGCGGAAGCAATGTCGGGACGGCGTTCCAGCAGGTCGGACGGCATGCCGATCGGCACCGCCGGCGGCGTCATTGGCGCCAGTGCAGGCGGCAATGAGAAGTTCGGCGCCGGCGTGCCGGTCAGCGTGGCGATGGCATGCTCATATTGCGCGCGCGCCTTGCGCAAGACGTCGACTTGCGTCAACGTGGTGTCCAGCAAAGCTTGTTGCTGGGCGACGTCCAGGCCCGATGTCGCACCGAGGTCATGGCGCGAAGTCGCCAGTTCCAGCGCCTTGCGTTGCAGCTCGATGGAACGCGACAGCACGTCGAGTTCGACATCCAGCTCGCGCAGGTTGAAGTAGTTGCTCGCCAGATCGGCGCTCAGCAGCAGGCGCGTGTTTTCCAGATCGGCGACGGCTTGCTCGGCCGAGGCGCGCGCGCCTTCGACGCTGCGCTGCACGCGGCCAAACAAATCGACTTCGTAGCTGACGTTGACGCCCAACGCAAAATCGTTCTGCACCGTTGCGAAGTTCGCCGCGTTGTAGTTGGTCAGCGGACGGTTGCCGGAGATGCGCAGGCGCGAAGCGCGCACACCGGCACTCACTTGCGGATACATGCCGGCCGAGACGGAATTGGCCGTTGCTCGCGCCTGCGTCAGACGCGCAGCGGCAACCGCCAGCGTCTGGTTGCCGTCCAGCGCCTGTTGCTGCAAGGCGTTCAATTTGGCGTCGCCAAAACGTTCCCACCACGCGCCCTTGACTTGCGTGTCGCTGGGCGTGCTTTGCCGCCACGGCGCGTCGAGCTGCCAGGTCACCGGCATGTCGACCTCGGGCTTGCGATAGTCGGGACCGGCCGCGCAACCCGCCAGAACGGCGCTCAGCACAATGGCAGAGGCAGCCACAGCAATCGGATTCAGGCGCAGCTTCATCACGACTTGCCTTGTTCAGCTGGTTTGCCGTCCGCCTTGGTTGCCGGATTCGCGGCAGGCTTGGTTTCCGGCGCCAAGGCGACTTCATCGCCTTCCGCCACCGAGTCGGACGGATTGAGGATCAGGCGTTCGGCACCGGTAATGCCGTCGAGCACTTCCACGGTCTGGCCGTAGTTGCGGCCGAGCTGCACGCGCTTCAGATGCACGCGGTTCTTGTCATCGACTGCAGCGACCAGGGTACCGTCACGACGGAAGATCAAGGTATCGGTGGACACCACCAGCGCGCCGCTCGGTTTCAGCGGCAAGGCGACCTGGACGAAGGCGCCCGGCAACAAGACGCCATCGGCGTTCGGCAACGACACTTCCACCTGCATGGTGCGCGTGGCGGTATCGATGGAAGCGGCGGTGCGCACCACTTTGCCGTCGAAGCGCTGGCCGCGCAGTTCGGATTGCGTCACCACGACCTTCTGGCCCTGCTTGATCAGGTTGGCGTAAGACTGCGGCACGTTGATGTAGACGCGCAGCGGATCGGTCTGCGCCAGCGTGAACAGGGCGCGTCCGACGCCGCCGCCGGCGCCCGGATCGATCAGGTCGCCGACGTCGACGTTGCGGCGCGTGATCACGCCGGCGAACGGCGCGACGATGCGCTTGAAGCCTTCCACCTGGCGCAGGCGTTCGACGTTGGCATCGGCGGCGGCCAGATTGGAACGCGCTTGCGAATAGCCGCTGCGACGCTCGTCGAGTTCCTGTTGCGAGACGGCGTCTTTCTTGCGCAATGCCTCCCAGCGGTCCACGGTGCTCTTGGCCAGTTCCAGGCTGGAAGCGGCCTGCTGGCGCGCGGCGATGGCTTGCGACAATTGCTGATCGATTTCCGGCGTATCGAGTTCGGCCAGCAACTCGCCCTTTTCGACGCGACTGCCGATGTCCTTGTGCCAGCGCTTCAGGTAACCGCCGGCACGCGCCGAAATCGGCGACTGCACATAACCTTGCAGCGTACCGGGCAATGACAGCGTCTGGCCTGCGTCGCTGCTTTTGGCGATGGCGGTCTTGACGTATTGCCTGGCGCGTTCGACGGTGCCGGCTTCCAGCTCGCGCGCATTGAAGACGCGGCTGATGACGGTGCGGGCGGCGCCAGCGGCGAGCAGCAGCAGCACCACGACCATGACGATCTTGGTGCGGCGTACGATCTGCTGACGTTTCAGCAGCTCTCCGGAGGCATCCGGATCCACGGGATGGATGCCGAGTTGAGAATGACGTTCTTGCGACATTGCTTCCTATCTCCTGTTACGGCTGCTGGGGCTGAGGGGGCTGGGGTGGCGTATCACTGCTATCGGCAGGCCCGTGCCCGTGATGCCGGCGCGCTTCTTTGCGGCGCGCCAGTCGTTGATGAACGCCGGCGAAAACGACGGGAACGAAAAATAAAGTCGACACGGTGGCAAAGATCAGGCCGCCGATCACGGCACGGCCGAGCGGCGCGTTTTGTTCTGCGCCTTCGCCCAGACCGAGCGCCATCGGGATCATGCCGATGATCATCGCCAGCGCCGTCATCAGCACCGGACGGATACGCGTGGCGCCCGACTCCAGCGCCGCCGCCAGCGGCGTGGCGCCTTCATCCTTGCGCTGGCGCGCGAACGACACGATCAGGATACTGTTGGCGGTCGCCACCCCCATGGTCATGATGGCTCCCGTCAAGGCCGGCACCGAGAGCGTGGTGCCGGTGATGAACAGCATCCAGGCAATCCCCGCCAGCGCCGCGGGCAAGGCGGCAATAATGATCGCCGCGTCGATCCACGACTGGAAGTTGACCACCACCAGCAGGTAGACCAGCACGATCGCCATCGCCAGGCCGACGCCCAGGCCGATGAACGATGCCTGCATGGTCTGCACCTGACCGCGGATCGCAATCTGGCTGCCGCGCGGCAGCCTGGGCTTCATTTCCTCGACCAGCTTGCTGACCTTGCCGGCAACGGTGGCGAGATCGGTGCCCTGCACGCTGACGAACACGTCGACCGCCGGCAGGATGTTGTAGCGCGACGAGATCGCGATCTGGCGGCCTTGTCTGACGTCCACCAGATTGCCCAGCAATTGCGTGTTGCTCGGAGCTCCGCTTGCCGTGGCCGCACCGCCGGCACCGACAGGAATGTTCAACAACGCGTCGAGCGAATCGACGCGATATTGCGGCGACTGCACGGCGACGTTATAGACCACGCCGTTTTGCGGATTGAGCCAGAAGGCCGGCGTCGTCTGCGAGCTGCCCGACAAGGCGATCAGCACGTTCTGGCCGACGTTGGCGGCGGACAGGCCGAACTGCTGCAGACGGGTGCGATCCATCTGCATGTCCAGCGCCGGACCGTCCAGGCGTTGATGCACGTGGGCGTCGACCGCGCCTGGGATCTGGCGAATTTTCCTGGTCAGTTCGGCGGCCAGCTCGGCGTTCTTTTCCAGGTTCTGTCCGGTAAACTGCACATCGATCGCCGCCGGCAGACCGAAGTTCAGAATCTGCGTGACGATGTCGGCCGGCTGGAAGAAGAACTCGATGCCGGGGAAGCGCTTGGGCAATTCGGCGCGCAGCATGCTGACCAGTTGCTCGGTCGGACGGTGTCCTTCATGCAGCGACATCAGGATTTCACCGTCGAGCGTGCCGATGGTGCCGGCGTTGCTGTACGACAGATTGATGCCGCTGTTGGGCACGCCGATGTTGTCGAGTACGGTTTCCAGTTCGCTGGCCGGGATCATTTCGCGGATGGCGGACTCCACCTGATCGGCGATGCGCGCGGTCTCTTCAATGCGCGTGCCGGTCGGCGCGCGCATGTGCAGGCGGATCTGGCCGCCGTCGACGTTCGGGAAGAAGTCGCGGCCGAGGAAGGGATACAGCAGGCAGGACAGCACGCAGAAACCGAGGAAGGCCAGCGCGAAACGACGGCGATGCGCCAGCAACGAGGACAGCACCAAGGTGTAAGCGCGGCGCACGCGTTCGAAGCGCGCATCGAAACCGCGGTACAAGCGTTGCAACAGGCTCGGCTTGCCGCCGCTGCTTCCCCCCTCGGCGCCGTGCGCATTGTTCATCAACAGCATCACCAGCGTCGGCACCAGCGTACGCGACAGGATATAAGACGCCGCCATCGCGAACACCACGGCTTCGGCCAGCGGCACGAACAGGAAGCGCGCCACGCCCGACAGGAAGAACATCGGCACGAACACGATACAGATGCACACGGTCGAGACGAAAGCCGGCACGCCAATTTCGCCGGCGCCGACGATGATGGCGTCGTGCAAGGGCTTGCCCATGTGCATGTGCCGCTCGATGTTCTCGATCGTCACGATGGCCTGGTCGACCAGGATGCCGACCGAGAGCGCCAGCCCCCCCAGCGTCATCAGGTTGAGCGTCTCGCCCAGCATGTAGAGCACCAGGATCGACGCCAGGATCGACAAGGGGATCGTCACCGCGATGATCAGCGTGCTGCGCCAGTTGCCGAGGAACAGCAGCACCATCGCCGCGGTCAGGCCGGCAGCGATCAGCGCTTCGGCGACCACGCCTTTGACCGCCGCTTTCACGAACAGCGACTGGTCGAACAGCGGCGTGATCTTGACGTCGGCCGGCATGGTTTGCTGCGCCTGGGGCAGCAACGCGCGCAGGTTGTTGACGATGTCCAGCGTGGACGCGCCGCCGTTTTTCAGCACCGACAGCAGCACGCCGCGCACGCCATCCTGGCGCACCACGTTGGTCTGGGGCGAGAAACCGTCGCGCACGTAGGCGACGTCGCGCAGGTAAGTCGTTGCGCCGTTGGCGGCGGTGCGCACCGGCAAGTCATTGAGACCGGCGACCGCTTCCGGCGAACCGTTCATCTTGATGGTGTATTCGGTGGCGCCGAACTTGGCGGTGCCCGACGGCAGGATCAGGTTTTGCGTATTGACCGCGTTGACGACGTCGACCGGCGACAGGCCGCGCGCCTGCAGCGCCTGGGTATCCAGATCGACCGAGATCAGGCGTGTTTTACCGCCGTAAGGAAAAGGCACGGCGACGCCGGGAATCGTGATGAGTTGTGGGCGCAGCGTGTTGACGGCGGCGTCGAACAGCTGTTGCTCGGGCAAGGTCGGGCTCGACAGCGCCAGTTGCATGACCGGGATGCTGGACGCGGAATACTTGATCACCAGCGGCGGCGTGATGCCGGGCGGCAGTTGGCGCAGCTGCGATTGCACCGAGGCGACCACCTGGGCGATCGCGTTCTGGATGTTGGCGTTGGGCTGGAAGAACACCTTGATCACGGCGACGCCGGCCAGCGATTGCGATTCGATGTGTTCGATGTCGCTGACCACGGTGGTCAGGCCGCGCTCGTTCTGGGATGCGATGCGCTGCCCCATTTCCTGCGCGGACAGGCCGTTGTAGTTCCAGATGATGCTGATCACCGGAATATTGATTTCCGGGAAGATGTCCGTCGCCATTTTCATGAGGACCAGCGGCGTGGACAGCACGATCAGCATCGCCATCACAATAAAGGTGTACGGGCGACGCAGCGCCAACTCGACCATTGACATGAACTTTGGTTCCCTGAAATGAGACTTTTATTATACTCAGAATAATTTGCCGTAAAGCTACTGTCCTTGCGCCTTTTCCTTCCGTTCTTATTCTTTTCTTGCTCTTTTTGTTCTTTTCATCCCGCTTTTGCCGTCTTTCTGCGTCCAACCGACAAAAGCCTTACCATTTCACTGTCTCGTTTCACCGCTCCGCCGTCAAAGCCACGAAAGCCATGGAAGTCATCGAAACATTACGCTCCCGCATCGAAACCAGCGTCATCAGCATCAGCCGCCCTCCCGGCAGCCCTGATTTTCGCTCTCCGCCGGGCGATCCCGGCCTGTTCGGCCCCGATTCCGCCGCCTGGCTGGTGCACGGCGACTTCACCGCGATGCTGATCGGCGGCGTCGGCGCGCTGCTGATGCAGATGCTGCATCCATTGGCGCTGGCCGGCGTGTGGGATCATTCCACATTTCAGCAAGACATGCTTGGCCGCTTGCGGCGCACCGCGCAGTTTATCGCAGGAACGACCTATGGCAGTCGCCAGGATGCAGAGAAACTGATCGCCCTGGTGCGCCGTATCCATCATGGCGTGCGCGGCGTCGCGCCGGATGGCCGCGCTTATTCGGCGGACGATCCGGATTTGCTGACCTGGGTGCATGTGGCGGAGGTGTCGAATTTCCTGCGCGCATATCTGCGCCATCGCAATCCGCAACTGGGCATGGCGCAGCAGAACCGCTACCTCGACGAAATCGCCCTGATCGCGGAACAACTCGGAGCAAGAAATGTGCCGCGCACTCTGGCGGACATGGATGACTATATAGAGAAGATGCGCCCGCAACTGCATTGCGACGAACGCACGCTGAAAACCCTGGAACTGGTGATGAACGCACCGGCGCCGAACGCGCTGGCGGTGCCGTGGACACGGCTGATGATGCGTGCCGGCGTTGACCTGCTGCCGGACTGGGCCAAGCTGCAACTCGGCGTGAAACCCTTAAGCCCGTTGCAGCAGGTCATGTTGCAACGGGCCGTCGCGGTGGCGGCGAAGCCGATACGCTGGGCGGTCCGGCAAAGCTCCGCCCAGCTGGCCCGCCAGCGCATGGCGCCGACAGAGCCGATGTGAAACTTAATGAGCGTCGGCTGATGGCGCTTTAGGTGGCGCCACTTTGTGCATGAATGGAATCAGCACAATCGCCACCAGAAAACACACCATCACCGCCAGGAAGGCATCGGCAAAAGTCTGGGTCTGCGCTTCGCGCATGGTCAGTCGCCACAACTGCTGCAAGGCGCCGGTCGACGCGCTGCCGCCATCGAGTCCCCATGCCAGCATGTTGGCGCCGGTGTTTTGCACCAGATTGTTCATGGATTCGTTGGCGCTGTTGAGATGTTCCGCCAGACGCAGGAAGTGCAGGTTGGTGCGGTCGTTGAGGATGGTGCCGCACACGGCGATGCCGATCGCGCCGCCCAGATTGCGCATGAGGTTGAACAAACCCGAAGCCTGCTTCAGCCGCTCCGGCTTGAGCGCACCCAGCGTCAGCGTCACCACCGGCGCCACCGCGAACTGCTGTGCAAACCCGCGCAGCGCTTGCGGCAACATCAGCTCGCGCCAACCCCAGTCGTGCGTGATCGGCGTGAAGTTCCACATGCTCAGTGCGAAGCAGGCCATCCCGAACATCATCAGCCAGCGCAGATCGACGCGCCGTCCCAGATAGGTATAGAACGGAATCGCGCAGATCTGGAACAGGCCGGTCGCGAAAATCGCCAGGCCGATGTCGAGCGCACTGAAGCCGCGCACGTGCGCCAGGAATACCGGCGTCAGATACACCGTGGCGAAGATGCCGATGCCGGTGACGAACGAGAAGAAGCAGCCGAGCGCAAAGTTGCGGTCCTTGAGCGCGCGCAGATCGACCACCGGATTTTCATACGCCAGGCTGCGCCAGATGAATCCGATGCCGGCGACGATGGCGATCCAGACCGTGGTGCGGATCACGTCGTCGCCCATCCAGCCCAGCCGCGGACCTTCTTCCAGCGAATACTCCAGGCAACCGAGACTGGCCGCCAGCAGGATCATGCCGAGATAGTCGGCGCCCTTGAGCAGCGACAGATTGGGCTTGTCGATGCGCACCAGCATCGGCACCACCACCGCGACGAAAATCCCCGGCACGAGGTTGATGAAGAACAGCCAGTGCCACGAATAATTGCTGGTGATCCAGCCGCCGACGGTAGGCCCCAGGGTCGGCGCCAGCGACGACAGCGCGCCGACGGTTGCCGCGGCAATCACGCGCTGATGGCCGGAAAAATAAAAGAACGCCGAAGTGAACACCATCGGAATCATCGAGCCGCCGAGGAAACCCTGCAGCGCGCGGAAGAAGATCATGCTGTTGATGTCCCAGGCCATGCCGCACAACATGCTGGCGACGGTGAAGCCGACCGCCGAGGCGCTGAACAGCCAGCGCGTCGACATCACGCGCGCCAGCCAGCCGGACAAGGGAATGACGATGATCTCGGCGATCAGGTAGCTGGTCTGCACCCAGGCGGTTTCATCGGCGCCGGCCGACAAGCCGCCGCCGATGTCGGCCAGCGAAGCCGACACGATCTGGATATCGATCAGGGCGATGAACATGCCGACGCACATGGTGGCGAAGGCGAGGATCTTGGCCTTTTGCGTGAGTTCAGCAGGCGAAGATTGTGGCATTGGCGACGGTGTCGGCGGTGCCATGGTGGTACTGGCGACGGCACTCATGCTCAGCTCCGTTTGACGTTATTGGCGTTGTTGGCGCCGGAGGCCGGCATGCGCTCGTCGACTTCCGCCGTCACCGACAGACCGGGCCGCAATTTTCCAAGCCGCGCCGCTTCACCGTCGAGCAGAATCCGTACCGGCACACGCTGGACGATCTTGGTGAAATTACCGGTGGCGTTTTCCGCAGGCAGGATGCTGAATTGCGCGCCGGTTGCCGGTGCAATGCTGGCAACATGACCTTCGAAAGTCTCACCGGGCAATACGTCTGCCTTGATCTTGACCGCCATGCCGGTCTGAAAACGGGCGATCTGGCTTTCCTTGAAATTGGCGTCGACCCACAAGCCTTGCGCCGGCACCACCGACAACAGTTGGGCGCCGGTAGCGGCATACGCGCCGAGACGTGCGCGGCGGTTACCGACCACGCCGTCAACCGGTGCGCGCAATTCGGTATAGGCGACATTCAGTTCGGCCAGATTGCGTTCGGCGATGGCTTGTTGCAATGCCGCCTGCGCTTTTTGCTTTTGCGTGGCGAGCACGTCGAGTTGACGCTGCGCGGCGTTCAGGCCGGCTTGCGCCTTCTGACCGTTGGCGACTGCCTGCTTATAGTCGGCGTCTGCTTTCTGGAAGCTCTGCACCGATACCGCCGCCTTCGACGACAGGCTCTGGTAGCGCGTCTGGTCGTCATGCGCGCGCGAAGTTTCGGCGCCGGCGGCGGCGACGCCGGCCTTGTTTTGCTCGATCACGGCTTCCTGCAAACGGCGCTCGGCGTCGATGTTGGCCAGCGTCGCTTCCTGCGCCTGCACGGCGGCTTTCAGTTTGTTCAATACCGCAACGTAGTCGCGGTCATCCAGTTTGATCAGCAAGTCGCCGGCTTTGACGCGCTGGTTGTCGGTCACCAGCACTTGCGCGATGTTTCCCGACACCTTGGGCGCAATCACGGTGATGTCGCCGCCGACATAGGCATCGTCGGTGTGCTCCCAGTAGCGGCCTTCGGCGAACCAGTAAATCAGATAACCGACGACCGCGGCGATCACGACGATCGCCACGAGGATTTTCACCGCGCCGTTTTTGCCATTCTTTTTTGCGGTGGCTGACTGCCCGATGTCGTTCGCCGTCGCAACGATTGTTGGATTGCTCATGTTGTACCCCAGTCTTTCTATCGATAAGCCCGCGCGGGGCCGGTTATGAAAAATGCCGTTGGTCCTGCAAATCTTGAGTCCTTGAAAGCCTTTGCCGGCAACGTGTTGCGACTCGAAAAAATATTTCAGACGGCTAGTTGCTTTCATTTTGATAGTTAGATTAAACTAGAGACTATCATTTTGCAAGTAACTTTTTAAAAGATGGTTTTTTCCAAGGGAGTCAGCGATGGACGGCAACAAACTGATGGGATCGGCAAGCCTGAGCGCGGTGGCGCTGGCGGTCGGCGTATTTCTGACGGGCTGCGCCAGCGGCCCCGATTACCAGGCGCCGGCGGTGACCGGCGGCGCGTTCCACAATGCAAGCCTGCTGGAGCAACGCAACGCTGTTGCGTCGATGCCGCAACTGGATGAATGGTGGAAAGGTTTCAACGATCCGGTACTGAGCCGGGTCGTGCAGCGCGCGATCGAGCAAAACCTCGACCTCGCCGCCTCGGTCGCCCGCGTCGAGCAGGCGCGTGCCGCAGCGCAGGAAGCCGGCGCGCAGCGTCGTCCGCAAGTCGGCCTGGAAAGCCAGGCGGCGCGCACCAGGCAATCGCTCAACAGCCCGCTCGGCAAGATTGCCAGCAGCTTCCCCGGTTATGAACGCACCCAGACCTTGTATGACGTCGGCGTCGGCGCCAGTTGGGAACTGGATCTGGCAGGGTCGCTGAAGCGCGGCGCCGAAGCCGCCGATGCGGAACGCGACGCCGCCGAGGCCGATCACATGGGCGTGCGCATCTCGATCGTCGCCGAAGCAGCGGACGCCTACTTCCGTATTCGCAGCGCGCAATCCCGTCTGCGCATCGCCGAAGATCAGGTGCAGACCACCAGCCAACTGCTCGACCTGGTGCGCCTGAGGTTGCGCGACGGCATGTCGAGCCAGCGTGAGAGCGCGCTGGCCGAAGCGCAACTGTCGCAGGCGCGCTCGGGTATTCCGCCGCTGCGGATCGAACTGGAACGGCAACTGAACCGGCTCGATGTCCTGATGGGCGCCGTACCGGGGACCTATGCCAAGGAATTGAGCGACGATACATCGACCGTTGCAACAGTCCCGGCCATCATCGTCGCCGACGGTAGCGCTGCGTTGTTGCGTCGCCGTCCCGACGTGCTGGCGGCGGAACGGCGTCTTGCCGCTTCCAATGCGCGCATCGGCGTGGCGATGGCGGAGTATTACCCCAAACTGTCGCTGTCGTCCTTGCTGGGATTTGAAAGTCTGGGCGCAAGCGGATTGTTCACCGCCAACAGCTTCCAACCGCAGGCGGCACTGGGTCTGCGCTGGCGCCTGTTCGACTTCGGCCGCATCGATGCCGAAGTCGCGCGCGCCAGGGGCGCCAACCAGGAGGCGCTGGCGCGTTACCGGCAAGCTATCCTGCGCGCCACCGAAGACGTGGAAAATTCCATCGTCACGCTGGTGCAGCTGGAAAGACAAAGCGTCGAACTGAACGATGAAGTCGCCGCCCGCCAACGCGCACGCGGCGCCGCGCAAGACGCTTATCAGGGTGGTGCATTGAGCCTGACGGAAGTATTGGAGGAGGATCGCCTGCTGCTGCATGCACGCGATCAGCTGGCGCAGGTGCGCGCCGACGATGCGCGTGCCGCGGTGACGACCTTCCGCTCGCTGGGCGGCGGCTGGTAATGCGCAGGGAAATGCGTAAAGCCGTGCTGCTGTCGTCCTGACGAAAGTCAGGATCCAGTGTCGTATCGACGGTCCTTACGACACTGGGTCCCAGCGTCCGCTGGGACGACGGAAAAAATCAGAAGCGTGATCGACCTCTCAGCTCGCGCGTTGATTACGGGCTTCGTAAGTTTTGAGATGGGTATAGACGACTTGCAAAAGATCCGTCTTGGTCCCGGCTTCGCGGCCGCGACGCAACAGATCGCCGATGATGTGATCGGCTTCGATGCGCGCGTTGTTGCTGATGTCGCGGAACATGGAGGCGGTCAGCGTCGAGCCGGCTTCGGTCAGCATCTTGCGCGTGCGATCGTAGAAAGGACCGCCCGGCGCATGATCGTTGGCGGCGGCGATGGCGGCATTTTCCTCCAGCAAGGCGGTGATGAATTGCTCGCCGCCCGGCGCCTGCAAAATATCGCCGACGCTGGAACGCATCAGGCTGGTGCTGCCGGCCAGCGATGCCAGCATGATCCATTTTTCCCACATCGACTGCAGGATGGCGGGACTGACGTTGACGTCGAAACCGGCGCCGGCGATTTCCTTCTCGATCTGTGCGAGGCGCGACGACGATGTGCCGTCGCGTTCGCCGAAGGTCATGCCATGGAAAGTATTCAGATGCTTGATGGCGCCGTCGGCGTCGATGGTGCTGGCGATGACGCATTGGCCGCCGAGGATTTTTTCCGCGCCGAAACGTTGCGACAGGATGTCCAGGTGCTGCATGCCGTTGAGCAGCGGCAGGATGACCGTGTCCGGTCCGACTGCGGCAGCGAAGGATTCGATCGCGTCGGCCAGGTCGTAGGCTTTGCAGCTGAGGATGATCAGGTCGTAGTGCCGCTTCAGGTTTTCTTTCAGGACGGTCGGTGGATTTTCCAGCGTCAGATCCCCGACCGGGCTTTTGATCCGCAAACCGTTTTTCGCCAGCAGCTCGGCACGTTTCTCGCGCACCAGGAACGTCACGTCGCGCCCTGTCGCCAGCATGCGCCCGCCGAAATATCCGCCGACTGCACCGGCGCCCACTATCAAAGTTTGCATCTTCACGTCTCCTCGTTTTGTTCCCGTATCCGGTCCTGCAAATAGTCGTCCGCGCTACCCTGCCTGAGTTGCTGCGCCGGGTCGCCGAAGTTGCGCAGGCCCCAGTCGTACATCGCCGCAATCACGACGCGGAAGTCGCGACCGCGTTCGGTCAACAGGTACTCATAACGCGGCGGATGCTGACGGTATTGACGACGTTCAAGCAAGCCGGCGTCGACCAGTGTCTGCAATCGACGCGCCAGCATGTTGGGCGATATTGCCAGATTTTTCTGAAACTGGTCGAAGCGGGTCAAACCGCGCAGGCAATCGCGCACGATCAGGATGCTCCACCACTCCCCCACCACTTGCATGGTGCAGGCAACGGGGCAATCCTGATCGTCGAGACATTTGCGGCGCATGCGGGCCTGGTGCGGTGGCTTTCGATTACCGGGTGTAGCGGCCTGCGGGATGTTTGAGCGACAGGTTCGGTCCCATGGCGTGACGTGCCGCGGTCAGCGCGGCCCATTGGCCAACGTCCGGCAGCGGCGGAATGGTGACCGGTTCGCCCAGGTCCAGACCGGCCAGCGCCGCGTCGACCAGATCGTCCACATCCATCACCATGGCGTCGGGCAGAGCGTCGATGTCGGAGCCCGAACGTTCCCAGATCTCGGTGCGGGTGGCGCCAGGCAGGACTGCCTGCACGCGCACGCCATGCTTGCCCAGCTCGTTTTGCAGCGATTGGGTCAGGTTCAGCACGAACGCCTTGGTGCCGCTGTAGGCACCGTTGAACAGTTCCGGCGCCAGCGCCAGCACCGAGGCGAGGTTGATCAGCGTGCCGCCCTTGCGCTGGATGAAGCCCGGTGCGACGGCGGCGGCCAGGCGCATCACGGCGGTGATGTTGAGCTGGATCATGGCGTCGTATTTATCGATATCGCCGTCGGCCAGTTCGCCGGCGATGCTCATGCCGGCGTTGTTGACCAGCATCGTCACGGAAGCGTCGGTGCGCAGGCGTTGTTCGACTTTCAGCAGGTCGGCCTTGTTGACCAGGTCGGCCGGCAGGATCTCGACCTTGACCGAGGTTTCCTTGCGCAGGCGTTGCGCCACTTGTTCCAGACGCTGCGCGTCGCGCGCCACCAGGATCAGGTCGTAGCCGCGGCGGGCCAGACGGTCTGCATAGGTTGCGCCGATACCGGTGGATGCGCCGGTGATGAGTGCCGTGCCGGGTTTTGTGCCGCTGTTTGCTGCATTGCTCATGTTGTTCTCCGAAAAGGTAGCGTCCGACCATTCGGACAGTTACTTTCATAATAATAGTTACTTGGGAAATGTCAAGCAAGCGCTTTGTTTCGATCAAGGCGATAGGCAAAAGCTAATGCGCTTTCGTGGTTGGCGAGGTTCGATGGCAACAGAAACGAGACGACAGCGACAAGGCATGGAGCTGTCGCCGTGGAAGGAAAGAATGAGAGAGAGCCGGCGCGCGGAAACCGCCGGCAAGACCGCTATTCGCCGAGCAGGACGCCGGGAAAATTGCGCATGGTGCGCACGAACGGCGCAGTGGTGCCGAGGGCACGCGAGACCACCAGCGAACCGTGCATGGTGATCATCGCATCTTCCGCGCGACGTGACGCTTCTTCGGCAGGCACGCCGGTTTCAACGACGACGGCGGCAAGCGCCTTGATCAGCCCGCCAAGGCGCTGCTTCAGGTATTGCTGGAAGAACTCGCCCGCTTCGCCGATGGTGAACAGATCCGTCAGACAAGGCTTGGTGCCCTTGGCGTAGAACTCGCTGAGCGCGGCGCTGAATTTCTTCAGACGCTTTTCGGCCGGGGCATCTTCGGCCAGCGTCGGCATCACATGCTCGCCGAACCACACGCCGACGGCCTCCAGCGCTGCCGTGCCCATGTCGGTTTTGCCATTGGGGAAGTAATGATAGAGGCTGGACTTGCCCAGGCCGGTGGCTTCCGACAGGCTCGCCAGGGTCGCGCCCTGATATCCCGAGCGGCGGAATTCGGCAAGGATGCGTTGGGCGACTTCTTCGCGGGACAGGCTTGGAGCAGGCATAGGTGTTCTTCGGTAAGTGGCGGCACAGCGTGAAATACGCACCAGTAGCGATCTACATGGCGGCCTCGCTGTTGTTTTCAAGGATTATAAATTTATTTGACAGGCTTCTTGGGATTGTTTATTGTACCGAACGTTCGGTACAGTTTTTGTATTTTACGCCGAGATGTTCCGACGGTATCCATTTTTCTCGCCTTGCCATTCACCAGGAGATACACATGCAATCCGCCCAGCCTATCCGCCTCTACGGTTTTCCCTTGTCCGGCCACAGCCATCGCGTCGAGTTGTTCTTGTCCCTGCTCGATCTTCCGTATGAGTTCATCTACGTCGATTTGCCCAACCAGGCGCAGAAGGAAGCCGCCTTCCTGGCCAGGAACCCGCGCGGCCAGGTGCCGGTGATCGAGGACGGCGACGTGACTTTGTACGATTCGACGGCGATCCTGGTGTATCTGGCCAAGCGCTACGGCAACAGCGGCTGGCTGCCGGACGACGCGACCAATGCCGCCAAAGTGCAACAGTTCCTGTCGCTGGCTTCGGGCGAGGTGCTGGAAGGTCCGGGCAAAGCACGCCTGGTGAAGCTGTTCAACGCGCCGCATGATTATGAGCTGGCGAAACGGAAGGCGGCGACGCTGCTGCAACTGCTGGAAACACACCTGGGCGGCGGTCGCAGCTTTCTGGTCGGCACGCATCCGACCATCGCCGACATCGCTTGTTACAGCTATGTCGCGCATGCGCCGGAAGGCGGCGTCAGCCTGGCGCCGTATCCGCAGTTGCGCGCATGGATCGCCCGCGTGGAAAGTTTGCGCAATTTCTTGCCGATGCAGGCCTCGCCGATTGCGGCATAGACTGTCTCGCATCTTCACATCCAGGCAATAACAGACCATCAGAACCGGAGTTTGTCATGAGCGAGTCACAGCAGTCCGTCCTGCAAGACGTCACCTTCCATCCGGGCGAACTGCTTGCCCAGCAACGCGCCGGCGTGCTCGAAAAAATGGCGGCGGTCGGCCCGCGCGTGATTCGCGATTACATGCCCGACCAGCACCGGCAGTTTTTTGAGCAGTTGCCGTTCATGCTGGTCGGCAGCCGCGACAAGAGCGGTCAGCCGTGGGCGTCCATCATGGTGGGCGAGCCCGGTTTTGTGTCGTCGCCCACCGAGCGGCGACTCGAGGTGCGCGCCCGCGCCCATGCATCCGATCCCCTGCACGCGAATCTGCGCGACGGCGCGGCAATCGGACTGCTCGGCATCGAGCCGCACACGCGCCGGCGCAATCGCGCCAACGGCATCGTGGAACAGTTGAGCGACGAGGGATTCTCGATCGTCGTCACCGAAAGTTTCGGCAATTGTCCCAAATACATCCAGGCGCGCCGACCCGAACTGATCGACATGGATCCTGCCGCGCCGGCAAGCGAAGAGACCGGCGCGGTGCTTACGCCCGCGATGATGGAATTGATCGGCAAGGCGGATACTTTCTTCATCGCCACTGCCGCCGACGAGAACGCCGACCATGTGGCCGGTCGGCACGGCACCGATGTCTCGCATCGCGGCGGCAAACCAGGATTCGTGCGAATCGACGGAAATCACACGCTGACCGTGCCGGACTTCATCGGCAATTTTTTCTTCAACACGATCGGCAACCTGGTGACGCATCCGCGCGCCGGCCTGTTGTTCGTCGATTTCACCAACGGCGACCTGCTGTATGTCGCGGTCACGGCCAAAGTGATCTGGGACGGCCCCGAAGTGGATGCCTTCGCCGGCGCGCAGCGGCTGCTGCAGTTTTCCGTTGCCCAGGCGCGGCACGTGAAGTCCGTACTGCCGTTGCGCTGGGGCGAAGCGGAGACGTCGCCCTACCTGGCGCCGATGGGTAGCTGGAATTAAGGCCTGTTCACATTAAACCCAGGTCGACGATGGAACAGGCAACGGCGACGCCAGGTTCAACGAACCGCGGCCAGGGCTTCGTCGACGCTGCCGAGGATTTTGTACAGCGCGACGAAACCGCTGCTGTGGAATACTTCATGCACCTGGGGACGCAAGCCCACCACCACCAGGCGCCCGCTACGTTCCCGGGCTTTCTTGCTTAATATGTACAAGGCCTTCAATCCTGGCGGACCAAGCTCGTCGAGCCCGGAAAAGTCCAGAATCATCGTCTGCAAACCGGGATGGCACCGGTCATGCAATTGCCGGGCGAATTCGGCCGTACCGCTGGCATTCAGACTACCGATCGCGCGCACAATCAAAACTTCGTCATTTTGGATCGCTTCGACTTTCATGATTTTTCTTTGTATCAGGCAATTCGGCCGGCCATTATAAAACTCGCCGCGGCTCCCACCCAATCTCAAATGGTTACCAAATGTTGCTTACAACCTTTATTTGTATCCATATGCTATTCATTTCCCATCATTTATAAAAATGACCGGTTTTAACTCGAAAACCTTCGTTGTTCTGCGCGATACCAGACCGAAGACAGGCGTTTGCTCAGAACAAAGAATGTATATCGCAATATGATATACAGCGATCTGGTCAAGCCTGCGCATACGGTCTTCCACGAAGAACACGTACGCGAAAAACTCGCACAGTAATTCGACTGACATAAAAAACGGCACAGGCTTCGACCCCTGTACCGTCCGCTCTCCGAAGAGAACGCAGAACAAACTTTGATGCTTGGCGCCGATTGATCAGACTGCGCTGACGTCGAGCTCCGCTTCGGTATTGGCAATGACTTCTTCCTTCGTCACGCCGCTCGCCAGCTCGATCAGCTTCAGGCCTTGCGGCGTCACGTCGATCACACCGAGGTCGGTGATGATGCGATTGACCACGCCCACGCCGGTCAGCGGCAGGTTGCATTGCTTCAGGATCTTTTGCGAGATGCTGCCGTCCTTGCCCTTGGCGACATGCTCCATCAGCACCACTACGCGACCCACGCCGGCCACCAGGTCCATCGCGCCGCCCATGCCCTTGACCATCTTTCCCGGAATCATCCAGTTGGCCAGGTCGCCCTGTTGCGACACTTGCATCGCGCCCAGGATGGCGATGTTGATCTTGCCGCCGCGGATCATGCCGAAGGAATCGGCCGAGCTGAAGAACGACGAGCCGGGGATGGTCGTCACGGTCTGCTTGCCGGCGTTGATCAGGTCGGCGTCGACCTTGTCTTCGGTCGGGAAAGGACCGATGCCGAGCAGGCCGTTTTCCGATTGCAGCCAGACTTCAATGTTGTTGGGAACGTGATTCGCCACCAGGGTCGGCAAGCCGATGCCGAGGTTGACGTAGAAGCCGTCCTGCAATTCCTTGGCTGCGCGCGCAGCCATTTCGTCTCTGGTCCATGCCATGGTTATTTCTCCTTATTTCGCCGCAGCAGAAACCGTGCGTTGTTCGATGCGCTTTTCCGGCGTGGCGTTGACCACGATGCGGTGCACGAAGATGCCGGCGGTGTGGATCTGGTCCGGGTCGAGCTGGCCGACTTCAACCAGTTCTTCGACTTCGACCACGGTGATCTTGCCGGCCATGGCGACGTTGGGGTTGAAATTGCGCGCGGTCTTGTTGAAGACCAGGTTACCGGCCTTGTCGGCCTTCTGTGCCTTGACCAGAGAAATATCGGCCACCAGCGAGCGTTCCATGACGTACTTGGCGCCGTCGAAGTCGCGGATTTCCTTGCCTTCGGCCACCAGCGTGCCGACGCCGGTCTTGGTGAAGAAGGCCGGGATGCCGGCGCCGCCGGCGCGCAGCTTTTCGGCCAGCGTGCCTTGCGGGGTGAATTCCAGTTCCAGTTCGCCGGCCAGGTATTGGCGTTCGAACTCTTTGTTTTCGCCAACGTAGGAGGCGATCATCTTCTTGATCTGGCGCGTGCTCAGCAGTTGGCCCAGGCCGAAACCGTCGACGCCGGCATTGTTGGAGATCGCCGTGAGGTTCTGCACGCCGGAGTCGCGCAAGGCCGCGATCAGCGCTTCAGGAATGCCGCACAGGCCGAAACCGCCGACGGCAATCGTCTGGCCGTCCTTGACGATGTCGGATAACGCGCTGGACGCGTCGGGATAGACTTT
>NZ_AKJW01000021.1 GCF_000282135.1 Herbaspirillum sp. CF444
TGTTGCTCCAGCGGCTGCCGCCGCCAAGCCGGCACTGCAACAAGTTGCTGCTCCCGGCAAGCCAAGCCTGGAAAACCGTCCTGAAGAGCGCGTGCCGATGAGCCGCCTGCGCGCGCGCGTGGCCGAGCGTCTGCTGCAATCGCAAGCAACCAACGCGATCCTGACGACCTTCAACGAAGTCAACATGCAACCTGTGCTGGACCTGCGCGCCAAGTACAAGGACAAGTTCGAAAAGGAACACGGCGTCAAGCTGGGCTTCATGTCCTTCTTCGTCAAGGCGGTTGTGCACGCACTGAAGAAGTACCCGATCGTCAATGCATCGGTTGACGGCAACGACATCGTCTACCACGGTTACTTCGACATCGGCGTTGCAGTCGGTTCGCCACGCGGTCTGGTGGTTCCGGTTCTGCGCGATGCGGATCAGATGTCCATCGCCGACATCGAAAAGAAGATCGGTGAATTCGGTCAAAAAGCCAAGGACGGCAAGCTGTCCATCGAAGAACTGACCGGCGGCACGTTCACCGTGTCCAACGGCGGCACCTTCGGTTCGATGCTGTCGACACCGATCATCAACCCACCGCAATCGGCGATTCTGGGCATCCACGCCACCAAGGATCGCGCAGTGGTTGAAAACGGTCAGATCGTCATCCGTCCGATGAACTACTTCGCCATGTCTTACGACCATCGCATCATCGACGGCCGCGAAGCCGTGTTGAGCCTGGTCGCCATCAAGGAAGCGCTGGAAGATCCGGCACGCTTGTTGTTGGATCTCTAATTATCAGGACCTGAAACAAGGCGCAGGGAAAACAGAGAAGCCGGATCATCGTCCCTCTGTTCTCTCGGCGCCTTTTTTCTCTTTTGTATTGGTGCCGGACCGTGATCGGTCTGCGCACATTCAAAAACGCACTAGGATAAAACTATGAGCAAAAATTTTGACGTGGTCGTCATCGGCGGCGGCCCTGGCGGCTACATCGCTGCAATTCGCGCAGCACAACTGGGTTTCAACACCGCGTGTATCGATGAGTGGAAAAACGAGAAGGGCGGTCCTGCACCAGGCGGCACCTGCACCAACGTCGGCTGCATTCCGTCGAAGGCGCTGCTGCAATCGTCCGAGCACTACGAGCATGCCGGCCATGCGTTCAAGGATCACGGTATCGACGTCAAGGGCCTGAGCCTGAACCTGCCGCAAATGCTGGGTCGCAAGAACACCGTCGTCAAGCAAAACAACGACGGCATCCTGTACCTGTTCAAGAAGAACAAGGTCACCTTCTTCCATGGTCGCGGCAGCTTCGTCAAGGGCGACGCCAACGGCTACGAAATCAAGGTCGCCGGCGCAACTGAAGAGTCGATCACTGCCAAGCAAGTCATCGTCGCCACCGGTTCCAATGCACGCGCATTGCCGGGCGCACCGTTCGACGAAGAACTGATCCTGTCGAACACCGGCGCGCTGGCCATCACCGAAGTCCCGAAGAAGCTGGGCGTCATCGGCGCCGGCGTGATCGGCCTGGAAATGGGTTCGGTCTGGCGTCGTCTGGGCGCGGAAGTCACCGTGCTGGAAGCGCTGCCGACATTCCTCGGCGCAGTCGACGAGCAAATCGCCAAGGAAGCGCAGAAGCTGTTGGCCAAGCAAGGCCTGACAGTGAATCTGGGCGTCAAGATCGGCGACATCAAGGCCGGCAAGAAAGACGTCAGCGTCGACTACACCGACGACAAGGGCAATGCGCAAAAGGCCGTGTTCGACAAGCTGATCGTGTCGATCGGCCGTACCCCGAACACCACCGGCCTGAACGCTGAAGGCATCGGCCTGAAGCTGGATGAGCGCGGTTTCATCGCCGTCGACGGCGACTGCAAGACCAACCTGCCGAACGTGTGGGCGGTGGGGGACGTCGTGCGCGGTCCGATGCTGGCGCACAAGGCGGAAGAAGAAGGTGTTGCCGTTGCCGAGCGTATCGCCGGTCAACACGGTCACGTCAACTTCAACACCATTCCCTGGGTCATCTACACCTCGCCGGAAATCGCATGGGTCGGCAAGACCGAGCAGCAACTGAAGGCTGACGGCGTTGCTTACAAGGCCGGCACTTTCCCATTCCTGGCAAACGGTCGCGCACGCGCACTGGGCGATACATCGGGTATGGTCAAGTTCCTGGCGGATGCCAAGACCGACGAAATCCTCGGCGTGCACATCGTTGGCCCAATGGCGTCGGAACTGATTTCCGAAGCCGTGGTAGCGATGGAATTCCGTGCCTCCGCCGAAGACATCGCACGTATCTGCCACGCTCACCCATCGTTGTCCGAAGCAACGAAGGAAGCCGCACTGGCAGTCGACAAGCGCGCGCTGAACTTCTGATGAATCGGGTTTACCTTTACTGGTAAACTCCGGTCATCATCGATGGGCGAGCCTGGCTCGCCCATTTTCGTTTTAGTCGTTCCCGTTTTCACAAAGTCGGCCATCCCGGATGCTCCGGATGACGCGAATTAAAAATAAAGATCAACCATGGATGTCCGCGAATTCTACGATCATGCACTAAGCGAGCGTGGTTTCACATCAGACGAGGCGCAACAGCGCGCGATCGATCGTCTGCAGCGCGCCTATGAAGAATGGGTCGCGTTCAAATCGCAGCGCTCCAGCACCTTCAAGCGGCTGATCAATCGCCCGGACGTGCCGCGTGGCGTGTACATGTGGGGCGGTGTGGGGCGCGGAAAATCCTTCCTGATGGACAGCTTCTATTCGGTCGTGCCGCTGGTGCGCAAGACGCGTCTGCACTTTCATGAATTCATGCGCGATGTGCATCATCAGCTTGACGAACTCAAGGGCATCGCCAATCCGCTCGATGAAGTCGCGCGCCGCATCGCCAAGAAATATCGCCTGATCTGCTTCGACGAATTTCACGTGTCGGACATCGCCGACGCGATGATCCTGTACAACCTGTTGACTGGCTTGTTCGACAATGGCGTGTCGTTCATCATGACCTCGAACTACCAGCCGGAGACGCTCTATCCCGACGGCCTGCATCGCGATCGCATGCTGCCGACCATCAAACTGCTCAACGAAAAACTCGACGTGATGAACATCGACGCCGGCGTCGACTATCGCAAGCGCGCGCTGGAGCAGGTCAGGATTTATCATTCGCCGCTCAATGCCAAGACCGACAGCGAGCTGCGCGAAGCGTTTGCCGCCGTGGCGGAAACCGCCGACGAAGATACCCGCGTGCACATCGAAGCCCGCGAAATCCGCGCCTTGCGCCGCGCCGGCAGCGCGATCTGGTTTGATTTTGCGACCTTGTGCGGCGGACCGCGCTCGCAGAATGATTACCTGGAAATCGCCAGCCGTTTCCAGACCGTGATTTTGTCGGGCATTCCCCGCATGTCGGCGGCGATGTCGTCCGAGGCGCGCCGCTTTACCTGGCTCATCGACGTGTTTTACGACCACAAGGTCAAGCTGATCATGTCGGCGGAAGTAGAGCCTGAGGAGCTTTACACCGCAGGCACGCTGTCAAATGAGTTCCACCGCACGGTTTCACGTATCATTGAAATGCAATCGCGCGAATATATGGATTCCGAGCGCCGTCTCGCCGCCGATAAGCTTTCCTGAATATGGACAAGGGTTACATGCATTTATTTTTTGAACATTCTTCCCGTCGATTGCTGGCTTGCGCCGTCGTGTGGCTGACGCTGTTGCCGTTGACCGCGTCGGCAGCGGAGCACGTATATGGAACGCCGGGGCAACCGACGTTCGACCAGCGCCATCCGTCCGGATCGATTCAGTCGGCCGATGCTGCTGACGACATCCTCATCGAGGCGGACAAGGAGCGTCAGGTCATCAACGATCAATACATCGACGATCAGCGTGCCTGCTACCGCAAGTTTTTCGTGGCTTCCTGCCTGGAGGATGCCAAGGAGCGCAATCGTGTCGCCGTGAGGCAGGTGCGCGATGTTGAAGTCGAAGCCAATGCCTACAAGCGCCAGGCCAAGGCCGATGAGCGCGACAAGTCGCTGGCCGAGCAGCACGCCAAGGACGAACAAGAGGCCCTGCGTCGCGCACAAGACCAAAAGGAAAAGGCTGCGGCCTCCGAGCGAAAGATACAGGAGAGCATGGCCAAGCAGAAGCAGGTGACGGAGCGCGAAACCCAGACTGCAGGTCAGGCCGACCTGCGTGTGAAAGCCCATGAAGCGCAAGTGCGCCAGAAGCAGGCCGAAGAAGCCGCCAAGGCGCCGCAACGGGCTGCCAATGAACAGGCCTACAAGGAAAAAGTAAAGCAGGCGGAAGCACACCGCAAGGAAGTCGAAGCCAAGAAGGCCGAGAAAGAACGCGAGCGTGCCGCCAAGCAACGGCAGGCGCCTGCTGCCGCCCCGGATCCGGCAGCGCCGAGCGCGACGCCGTCCAAATAAACCGTCCATGCTGCCGCTCGAGGGCGGCAACGATTGTTGACCGGCAGCAGGTGGATTACACTATCAGCAGTTCTTTTCCTTGGTCGCGGCTGTTTGCAGCCGCTCGCCATTTTTGTAATAGAAGCCACCATGACCATGACGCACCGCGAAGATATACAGCGCCGTATTATCGAATTGGAAGTCGAACATCGTGACCTGGATGCGGTGATCGACATGCTTTCGCAGGAAACCCGTCATGAAGAATTACAATTGCGTCGTCTGAAGAAGCGCAAGCTGCAATTGAAGGATCATATTGTGTTGCTGAAAATGCAATTGACTCCCGATATTCCGGCCTGATCGTCATCACCCGTTCGTGATTTTTGCGGCTGTCCTGTAAGCCTTGTGCATGAAAAGGCCGTATCGGACCTGAGCGACAATTCTTGTCGATGGCCCGTCCGGACAATATCCGGCAGCGCTTCTTTCATCCATTCCCTTGTTGTCCGGTTTAACCTCTTTACAGGCATTAGTCAGTGAGTTCCATCGAAGATACCGCAGCACCCGTTCCACATGGTATCCATGATGCCGAGGTTGAGCAGCTTTTCGGCGCAGGCGGCCCGTTGGGCGGCCAGGTGGGCAGCTACCGTCCGCGCCACTCGCAAACAGAAATGGCCAAGGCCATTGCCGATGCCATCGCCGGTCAACGCACGCTGATCGCAGAAGCCGGCACCGGCACCGGCAAGACCTTTGCCTATCTGGTGCCTGCCTTGCTGTGGGGCGGCAAAGTCATCGTGTCGACCGGCACCAAGAACTTGCAGGACCAGCTTTACCTGCGCGACATCCCCACCGTGCGCAAGGCCTTGAGCGCGCCGGTGTCGGTGGCCTTGCTCAAGGGCCGCTCCAATTACGTCTGTCACTTTCATCTCGAACGCACGCTGCAAAACGGTCGCATGACATCGCGCGACGACGTCGCTTATCTGCGCGAAATTTCGCGCTTCATGAAGACCACGTCGTCCGGCGACAAGGCCGAATTATCCAAGGTGCCGGAGACCGCGCCGATCTGGAATCTGGTCACCTCGACCCGCGACACCTGCTTCGGCGCCGAGTGCCAGTACTATCAGGATTGCTTCGTCATGAAGGCGCGCAAGGAAGCGCAGCAGGCCGACATAGTGGTGGTGAATCATCACCTGTTCTTTGCCGACGTCGCGCTCAAGGACACCGGCGTGGCCGAGCTGCTGCCGACCGCCAATACCGTGATCTTCGACGAAGCGCATCAGTTGCCGGAAACCGCGACGATGTTCTTCGGCGATACCGTGTCGACCTCGCAAGTGCTGGAACTGTGCCGCGACGTGCTGGCCGAAGGCCTGTCGCATGCGCGCGACGGCGCCGATTGGGCCAAGGTGGTGGCGCCGGTCGAAAAAGCCGCGCGCGATTTGCGGTTGGCGTTCCCGGAAGATATCGTGCGTCTGGCGGTCAACCAGATCGCGCCGTCGAGCGTGTTCTTCCCGGCGCTGGAAACCTTGCGCGACAAGATGGATGAGATGATCGCGGTCCTGGAGAAGCAAGCCGAACGGGCCGAGACCATCGAGCAGTGCCGCACTCGCGCGATCGAGCTGTCGCACCAGCTCGATAGCTGGAACGGCGCGCAAGACAAGGCCACAAGCGAAGATGGACAGGCTTACGTGTTGTGGGTCGAGGCGTTCACGTCGTCGCTGCAACTGCATCGCACGCCATTGTCGATTGCGCCGATTTTCAACAAGCAGCGCGAAGGCGTGCCGCGCGCGTGGATCTTCACCTCGGCGACGCTGGCCGTGAAAAACGATTTCAATCACTACACTTCGCAGATGGGGTTGTGGGACGAACCTGCGCAATCGTGGCCGAGCCCGTTCAATTATGAGCAGCAGGGCTTGCTGTATGTCCCCAATAATCTGCCGCAACCCAATTCGTTTGAATACACCGATGCGGTGGTCGATGCCGCCTTGCCGGCGATCATTGCCGCCGGCGGCAGAACCTTCCTGTTGTGCACGACCATACGCGCCGTCAATCGCGCGGCCGAGCGCCTGCGTCAGGAATTCGAGACGCGCGGTTTGCCGTTCCCGTTGATGGTACAGGGAGAAGCGGGCCGCACCGAATTGCTGGATCGTTTTCGCGCCGCCGGCAATGGCGTGTTGATCGGCAGCCAGAGTTTCTGGGAAGGCGTCGACGTGCGCGGCGATGCACTGTCGCTGGTGATCATCGACAAGCTGCCGTTTTCGCCGCCTGACGATCCGGTGCTGGCGGCGCGGATTGCCGAACTGGAAAAACAAGGCTTGAGCGGTTTCATGCACCATCAGTTGCCGGCCGCCATCATCAACCTGAAGCAGGGTGCGGGGCGTTTGATTCGTGACGAGAGCGATCAAGGCGTCCTGATGATTTGCGATCCACGGCTCATCTCGAAGGCGTATGGCCGTCGTATCTGGCAAAGCCTGCCGCCGTTCAAGCGCACCCGCGAAATTGGCGCGGTGGAAGATTTCTTCGCGCGCCGCGCCGCGCTGGCTGCGGCTCCCGACGTCGCTGAATCCTGATCAATTTCAAGAGCGGCGGCGTATCCGGCATCTGCAATTTCCTGGATTGGGCCAAGGATGCCAAAGGCCGTCCCAAGCGTTCTCAGGGCAGCAAGATTTCGCTCGCAAGACGCTATTTCTGTACGAATTTGACGGGGGCGTTCGGTTAAAATGGCGGGATGAAAATTTTAATCAGTAACGACGACGGCTATCAGGCTCCAGGCATCCTGGCGCTGGCTGATGCCTTGTCCGCAATTGCCGAGATCACGGTGGTCGCACCCGACAGCAATCGTTCGGGCAGCTCCAACTCGTTGACGCTGGACCGCCCGTTATGGGTTGAGCGCGCCGGCAACGGTTTTTATTATCTCAATGGCACGCCGTCGGACTGCGTGCACGTCGCCTTGACAGGTTTGTTGCCGGAACGTCCCGACCTGATCGTCTCCGGGATCAACCAGGGACAGAACATGGGCGACGACACCTTGTATTCCGGCACGGTGGCGGCGGCGACCGAAGGCTTCCTGTTTGGCATTCC
This sequence comes from Herbaspirillum sp. CF444, assembly GCF_000282135.1. GTDB lineage: Bacteria > Pseudomonadota > Gammaproteobacteria > Burkholderiales > Burkholderiaceae_D > Herbaspirillum. Next base: position 7,441 of record NZ_AKJW01000021.1, read on the forward strand.
GGCGATCGCCTTTTCGCAGTTGCACAAGGGCTGGCAGCATCTCGACAGCGCTGCGCGCACCGCGCGCGACATCGTCGAGCGCCAGTTCGAGGAACTCGCCAAGCCTTATCTGCTGAACGTCAACATTCCCAATCTGCCGTATGCGCAGTTGAAACCTTGCGTGGCGACGCGACTCGGCAAGCGGCACACGTCCGAGCCGGTCTACAAGATGCGCGATCCGCATGGCAAGGACATCTACTGGATCGGCCCGGCCGGTGCCGTCAAGGACGCGGGCGAGGGGACGGATTTTCACGCCACTGCGCAAGGACATGTGTCGATCACGCCGCTCCAGATCGATCTGACGCATACGGCGCAACTGGCCAGTCTGAAGAAGGCTTTGGCATGACCGGCAAATCGAGTCGCTTCCCCTTGTCCTTGTCTTCGGTGGTCGAGAAGAAAGGCAAGTCGTCGGCAACGGTTTCCGGCAAGACGTCGACGCAGTCCGCCGCGCCGACGCGCACCGTCGTGACGCCGCAGACGGCGACCAGAAACGCGGCCCAGGATTCCGGTCGCCAGGCGGCCAGGGCACAGGCTGCGCAATCCGCGCAGCCGGTCGGCAAGCCTGCCGCGCGGAGCGCCTTGCCGACGCCGATCCCGACCGCCAACCGGCAAGCGCCGCTGGTGTCGGATGCCGTTCGCAAAGCCATGGTGGCGCGCGTAGCCAGGCAGGGCGTGAGCGACGCCAAGGTATTGGCCGCAATGGAAGCGGTGCCGCGGCACATGTTCATGGAGCCGGCGCTGTCGAGCCAGGCTTACATTGATGCATCGTTGCCGATCGGACATCATCAGACGATCTCGCAGCCTTATATCGTTGCCCGCATGATCGAAATCATGCGCGACAACAATAAAGGCAAGGTGCTCGAGCGCGTGCTGGAAATCGGTACCGGTTGCGGTTACCAGGCGGCGGTGTTGTCGCTGGTGGCCAAGGAAGTGTATTCGATTGAGCGTATCAAACCGTTGCATGAACTGGCCAAAACCAATTTACGACCGCTGCGCATCGCCAACATCCGCTTGCATTACGGAGATGGTATGCTAGGTCTGCCGCAGGTGGCGCCGTTCGACGGCATCATTCTTGCCGCGGCCGGCCTGGAAGTGCCTCAGGCTCTGCTGGAGCAGCTGGCGATAGGCGGGCGTCTCGTGGCGCCGGTCGGGGGGCGTCAGCAAATGCTGCAGTTGATAGAGCGCATCGGCAAGTTTGAGTGGACCAGCGAAACCCTGGAAGAATGCCATTTCGTGCCTCTGCGTCCCGGCACGGTGTAACAAGAAATAGAAAAAGCAGCACAGCCACGGCAACAGGGTGCAGGATCAGGCCTTGCTTGTCCCGATGAACTTCTCGCGCAAGGCGCGGGTCAACGTTATCGTTGTACAAAATTAATGTAATGAGCATGAAAAAAATTCGTTTGGTTTGCTTGGGGATTACCGTCAGTCTGCTTGCAGCGTGTTCGACTACGCCGCGTACCGCGGCCCCTGTCGTGGATCGTACGGGGAGTTCCGCCAAGCCTGTTGTCGACGCGACCAAGCCGGCGGCAGCTGTCGCGGCAACGCGTCCTGATGGAAAAGGTTATTACACCGTGAAGAAGGGCGATACGTTGTACCGCATCGCATTGGAGTCGGGGCAAAGTTATCGCGACATCGTCGCATGGAACAATCTGACCAATCCGAACGACATCAAGGTCGATCAGGTGCTGCGCGTGACGCCGCCTGATGGCGTGCAAACCGGCGCAGTCGTGGTCGGCGGCACGTCGGGAGGGATCGAGGTCAAGCCGTTGGGCGCTTCGACGCCTGCCAACAACGGTATCGCGGCGCCGGTCGCCGGCGTTGGCAGCAACAAGATCGGCCCGCGCGGGGACAAGCGTGCTTATTCGGACAGCACATTGGCTGAGATGGAAAAACCGGATACGGCGCCGACCAGCGCAGCTGCGGCAGCGCCGGCAAAGACCGAGCCGGCCCATGCGGCGGACAAACCGGCGACTGCGCCTGCAACTGCGGCGCCGGCAGCTGACGACGACGCCGTCTCATGGATGTGGCCGGCCGAAGGCAAGGTCGTCGGCACGTTCGACGGCGGCAAGAAGGGCGTCGACATTGCCGGCAAGAGCGGCCAACCGGTGCTGGCGGCCGGGGCAGGCAAGGTCATGTATGCCGGCAGCGGCATCCGCGGCTACGGCAATCTGGTGATCGTCAAGCATACGAACAATCTCTTGTCGGCCTATGCGCACAACAAGACGATATTGGTGAAGGAAGGGCAAGCAGTAACCAAGGGGCAGAAAATTGCCGAGATGGGGAATTCGGATAGCGACAGCGTCAAGCTGCACTTCGAAATTCGTCAACAAGGCAAACCTGTCGATCCGTCGAAATATCTTCCGCCACGTTAGCGTATGAGCTCACGCCCTCACGATCACCTGCCAGATGAAGAGTCCCGATCGGACGATCCAGTCGAGCCATTGGATGCCGCCGACGATCTGGAAGTGATTGACGAGGGCGAGCCTTCAGAAGGCGATGGGGACGCAGAAGTTGTCGTCGCCGTCGAAGGTGTCGAGGAACTGAAAAAGGTCCTCGCCGCGGAACTCTCTACCGATACCACTCAGCATTACCTCAATCAGATTGGCACGCGACCGTTGCTGACTGCTCCAGAAGAGCTGTATTTCGCCACGCTGGCCAAGCAGGGCGATTTCGCTTCCCGTCAAAAAATGATCGAACACAACCTGCGTCTGGTGGTGTCGATTGCCAAGCATTACATCAATCGCGGCGTGGCCTTGCTGGATCTTATCGAAGAAGGCAACCTCGGCCTGATGCGCGCCATCGACAAGTTCGAACCCGAGCGCGGCTTTCGCTTTTCGACCTATGCCACGTGGTGGATACGCCAGAGCATCGAGCGCGCCATCATGAACCAGGCGCGCACGGTGCGTTTGCCCGTGCACATGGTGCGCGAACTGAACCAGATCCTGCGCGCCAAATACCATCTGGAAGCGCAGCAGCATGACGGCCGCGACGCCACCGCCGAAGACATCGCTCATCTTGTCGATCGACCGGTTGAAGACGTGCAGGACGTCCTGACGCTGTCCGAGCATGCCGCTTCGCTCGATACGCCGTTGGACAACGATCCTCAGGCCAGCCTGATCGATCTGCTGCCTGGTTCGAACGATGAAAATCCCGATACCCAGGCGGAATCGCATGAGATGTCGATATTGATCCGCGACTGGCTCAAAAATTTGCCGGATAAACAAAGAATCGTCATTACGCGCCGTTTCGGCCTCGACAACGACGACCCCTCGACGCTGGAGCAACTGGCGACCGAGATGGGCATCACCCGCGAGCGTGTACGCCAGGTCCAGCAAGAGGCGCTCATCAAGCTCAAACGCACGCTGGTCTCACGCGGCGTCAGCAAGGATGCGCTGTTTTAGCTTCCCTCCGCTCCCCGGATCGCCGACAATAGCGGTTTTGGTCTTCTAAGGTTGCGACGGCGGCCGTATTCATAGTTTCTATGCAGCAAAATATCATCGATATCAAAGCCCTTGACATGGACGGGCGCGGCGTCGGCCATCTGGCGAACGAGGATGGCACTCAAGGCAAAGTTGTGTTCGTAGAAGGCGCGTTGCCGGGAGAGCAGGTCAGCTTCCATTCTTATCGTAAGAAACCGAAGTGGGAAGCCGCCACCATGACGGCCTTGCATCGCGAATCTTCATTGCGCGTCAAACCGCAGTGCGATTATTTCGGCATTTGCGGCGGCTGCGCAATGCAGCATCTGGAGCCTTCCGCGCAAGTCGCCATGAAGCAACGCGTACTGGAAGACAATCTGTGGCATCTCAGTAAACTCAAGGCTGAAACCATGTTGCGCCCCATCTACGGGCCGACCTGGGGTTATCGCTATCGCGCGCGGATATCGGTCAAGAACGTGGTCAAAAAAGGCACCGTGCTGGTTGGTTTTCATGAAAAAAAATCGCCCTTCGTGAGCGACATGAAAACCTGCGAAATCTTGCCGCCGAACGTTTCTGCGATGCTGGTGCCGCTGCGTCATCTGATTGGTTCGCTGTCGATCATTGAGCGCCTGCCGCAAATCGAACTGGCGATTGGCGAAGGTGATGACGGGCAGAAAACGACGGTGATGGTGCTGCGCGTGATGGAGCCGCCGAGCGCCGAGGATGAGGTCAAGCTGAAGGCTTTCGCCGACGAATACAAGGTCGAATGGTGGCTGCAACCCAAGGGGCCGGATACCGCCTATCCTTACTATCCGCCGCAGTCGAATCTGCACTACACCTTGCCTGAATTCGGCATCCGGATGCCGTTCAAGCCGACCGATTTCACCCAGGTCAATCATCAGATCAATCGCGTGCTGGTGGCGAGAGCCTTGCGTTTGCTGGATGCGCAGCCGGACGATCGTGTCGCGGATCTGTTCTGCGGGCTGGGTAACTTCACCTTGCCGATTGCGACGATGGCAAAAGAAGTGGTCGGCATCGAAGGAAGCACCGCGTTGACCGAGCGTGCGGCCGAAAATGCCGAGGTCAACAATGTCGCCGGGAAGACGTCGTTCCATTGCCGCAATCTGTTCGAAGCGACGACGGAGGATTTTGTCGCCTTGGGCAAGTTTGATCGCATGCTGATCGATCCGCCGCGCGAAGGCGCGTTGGAAGTCTGCAAAGCCATTGCCGGTCTTGGCGAGCGGCACGCACATTTGAAGCCCAAGCGTATCGTCTACGTGTCGTGCAATCCCGCGACCTTGGCGCGTGATGCCGGTGAGCTGGTGAATGGCGGTGGTTACCGCCTGAAGCTAGCCGGTGTGGTCAACATGTTCCCGCATACGGCGCACGTGGAATCGATGGCGATTTTTGATTTGGACGAATGAATCGATTCGTTGCCTGGTTGAGCTGAAGGCGTAAAAAAGCCGACCGGAAGGTCGGCTTTTTTTATTGGGAACGCCGGATCAGTCGCGGTTGCCGCCAAAGATGCCGAGAATCGACAGCAGGTTGACGAACACGTTGTACACATCCAGGTAAATACGCAGTGTTGCCGAGATGTAATTGGTTTCGCCGCCGTTGATCACTTGTTGTACGTCAAACAAGATGTAAGCGGAGAAGATCGCAATGGCAACCACGGAAATCGTCAGTTGCAGCGCCGGCAATTGCAGGAAAATATTCGCCAGCGAGGCGACGATGATCACCAGCAAACCGGCAAACAGCCATTTGCTCATGCCCGAGAAGTCGCGCTTGGACACCGTGGCGACGGTCGCCATCGCACCGAAAATCAGCGCTGTTCCGCCGAACGCGGTCATGATCAGCGAGCCGCCGTTGGAAAATCCCAGCGTGTATTCGATCAGGCGCGACAGCATCAGCCCCATGAAGAAGGTGAAGCCGAGCAGGACGGCAACGCCCAGTCCCGAATTCTTGGTCTTTTCGATTGCGTAAAAGAAACCGAACGCCACTGCCATGAAGACGACGAAGCCGATCATCGGGCTGCCGGCGAACATGCTGAAATGCATTTGCACGCCCAGCCATGCGCCCAGTACGGTCGGGATCATGGACAATGCGAGCAGCCAGTAAGTGTTGCGCAGCACACGGTTGCGTGCGACGGCGGCGGTGCTGACAGTTTCAAATGCGTTTTGTGGGTATTGGCTCATTCTTCCTCCAGTTGCGTTAAATGCGAACCAAGCATAGCACGATGGTCCTGTGTAAGACAGGATTGGGGGTGCGAAGTTCTGCGAGGGATTTTCTCCCGGATTTGTCAGAATGTCATGCTTTGCAGCGAATTAGGCTGATAAATGGCCTTTTCATGGTAGAATCAAAGGTTGATTGAATTGTTGATTAACGGCTTTAACCCTTTCTTTTTATTGGAGTTTTTACACATGGCAATTGAACGCACCCTGTCGATTATCAAACCGGACGCAGTTGCGAAAAACGTGATTGGTCAGATTTATTCCCGTTTCGAAAACGCCGGCCTGAAAATCATCGCTGCGCGCATGATTCACTTGTCGCGTGCGGAAGCTGAAGGTTTCTACGCGGTTCACCGCGAGCGTCCTTTCTTCAAGGATCTGGTTGACTTCATGGTCTCCGGTCCTGTGATCGTGCAAGCCCTGGAAGGCGAAAACGCCATCCTGAAGCACCGCGACCTGATGGGCGCAACCGATCCGAAGAAGGCAGAAAAAGGCACGATCCGCGCCGATTTTGCTGACTCGATCGACGCCAACGCAGTGCACGGTTCCGACGCAGCAGAAACAGCCAAGGTTGAAATCTCGTATTTCTTCCCGGCGCTGAATATCTATTCGCGTTAATTTGCAGCAAGTTGTCCTTGATGTTTAGTGATCTATGCATCAAGGTTAACGAAAAGTGGTACATGTCATGACAACAGCTCTCACCAATCTGCTGGATCTGGATCCCGCGCAACTCGTCGCTTACTGTGGCGAGTTGGGTGAGAAGCCGTTTCGCGCCAAACAATTGCAACGTTGGATACACCAGTACGGTGTCGCCGACTTTGCCGAGATGACCGATCTCGCCAAATCACTGCGTGAAAAGCTGTCCACGCGCGCGTTCGTCGCAGCGCCGGCCATCATCAGTGATCATACTTCTACCGATGGCACCCGCAAATGGCTGGTGGACGTCGGCAACGGCAATGCCGTTGAAACCGTATTCATTCCCGAAGAAACCCGCGGCACCCTGTGTATTTCGACCCAGGCCGGCTGTGCAGTGAACTGCCGCTTTTGCTCGACCGGCAAGCAGGGTTTCAACCGCAATCTGAGCGTCGGCGAAATCATCGGCCAGCTCTGGATGGCCGAGTTTGAGTTGCGCAAGACCAAAGGTATTGAAGCCGGCCCGAAAGGCGAGCGCCAGATCACCAACGTGGTGATGATGGGCATGGGCGAGCCTTTGCTGAATTTTGAACCTACCGTTACCGCGCTGAAGCTGATGCTCGACGATAACGCGTACGGTCTGTCGCGCCGCCGCGTGACTTTGTCGACCAGCGGCGTGGTGCCGATGATCGACAAGCTGTCGCAGGAATGTCCCGTGGCCTTGGCTGTGTCGCTGCACGCATCGAACGATACTTTGCGCGATGGCCTGATTCCCCTGAATAAAAAATATCCGCTGCAAGAACTGATGGCTGCCTGCAAGCGCTATCTGGAATTCGCGCCGCGTGATTTCGTCACGTTTGAGTACTGCATGCTCGATGGCGTCAACGACAGCGACGCGCATGCGCGCGAGCTGGTCGCGCTGGTGCAGGGCGGCGGCGACGGCAAGGCCGCCGTGCCGTGCAAGTTCAATCTGATTCCTTTCAATCCCTTCCCTGAATCGGGATTGAAGCGTTCGCACAATCCTCGCATCAAGGCGTTTGCCCAGATTTTGATGGACGCGGGTCTCGTCACGACCATTCGCAAGACGCGCGGCGACGATATCGACGCCGCGTGCGGCCAGTTGGCCGGCGAAGTGAAGGATCGCACGCGCGTGCAGGAACGCATGCAAAAGATGACCGAGTATCAGCAAAAATTCGGCAAGGATTTCGGCCGCATCGTGGAGATATCCGGGTGAGGGGAGGTTGGCAGAACAGTGTTGTTGCCTTTGCGCTGGCGCCTGCTTTGCTGCTGACTGGATGTGCATCTTCCAAGTCCGACAAGGCTGCTGCCGCCGTTCCTGATCACTCTGCTCCCAGTCTTCCGCGCGTTGCGGTTCGCGCCGATGCGCAAACGCGCGCCGACATCCGTTTGCAACTGGCGATCGGGTATTACGAGCAGCGTCAGTTTGCAGTGGCCGTGGAAGAAGCCGGGCTTGCCTTGCAGGCCGTTCCCGATTTTGCCGACGCCTATAGCGTGAGAGCGCTGGCTTACATGGACATGGGACAGCCGAAGTCGGCCGAAAGAGATTTTTTGCAGGCGATCAGGCTGGCGCCCGGCAATCCGGACTTTGTCAATAACTACGGCTGGTTTTTGTGCAGCGACGGTCGTGCTGCTGAAGCAATGCCGCTTTTCGAAGCGGCGATCGGCAATCGTTCGTACCGGTCGCCCGGCAAGGCGCTCGCCAACGCCGGTGCCTGTAGTCTGAAATTGCAGGATGCAGAGGCAGCGGAACGCTATTTTGCGCGCGCTTTTCAGTATGAACCTGCCAGTCTTGCGACGAATGTGAATCTGACCAAATTGTATTTCGACCGGCGTGAGTTCGAGCGTGCTCGCTTTCATATCGGTCTTGCAGCAAAGAATAACGTCCTGGATGTTCAGGCACTATGGCTTGCCATCAGGATTGAACGTAAACTAGGCAATCAATCAGCCGAAAATGATCTGGCGGTGCAGTTGCGCCGCCGCTATCCGTCTTCGTCAGAATACGCGGCTTATCAACGTGGAGCATTTGATGAGTGATCAGCAGGGAAATGAAGCGCCCGTCCCCGAATTCGTATCGGGAACAGAAGAGGTAAGGCAGGTCGCATTACCCGGAGCGCAATTGGCGGGACAACGCCAGGCCAAGGGCTGGTCTGTAGAACATGCAGCAAGTCAGCTGAAGTTTGCAACACGACAAGTTATCGCCCTTGAGGCCGATAACTATGCGGCTTTGCCGGGGCCTGTCATCGTCAGGGGGTTTGTACGAGCCTACGCCAAGTTGCTGGGGCTGGACGCCAATGCATTGGTGGCGCTGCTGCCGCAGGAAGGTTCGGCGCATAACGCGGCTATCGTGCCGCAACGCACGCTGTCGACACCGTTTTCGGAGTCGCCGCTGCCTCTCGGGAATCGCAGCAAAATCTCGCCCGGCTTGATCGTGGGCGGCATTTTGGTGGTTATCCTGGCCGGTGCGGCAGTGGCTGTGCATGAGACCGATGTGTTCGACGGCATACCGCAACTGGCCTGGCTGAAATCAGCCGGCAACAAGGCCGCTACAACCGAAGAGCCGCAAGCGCAGGCCCAGGCGCAGGCGGAAACGCAGGATTTGCCTCCGGAAGTTCAGGACGGTTCGGACAAGAGCAAGCTGGAGAAGGTGGAGTCGGCGGTGGCAAGCGCGACGAACTCGGCGATCACGAATGTGTCCGAACGAGTGGCAAGCGTGGTCTCGGCGCAGTCGCCTCAGCCTGAAGCCGCTCCTGCAGAGAAACCCGCAGCGTCGGCTCAGCCTGCCGCTGCCGCTGCCGTTACGTCAGCGCCGGTGAATCCGACCTCTCCTGTAACCGGCGGGCTGAATATCAGCAACAGCAAGGATTTGCTGCGACTGACTTTCCGTGAAGACTCGTGGGTCGAGATTCGCCGCAACGACAAGACGACCATGATTTCCCGTCTGCTGAAGGCCGGCACCTCGGAGTCGTTCGATATTACCGAGCCGGTAACGCTGGTGATCGGCAATGCCGCCGGTGTTGATGCCAGCCTGCGCGGTTCCAGGCTGGATTTGCAGACTAGCAGCAACAGCAATGTGGCTCGTCTGAGTTTGAAATAAACAAGTATGTCATCTTCATTTTCTCCAATTGCATCAGGTCCGCTGGCTCGTCGCCAGAGTCGCCGCGCGGTCATCAGCTATGGTGCGCGTCAGGTTGTCGTCGGCGGCGGCGCACCCGTGATGGTGCAGTCGATGACCAACACGGACACCGCCGACGCCATTGGCACCGCGATCCAGATCAAGGATCTCGCGCGCGCGGGCTCGGAAGTGGTGCGCATCACGGTGAATACGCCGGAAGCGGCAGCTGCGGTACCGGCGATTCGTGAACAATTGGATCGCATGGGCGTGGATGTGCCGCTGGTCGGCGATTTCCATTACAACGGCCATACGCTGCTGAACGATTATCCCGATTGCGCGCAGGCGTTGTCGAAGTACCGCATCAATCCGGGCAATGTGGGAAAAGGCGCCAAGCGCGACACCCAGTTTGCGCAGATGATCGAAGTCGCTTGCCGCTACGACAAGCCGGTACGCATCGGCGTCAACTGGGGCAGTCTCGACCAGGCGCTGCTGGCGCGCATCATGGACGAAAACGCCCGGCGCAAAGAGCCGTGGCCCGCCCAGGCGGTGATGTACGAAGCATTGGTGACCTCGGCGATTGAAAATGCCCAGCGCGCCGAAGAGCTCGGCATGGCCGGCGACAAGATTATCCTCTCCTGCAAGGTCTCCGGTGTGCAGGACCTGATTGCGGTGTATCGCGAACTGGCACGCCGTTGCGATTATCCTTTGCACCTGGGGTTGACCGAAGCCGGCATGGGCAGCAAGGGCATCGTTGCATCGACTGCGGCTTTGTCGGTATTGCTGCAGGAAGGCATCGGCGACACCATCCGTATTTCGCTGACGCCGGAACCGGGTGGCGACCGTACCCGTGAAGTGATCGTCGGCCAGGAAATTCTGCAGACCATGGGCTTGCGCAAGTTCACCCCGATGGTAATCGCTTGTCCCGGTTGCGGCCGGACGACATCGACGGTGTTTCAGGATCTGGCAGACAAGATCCAGACCTATCTGCGCGATCAGATGCCGGTCTGGAAAGGCGTTTATCCCGGCGTCGAGAGCATGAACGTTGCCGTCATGGGCTGCATCGTCAACGGTCCCGGCGAATCCAAGCATGCGAACATCGGCATCAGCCTGCCGGGCACGGGGGAGTCGCCTGCCGCGCCGGTTTTCATCGACGGCGAAAAACGCATGACGTTGCGCGGCGATCGCATCGCGGAAGAGTTCCAGTCCATCGTATTGGAATACGTGCAATCGCATTACAGCAAACAATCCGCGGCCTGAAGGGTCGCGCTGGTCGTCGCAACCGCGGGAAAGCCTGTGTTAAGCCCGTCTGTTGCCGGCGACATAACCTTACTGAATACAAGCATGTCTGAAAACAAGAAAATCGAAAAAATCGTCGGCGTCAAAGGAATGAACGACATTCTTCCCGCCGACGCGCCGTTGTGGGAACTGTTTGAGAACACCGTGCATTCGGTGTTGAAGAGCTACGGCTTCCAGCAGATCCGCACGCCCATCGTTGAACCGACCGCCTTGTTCTCGCGCGGCCTCGGCGAAGTCACCGACATCGTCGAAAAGGAAATGTATTCCTTCACCGATTCCATGAACGGAGACAATCTGACCCTGCGTCCGGAAAACACCGCCAGCGTGGTGCGCGCGGCGCTTGAGCACAACCTGACCTACGACGGTCCCAAGCGTCTCTGGTACGCGGGCCCGATGTTTCGTCATGAGCGTCCGCAACGCGGCCGTTATCGCCAGTTCCATCAGGTTGGCGCCGAAGCCCTGGGTTTCACCGGCCCGGATATCGATGCCGAGTTGATCATGATGTGCCAGCGCCTGTGGGATGATCTCGGCTTGCAGGACATCCGCCTGGAGCTTAACTCCATCGGCAACGCCGAAGAGCGCAACAAGCATCGCGCCGATCTGATCGCCTATTTCGAACAGCACAAGGAGCTGCTCGATGCGGATGCGCAACGTCGCCTGCATTCGAATCCGCTGCGCATTCTGGATACCAAGAATCCGGCGATGCAGGACATGGTCAACGGTGCGCCCAAGTTGCTGGATTATCTGGGCGAAGAATCGCGCACGCATTTCGAAGGCGTGCAGAAGATCCTGAACCACAACAACATTCCATTCACGATCAATCCGCGCCTGGTGCGCGGCATGGATTATTACAATCGCACCGTGTTCGAATGGGTGACGGATCAATTGGGTTCGCAAGGCACCGTTTGCGGCGGCGGTCGTTACGATCCGCTGATCGAAATGTTCGGCGGCAAGCCGACGCCGGCCTGCGGCTTTGCCATGGGCGTCGAGCGTCTGCTGGAGCTGATGAAGGCCAGTGGCGAACAATACGCGCCGAACCAATGCGACATCTATCTGGTCCATCAGGGCGAAGCCGCGCAACTGCAATCCTTTGTCATGGCGGAAAGATTGCGCAGTGCGGGGCTGGATGTTGTGCTACATTGCGCATCGGCGAGCGCCGGCGGCAGCTTCAAATCGCAAATGAAAAAGGCCGATGCCAGCGGTGCGGCGTTTGCGGTCATTATCGGCGAAGACGAGGTGACGAATGCAACGGCGACGGTAAAGAACCTGCGCGCGGCGGAAGGCGAAAGCAACCAGGTCACGGTGCCATTCGATGGCGTGCCGGACTATGTGGTGGATCAGATCGTCGGCGACCACGACCATGATCACGACCACGTTCATTATCACCCTTAATTTTTAGACATATTTCATGGCATACGATCTCGAAGAACAAGAACAGTTGGCTTCCATCAAGGCATGGTGGAGCAAGTACGGCAATCTTCTGACCTGGGTGTTGATCATCGCGCTGGCCGCTTACGCCGCCTGGACCGGCTGGAATACCTATCTGAACAAGCAATCCCAGCAAGCGTCGCAGCTCTACGATGAGCAGTTGCATGCGGTGGAAGCGAAGGACAACGCGAAGGTCTTGCGCGCCGCCACCGACATGCAGGACAAGTTCAGCGGCACCGCCTATGCGCAGATGAGTGCGCTGGTGGCGGCCAAGGCGGCATTCGAGGCCAACGATGTCGATAATGCCAAGAAGCAGTTGCAATGGGTCATCGACCACGGTCGCGACGCGGAATACAAGGCGATCGCGTCGATTCGTCTGGCCGGCTTGCTGCTGGACGCCAAAGCCTACGACGAGGGGCTCAAGCTGCTGGCCGGTGATTTTCCTGCGCAGTTTGCCGGTGCAGTCGCCGATCGCAAGGGCGACATTCTGGTGGCGCAGGACAAGCGCGATGATGCGCGCGCTGCGTATCAACTGGCGCTGGACAAGACAGATCAGCGCAGCCCGGGCCGTCAGCTGATTCAATTGAAGCTTGACGCCATCGGCGGCGCTCCAGCCAAGGCTGCGGCCTGATCATCGCCATAACCGCACTCCAACATCGTGAAATTCGGTAAGAGGAAAAACAATATGCGTCGTGAGTCACAAGTCGTTTCCAAGCGTGCAGGTTCGTTGGCTGTCAAACTGGGGGCTCTGGCTGCAGTCGCCGTGTTGTCGGGCTGCTCGCTGTTTTCCAGCAAGAAGGAAGTGAATCCGCCGGCGGCATTGGTCGAGTTCAAGCAAACCTTGCGCACCACGACCGTCTGGACGGCTTCGGTGGGCAAGGCCGGCAATTTCCAGTTCAGCCCGGTTTATGCTGCCGACAGCATTTTTGCTGCCGGGGCTGACGGCACCGTCACGCGCCTGAACGCGGCGACCGGTCAAGCGATGTGGCGCATCAGCGCCGGCTCGCTGACTGCCGGTGTGGGCAGCGACGGCAATACGGTTGCCGTGGTGGGCGAGAAGGGTGTCGTCCAGGCTTTTGACGCCAGCGGCAAGTCCTTGTGGAAGGCGTCGGCGCCAACCGAAGTATTGTCCGCTCCTGCTGTCGGCTACGGTCTGGTGGTGGTGCGCAGCATCGATAACCGTATCACCGCGTTCGATGCGGAAAACGGCACCCGCCGCTGGAGCATCCTGCGACCGTTGCCGACGCTGACGCTGCGTACGGCGCCAGGCATCGTCCTCGACTCCCAAAGCGCTTATGTCGCCTTGCCGGGCGGTCGTTTGTCGGTGTTGGCGTTGAATAACGGCGGCCCGCGCTGGGAAGTCGCCGTGGGCGATCCGCGCGGCACGACTGAACTCGAACGTATTGCCGACGTGTCCGGCGTGCCGGCGCTGGGCGTGCGCGATGTGTGCGCAGTGGCTTATCAGGGACGTATCGGCTGTTTCGATGTCGGCAATGGCAACGTTCGTTGGGGCAAGGAATTTTCCAGCGATTCCGGCCTGACGCTGGATGGCCAATATGTTTTTTCCGCAGACGACAAGGGTGGTGTCAGTGAGTTTTCCCGCGATACCGGCGCCTCGATGTGGCATAACCCCAAATTGTCTTATCGCCGCCTGTCGGCACCGATTGCGGTTGGCAAAGCGGTCGCAGTGGGAGATTATCAGGGTTACATCCATTTCTTGTCGCGCGACGATGGTTCGTTCGTCGCCCGTACGAGTACTGACGGCAGCCCGATTCAAGTGACGCCGATTGCCGCTGGGCAAAACGTCGTTTTTCAAACTCAAGCAGGAACACTGGTCGCCTTGGCGGCAGAATAATATTTAATGAAGCCGGTTATTGCACTTGTTGGTCGTCCCAATGTCGGTAAGTCGACATTGTTTAATCGGCTCACCCGTTCGCGTGATGCGCTGGTCGCAGACTTGCCCGGGTTGACCCGGGATCGTCACTACGGCGAAGGCCGGGTCGGCGAGCGCCCCTTTCTGGTGATTGATACCGGCGGTTTCGAGCCGGTCGCCAAAGAGGGCATCATGTATGAAATGGCCAAACAGACCAAGCAGGCCGTGGTCGAGGCCGATGTCGTGGTATTCATCGTCGATGGTCGTCAGGGGCTGACCCCGCACGATAAAACCATCACCGATTTCCTGCGCAAGTCCGGACGTTCGGTCATGCTGGTGGTCAACAAGGCCGAGGGCATGAAGTACACCTCGGTGACGGCCGATTTCTACGAGCTTGGCCTAGGCGATCCTTATGTGATCTCCGCCGCGCATGGCGATGGCGTCGCCGATCTGGTCGATGAAGCACTGGATATCGCCGTTGCCCAGCGTCCCGATCTCGGTGAAGAAGTCGATGTCGCGCGCGGCATCAAGATTGCCATCGTCGGCCGTCCGAATGTGGGCAAATCGACGCTGGTCAACACCTTGCTGGGCGAAGAGCGCGTCATCGCGTTCGACATGCCGGGCACCACGCGCGACTCGATCGAAATCCCGTTCGAACGCGACGGCAAGCAATACACGCTGATCGACACGGCGGGTATCCGCCGTCGCGGCAAAGTGTTCGAAGCGATTGAAAAATTCTCCGTCGTCAAGACCCTCCAGTCGATCTCGGAAACCAACGTCGTCCTGCTGTTGCTCGACGCACAGCAGGATATCTCCGAGCAGGACGCGCACATCGCCGGCTTCGTGCTGGAGTCGGGACGCGCGCTGGTGGTGGGCGTCAACAAGTGGGATGGTCTGCAAAGCGATCGTCGCGACGAGATCAAGATGGATCTGGAGCGCAAGCTCAGTTTCCTGTCGTTTGCTAAATTCCATTTCATCTCGGCGTTGAAATCGACCGGCATCGGCCCGTTGATGAAATCCATCGATTCGGCCTACGCCGCCGCCATGTCCAATCTGACCACGCCCAAGCTCACGCGCGCCCTGATTGAAGCAGTCGAACATCAGCAGCCGCGCCGCAAGGGATCGATCCGTCCCAAACTGCGCTACGCGCATCAGGGCGGCATGAATCCGCCTGTCGTGGTGATTCACGGCAACGCCCTTGAGGGCGTGGACGACAGCTACAAACGCTATCTCGAAAAGCATTTTCGTGAAACTTTCTCGCTGGTTGGCACTCCACTTCGTATCGAGTTCCGCTCGAGCAAGAATCCTTTCGTTCGCCAGGATAATAAATAGTCGTCAATCTTGGCGGTACGTAGGAAATCGTTTACATTCATAACGCATAGATTGGTAAAGCACTTGAAATTTTCTCAGGTGCCTCCAAATCCTAATCACAACAACACAGTGGAGCTGCCATGAGCAACAAAGGGCAATTGTTACAAGACCCATTTCTTAACGCCTTAAGAAAAGAACACGTCCCCGTTTCCATCTATTTGGTAAACGGCATCAAACTGCAAGGTCATGTGGAGTCGTTCGACCAGTACGTCGTCCTGCTGCGCAATACCGTCACGCAAATGGTATACAAACATGCCATTTCCACCGTCGTTCCAGCACGTGCCGTCAATTTGAGTCTCGATTCGGCAGAATCGGAATAATGGCTTATTCAGCCGGCTTTACGCCGTGTGCATTTTGATATGCGTGCCGCGCTAGTCGGCCTGGATTTCGGCAAAAGCGATTTTGCCGCTAGTCTGGATGAGCTGTTTCTGCTGGCAAAGTCCGCTGGCGCCGAGCCCGTTACCACCATTACGGGCAAGCGCGCCAGTCCGGACGCAGCCTTATTTGTCGGTTCGGGCAAGGCTCAGGAAGTCGCTGACGCCGTCGCCGATCTGCAACTCGACATTGTTATCTTCAACCACGCTTTGTCTCCTGCCCAGCAGCGCAATCTCGAGCGCGTGCTGAAGACGCGCGTGCTCGATCGCACCAGCCTGATTCTCGATATCTTTGCCCAGCGAGCCAAAAGCCATGAGGGCAAGGTTCAGGTCGAGTTGGCGCAGTTGCAACATTTGGCGACACGCCTGATTCGCGGCTGGACTCACTTGGAACGGCAAAAGGGCGGTATCGGCCTGCGCGGTCCCGGCGAAACCCAGCTGGAAACCGACCGCCGCTTGCTCGGCGACCGCGTCAAGGCATTGCGCGGGCAATTGGCAAAGTTGCACCGCCAGCACGCTACGCAACGTCGCGCTCGCGGGCGCAACGATACCTTTTCCGTGTCCCTGGTCGGCTATACCAATGCCGGCAAGTCGACGGTCTTCAACGCCATGGCCAAAGCCGGCGTGTATGCCGCCAACCAGTTGTTTGCCACGCTGGACACGACCTCGCGTCGCGTCTATCTGGGCGAAGTCGGCCATGTCGTGATTTCCGATACGGTCGGCTTTATCCGCGAGCTGCCTCACCAGTTGGTGGCGGCCTTCCGCGCGACGCTGGAAGAGACCATACACGCCGATTTGCTGCTGCACGTGGTCGATGCGGCAAGCCCGGTCCGGATGGAGCAGATCGAACAGGTCAATCTGGTGCTGAAAGAGATCGGCGCGGATCATATTCCGCAGATTCTGGTCTGGAACAAGATCGATGCCGCCGAGCTGGAACCGGCAGTCGAGCATGACGAGTATGGTAGAATCCACCGGGTTTTTATTAGTGCGAAAACCGGTGCAGGCCTGGATTTGTTGCGGCAGGCAATTGCCGACTCACTCAGGTCTTCGATCGAGGCGCGCCGAGGTGCGCAGTCTCAGGTTGTCGATTCTCAAGATGTGCACGCGCATTAGGTCGCTTCAGTCGTTCGTCGGGCGCTTTGATTGAGCCTGATAAGCCAGATTAAGTCGTTCCCGAAGTTGGCGGGCATTCCCTTTTGATTCAATTTAATAATTAAGCCGGATCGCAACGCATGCTTGTTTCTCTATTCAAAAAACTCGGTTTGACATTCTCGCTGAACGACCCTCAATGGGGGCGCGGTTCGCAAGACGACAACAACCGTCAAAATCAGAATAACGGCGGTAATGGCAACAAGAAGCCGGAAGACGGTCCTCCGGATCTCGACCAGCTCTGGCGCGATTTCAACCAGCGCGTGAGCCGCCTGTTCGGCAAACGCGGCGGTGGCGGCTCCGACAACGGCGACGGCAATTTCAATCGCGGCGACATCAAGGGCGCGGGCATCGGTGTCGGCGTCATCGCGGTGATCGTCGCCTTCCTCTGGCTGGCCAGCGGTTTCTTCATCGTGCAGGAAGGCCAGACCGCAGTCGTCATGACCTTCGGCAAGTACAGTCACACCACGCTGCCAGGCTTCAACTGGCGTTGGCCGTATCCGGTGCAAAGCCACGAAATCGTCAACGTTTCTCAAGTACGTACGGCTGAAATCGGCTATCGCAGCAATGCCAAGAACAAGCAACTCAAAGAAGCGCTGATGCTGACCGATGATGAAAACATCATCGACATCCAGTTCGCCGTGCAATACAAACTCAAGAACGCCGCCGAATGGCTGTTCAACAACCGCGATCAGGACGAAACCGTGCGCCAGGTTGCTGAAACCGCCATTCGCGAAATCGTCGGCCGCAGCAAGATGGACTTCGTTCTCTACGAAGGCCGTGAAAAGGTGGCGCTCGACGTCGGCCAGCTGATGCAACAGATTCTGGACCGCTACAAGTCCGGCGTGCAGATCACTAACGTCACCATGCAGGGCGTACAGCCGCCGGAGCAGGTGCAGGCTGCATTCGATGACGCCGTCAAGGCCGGTCAGGACCGCGAGCGCCAGAAGAACGAAGGTCAGGCTTACGCCAACGACGTGATTCCTAAGGCCAGCGGTGCGGCATCGCGCTTGCTGGAAGAGGCTGAAGCCTATCGTTCGCGCATCGTCGCCAACGCCGAGGGCGATGCAGCGCGTTTCAAGCAGGTTCTGGACGAATACCAGAAAGCCCCGGCCGTCACGCGCGATCGCATGTATCTGGAAACCATGCAGCAGATCTTCACCAATACGACCAAGGTCATGGTGGACGCCAAGAGCGGCAACAACCTGCTGTATCTGCCATTGGATAAACTGATCCAGCAAACAGACAACGCCAACGTCGCCAAGCCGGCGACCGCACCGGCTGCCTCAGCGGCGCCAACACTTCCAGGAAACGATACAGTGTATCCAGTCGATGTTCAGCGCGATTCCCGCAATCGGGATGCGCGCGATTCCCGTGATCGTGAGGTGCGCTGATGAGCCGCCTGATTACCAGCGTTATTGCCGTCATCGTTGCCCTCTGGCTGCTGTCTTCGACCATTTTCGTCGTCGAGCAACGCCAGTCGGCCATCGTGTTTGCCCTCGGCGAGGTCAAGCAGGTCGTGACCGAGCCGGGCCTGCACTTCAAACTGCCGCCGCCTTTCCAGAACGTGATTTACCTCGACAAGCGCATCCAGACCCTGGATACGCCTGACGCCGACCGTTTCATCACGGCCGAGAAGAAAAACGTGCTGGTCGACTCCTTCGTCAAATGGCGTATCGTCGATCCGCGTCTGTACTTCATCAGCTTCGGCGGTGACGACCGTCGCGCCCAGGATCGTCTGTCGCAGATCGTCAAGGCTGCCCTGAATGAAGAAATCACCAAGCGCACCGTGCGCGAAGTGATCTCCGGCGAACGCGGCAAGGTGATGGATGCGATTCAGCGCAAGGTAGCCCTCGAGGCCAAGCAGATCGGCGCCGAGATTATCGATGTGCGTCTGCGCCGTGTCGACTATGTCGACCAGATCAATAATTCGGTCTACGACCGCATGAAGTCCGAACGCGCTCGCGTCGCCAATGAATTGCGTTCCACCGGCGCCGCCGAGTCGGAAAAGATTCGCGCCGATGCAGATCGTCAGCGCGTGGTCATCCTGGCCGAAGCGTATCGCGATGCCGAAAAGATTCGCGGCGCCGGCGATGCCAAGGCTTCCCAGATTTATGCCCAGGCGTTCGGGCAGAATCCCGAGTTTTACAAGTTCTACCGCAGTCTTGAGGCGTACCGCGCCAGTTTCAAGAACCGGCATGACTTGATGGTGGTGGATCCCAATTCCGAGTTCTTCAAATATTTCAAGGGTGTGGGAGGCATCAGCACCAAGAAATAAGGCAAGACCGAGAGCAAGATCGTAATATGTGGGTTTGGGATGGTATTGGACTGATGCTGCTTGTTGAGGGCATCTTTCCATTTTGTAGCCCGCATATTTGTTTCCCTGATTGAATGCGATTTTTACAAGGCATGCACGTCATTTGACGTGTGTGCCTTGCCGCGTGTAAGAAGGGCGTGGCTCAGGCAGGTTTTACGCACGTTGTTAAACATATTTTTCTGATTGATTCGTTTTATGCCGAACTGGCTTCTTCCCGAAAACATCGCCGATGTCTTGCCGTCCGAAGCGCGCAAGATTGAGGAATTGCGTCGTCGCATGCTCGACAATTTCCGCCTGTACGGCTACGAAATGGTCATGCCGCCGCTGCTCGAATATCTTGAGTCCCTGCTGACAGGCGCCGGGCAGGATACCGACCTGCGCACTTTCAAGCTGGTCGACCAGCTGTCGGGGCGCACGCTGGGTGTGCGCGCCGACATGACCACGCAAGTAGCGCGCATCGATGCGCATCTGCTCAATCGTGACTCCGTGACTCGCCTGTGCTATGCCGGCAGCGTGCTGCATACGCGTCCTTCCGGCCTGCATGCGACGCGCGAGCCGCTGCAGATCGGCGCCGAGATCTACGGTCACGCCGGCCTGGAAGCCGATGCGGAGATCCAGGAACTGGCGTTGGCCTCACTGGCGCTGGCCGGCATCGCCAAGGTGCGTCTGGATTTGTGCCACGTCGGCGTGTTGCGCGCGATCATCGCCAATGACGACAAGGCCGGCAAGCAGGCGGCGCAGTTGTTCGGATTGCTGGAAGCCAAGGATATTCCCGGCTTGCAAGTGTTGACCAAAGATTATCAGCCGGTCACGCGCGACGCCTTGCTGGCGCTGCCGGGGTTATACGGCGACAGCGAAGTCATCGAACGCGCGCGCAAAGCCTTGCCGTCGTTGCCGGGCATTGCGCAGGCGCTGGACGAGTTGACGGCGCTGGCGCAACTGGCCGGTGAAGCCAACGTCACCATCGACCTGGCGGATTTGCGCGGCTATCACTATCACAGCGGCGTGATGTTTGCGGCCTATGTGCCGGGCCTGCCCAATGCGGTGGTGCGCGGCGGCCGTTACGACCACGTCGGCGAAGCATTCGGACGGGCTCGTCCGGCCACCGGTTTTTCCATGGATTTGCGCGAACTGGCACGTCTGATGCCCGGCGCGGAAAGAAAACGTGCAATTCGTGCGCCATGGGGTACCGAGGCCGGTTTGCGTGAGAAAATAGCGGAATTGCGTCGGGCCGGGGAAATCGTGATTCAGAGCCTCCCCGGACACGAAAACGACCAGGACGAGTTCGACTGCGACCGCGCAGTGGAACTCAGCAATGGAAATTGGATTATCAAAAACTTAGGTTAAGCCATGTTACAGAAAAGCAATGCAAAGAACGTCGTCGTCATTGGTACCCAGTGGGGCGATGAAGGTAAGGGTAAGATCGTCGATTGGCTGACCGATCACGCGCAAGGCGTGGTGCGTTTCCAGGGCGGCCACAACGCCGGCCACACGTTGGTCATCGGTGGTCAGAAGACCGCCCTGCAACTGATTCCGTCGGGCATCATGCGTCCTGGCGTGGCTTGCTATATCGGCAATGGCGTGGTCCTGTCCGTGCCTGACCTGCTGCGCGAAATCGACAAGCTGGAAGCTGCCGGCGTCGAAGTCGCCTCGCGCCTGAAAGTGTCCGAAGCCTGTCCGCTGATCCTGCCTTACCACGTTGCCCTGGACGTCGCGCGCGAAGCCGCCCGCGGCGCTGCCAAGATCGGCACCACCGGCAAAGGCATCGGCCCGGCCTACGAAGACAAGGTCGCCCGTCGCGCCATCCGTGTCGCCGATCTGCTCAACGAGAAGCGCTTTGCGGAAAAACTGCTGGAAAACCTGGACTACCACAACTTCGTCCTGACCCAATACCTGAAGACCCAGCCGGTCGATTACCAAAAGACATTGGACGACGCGCTGGCCAACGTGCCGCGCCTGAAGCCGATGGTTGCCGACGTCTCCAACGACCTGCACATCGCCAACCAAAAGGGCGCCAACCTGCTGTTCGAAGGCGCGCAAGGCAGCTTGCTGGACGTCGACCACGGTACTTACCCGTTCGTGACCTCGAGCAACTGCGTGGCCGGCAATGCCGCCGCCGGCGCCGGCGTCGGTCCCGACATGCTGCATTACATCATGGGCATCACCAAGGCTTACACCACCCGTGTCGGCTCCGGTCCGTTCCCGGCAGAACTGCCGACCGACGCAGGCGTCGGCAAGCACCTGGCCTCCGTCGGCCACGAGTTCGGCACTGTGACTGGCCGCGCACGCCGCTGCGGCTGGTTCGATGCCGCGCTGCTGAAGCGCTCGGTGCAGATCAACGGCGTGTCCGGCATGTGCCTGACCAAGCTCGACGTGCTGGACGGCCTTGAGTCGCTCAAGCTGTGCACCGGGTACACCCTCAACGGCAAGATCGTGGACATCTTCCCGGTCGGTGCTGAAGAAGCCGCCGCCTGCCAGCCGATCTACGAAGAAATGCCGGGCTGGAAAGAATCGACCGTCGGCGTACAATCGCTGGATGGTCTGCCGTCCAATGCACGCGCCTACATCAAGCGCATCGAAGAACTGGTCGGCGTGCCGATCGACATGATCTCCACCGGTCCTGACCGCGAAGAAACCATCGTCTTGCGCCATCCATTCAAGTAATCAGGCAATCCAGTAATCTGGAGTAAGCGGCGAACAAGCTGTTGTTCGCCGTTCTCACAAGAAAAGCAATTCCGTAAGACGAGTACTCAAAAATGAAAATATCCGACGATAAAGACCTGTGGGTCTCCTGGGATGACTACAACCGCAGCATCGAAAAACTGGCCCTGAAGGTCTACGAATCGGGTTGGCAATTCGATCAGGTCCTGTGTCTGGCGCGTGGCGGCCTGCGTCCCGGCGACGTGTTCTCGCGCATCTTCGACGTGCCGCTGGCGATCCTGTCGACCAGTTCCTACCGCGAAGCCGCCGGCACCATTCGCAGCAGCCTGGACATCGCCAAGTACATCACCATCACCAAGGGCAGCCTGTCGGGCCGCGTCCTGCTGGTGGACGACCTGGTCGATTCCGGCGTGACCCTGCAAAAGGTCCAGATGCACCTCAAGGAACACTATCCGGCCGTGACCGAGATCAAATCGGCCGTGCTGTGGTGGAAGGCATGCTCCATCGTCGAACCGGACTACCACCTCGACTACCTGCCGACCAATCCGTGGATTCATCAGCCGTTCGAAGACTACGACGGCCTTGGTCCGCATCAGCTGGCGGCATGGATCAAGAAGGGCGAGTCGAAGTAATTAATTCATCGTTCTGCAGGACCAAACAAAAAGAGCTTACGCATTTACGTAAGCTCTTTTTTATGCCCGCAATCTCAGGGAATCACCTTGCGGCGGCGGAAGTCGTCAAAGATGGCCATGAACATCGCCTCGGTCTCGACATATTCGTGAAAGCCGGAACGCCGCGCCTTGGAGCCGTCGCCGAACATGTCGTAGTCCCATGAAAAGACGAAGTCGCTGAATTCCCACGACGACAAGTCGGCAAAGCTGTGCGGCGCCAGGTCGTGTTTTTCGGCGATCCGTTGCCACACCTCGGCCTTGTCGGCCATGACCGTGCTCAGCGACAACGGTAGCGGCGGCGCCACCTCCAGATCGAAGTAGCGCGCGATCTTCGGCCACATTTCGCTCCAGCGGAACAGGTCGCCGTTGCCGATGTTGAAGGCCTGATTGCCGCAACGCGGATCGGTTGCTGCCCACACCGTGGCTTTCGCCAGCAGGCCGGCGTCGGTCATCTCCACCAGCTTGTCGTAGGCGCCCGGTTTGCCGGGAAAGCGCAGCGGCAGGCCGAGTTCTTTCGATACCGAGGCATACACCGCAATCGCCAACGCCAGGTTCATCGGGTTGCCCAGCGCAAAGCCGCCGACCACCGCCGGCCGGATGCCGGACCAGGTCCACGACTTGCCTTGCCGGCGTTGCTCCAGATAAGTCTGCTGGTCGAACATGAATTCCGGCGGCATGAAATGCGCATCGGTTTCGCGTGCCGGCGTCTTGAACGGACCGAGATGGCCGCCGTACACCTTGTAGCCCTGCATCAGGCTGACGTGCTGCAAGTCGCCAGCTGCGGCCTCGACGCTTTCCAGCGTGTTGACCAGCATCGCCAGGTTCGGCGCCACCAGTCCGGCCCAGGTCGGACGATGCTGGTAGGCCGCGTAAAAGATGTGGGTGACTTGTCTCAGCCCGCCCAGTTTCGCGCGGGCGTCGTCTTTGTCGAGCAGATCGACGGCGATATGCTGCACGCGCTCGTCCGACTCGCCGCCGCGGCGCGACAGGCCGATGATGCTCCAGTCTGCCAGGCCGCGCAGATGATCGATCAGATTGCGGCCGATGACGCCTTGGGCGCCGACTACCAGAGCTGTTTTTTGCATATTCATGGCGGATTCCTGATGCTGCGTTGGCGTGAGATCCTGAATTAGCAAGCTTCGTTGGCGGTCTTCAGCGAAACGGCAGGAACGGCTTTGCGATCCAGCTTCCAGCTGATCAGCGCGACAACCAGACCGCCTGCGGTGATCAATGCGGCAACCATCGATACCGAATGCAGACCGGGACCGTGATCGATGGTGACGCCGCCCAGCCATGCGCCCAGGGCGTTGCCCAGGTTGAAGGCGGCGATGTTGACCGACGACGCCAGGTTCGGCGCGCCGGTAGCTTTCTCAAGCACGCGCATTTGCAGCGGCGGCACGGTGGCGAAGGCGGCGGCGCCCAGCAAACCGACGGTGATCACGGCAGCCAGCTTGTAATGGCTGGTGAACGAAAACAGCACCAGTACGCCGGCCAGTAACACCAGGCTCACCACCAGTGTCGGCATCAGATACTTGTCGGCGAATTTGCCGCCCAGCAAATTGCCGCCCACCAGGCCCACGCCGAACAGCAAGAGGATCGGCGACACGGCGCCCGGCTGGAAGCCGGTAATGTCGGTCAGGATAGGCGCAATATAGGTGAATGCCGCAAATACGCCGCCGAAGCCCAGCACGGTCATCAACAGGCCCAGCAGCACTTGCGGGCGACCCAGCACGCGCAGTTCGCTGCTGAAGTCGGCATCCTGCTTGTCATCCGAACGCGGCACCAGCCAGGCCGTTGCCAGCAAGGCCACGACGCCGATGGCGCTCACCGCCCAGAAGGTCGAACGCCAGCCGTAGGCTTGGCCCAGCCAGGTGCCGAAAGGCACGCCCAGCACGTTGGCCACGGTCAGGCCGGTGAACATCAGCGCAATGGCGGAAGCCTGCTTCTCCTTGGCGACCAGACCGGTGGCGACCACCGAGCCGACGCCGAAGAAGGCGCCGTGCGAGAACGAGGCGATGATGCGAGAAATCATCAGGGTCGTGTAGTCCGGCGCGATCGCACAGCCGACGTTGCCGATGACGAACAGCACCATCAGGCTGACCAGCAAGGTCTTGCGCGGCAGTTTGCCGGTGGTGGCGGTGACCAGCGGGGCGCCGACGAACACGCCTAGCGCGTAGCCGGTGACCAGCAGGCCGGCCGAGGATAAGGTCGTGCCCAGATTGGCGGCAACTTCGGGCAACAGGCCCATGATGACGAATTCGGTGGTTCCTATCGCAAATGCGCTGATGGCCAGCGCCCATAAAGCAATCGGCATGATTCAACTCCCAGTAGTAGTTTGTTTGACGTATGCCATTGTGACGGCTATCTTTGTTGAGAAAAATACCGTTAAAATCAAAAAATATTTGAATTGGAGTCAATAATGACCATGCAATCGGATGAAATGCGCGTTTTCATCGCCGTTGTCGAGGCCGGCAGCCTGAGCGCGGCGGCCGAGGTGTTGGAACAGACGACGTCGGGCATCAGCCGCGCCCTGACGCGATTGGAAGAAAAACTCGGCACCAGCCTGCTTACGCGCACGACGCGGCGCATGGAGCTGACGGAGGAAGGACAGGTATTCCTGGCGCAGGCGCGCGACATTATCTCCGCCATGGAGCGCGCCGAAGAGTCGATTCGCATCCGCAGCCAGAAGCCGGTCGGCAAGCTGCGCGTGGATGCCTCGGCGCCGTTCATGCTGCACTGTATCGTGCCGCACGTCGCCGCCTTTCGCGAAGCCTATCCCGACATCGAGCTGGATCTGACCACCAACGACCGCTTCATCGATCTGGTCGAGCAGCGCACCGACATTGCGATCCGCATCGGCGAGCTGCAGGATTCGACGCTGCACGCCAAGCCCTTGACCTCGGCGCGGCTGCAATTGCTGGCTAGTCCGGACTACCTGCGACGCCACGGCACGCCCAAGACGGTCAAGGATCTCGACAACCATCAGCTGATCGGATTTACCCAACCCGAAGGATTGAATCATTGGCCGCTGCAGCACGAAGACGGCGACCGCTATCCGATCAAGCCGGCATTCCGCGCTTCCAGCGGCGAGACGATCCGCCATCTGGCGCTCCACGGGCAAGGCATCGCCTGCCTGTCCAATTTCATGTCGGATGCCGATGTGGCGGAAGGGCGCCTGGTGCGCGTGCTGGAAAAATCACACACGGCATTTCGCCAGAAGATCCATGCTGTGTATTATCGGAATACGCAAATTTCGAGACGCATTAGTTGTTTTCTTGATTTTTTGCAGTGCAAGCTGTGAAGCCGGTACAGGACAAAGAACCATTCGAATCACAATCTGTCTTGATCGTGTCACAAGGCTTCGTCACCATGACGCGTCGCCAAAGAACTGATTAAAAAAGATAACGGAGCAAGCATGCCTCTGATTTTCCGGACCCTACGCTGGAACCCGACACTGAAACTGGCAGCGGCGCTGGCGGCAGCCAGTTTGTCGTTGCCGGCAACCGCAGCCGGCGTCGTCGGCTTTTCGCCGCAAGGCGACGTTGCCCAGATCCGCCAGGCGCGCGCGACGTTTTCCGAGCCGCTGGTCAAGTTCGGCGATCCCAAGGCGGCAGCACCTTTCGATATCAACTGCGCGGTGGCAGGCACTTCGCGCTGGGCCGACGGCAAGAACTGGATCTACGACTTCGAGCGCGATCTGCCGCCCGGTACGCGTTGTTCGTTTACCCTGAAACCGGGCGTCAAGGCGGTGTCCGGAGCAGCACTTACCGGCAAGAGCGTGTTCCAGTTCAACACCGGCGGACCTGCCGTCGTACGGCATATGCCGGAAGGGAACGAGATCGAGGAAGAGCAAGCCTTCATCCTGTTCCAGAACGGCGCGGCAAATCAGGACAGCGTGCGAGATCATGTGTATTGCGAGGCGGAAGGCATCCACGAACGCATTCCGGTCAAGTTTGTTCCTGAAGCGACACGCAAAGCTTTGCTGCAGGAATTCGCCAAGAAAATCGACCCGTCGCTGGTCTCCATCGTGCAGTGCCAGCAACGCCTGCCCAACGATGCCGCCGTCAAGCTGACCTGGGACAAGGGCATCGCCACGCTCAACGGCATTGCCACGACGATACCGCAGACCTTCAAATTCAAGGTGCGCAAGGAGTTCACCGCCAGCCTCAGTTGCGAGCGCGAGAACGCCAACGCTGCGTGCTCGCCGATCCTGCCGGTGACGATGTCGTTCTCGTCCGCCGTGCCGCGCAAGCTGGCCGAGGCGGTGGAGCTCAAGAGCAGCAACGGCAAGCTCAAGCCCTTCTTCGAGAAGAACAATACGGATGAGCTGGTCTACAACCTGACCTTCAAACCGCCGTTCCCGGAGAACGGCGAATTCACCGTCAACCTGCCATCCGGCTTCAAGGATGAAAGCGGCCGCGCGCTCAGCAACGCGTCCGCATTTCCGCTGAAGTCGCGCACCGCCGGCTATCCGCCGCTGGCGAAATTCCCGGCGGCGCCGTTCGGCATCATCGAATTGAATGCCGACGCCACCTTGCCGGTGACCTTGCGCCGCGTCGAAGCGAACCTGATGGTGCGCGGCGCCGACGGTACCGCGCTGCCGGGCAAGGTCGCCAATCTCAAGGTCGATGGCGACAAGGGCGTGATCGCGTGGCTGACGCGACTCAATCGTTTTCATGAACGCTGGGGCGACACCACGGGCAAGACGCCCGACACGCGCGCCATCGGCTTGCTGGCCAAAGAGCCTGGCGTGAAGACGCTGAATTTGCCGGCGCTGGCGGACGCCAAGGACGGCGAGCGGCCGTTTGAAGTGGTCGGCATTCCCCTGAAGGATCCGGGCTTCTATGTGGTCGAGCTGGAGTCGCAAAAACTTGGCGCGTCCCTGCTCGGCAAACCGGCGCCGATGTATGTGCGCACCAGCACGCTGGTGACCAATCTGTCGGTGCACGTCAAGCTCGGGCGCGAGAACAATGCGGTGTGGGTGACGACGCTCGACACGGCCAGGCCGGTGGCGGATGCCGACGTGCGCATCTCCAATTGCCGTGGCGACGAGCTGTGGCGCGGCAAGACCAATGCGATCGGCGTGGCGATGATCGCCAAGCCGATCGAAGACATCTGCGCCAGCCGTCAGAACGAAGACGGCGCCATCAATGGCCTGTTCGTCAGCGCGCGCAAGACCGACGAGAAGGGGCGCGCCGACATGGCGTTTGCACTGACCTCGTGGAATGACGGTATCGAATCGTGGCGCTTCAATCTGCCGACCGATCGTTCCCCGGCTGCCAATGCCCGGGCGCATACCGTCTTTGATCGCACTTTGTTCCGCGCCGGCGAGACGGTGTCGATGAAGCATGAGTTCCGGCTGGAGAGCATGAACGGTTTCGCGCTGGCCGGCAAAGACAAGCTGCCCACGCGCGTGCGCATCATTCATCAGGGCAGCGGACAGGAGTTCCAGTTTCCGCTGAAGTGGCGCAATCAGAAAAATGCCGAGACCGTCTTTGCGATTCCGAAGGAAGCCAAACTCGGCACTTATGACGTCATGCTCGACAGCGGCGCGGCGAAAGGCGGCAGCAGTGACGGCAGCGACGGCAATAACGATAGCGACGCCGAAGAAGGCGGTTCTGCACAGGGCAGCTACAGTACCGGCAGTTTCCGCGTGGAGGAATTCCGCCTGCCCTTGATGCAGGGCCGCATCACGCCGGTGATCGCCAACAAGGGCGCCGGCCTGGTGGCGCCGAAGGAGGTGCCGCTCGACGTCCAGCTCAACTACATCAATGGCGGCGGCGCTTCGGGGCAATCGGTGCGCATCACCAGCCTGATGCGCGCGAAGCCGGTCAGTTTTTCGGGTTATGACGGCTATACCTTCAATGCCGGCAACTACGGCAACGAGGACGGCAATGCCGACAGCGACGATCAGAAAATCGTCGCCGACAAACTGCCGGTGACGCTGGATAAAAACGGCGCAGGCCGCACCACGGTCAAGTCCATGCCTGTCATCAAGACGCCGCGCGAATTGTTGACCGAGATGACCTACAGCGATCCGAACGGCGAGATCCAGACCATCTCCAACGTCACGGCGGTATGGCCCTCGGCAGTCGTCATCGGCATCAAGGGCGGCGACTGGGTTTCGGTGAAAAAGAAGCTGGCCCTGAGCATGGTCGTGCTCAACGCGGCAGGTCAGCCGCAAGCCGACGTACCCGTCGAAATCACGGCCCAGAGCCAGCAAACCAATTCGCATCGCAAGCGCATGGTCGGCGGTTTCTATGCCTATGAAAACACGCGTTCGTCGCAAAACCTCGGCACCCTGTGTTCGGGCAAGTCCGACAAGCATGGCGTGCTGATTTGCGACGTGTCGCTGTCGGAAGCAGGCAATGTCGAGCTGACCGCGACGGCCAAGGACGGCAACGGCAACGCCTCGTTCGCCCGGACCTCGGTATGGGTGACGCGCCAGGGCGAGTTGTGGTTCGACGGGGAGAATCAGGATCGCATCGACATTCTCCCCGAGAAGAAGACCTATCAGCCCGGCGAGACCGCCAAGTTCCAGGTGCGCATGCCGTTCCGCTATGCGACTGCTTTGGTGGCGGTGGAGCGCGAAGGCGTGATCGAAACGCAGGTCGTGCAACTGAACGGCCAGGACCCGACCATCAGCCTGCCGGTCAAGGGCGGCTTTGCACCGAACGTCTACGTCTCGGTGCTGGCCGTGCGCGGCCGCATGCGCGAAGTGCCTTGGTATTCCTTCTTCACCTGGGGCTGGAAAGAGCCGATCAACTGGTGGCACGAGTTCAAGGAATACCAAGCGCCCGGCACCATGGTCGATCTGGCCAAGCCGGCCTACAAATTCGGCGTCGCCGAGATTGCGGTCGGCAGCGGCGCGCATCTGCTGAAAGTCGCGGTGACGGCGGACAAGCCGACCTATCCGATCCGCTCGACCGCCAAGGTCAGCGTGCAGGTCACGCTGCCCGACGGCAAGCCTGCCGCGGGCGCCGAGATCGCGCTGGCGGCGGTAGATGAAGCCTTGCTGGAACTGCAACCCAACACCAGTTGGAATCTGCTCTCCGCCATGTTGCAGCGGCGCAGCTACGGCATCGACACGTCGACCGCGCAAATGCAGGTCATCGGTAAACGCCACTACGGCAAGAAGGCTACGCCGGCCGGAGGTGGCGGCGGCAAATCGCCGACCCGTGAACTGTTCGACACCTTGCTGTTGTGGAAGCCGTACGTGGTGCTCGACGCCAACGGCAGGGCGCAGATCGACGTGCCGCTCAACGACGCGCTGACGGCCTTCCGCATCGTTGCGGTGGCGGAGAGCGGCGCCGGCCTGTTCGGTACCGGCTCGGCCAGCATCCGCTCGTCGCAGGACGTGCAGGTCATCTCCGGCCTGCCGCCGCTGGTGCGCGAAGGCGATCAGTTCAACGCCATGGTCACCGTGCGCAACACCACCACGCGCGCCATGCAGCTTCGCCTGAACGCGAAAGCGACGGGCACGGCCCTGGCTCCGGCTGCGACGATTGCCTTGCAGGACAAGGACGTCGCCATTCCTGCCGGCGAAGCGCGTGAAGTCATGTGGCCGGTGACCGTGCCGGCGGACATCTCGCAACTGAACTGGGAAATCGGCGCGCAGGAGCAATCCGTATCGTCAGCATCGGCGGCAAAGGACGCCATCAAATTCGTCCAGCGCGTCTTGCCGGCGATACCGGTGACGGTGCAGCAGGCGACGCTGTTCCAGCTCGACAAGACATCGTCGATGAGCGTGGCGCAACCGGCCGACAGTTTGCCGGGACGCGGCGGTCTGAATATTTCGCTCAAGCCGAGTCTGGCCGGCGGCAGCGAAGGCATCCGCAAATACTTCGCCGACTATCCGTTCTCATGCCTTGAGCAGCGTACTTCCAAGGCCATCGGCTTGCGTGACGACGCTCTGTGGCAGAAGATCGTTACCGACTTGCCGACCTATCTCGATGCCGACGGCCTGGCATATTACTTCCCGCCGAGCGAATCCAATGCGCGGCGCGGTAGCGATACCCTGACGGCCTATCTGCTGGCGGCATCGAACGAAGCAGCCTACGCCTTGCCGGTGCAGAGCCGCGACAAGATGCTGGACGGTCTGGCGGCGTTTGTCGACGGCAAGCTCACGCGCGACTTCTGGTCGCCGAAAAAGGACCTCGACGTGCGCAAGCTGGCGGCGCTGGAAGCCTTGTCGCGCTATCACCGCGTGCAGCCATCCATGCTCGGTTCGATTCAGATCAATCCGAATCTGTGGCCGACCTCGGCGGTGCTCGACTGGATCGCCATCTTGCAGCGCGTGACGACGATTCCCGAGCGCGACAAGCGTCTGGCGGAAGCCGATCAGATCATCCGCTCGCGCCTGAACTATCAGGGCACGCGCATGGGCTTCTCGGACGAGGCGAGCGACTACTGGTGGTGGCTGATGGCCGGCGGCGACAGCAACG
The DNA here is from genome assembly GCF_000282135.1 of Herbaspirillum sp. CF444. Lineage (GTDB taxonomy): Bacteria > Pseudomonadota > Gammaproteobacteria > Burkholderiales > Burkholderiaceae_D > Herbaspirillum. The sequence continues at coordinate 38,474 of NZ_AKJW01000021.1, forward strand.
CCAATCGCCTTGTGCTGACCATGCTGAACAATCCGGCCTGGCGCGAAGACATGCCCAAGCTGATCAGCGGCGCCATCCAGCGTCAGCAGCGCGGCCATTGGAGCACCACGACCGCGAATGTCTGGGGCAGCCTGGCGCTGGAAAAATTCAGCCGTGCGTTCGAAGCCGAAAAGGTGGGCGGTACTACGCGCATCGCGTCCGATGCGGGCAGCAACGCTTATGCGTGGAGCGGTGCGGGCGTCGCCGGGGGCAAAGTACAGATTCCTTGGGGAACGTCCGCGCCGGGTACGCTGAAGTTCACGCAGGAGGGCAGCGGCAAGCCGTGGATCACCGTGCAGAGCCTGGCCGCAGTGTCGTTGAAAGCGCCATTCTCCAGCGGCTACCGCATCACCAAGACGATCGTTGCCGTCGAGCAGAAGCAGAAGGGCGTCTACAGCCGCGGCGACGTCTTGCGCGTGACGCTGGATATCGACGCGCAGACCGACATGACCTGGGTGGTGCTGAACGATCCGATTCCGGGCGGCTCCAGCTTGCTGGGTTCCGGTCTGGCGCGCGACTCCGCCATCACGCGCAGCGGCGAGGACGATGGCCGCTCGCGCAGCAGTGCGTGGCTGGCGTATGAAGAGCGCAGCTTCGAAGGCTATCGCGCCTATTACGAGCGCATGCCGAAAGGGCGTTCCAGCATTTCCTACACGGTGCGGCTGAACAACGCCGGCGAATTCAGCCTGCCGCCGACGCGGGTCGAGGCGATGTACGCGCCGGAGATGTTCGGCGAGATTCCGAATGCAAAGGTGAGCATCAAGGCGCCGTGATGAACGAGAATCTGCGACGACATATCGCGGCGATACTGTTTGCCGCGTCGACGGCGCTCCTAACGGGAGCGCCGGGTGTCGCGCATGCCGTCCCAAGTTTTATCGAAGTGCAGCAGTCGTTCCGCTCGTCGGACGCCGCGATGTACGACCGTCATGGCGAATTGATCCAGCAACTGCGGCTTAATCCCAATGAACGTCGCCTGTCCTGGATTGCTTTGGAGGATGTGTCGCCGGCCTTGCGCAACGCGCTGATTGCTTCCGAAGACCGGCGCTTTTATCGGCACAGCGGTGTCGACTGGAACGCCGTGGCGGCGTCGGCATGGGGCAACCTGTGGAACACCAAAACGCGCGGCGCCTCGACCATCACGATGCAACTGGCGGGTTTGATCTATGACGATCTGCGCCGCAAGTCGTCGGCGCGGTCGATGACGCAAAAGGTGTCGCAGGTCTTCATCGCGCAGTCGCTGGAGCGCAACTGGCGCAAGGATCAGATTCTGGAGGCCTATCTGAATCTGGTCAGTTTCCGCGGCGAGCTGGTCGGCGTGCATGCCTTGTCGCGCGTGCTGTTCGGCAAGCATCCCAGCGGCCTGAATCAGAGCGAGGCGGCCATCGCCGTAGCATTGATTCGCGCGCCCAACGCCAAACCGGCGAAGGTCTCGGAGCGCGCCTGTTCCATCCTGAAAGAGCAGGGCGCGCCGCAGGAATGCAATGGCTTGCAGGGGCGCACGGAACTGGTGCTGGCGCGCGCCACGGCCAAGGGGGAGCTCAGCGGCGCCGCGACCGCGCAGCAGCTTGCACCGCATCTGGGGCGCAAGCTGCTCAAGGATGCGGGCAAGCCCGTGTATTCAACCCTCGATGCAGCGACGCAGCGTTTTGCCGGCGATGCCTTGCGCCGCCAGTTGTCGGCGCTGGTGGATCGCAATATTGAAGACGGCGCGGTGGTCGTGATCGACAACGCCAGCGGCGATGTCCTGGCCTGGGTGGGATCGAGTGGCTCGCTGTCCGGCGCGGCGCAGGTCGATGGCGTGCAGGCCTTGCGCCAGGCCGGTTCGACCCTGAAACCGTTTCTGTATGAAATGGCGATCGAGAAAAAATGGCTGACGGCGGCATCGCTGCTCGACGATTCGCCGGTCAATCTGGCGACTTCCGCCGGCCTCTATATTCCGCAGAATTATGACCGGCAATTCAAGGGACTGGTGAGTCTGCGTACCGCGCTGGGATCGTCGCTCAATATCCCTGCCGTGCGCACGCTGGTGATGGTGACGCCGGAACGTTTCTTCCGGCGCTTGCAGACGCTCGGTTTCAATCTGCGCGAGTCGGGCGATTATTACGGCTACAGCCTTGCGCTGGGCAGCGCCGATATCAGCCTGTTGTCGCTGACCAATGCCTATCGCGCGCTGGCGAACCAGGGGCGTTACAGCGGCGTGCGTACCGCAATGACCGATCCGCGCGCGACCTATCAACAGGCGATGGACGGCGGCGCCTCTTTCATCGTCGGCGACATCTTGTCCGACCGCAGTGCGAGGGCGCGGACTTTCGGTCTGGAGAATGCCTTGTCGACGCGCATCTGGACGGCAGTCAAAACCGGCACCTCGAAGGACATGCGCGACAACTGGTGTGTCGGATTCTCGTCGCGCTATACCGTCGGCGTCTGGGTCGGCAATGCATCCGGCGCACCGATGTGGGATGTGTCGGGCGTCACGGGCGCGGCGCCGGTCTGGCAGGAGGTGATGCAGTATCTGCACCGTCAATCCGGTTCACAGGAACCGGCCAAACCGGCATCGGTGATTGCACAGCCGGTGCAGTTTGAAAATCAGCTGGAAGCGGCGCGTACCGAATACTTCCTGCCTGACACCAGCCAGCGCATGCTCCATGTGGCGAAGTCGGGCGAGATCGCGCCGATGATCACCTACCCGACGCCGGGCATGCTGGTGGCGATCGATCCCGATATTCCGCCGACGCATCAACGTTTGCGCTTCACCGCGCAAGGTGCGAAGCAGGGCGTGTGGCTGCTTGATGGGAAACCGTTGAAAGCGGCAGGTAAAAAATCCGCAGACCTGGGCTACGATTGGATGCCTTGGCCGGGCAAGCACAAACTGGTTTTGCAGGATGGGAACGGCGCGGTGCTTGATCAGTTGCGGTTTGAGGTGCGTGGCGCGCTGGTGCGGCCGCCTGAAGGCAAACCTCTGAAGAGCAAGGTGAGTTTGTCGGCGAGATAGAAAGCGGTCCCCAAAACGCAAAAGGCCGGTTGATTTTCATCAACCGGCCTTTTATGTTTTGGTGCCCACGGAGGGAGCTCGGTCACGTGCCGCGCCCCCGTTTGGCCTTGCAAGGCCAAACTTTCGAGTCCCACCCGCAAGGCGCGCAGGCGCCTTGCTCGTGGCCCCCAAAACGCAAAAGGTCGGTTGATTTTCATCAACCGACCTTTTATATTTTGGTGCCCACGGAGGGACTCGAACCCCCACACCTTGCGGCACATGGACCTGAACCATGCGCGTCTACCAATTCCGCCACGTGGGCCTAAAACGTCTTCGTACAAAAGTACGTAGCGCTTAGAAGGGCTGAATAATACTGATATTGAATCTGGTGGTCAACAAAATAATGCGTAAAAACGAAACGTGATGAGAGTGGATTCGTTCGATGCGAATTTCATCGGGTCGCGATGAAATTTTCGAAATACGGAAAACCGAAAAGGGGAAGGTCACGCACAAATTAGCAGAGTGATTCCGTTCGAGATGAATATCTGCAAATGTGCGAAGAAAGGCGCTCTGATTTTGCGGCTTCAAAAACGCAAAAGGCTGGTTGATTTTCATCAACCAGCCTTTTATGTTTTTGGTGCCCACGGAGGGAGCTCGGTCACGTGCCGCGACCCCGTTTGGCCTTGCAAGGCCAAACTTTCGAGTCCCACCCGCAAGGCGCGCAGGCGCCTTGCTCGCGGTCGCCAAAAACGCAAAAGGCCGATTGATTTTCATCAATCGACCTTTTATGTTTTTGGTGCCCACGGAGGGACTCGAACCCCCACACCTTGCGGCACATGGACCTGAACCATGCGCGTCTACCAATTCCGCCACGTGGGCAATACCGCGAAAGAACGAGATTATAGCCCATTTTGAGAACTTGTCAATCACTTGGGCCGTTGCCGTCCATTTATTTTCAGGCGGCGCGTGCCGACAGGCCTATCCGGGCTGCGCGTTAGGTAAATACCGGGAACCTCCGTTACACTAGGGCATGTTGCACCCTGGGCCCATGCCCCGTAGTCGTATTCCAGCAGCTCGCCAGGCGAATCCGCTGTCGCGAAACTGATGAATAACAATTTACCTGATTACACTTTTGAGCCAATTTCCCTATACCATCCCCAGCCGCGAGGAAATTCTCGGCATCCTGCGCACCTCTTCGGGCGCACAAAACGCGATGACACTGGCTGCCGCGCTCAGCGTCAAGCCGGAAGAAATGGATGGCCTGACGCGACGCCTGAATGCGATGGAACGCGACGGTCAGATCAAGCCCGACCGCGCCGGCAACTACAAGCTGACGCATTCCCCCGATTTCATCGAAGGGCGGGTCAGCAGCCACCGCGACGGTTTTGGGTTCCTCTTGCCGGAAGACGGCAGCGCCGACATCTTCCTGCCCGAGAAAGAAATGCAGAAGGTCTTGCATGGCGACCGCGTCCAGGCCCGCATCATCGGCACCGATCGCCGCGGACGTCCGGAAGGCACCATCGTCGAAGTGGTGTCGCGCGCCAATACCCACGTGATCGGCCGCTTGCTCAACGAGAACGGCGTCTGGGTGGTGGCGCCAGAAGATAAACGTATCGGCCAGGACGTGATCCTCGCCGGTTCGCCGGGCAAGGCCAAGGCAGGGCAGGTGGTCAGCGTCGAGTTGACCGAGCAGCCTTCGCGTTACACGCAGCCGGTCGGCAAGATTGCAGAAATTCTCGGCGACATCGACGACCCGGGCATGGAAATCGAGATTGCCGTGCGCAAGTACGGCGTGCCGCATGAGTTTTCCGAAGCGGCCAAGAAGCTGGCGGCGAAGCTGCCGGGCGAAGTCAAACCGGCCGACCTGAATGACCGCGTCGATTTGCGCGACGTGCCGCTGGTCACCATCGACGGCGAAGACGCGCGCGACTTCGACGATGCGGTCTATTGCGAACCGATCAAGATCGGCCGCGCCAAGGGATATCGTCTGATCGTTGCGATCGCCGACGTCAGCCATTATGTGAAACCGAACGACGCGCTCGACGTGGATGCGCTGGAACGCAGCACCTCGGTGTATTTCCCGCGCCGCGTGATTCCGATGCTGCCGGAGAAATTGTCGAACGGTCTGTGCTCGCTCAACCCCGACGTCGATCGTCTGACGCTGGTGTGCGATGCCGTGATTACCGCCAAGGGCGAGATCAAGGCCTACCAGTTTTACCCGGCGGTGATTCACTCCGCTGCGCGTCTGACCTATACCGAAGTCGCCGCCGTTCTTGCCAACACGAAGGGCCCGGAAGCCGCCAAGCGCGCCGGCGTGGTGCCGCATCTGCTGCATCTGTATGAGGTCTTCCAGGCGCTGTTGCAAGCACGTCATGCACGCGGCGCCATCGACTTCGAAACGACCGAAACCTATATCGTCTGCAACGCCGTGGGCAAGATTGAAAAAATCCTGCCGCGCACCCGCAACGACGCGCACCGACTGATCGAGGAATGCATGCTGGCGGCCAACGTCTGTGCCGCCGATCTGTTGAAGCGGCACGAGCATCCCGGCCTGTATCGCGTCCATGCCGGACCGACCAAGGAGCGTCTCAATCAGCTGCGCACTTTCCTCAAGCAGATCGGCTTGAGCCTGGGCGGCGGCGACAGCCCGAGTGCTTCCGACTACGCCGAGCTGATGCCGAAGATCAAGTCGCGTCCGGATGCCTTGCTGATCCAGACCATGCTGCTGCGCTCCATGCAGCAAGCGGTGTACAGCCCGGAAAATATCGGTCACTTCGGTTTGTCGTATGAATCGTATGCCCACTTCACCAGCCCGATCCGCCGCTATCCGGATTTGCTGACGCATCGCGCCATCAAGGCGATCCTGCTGGGCAAGCGCTATGACCCGAAGGGCATCGACACCAGCGTGCTGAATACGATGTTGTCGCCCGCCGCGCGCAAAGCGCAGGCATTGGACCGCGCCAACGGCAAGAAGAAGCCGGAAAGCAGCGTCGCCATCTGGGAAGCGCTGGGCATCCACTGTTCCGCCAACGAACGGCGCGCCGATGAAGCATCGCGCGACGTCGAGGCATGGCTCAAGTGTTACTTCATCCGCGACAAACTGGGCGAAGAATTCACCGGCACGATCTCCGGTGTGGCGACCTTCGGCATCTTCGTGCAGCTCGATGCCTTGTATATCGAAGGCATGGTCCACGTCACCGAACTGGGTGCGGATTACTTCCAGTATGACGAAGCACGCCACGAATTGCGCGGCGAACGCACCGGCATCCGTTATCAGTTGACCGACCGCGTGACGGTGCAGGTCAGCAGGGTCGATCTGGATGCACGCAAGATCGATCTGCGTCTGGTGACCGAGCCGGGCATTCGTACGATTCTGAAGAACGAAGCGCGTCGCGCTGAAAATGCACAGCAGGCGCGCAGCAAGACCGGCGCCGCCGGTAAAGGCGGCGCGCCGGCGGCTCGCTCCGGCGGCACTGCCAAGGCAGCGCCGGCGCCTGCTGCAAAAACCGCCAAGGGGGCGAAAACACCCAAGGCGGCGAGCAAATCCGGCAAGGCTTTGCCGCGTGTGAAGGGCGGGATTGAGTCGGACCGCAAGCGTCCGGCCAAGGGTTTTTCCCGGCCAAGCAAGAAAAATCGCTAAAACCGAGGGCGTCGTGTTTTCTTGATGCGACGTCACGGCAGCAGCGTTAACCATGCGCCGAAGGAGGCTGAATCGCGAGATTCGGTCTTTTCGGCGCAGACTTATTTAGTGAAGCAGTATTTAGTGAAGAAGCAGGGCACATGAAAAGTAAAATGATTTTTGGCTTCCACGCCGTCACCTCGCGTATTCGTCACGAGGCGTCGTCGGTCGAGGAATTGTATGTCGATGCCGAGCGCAACGACGCGCGCATGCGCGATCTGCTGCACGCGGCCAAGGCCGCCGGCGTACGCATCATCCAGGCGGACGACCAGCGCCTGTCGAATATCGTCGGCACGCGCCGCCATCAGGGCGTCGTCGCCAAGGCCGGCGAGCTGTCGCTGGCGCGCAATCTGGACGAGCTGCTCGACGTCGTCGAAGGTCCGCCATTGCTGCTGATCCTCGACGGCATTACCGATCCGCACAACCTGGGCGCTTGCCTGCGGGTGGCCGACGGCGCCGGCGCACATGCGGTGATCGCGCCGAAGGACCGCGCGGTCGGCCTGAACGCGACAGCCGCCAAAGTCGCCAGCGGCGCGGCCGAAACCGTTCCCTACATCACCGTCACCAATCTGGCGCGCACCATGCGCGATCTCAAGGATCGCGGCGTCTGGCTGATCGGCATGGCCGATGATGCGGACAAGGATTTGTACGCAGGCGATTTCTCCGGCCCGACGGCGCTGGTCATGGGTTCGGAAGGCGAAGGCATGCGCCGCCTGACGCGCGAAACCTGCGATATTCTGGTCAGCATCCCCATGTTCGGATCGGTCGAAAGTCTTAACGTCTCCGTCGCTTCCGGCGTCTGTCTGTACGAAGCGCGACGGCAGCGTCTGCCCAAGTAATTCTGGGCCGCTCGCCGGGATCCCGGCGGGCAATTTCTCCTCGTGCGATCCCATTATTGACGTCAGGAAAGCCGGCGCGTTTTCGGCAAGCCTGACGGTAAACGATTAAGATTGCACATTCCGCATTGATACCGAAATTATGTTTACTCAACTTCGAGAAGATATTTCCAGCATCATTGAACGCGATCCTGCAGCGCGCAACGCCTGGGAAGTCTTGACCTGTTATCCCGGCCTGCACGCAGTGGTTTTGCACCGTATCGCGCATGGCTGCTGGACCAGCGGCTTGAAGTGGCTGGGGCGCTTCATCTCCCAGCTGGCGCGTTGGTTCACCGGGATCGAAATCCATCCCGGCGCCACCATCGGCAGGCGTGTTTTCATCGACCACGGCTTCGGCGTCGTGATCGGCGAGACGGCGGAAATCGGCGACGACTGCACGATCTATCAAGGCGTGACGCTGGGCGGTACGTCGCTCAACAAGGGCATCAAGCGTCACCCGACGCTGGGGCGCGGCGTGATCATCGGCGCCGGCGCGCAAGTGTTGGGCGGCTTTACGGTCGGTGATGGCGCCAAGGTCGGTTCCAATGCGGTGGTTGTCAAAGAAGTGCCTCCCGGCGCAACCGCCATCGGCAATCCGGCGCGCGTGGTGCAAAAGGCTCCGCAGGATCCTCGCGAACAAGCTGCCGCGCGCATGTTTGCCGCTTACGGCGTGACGCCGAACGGCGATGATCCTTTATCCAAGGCCTTGCACGGCCTGATCGATCAGGCCGCCGCGCAAGAGCATCAGATCGAGGTGATTCTTGCCGCGATCAAATCGGCCGGCATCGGTTGCGAGAAGTTGGCGGAGTTGGAGAAATTCGATGCTGCGCAGTTGAACAAGCTGGTGGAGTAAATAGAGTTGACACGGATCTAAAGCGAATAAAAAAGAGGAGCAAGTCTGCTCCTCTTTTTTTGCCTGCCGCATCCGGCACTGGGCGCGGAAATCTGATGGCGCTTCGTTACTTCAATTCATTACCGGCCGCATCGAAACGATGCAGTACGCCATCGGAAGTCAGGCTCATCCAGCCGCCACGCGCAGGTTCCACGTCGTACTCCCAATCCGGCAAGACGTAGCGCAGGCGGGTTTGCGAGCCCGATTCGTCGACATGCAGAGCAGGGCGGTGCGTGTGACCGTGAATCAGCGTCTGTGTGCCGGTCTGCTCGTACACCCCGCGTATGGCGTCGGCATTGACGTCCATGATCTCGGAGGATTTTTCCTTGTTGGCGTCCTTGCTGTTCTGGCGTACGCCTTCGATGATGGCCTTGCGCTGCGCCAGCGGCATGCCCAGAAACTGCTGCTGCCAGGCCGGTTGGCGCACCTGCGCGCGAAACGCCATGTAGGCCGTGTCGTCGGTGCATTGCGCATCGCCATGTGCCAGCGTGATGTCGCGGCCGGCGAGATGGATGACGTGCGGATCTTCAAGGATCGTCAATCCGGCGGCTTCGGCAAATGCATGGCCCACGAGAAAGTCGCGATTTCCGGCAATCCAGTAGACGGCGACGCCGCTGTCGCTGACGCGGCGCAGTGCATTGACGATGTCGCGGTTATAGGGCGTCTCGATATCGTCGTCGCCGGCCCAGTATTCGAAGATGTCGCCGAGCAGATAGAGCCGTTCGGCCCGGCTCGCATGCTGCTCCAGGAAATCATAAAACGCCTGCGTTGTGCGCGGCAGGCTGGCCTGCAAATGCAGGTCGGAAATAAAAAGCGCAACCGCTTGGGGTTGCGCTTCTTGTACAGATGAAGTGTTCGTCATCGGAGAAAGTCGGGTGCGTCGGTTCAGACGACTTCGGCTTTTTCGATCACGACGTCTTCAACCGGCACGTCGGCGAACATGCCGGAGCGGGTGGTCTTGACGGCCTTGATCTTGTCGACGATATCCATGCCTTCGACGACCTTGCCGAACACGCAGTAGCCCCAGCCGTCCTGGCCCGGGAAATCGAGGAAGCTGTTGTTCTTGACGTTGATGAAGAACTGCGCCGATGCCGAGTGCGGCGCCGAAGTGCGCGCCATGGCCAGCGTATACGGCTCATTCTTGAGGCCGTTCTTGGCTTCGTTTTCAACCGGGTCGTTGGTCGGCTTTTGTTTCATGCCAGGTTCGAAACCGCCGCCTTGCACCATGAAGCCATCGATCACGCGATGGAAGATGGTGCCGGCGTAGTGGCCGGAATTGACGTAGGCGAGGAAGTTTTCAACGGTCTTTGGCGCTTTTTCTGCGTCCAGTTCGACCTTGAAGTTGCCGTGGTTGGTGGTGAAGAGAACAGCCATGAGAATCCCTTTGTGTAAATAATGAAAATGAAATGCTAAAAACAGGCGTGAATGCAGACGCTTACTTGAGCTTATTTAAGTACCGTCGCCGACTGGATGATGACCGGCGTCACAGGCACGTCGTCAAACATGCCGCTGCTGCCGGTGCGCACTTGTTTGATCTTGTCGACCACGTCGCTGCCTTGCACCACCTTGCCGAATACTGCGTAACCCCAACCGTCACGGCTCGGATAATCGAGCGGACGATTGTTGGCGACGTTGATGAAGAACTGCGCGGCGGCAGATTGCGGGTCGGCGGTGCGCGCCATGGCGATAGTATACGCTTCGTTTTTCAAACCGTTCTTGGCTTCGTTCTTGATTGGCGCCTGCGTCGGCTTTTCGCGCATGTTCTGGTCGAAGCCGCCGCCCTGGATCATGAAACCGTTGATCACGCGATGGAAGATGGTGCCGTTGTACTGGCCGCTCTTGACGTACTTGATGAAGTTGGCGACGGTCACCGGCGCCTTGTCCGCGTCCAGTTCGAGCACGATGTCGCCCATGCTGGTCTTGAGCTGTACGCGCGGGGCGTCGGCGGCATGCGCCATCAGGGCGGCGCCGGACAAGGACAGGGCGGCGATGCATTGCAGCAACTTGCGGCGGGACGTCAGGGCTTGAATCATGTATTGCTTCCTTGCTAAGTGAATGTGGTTGAAACCGGCTTTGCATCCATACGCGGATCGCGCTTGTTCAGCGCGGAGCCTCGATGGCGATTGCCGTCCGGATGACGACGATCAGGCGGCGCCTTCGTAGACGATCTTCCATTGCGATCCCTCTTTTTGCCAATACTGGCGCTTGCGGATCGCATTCTTGTTCTTGCCGACGGAGGTTTCCTGGATGAAGGTGCTGACGATCATCTCGTCCTTGCCGGGATAGCGATACAGGCTCAGATCACGGACTTTGACGCTGGAAGGGCGCGCGCCGTTCAGGCTCTTCAACTGGCGGCCGAACCAGGTGCCGAGGCTTTCGCCGAGATTGGAACGGAACGCGGGCGAATAGTTGGCCAGTACCTTGTCGGCGTCGCTGGCTTCCATGTCTTGCTGCCACTGATCCATGAACTTGCCGGCGGAGCTGCGCTCCTTGTCCCATTCCGACTTGTTGACGAACTGGACGTTGTCGCTGATGACGACCACCGTCTTGCCGACTTCCGCCGTCGCGTACAGGCTTTGCAGATCCGGGTTGGCCAGCACCACGCAGCCGTCGGACGACAGCGGCGGACGGCTGAAATTGTCGGACGGCGTACCGTGCAGCCAGATGCCGGAACCGCTGCGGCCGTTGCGCTTGTCCCATTCGTTCGGATAGTTCAGCGGCAGGGCGCCGGTGCCGTAGAAATCGGGCAGCTTCGGACCGGGGATGCGGGCGTTGACGTAGTACACGCCGATCGGCGTGCGCTGGTCGCCTTCGCGCGACTTGTTGACGCCGTAGCGGCCCTGGGAAATGTAATAGTCGGTCATGAACTTGAGCTGACCGCCCTGGTTTTCATAGACGTACATGCGCGAGCGCGACGTGTCGACCACCAGCACGTTCTTCTGGTCGTCGCCGACCTGCAGGACCGGTTTGGGAATCAGGCTCGGGTTGGGACGCTCCTGCAGCGACCTGATGCGCACCATGGCTTCGGCGCGCAGGTCCTTGAGCTTGTCGGCAGGCGCATCTGCGATGGCGCCGAAACTCTTGACCGGGCGCGCGTGCATCATGAGCAAGTCGCCGCGGACCAGATGGCCCAGGCGGAAATGCGGATAGGCCGCGACCAGCGCGTCGGCTTTGGCTTGCGCTTCCTGCAGGCGATTGTTGCCGAGATCCTTGTAAACCTCGATCAGCAAGGCTTCAGGATCGGGCTTGCGCATCTCGGATTGCAAAGCCTGCGGCGGAATCGCCGAAGAGGAGGCAACGCTGCTCGCGACCGGCGTACACGCCAGGCAAGCCAGAATCAGTCGTGCCAGGACTGATGGCAAGGGCAACCCCTTGCCTTGATGTGCAGCGAAACGAACCATTACCCTCCCGAGCGCTCCTGTTTGATCAGCCACTTGTTGCCCTGTTTGACCAGGATCAGTGTCTTGCGGCTGTTAACTGTCAGACGGTTGGAATTATATATCTGACGGAAGCGGACGGTGGCGGTGTCGTTCTTGATTGTGACTTGAGGCACGTCGACCTTGACGCTGATGTGGCCCTTTTCCTCGATGCGGGCGCGCCGCTCGTCAGCCCATTCCTTGCGCGATTCGCCCTTGGGCGTCTGGAAATCGCCGGCGTAAGCCGCCAGGTAGGACTTCACGTCCATGTCGCTCCAGGCCTTTGCCCAGTTGTTGACGGCATTGAGGACCACTGCCTTGTCCTTGTCGGCGCGCGCGGTCTCGGCGGCTTTTTCGGCTTTCTCCGCGGCTTTTTCAGCCGCCTTGTCTGTCTTGGCCGGTTTTTCGATCTTGTCGACCGGCTTTTCAGCAGGTTTCTCTGCGGGTTTTTCAACCGGCTTCGGTTTTTCGGCCGGCGCAGGCGTCGGTTTTACCGGCGCGACGGGTTCAGGCTTCGGTTCCGGCTTGGGCTTGACTTCCGGAACAGGAGCAGGCGTCGGTGCGGTCGCCGCCGGCTGCTTGCTGCCGCTGGTGTTGGCGCTGGCCAGCTTGGGAATGGTGCCGCCGGTGATGTTGCCCGTCAGGGTGCGCACCAAGGCCAGTTTCGGCTGCTGCACGTTGCTGGCGGGGTCGATCTGCAAGGCCTTGTCGTACGCCTGGCTGGCCAGTTTGGCGTAGACGTCGCCGAGGTTTTCCAGCGCCGTGGCGTAGGTTGGATTGGTGCGGATCGCCATATCCAGCGTGGCGCGCGCCTTGTCGTATTGACCATTGGCGGCGTACAGCACGGCCAGGTTGTTGTACGGTTCAGGCAGGTCGGGAAAATCTTCGGTCAGTTTGCTGAAGATGGCGATTGCTTCAGCTGATTTGTTCTGTTCTGCTAAGATCAGGCCTTTGACGAAGCGCATCTGCGCGTCGCGCGGGTGCTTTGCCAGAACGGCGTCGGTTTTTGCCAGGGCTTCCGGATATTGTCCGGCGCGCATGAGTTTGCTGATGTCCGAGACTTCGCTTGCCTGCACCGAGTAGATTGCGGCGATCAGGCCGGATAGAATAACGGTCTTGCTCAAAATGCCACGCAATGCATTGCGATATGGGTGCGGAGATGCAAGAAGCATGGTTTTCATCAATGCTATACTCAAACGAAAAGACGCATTTTATCAAAGAAGCACTACAAAAAGGGTTTTGGCAATCGTGTTGTATTCATGTTGTATACCGCTATAAAAGAATAAGCGCGGGCGCATTGAACCGTGCTGGCGGATGGCGATCAGCGCCGTCCCATCAGCACGATGAAACACACTACGAATAAAGCCGGAACCGATATTTCCCATCCATGAGCAATCTGAAAATCTACAACACGCTGGCGCGTGATAAGCAGGTCTTTTCCCCTATCGAACCAGGTAAAGTCCGTCTTTACGTGTGCGGCATGACGGTCTACGACTATTGCCACCTGGGCCACGCGCGCGTGATGGTGGTGTTCGACATGGTGCAGCGCTGGCTGCGCGCGAGCGGCTTTGACGTCACCTATGTGCGCAACATCACCGATATCGACGACAAGATCATTCATCGCGCTATCGAAAATCGCGAAACCATCGGCCAGCTGACCCAGCGTTTCATCGACGCCATGGACGAAGATTCTGCCGCGCTCGGCGTGCAGAAACCGGATCATGAACCGCGCGCCACTGCTTATGTGCCGCAAATGCTGGATCTGATCAGGACGCTGCAAAACAATGGCCTTGCCTATCAGGGCAGCGACGGCGACGTGAACTATTCCGTGCGCGATTTCCCCGGCTATGGGAAATTGTCAGGTAAATCGCTGGATGATTTGCGCGCCGGCGAGCGCGTCGACGTCAACACCGGCAAGCGCGATCCGCTCGACTTCGTGCTCTGGAAAGCGGCCAAGGAAAGCGAGCCCGCCGAAGTGAAATGGGATTCGCCCTGGGGCAAGGGACGTCCCGGCTGGCATATCGAATGCTCAGCCATGGCCAACGATTTGCTGGGCGATCATTTTGACATCCATGGCGGCGGCCAGGACCTGCAATTCCCGCATCATGAGAACGAAATCGCCCAGTCGGAAGGCGCGCACCAGCACGGTTTCGTTAATTACTGGATGCACAATGGATTTGTGCGGGTCGATAATGAAAAAATGTCGAAATCGCTCGGCAATTTCTTTACCATTCGTGATGTGCTGAAAAAGTATGATCCTGAAGTGGTACGCTTTTTCATCCTGCGTGCGCATTATCGTAGCCCTCTGAATTATTCGGATGCGCATCTCGATGACGCGCGTCAGGCCTTGACGCGGTTTTACACGGCATTGAAAGACGTAGCGGTGGACGACGCTGTTGCAGTGGATTACGCCGAAGCGCACGCGCTGCGTTTCGCCGAGGCGATGAACGACGATTTCAATACGCCGGTCGCGATTGCGGTATTGTTCGATCTCGCCAATGAGATCAACAAAACCAAGTCGCCGGCGCAGGCGCGACAGCTGAAAGCATTGGCAGGCGTGATCGGACTGTTGCAGCGTCCGGCCGACGATTTCCTGAAAGCCCGTGTCGGCAGCGACGCCGACGGACTTTCCGAAGCAGATATCGAAGCAAGGATCGCGGCGCGCGTCGCCGCCAAAAAAGCTAAGAATTTCGCCGAAGCAGACGGCATCCGTGCCGAACTCGCTGCCGCAGGCGTGATTCTCGAAGACAAACCAGGCGGTCTGACCGAATGGCGACGAGGCTGACAAGAATGATAAAAAACAATCCGGCTGATCCGGCGATCAGCGTACCGGCGTATTGGGAGGACGCCAAGGCCGAGCTGATGAAGCGTGATCGCATCATGCGCAAGCTGATCCCGCAGTTCGGGGATTTGCAGCTGACCGGTCGCGGCGATGCGTTTACCACGCTGGCGCGTTCCATCATCGGTCAACAGATTTCCACCAAGACCGCACAGGTGGTGTGGCAGCGTTTCCTGGAAGAATGCCCCAAGTGCACGCCCTTGCAGGTCCTCAAGGCCGGCCCGGAGAATCTTGTCGCCTGCGGCCTGTCCAAACGCAAGGCGGAGTACATCCTCGACCTCGCCAATCACTTCAAGGCCAAGACCGTCCATCCCGACAAATGGGCGGAGATGGAAGACGAAGACGTCATTGCCGAGATGCTGCAGATCCGCGGCCTGGGCCGCTGGACAGCCGAGATGTTTTTGATATTTAATCTGCTGCGACCGAATGTCCTGCCTCTGGATGATCCGGGCTTGCTCAAGGGCATCAGCAACAGTTATTTTTCCGGCGAACCGGTGTCGCGCAGCGATGCGCGCGAAGTCGCCGCCAATTGGGAGCCGTGGCGCACCGTCGCCACCTGGTATCTGTGGCGCAGCCTGGATTCCACCGCCTCCTGAGGAACGCAGCGACGCCGTGATCGCATGTTGACGATGCGGCAACGCGAATAGGGCAGCGGGGCTGTTATACTCCCGCCTGTTCATGAAAATGAGTAAAGGAATACGATGAGCAAGTCGACAACGACATTTCTGGGTTTCGAGCAGGCAATCGCCGAGCTTGACGCCAAAATCGAGGAGTTGCGCTTTGTGCAAGACGACTCGGCAGTCGATATCTCGGAAGAGATCGAGCGCCTGGTCAAGAAGAGCCAGCAACTGACCAAAGATATCTACGCCAAGCTGACCCCGTGGCAAGTGTCGCAGATCGCACGTCATCCGCAACGTCCTTACACCATGGACTACGTGAATGAAATCTTTACCGACTTCCACGAGTTGCACGGCGATCGCACTTATGCCGACGACTTGTCGATCGTCGGCGGTCTGGCGCGTTTCAACGGCCAGGCTTGCATGGTGATCGGTCACCAAAAGGGACGCGATACCAAAGAACGCGCCATGCGCAACTTCGGCATGCCGAAACCGGAAGGCTATCGCAAGGCCATGCGCCTGATGAAAGTCGCCGAAAAATTCAATTTGCCTATCTTTACCTTCGTCGACACGCCGGGCGCATTCCCCGGCATCGATGCGGAAGAGCGCGGCCAGTCCGAAGCGATCGGCCACAACCTTTACGTCATGGCCGAACTGAAAGTGCCGCTGATCGCGACCATCATCGGTGAAGGCGGTTCCGGCGGCGCGCTGGCGATTGCCGTCGGCGACTCGGTCCTGATGTTGCAATACGCGACGTATTCGGTGATCTCGCCGGAAGGCTGCGCATCGATCCTGTGGAAGACCGCCGACCGCGCATCCGACGCCGCCGAAGCGCTTGGCCTGACCGCGCATCGTCTGAAGGCCATGGGCTTGATCGACAAGATCGTCAACGAACCGCTGGGCGGCGCGCATCGCGATCCGAAGCAAATGGCATCGCTGCTCAAGCGCGCGCTGGCAGACACGCTGCGCCAGTTCCAGGGCGTCAAGACCAAGGAACTGCTGGCTGCTCGCCACGAAAAGTTGATGAGCTACGGCAAGTTCAAGGAATTGAACGCACAAGAGTAAGCCGGCACAGCAAGAGCACGGCAACAATCCGCATGGCGGCATAAACTCTGGTTTGTGCCGCCATTGCAGTTTTTAAGCCGACAGGATTGATTTGCGACGCATTGCTTGCGCCTGCAAATCGGTCCCCGGTTCAGTTTGCAGGAAAGTCCGACATGTCTGCCACCTCCGGCGCCAAGTTCACCCTTCAGCAAGAATTGACGCAAGCATTGCAGGCGCTGGCTTCCGCCGGTCGCGACGCCGCTGCGTTCGCTACCTCATTTCCCGCCATCGCTGTCGCCTACAGCGGCGGGCTGGACTCGTCCGTGCTTTTGCATCTTGCCGCCGCATTCGCGCGCGAGCAGGGCGTGCGTCTGTTTGCTTTTCACATTCATCACGGCATCAGCGTCAATGCCGACACCTGGCAGGCGCATTGCCGTCAGCAATGCGAACAGGTCGGCGCCGTTTTCGACACGCGCAACATCGCGCTCAAGGACTTCGACAAGAGCGGCGTCGAAGAAGCGGCGCGCATTGGTCGCTATCATGCGCTCGGCGAGCTGTGCCGCGAGCATGGCATCGCCTTGCTGCTGACCGCGCACCATCAGGACGATCAGGCCGAAACCATCCTGCTGCAACTTCTGCGCGGGTCCGGCGTGGCGGGGATGTCGGGCATGGATCAGGCCAATGCCGCGGCGAACCTGCTCGGCAACGATCAGTTGTTGCTGGCGCGGCCGCTGCTCAACGCATCGCGTGCGACACTGGAACACTATGCCGCGGCGCAGTCGCTGTCGTTCGTTGACGACGAGTCGAACAACGACACGCGCTATGTCCGCAATGCACTGCGGCACCGGATCATGCCGGCGCTGGCTGAACTGTTTCCCGGTTTTCAGGAGCGTTTCACGCGCTCCGCCAGTCATGCGCAATCGGCGCAACGTCTGCTGGTGACGCTCGCACGACAGGATCTGGCGGCGTGTCTGGATGGCGAATACCTGAGCGTGCCGGCCTTGCGCAAGCTCGATATTGACCGCATCGACAATCTCTTGCGGCACTGGTTTGCATTGCGCAACCTGCGCATGCCGTCGTCGGCATGGCTGCTGGAATTGCGCACGCAATTGCTGGAAGCGAAAACCGACGCGCAGTTGTGCGTCACCCATCCTGATTGCCATATCCGGCGTTATCGCGAGCGCGTTTTCTTGACGCCGCGTCGGCCGGCTTTCGACGAACACACCGAGCCGCTGGAATTTGTCTGGCGTGGCGAGGAGAGATTGCATTTCCCTCAATTCGCCGGCAGTCTGTTTTTCGATGCCGAGGAAGTTGGATTCAACGCGGCGTGGTTGCGCGGGCAACATTTGTCGGTGCGTTTACGCAGCGGCGGTGAGCGCGTGAAGCTGGCGTGGAATCGACCGACCAAGAGCGTCAAGTATCACTATCAGGCGATGGATATCCCGGCGTGGGAGCGTCCGTACTTACCGATGGTGTTTGCCGGTGAGCAGATTTTGTATGCGGCGGGCATCGGCATGGATTGCCATGCACAGCGAGAAACGATAGCCGGAGACAGTGCTACCCAGGATGCGCGCATTGCCCTGCGATGGCAGGCGGATCTGAGCTGATATCGCAGCGTCGGATGCGCGCAGCAAGCAGGCGCAGACAACTGCAGACGACAAAACGGCTTGCCATGTTCAGTGGCAAGCCGTTTTGTTTTTACTCCCTGAGCTTTTACTTCCCGGCATGCATGCCGTGATGGTTTTTACCCTGGCTTACTTGGTCTTGGCAGGTGCAGCATCAGTTGCTGGCTTGGCGACCGGTGCTTCTGCAGCCTTTTCCTTCTTGGCAGAAGGCTTCACTTTCTTGTGCTTGGCAGCATGTTCCGCCTTCGGCGCAGCTGTTGCCGCTGCAGGCGCCGTAGTCGCGGCCGGTGTTGCCGGGGCCGCAGGTGCGCCGGTTTGGGCAAACACTGGCAGGGCCAAGGCGGAGAGCAGAGTCGCAACGATGATGGATGTCGATTTCATGGTGGTTTTCCTTTAATAAGTTTCTTGGTTCTGGCTGTTACTTCAGCTCATGCGTGTTTGATTGAGCCTGCTTGCGCTTATCTGTGCTTACTTGGTCTTGGCTGGAGCGGCTTCGGTTGTTGACGTTGTCGCTGGCTTTGCGGCTGTCGTTTCAGCGGCCTTGGCTTTCTTTGCAGTGTGCTTTGCCTTGGTGTGCTTGGCAGTTGCCTTCGGTGTTGCAGTTGTCTTTGGTGTTGCAGTTGCGGTTGCAGGAGCGGTCGCTGCTGGAGCGGCGGCTGGTGCAGCCGGTGCACCGGTCTGAGCGAACACTGGGAGTGTCAGAGCGGAGAACAGAGCAGCAACGATGATGGATTTCGAGTTCATGGCAATTTTCCTTAAAGAGAAGTTTTTCAGTCTCGGCGTTTGCTTTGCTGCGCCTTACTTCCATTAACGAACCTGCCACCGAAGCGACGACGTCAAAGTGTTTCAAAAGATGTCATATTTGTAAGCGTCTGTTGCCGACGGTTTTCTGACATTGGCATGTCACGAAAACGGCCAGCCATGGGAACCGAACAAGCCGACCAGGCCGATGACGATCAGGTAGATGGCGATGATGAAGTTCAGCAGGCGCGGCATCACCAGGATGAGGATGCCGGCGATCAGTGCAACCAGCGGGCCGAAGGAAAGATGGATGTTCATGTCGTACTCCTTGTTAATTGATTTTTAAACGGAACAACGATATCCGTCTGATGGCAATCCGGCCGCGGAGTTCAGGCGATGCATGTGTTGAGCGCATTCTCTGCACAATCCTTATAATGCTGGTCTGATTATTTGCTGAAAGCAGGGAATGGCTTTTCAAACGTGGTTTGCATTTTTTCTGGCGGCTTGCCTGATTGCCATCTCTCCCGGTTCGGGTGCCGTCTTGTCAATGAGTCACGGGTTGAATTACGGCGTGCGCCGGACCAGCGCCACGATACTCGGCCTGGAAATCGCGCTGGTATTGATTCTGGTCATTGCCGGCGCCGGCGTCGGTTCACTGCTGGTGGCGTCGGAAGCGGCCTTCAATGCCATCAAGTTCCTCGGGGCGGCTTACCTGATTTATCTCGGCTGGTCGCAATGGCGTGCGCCCGTGCATATCGATGAAAAGCAAACGGTTCGCCCTGTGGTGGCGACGGCTTGGTGGCAACGCGCCATGACAGGTTTCCTGACCAATGCGACGAATCCGAAAGGTATCGTTTTCATGGTCGCGGTGTTGCCGCAGTTCATCAACCACGAACAGCCGCTGTGGCTGCAATTGTTCCTGATGGCGGTCACCATGGTGGCGGTGGATCTGGTGGTGATGCATGGCTATGCCTTTGCGGCGAGCCGCATGCAGCGCTTCTTCCGCAATGCGAATGCGGTCAAGGTGCAGAACCGCTTTTTCGGCGGCGTGCTGATGCTGGTCGGTGCCGGTTTGTTCTTCTTCAAGCGCAGCCAGCCCTGATTGCGATAAGGTTCCGGCAATAAAAAAGCCCGTATGAGACATTGTCTGATACGGGCTTTTTGCTGGGAGCCCGGACGGCGGGCCCGGGTTCTGCCGAAATGCTTGCTGAAGTACTACCGGCGTATTACTTGTCTTTCTTCAGGCATTCTTTCATGAAGGCTTTGCGGTCGTCGCCCTTCTTGCCGGTCGCGTCCTTGTTGCAGGTCTTCATTTTTTCTTGCTGTGTCGCCGGCGCGGCAGGCGCAGCAGGTTTGTTGGACAAACAATCTTTCATGAAGGCCTTGCGTTCATCGCCTTTTTTGCCGGCGGCGTCCTTGTTACAGGAGGTCATCTTGTTCTGTTGGGTCGTCTGCGCCATGGCTGCAGGGCTGAGCAGGAAGACGGGAGCGACGATGGTGACGGCGGCGATGGCGGCGAGCAGCTTTTTCATGGGTTTCTCCAGTAGGGGATAACGTGGTTGGCGCGATTCTGATACCGTGTTCCGCGCTTCGAGGCATTACAGCATGAAACGTATTGCCTGCCAATGAACGTTTGCCAAACCGCCTGCGTTGACATCGCTAGCGCGGGCAGCTGACGTCGCCTTCCGGACAGGACGACAGCACTTTGAGTTCTTTGGTGCGTTCCTGGGTTTTTTGGGTCAGGCAGGATTGCAGCGCCATGCCGTGCGCCGAGCCGCCCGTGGTGCTGGAGCTGGCATACTTGCAGGAAAGATCGCGATACTTGATCCAGGCCAGCTGGACGTCGCGGATCTGGTTCTGCTGGGATTTATTGAGGCGGTTGCGGTAATCGATGTAGGTCTGGTTCAGTTCGGCATCGGCTTTGTTGAGCGCCTGCGTGCTGCACTGATCCATATCGCTTTGCGTCTCGGCCCCGGTTTTGTCGCAGTCGAGTGCGTGGGCAGCGATGCTCAGTGTCGACAGCGATAACAGGGCGGCAAGACGCCATAGGGATAAATTCATTTGTTTCCTCAACTTTGACTGGTAACGAGTGTCTACCCGGTGGGCGACATTGGCAAGTGGTCTCTGGAGTGCCGATGTTACGGCCGGGCCGGAACGCCTCCGCGAGACGGCAGGTTCTTAGAAGGTCCGCACGGCATTGAGTTCAATCGAAGATGGAGTACAGGAATGGCTATCAACTGGATCGCAGCACTGAAACTGATACCGTGGTCGGACGTCGTGCAGGCGACGCCGGCGGTGGTGCAAGGGGCGAAGGATTTATGGTCGCGCACGAAAAAATCAATGGCCAAAGCCGTCAGCAGCGAGGACGCAAATCCGATCGAGGCCGGCAGTCTCGCGCATCTCGCACAACGCATGGCGCAGTTGGAGTCCGAACAGCTGGAAGCCTCCGCGCTGATCAATTCGCTGGCGGAACAGAACGCCCGGCTGGTCGCTGCGGTGGACAATCTGCGCACGCGGATGCAGATGCTGTGCGCCGTGTGCGTGCTGCTGGCGCTGGGCGTCGTCGCCTTGTGGTTGCGATGAGTGTGCCGGATGAGATCGCCGATCTGCAGCCGGCATCGCATCCCTCAGCAAGGATTTGCCAACGGTATTACCATAACCGGGCATTGTTGCGCGCATCGACATCGCAATCATCGTCATCACGTTTTTTCATCCTCGGCAGCAGACAACAGAGGCAGCGGTAAAAGCAGCGCTGCCGTGTTTTGCATTTCCTTCACCGGTCTCCCGAACAGAAAGGATTCATCATGTTGACATCCCTTGGCTATGCGGCAAAAACCGCAGAGTCCGCTCTCGCGCCTTACCAGTTCGAACGCCGCGATCCCGGCGCGCACGACGTGCAGATCGAGATCATGTATTGCGGCGTCTGCCATTCCGACCTGCACACCGCCCGCAACGAGTGGCGCAACACTGTCTACCCGGTCGTGCCCGGCCATGAAATCATCGGCCGCATCACCAAAGTCGGTTCCCGCGTCAAGCAGTTCAAGGAAGGGCAAGTGGTCGGCGTCGGCTGCCTGGTCGACTCCTGCCAAACCTGCGCCAGCTGCGCCGAAGGTTTGGAGCAGTATTGCGAGAACGGTTTCACCGGCACCTACAACGGCGCAGAAAAACACATCGGCGGCGTGACCTATGGCGGTTATTCCAACAATATCGTGGTCAGCGAAAAATTCGTGCTGCATGTTTCCGACAAACTCGATCCTGCGGCAGCGGCTCCTTTGCTGTGCGCCGGCATCACCACCTATTCGCCGCTGCGTCACTGGAAGGTCGGCAAGGGCCAGAAGGTGGGGATCGTCGGTCTCGGCGGCCTCGGCCATATGGGCGTCAAGATCGCCCACGCGATGGGCGCACACGTGGTGCTCTTCACCACTTCCCCGGGCAAGGCGGCCGATGCGCTTCAGCTGGGCGCTGATGAAGTCGTGATCTCCAAAGATCCGGACCAGATGGCGCAGCATCTGAACAGCTTCGATTTCATCCTCAACACCGTGGCGGCGCCGCATGACCTGGACGCCTTCATGGTGCTGCTCAAGCGCGACGGCACCATGACGCTGGTCGGCGTGCCCGAGTTGCCGCATCCGTCGCCGTCGGTCGGCAACCTGATCTTCAAGCGCCGCCACCTGGCCGGCTCCCTGATCGGCGGCATCAGGGAAACGCAGGAGATGCTCGACTTTTGCGCCAAGCATGGCATCACGTCCGACATCGAGATGATCAGGATCCAGGACATCAACACCGCCTATGAGCGCATGCTCAGAAGCGACGTCAAGTATCGCTTCGTGATCGACATGGCTTCGCTGGCGGCTTGACGGGTTTGCGTTTCAATTAAACAGGAGAGCGCTGCCGTGTTGCGGCATGCGCTATCCTGTCTGCCAATCCGTTTTATTCATTTTGTTCTTTTATTGCGTTCCTTCGTTGCGCTTCTTCATTGCGCTTCTTCATTGTTTTACCAGCCAGGACCTGCATGTTTTCTCTATCGTTGCGTATGACGCGTCGTGACTGGCGCGCCGGTGAGCTGCGTTTTCTCCTGATCGCACTGATCGTCGCCGTCGCGGCTTTGTCGTCGGTCGGTTTTTTTGTCGATCGCATGCGCGCGGGACTGGTCCGCGATGCGCATCAGTTACTGGGCGCCGATTTATTGGTTGGCGCCGATCAGCCTTTGCGTCCTGACTGGCAGGACAAGGCGGCGCAGTCCAATCTGCGCATGGCGCAGACTGTCGTTTTCCCCAGCATGGCCATTGCGGGCGAGGGCGATACGGCACGCTCCATCCTGTCGTCGATCAAAGCAGTGTCGGATGCCTATCCCTTGCGTGGGCAACTCAAACTTGCCGATGCGACAGGCGGTGTGGATCACGTCGCCGACGGCGTGCCGCCGGCAGGAAGCGTCTGGGTCGATCCGAACATCCTCTCAGCCCTGCAAGTCAAGGTGGGCGACACGCTCAAACTGGGCGACAAATCATTTCGCATCGCGGCGGCTATTGCTGTGGAGCCTGACCGCGGCAGCGCCTTCGTCAACTTTGCGCCGCGCGTGATGCTGGCCATGCCGGACCTGGCGGCAACCGGTCTGGTGCAATACGGCTCGCGCGTCACCTACCGCTTGTTGTTGTCCGGTGCGCCGGCGCAAGTACAGGCATACCAGCAATGGCTGCAAAAGGCCATCGACGACGGCAACATCAAAGGCGTGCGTATCGAATCGCTGGAATCCGGCCGGCCCGAAATGCGCGCCACGCTCGATCGCGCCGAACAATTCCTGTCGCTGGTGGGCTTGCTGTCGGCCTTGCTGGCGGCGGTCGCCGTAGCGATGGCGGCGCGCCGCTTCATGCTGCGCCACCTGGATGCCTGCGCCATGCTGCGTTGTTTCGGCATGACGCAAAACCAGGTAACGCTGATGTACTTGCAAGAGTTCATCCTGGTCGGTCTGGTCGGCAGCGTACTGGGCGTGATGCTCGGCTTTGCCGCACATTTTGTCTTGCTGGAATGGCTGGGACGTTTCATGCCGACGGCCTTGCCGCCCGCCAGCTGGTGGCCGGCGGTGCAGGGCGTCGCCATTGGTTTGCTGTTGCTGGTGGGCTTCGCCTTGCCGCCGCTCTTGCAATTGCGCAATGTGCCGCACAACCGCGTCATCCGGCGCGAGTCGTCGGCGCCCCAAGCCATGAGCATCGCAACCTACGTCCTGGGTGTGGTCGTCTTCACGGGCTTGTTGCTATGGCAAGCGGGCGACGTCAAGCTGGGCGCCATGACGGCGGCAGGTTTCCTCGGCGGCTTTGCCTTGTTCGCGCTGATCGCCTGGGCTTGCCTCAAGAGCGTGCAGTCTCTGCGCGGTTTGTTCGACAGCCAGAGCTGGCGCTTCGCCATTGACGGCTTGCAGCGCCGTCCGGGCGCCACCACGATGCAGATCGTCGCACTGGGGTTGGGCCTGATGGCGCTGCTGCTGCTCACGGTGATCCGCGGCGACCTGATCGGCGCCTGGCGCCAGTCGACGCCGGCGGATGCGCCCAATCGCTTCGTGATCAATATCCAGCCCGATCAGAAAGACCTCGTCGAACAAAAACTGGTGCAGGAAGGATTGCAGAAAGTGCAACTGTACCCGATGATCCGCGGCCGCCTGGTGCAGATCAACGGCAAGCCGGTGACCAACGATACGTATCAGGAGGATCGCGCCAAGCGTCTGGTGGACCGTGAGTTCAACTTGTCCACCATGCGCGACGTGCCGGCGCAAAACACGATAGTCGGCGGCAAATGGTATGACGACAGCAAGCCGGAAGCCTCGGTGGAGGAAGGCCTGGCCAAGACGCTCAAGCTGAAGCTGGGCGACCGGTTGCAGTTCGATATCGCCGGCCAGTTGGCGACCGTGCCGATCACCAGCATTCGCAAACTGGAGTGGGGCTCGCTGCGCGTCAATTTCTTCGTGATCATCAATCCGGCGGCGATGAAAGACATGCCGCAGACCTGGATTACCGCGGTGCATTTTCCCGACGCCAAGGCCGGTCTCGGCAATGTGCTCACGCGCGATTATCCCAATCTGACGGTGGTCGATATCGGCAGCGTGCTCAAGCAGATTCAGGACATCGTCGATCAGGTGATTGCCGCAGTGGAATTCCTGTTCCTGTTCACGCTGACGGCCGGCGTACTGGTCTTGTATGCCGCTTTGGTCGGCACGCAGGATGAGCGGGTGCGCGAGGCCGGCTTGCTGCGGGCGCTGGGAGCAACGCGCAAGGAGCTGGCCCGGGCGCAGCGCATCGAGGTCATGTTGATCGGCAGCGTGGCCGGTTTGCTGGCTTCCAGCGGCGCCGCCGGCATCGGCTGGGCGCTGGCGCATTATGTGTTCGACTTCGAATGGCGTTTCAGCCCGTGGCTGTGGATTGCCGGCGGCGCGATCGGGATTGCTTGCGCCGTGTTTGGCGGCTGGGCCGGATTGCGTAGCGTTCTGGCAAGACCGCCGCTTCATACCTTGCGCGAAGCATAGAACGCATCTCACGATTATTCATGGGATGCGTTCTAAATATCCGGCCGCAAAGACCGGGCTGAACGGGCGGCCTGACGGCAGCTGCGCTATCATCTCGGTCTATGCAAATCGAAGACCCAAATCAACCGACTGTCTACGACATGATCGGCGGCGCGGACAAGCTGCGCGAAATGGTGGATCGCTTTTACGATCTGATGGACCTCGAGCCGGAGTTCGCCGGCCTCCGTGCGCTGCACCCGCCCACGCTGGAAGGTTCGCGCGACAAAACCTACTGGTTCTTGTCCGGCTGGAGCGGCGGCCCCAATCTGTATATCGAGCGTTTCGGCCATCCTTTCCTGCGCGCGCGCCATCTGCCGTTCGCGATCGGCATTTCCGAACGCGACCAATGGCTGCGCTGCATGGCCTGGGCGATGGAAGACGTCGGCCTCGACGAAGCTTTGCGCACCAGGTTGATGGAAGCCTTCTTCCAGACGGCCGACTGGATGATGAACCAAAAATCCTGAGTTGAGTAAGTCAACCGTTGATGTTCGGTGAGGAAATGGCTCCTGCACAGCCATTT
Source organism: Herbaspirillum sp. CF444 (assembly GCF_000282135.1). GTDB lineage: Bacteria > Pseudomonadota > Gammaproteobacteria > Burkholderiales > Burkholderiaceae_D > Herbaspirillum. The sequence continues at coordinate 64,285 of NZ_AKJW01000021.1, forward strand.
CAGGAACATCTGCATGGATACTGTTGATTTGTTCGCCGAATTGCCCCTCTCCAATTGATCCGCCTCACGCCGTCCTGCGAAAGCTGCGACGCGATCGTACGACCCCCTCATACCCCAATGCCCAGCCCTACGGAGTTGCTTCAAGGCACGGCGCCGCTTGCGTGATTTGGCTGCCCCGCGGTCTTTAACCATGCGGAAAGCCTGGTCCGGAGCGCTGGGAGGAGGCCTGTCTGCATGGATTGGCTCAAGTCATCTCAATCTCAATCATTTTTTATGGAGCAATCTTTTCGATTGCTGCCACTCATGCAACAAGAACGTAACAAGAACGCAACAAAAGACCTGTCGCCGCTGCATTGCCTCGGATACGGCAATGCAGCGCCGTGAACAGAACAAACAAGGGAGTCAATAAATGGATGTCATCACTTTTCTGGGAATGCCTGCCGTACTGAGCACACTGATCGTACTGCTGGCGTTCCTGTTCGCCTGCGTCTTCGGGATGTGGTTCGGCATGTTCCTGTCCACCTATGCGCCCGAGCTGGTCAAGGGGGAGCAGGGGGGCAACGAGTCGGATGTCAAAGTATTGGAACACTGACATAGCGGCCAGGGCGTACCCGACGCCCCTGTCCGGAACCCACGGGAAATCCTGACCATCTATAACAATCCTGACAATGGGAGAACGCCATGGATAGTGAAGCGCAACGCATTGCCGAATTCCTGAACCAGCCGGTGAAAATCTGGATGGTGGTCGGAGCGTGTCTTTTCATGCGCTTGCTCAGGATGATGCGGCGACATTCCAGAGAGCAGGCCTATCAGCGGCAAGTCATCAGTGGCTTCATCAAACGGTCGCGGACCTCTTCCGAAGAGCGGGCCAAGAAATTGCTCAGCGACCACAAGCCGTCGGGACGCAGGAATGCGGACATGAAATAGCGTTTTTCATTCTCCCAGCGTTGCATTGGCAAGAGATGCAACCAAGAAATACTCCCATCAAGGGGACGAGGCTGTTGAACACAGCACTCGTTTTTTGATTGACTGTTGATCTGTCGGAAGTCACTTGCATGGTTGTCACTGGCGCGTTACTGCAGGTCGCCGGAACAGTTTGTGGCAGAGTTTTGGAAAACGCTCCGGATTGACTCCCGGAGCGTTTCGGTACAACTCGGTCGATTAAATCATCACATTGTGGAATGTGCGACCGATGGAGTCTGTAGCAACCGTCGCGTCAGGGAATGACCGACCGAGGGGATCTGCACCAGTGTTGGTCGGCTCCAGACTCGACGAGTCATTGCTGAACACCGATGACGAATCGGAAGCTTCCTCGCGCGAGTACTTGTTCTTCAGCAGCCATGATTGGAAGGCGCTGAAGTACAAGGCCATGCTCTTGAGCTGCTTCTCGTCCAGGCCGCTTTGCTCCATGCCTTCCTTGCTGCACAACGGGATGATGAAATCCACGGCGGGGCGACCGGTTTTGGCCACGGCGGCGGTAATGTTGGTGGGAGAAAATTCCAATGGACCGGTACGGCTGCTTTCCGAGGCCGGCTCTTTTTTCAGCAGCAGAGGGACGGTCTGGATGGCTTTCTGAATTTTCGGGCCATAGCTGCCGCCGGTGTAAAACGGCGTCTTGGGATTCTGGAAGATGGTAAAGCGCAAGTCGTAGTTTTCGCCTTCCGCGGTACGTGCCAGTTCCAGCAGCGGCACCACTTCGAAAGGATAGCCGGCGCCCTTGCCGAAGTTCTTTTCCAGTTGTTTCAGGTTTTGCTCGAAGCGATCCAGGAATTCTGCCTTGCTCTCGCCGTCGCGCACGCCGATGATGCCTTTGGCCTGGCCGGTGCCGTTCGGTTTGAACAAGGGACGGATATCGAAACCCAACGCCTTGAAGTCGTCATATGCCCTCGCCACGCCATCGAGGCCCTCGTTTTCTTCGATGCCCCGGAAGAAGGTGGAGTAGTGGGCAAAGCGATCCAGCTCGGACAGTCCTTCGATATAGCCCTTGTCGTCCTGGGAGGTGTAGTGAAAGGCCTTGTCCAGTCCCATGACATCGTATTCAAAGCCGCGTGCCTGGGCGATGTTCGGCAGAGCTTTGGCTTCCTCGCTCTGCGCGAACTCTGCGCGCGCCAGTGCTGCGGAGAATTTGTTGACGCCTTCGTCGACCGTGCTGTTGATCAGCGCCAGCTTGCGGAAATCCAGCTTCTCGCCTTGCGTCATGTTCAGGTTTTCGATGGCGCGGTCATTGACAATGCCATTGATGGCGCGCCCGAACAGGAAGGCGCGGCCGTCCCGGATGTCGGCGCATTCAGCCAGGTCGCGGCTATAGCCGAGCAGCACCAGCGGTTGGCCGTCGAATTGCTTCATCGTTTCGCTGGCTCTGGCGTGTGCGGCTGCGCGTGCTTCGGCAAAGGCGGCAGGGTCGTCTTGGTGCTGGGCCTTGGCGGCATCGACTTCAGCGTGAAAGGCGGTGATGACCTCATCCAGCGAGGAGGGGAGGCATGGGTGCGCGTCGGTGCCGAACTCCCTGGCGCAAATATCGGCAATGTGTGCTTTTTCCCAGATCATTTTGCTATTGCTGTTCGGCGGGTAGCTGCCATTGCTTCGTTCTGCGCCTTCGCGTCCCGAGTTGGCGACGATCATCAGCGGCGATTCGCCGTTTTGATCGCACTCGCGCTTGATGTCGGCGGCGACCTGGCGATAGGTCTCCATGACCACGCCGAACTGCCTGGGCGGCATGGTGCCGATGCCGCCGAAGCCGGTGCCGTTGATTTCCGGGCATGTATAAAGCATTTTTTTCTGGTCGCCGTGGCGCACCCAGTACGCCATGACGTCGGGCGGCAGCACCACGCAATCGTTGGAACGCGTGGTCGATGGCAATGCCACTTGCGATGCGATCTGGATATCGATGGCCAGTTGCTGATCCTGCCTGCGGCCGGTGCCGCTCATGTCGTCGGGTTTGCCGAACAGACCCTCCAGGCGCGTCAGGCTTTCCTGGCGCATGGTGTAGTCGTGGTGATGGAGCGGCGCAGTCCTGGCTGTCAGGTCGGGGTGGCTGGAGCCGCGTGTGCGCAGCAGGGCGTCGCCGCTGACTTGAGCGGCTGTCGGCGTGGTGATGTTCTGCGCGGTTTCCGTGTTGCCGGCAGGGGTGGTGGTTGTGTGGGCGTCGATCGCGCTATGCGGATCAAAACTGCCGGATGAAACGTGTGCCATGGATAACTCCTTTATGATTTTTAGAATAGGAATTCCACAAATAAGAAGAACGGTCGCTGCGCCGATGCGCAGTTGGTCTGGTTCGGACTTCATGTCGTTGGGCGGAACGCAGGCCAACGCTGTCAGTATTTTGGGAATTCTGTCGGTGAAGGAAGGGCGCGGCGGCATATCGGATGAATGCTCTGCGTCGCGCTGCCCGCTTCACTGTTTATATGTCGTCCTGCGCATAAGGGTTCGACACGCTCCATAGAATCTTTCCGCGCTTGCGCAGGCGATTTCCGCATGTTCCTGCGTGCATCCGACCATGACCGGCTATCACGGACTTATTACGGGCGTATGAAATCGCCGATAATAAAAATTAAAATTGGTACGTACCTTTAATTGACAACTGGTACGCACCAATCCATAATCGTTTCATGGTTCAAGACACAGAATCGGCCTGCACTGGCCGTCATGGACTGCTTGCAACCATTTTCTCCGTCGACGTCCGATCCTAGCTGCCGCCCGGTGTTTGTCTGGCGTGGAGCCGTGCGACGCCGGCATGTTGCTTAACGCCTTGATAACGAAAGAGTGCCAGTCATGCGCAGATGGGAAGAATCCGAGAGCCGCAAGGCGCGCATCGAAATCATTCCCATGATCGATGTGATGATGTTTTTGCTGGTGTTTTTTGTCTTGCTCAGCCTGAACGTCATTCCGGCCCTGGGCATCAAGACGGCGTTGCCGTCGTCGTCGTCGGCCAGCGACTTGCAGACCCAGAATCTGGTACGTATCACCCTGGCGGCGTCCGGCGAGATCCAGCTGGAAGGGCGAACGGTGCAGGCTGATGCACTGGTGGCCGGCCTCAAGCAGATCGCGGCGAAAGACCCGGGCAAGAAGCTGGTGTTGATCGTCAATGCCGACCAGAAGATCGAGTTCCAGCACGTGGTTGACCTGATGGACACGCTCAAGGGCAACGGCTTTGATGCGATTTCCTTTGTCACCAGGCGGAAGTGAGCGATGGCTACGGCTTATCAAAACAGGGACCTGATCGCCGCATTGCCGTCAGTCGGGCTGGTGATGTTCCTGCTCATCGGCGGTGTGCGCGAAGTACGCTCGCTCAAGCCCAAATACGACGAGCCGGTCAAGCTGGAAATCCTTGACGTGGCCGAAGTGCCCGCGCCGCCGCCGCCCGAGCCGCCCAGGTTGCCGCCCGTGAAACCGGTGACGCCGCAGCCGCCACAGGTGCAGCCGCCGCCGGTAAAGGCGGCGCCGCAGCAGCCGGGTCCGCAGTCGAGCTTGCCATCGGCCACGCCGGCCGCGCCTGCCATGCCAGCCGCGCCGGTGGCCGCGCCGGTAGCAGAGTCCGCGCCGCCCAGGCAGGCCGAGGCCCCGCCGGCCCCGCCTGCGCCGAAAGCCAATGTCGAGGCCGAGTTCGTCGCCCGCATACGGGCCTACCTGAATTCCGTCAAGCGCTATCCGACCGGCCGCGAGGCCAGCCTGGCGCGCCCCGAGGGCAGCGTCAGGATCTGGTTCGTGTTGCGACGCGACGGCTCGCTGGTGGAGATGGGTATCGAGGAGTCCTCCAACTCGGGGTTGCTCGACGAGGCGGCGCGCAAGAGTGTCAGTCGCGGCAGCTTTCCGGCATTTCCGGAGCAGTTCAAGCCGGGCGAGCAACAACATAAATTCGTGGTTGACCTGCAATTCAAGCCCACCGGGGGCTGAGTTGCTGGCGTAACGATGCATACAACAGACATCGGATCGACGATGCGTAGAGGAGCACATTGCTATCCGGGCGCCGACAGCGATGACGCTGGCGAATGCCCGGCTGCCATTGAACTTAAATCCTATTGGGGAGTAATACGATGAAGTTGAAAATCAGGAAGCTCGCGCTGGTCGTGTCGAGCCTCTTCGTTGCCGATTGGTCGTTGGCGCAGACGGCAGACACCACCGACCTCGGCCAGGTGACCGTGCATGGCCAGGTCGGCGGCACCGATACCGGTCTGATCCAGCAGGAAGAGTCGCCCAAGGCGCGCAGTTCGGTCACGCGTGCGGCGATCGAAAAGCAGGGCAGCAGCGTCTCTGCGTTCCAGATGATCCAGAACCTGCCGGGTGTGTCGACCTTTGACCAAGACGGCACGGGCCTGTTTGGCGGCACCCTGCGCGTACGCGGTTACAACAGCAACCAGATGGGCCTGACGCTCGATGGCGCGCCATTGAACGACTCGCTCAATTACACCATCAACATCCAGGAGTTCGCCGATCCGGAAAATACCTGCGAAGTGTTCCTGACCCAGGGCAGCACCGACATCGACGCGCCGCACGTCGGCGCCAGCGGCGGCAACATCGGCATCAGCACCTGTGATCCCAAGGACACATTGGGCGGCAAGTTCCTGTTTGCCGTCGGTGCCAACAGCTACCGCAAGGAGTTCCTGCGTTTCGATTCCGGCAAGTTCGCCAATGACCGCGCCAAGCTCTTCATTTCTGTTTCGCAGGCCGGCGCCGACAAATTCAAGGGCGACGGCAGCGCCGACCGCAAGCACATCGACGCCAAGGGCGTATTCGATTTCGGCGGCGGCAGCTATTCGAAGCTGGCGTTCCTGTACAACAAGATGGACAACGCCAACTATCGCACGCTGAGCAAGAGCGATATCGCCACCGGCGGCTACAACCTCGATTTCGGCACCGTCGCCCCGGTGCATCTGCCGGGCGTCAACGGCACCGTCCAGGACGAGACCCTCGGCGCCAACGCCGCCGTCATCGCCAACGGTTACTACGGCTTCAACAACAACCCGTTCGAGAACTATCAGGTGTCGATGGTCAACCACTGGCAGCTCTCGCCCAAGGCCAGTCTCGACGTCAATCCGTATTACATCTACGGCTACGGCACCGGCGGCAACCAGTTGATCGCCGTCAGCGAATCGGCCACCGGCATCCACGGCGGCGTGGCCGACATCAATGGCGACGGCGACACCCGCGACAAGATCCTGGCCTATGGCAGCAACATCAGCCAGACCAGCCGCTGGGGCCTGACCACCAAGCTCAACTACCAGTACGAGATCCACAACCTGAGCGGCGGCCTGTGGTTCGACAGCGGCATTTCGCGCCAGTACAGCCCGGTGGTGCGCATCGACAACTTCGGCGCCACCGGCGACTACTGGCTGCGCGACACCAATGCCTACCTCAAGTATGCGGACGGCACGCCCTACAATGCCAGCCGCAACTGGAAGACCAATGTCAACGCCCACACCTTGTTCCTGCAGGATAATTTCAACCTGCTCAACGACAAGCTGAACATCCTGCTCGGCCTCAAGCGCCAGGTGGTGCAGCGCGAGTTCAACAACTACGCCAGCGGCACCACCGTCAACGGCAACGGCGTCGACTACACCGTCAACCAGAGCTACGCCAACTACCTCGGCAACGTCGGTTTGCGCTTCCAGTTCACTGACCGCCAGTCGATGTTCTTCAACGCCGGCCAGAACGCCCGCGCGCCGGAGAACAATGCCAATACCGGTTTGGCGCAAACCACTGCCAGCACCGGTTACACCACCAGCATCGTCAATGGCGTGATGGTCGCCAAGGACGCTTCGGGCAATATCATCCCGGTGCGCATCGCCACGCCCAATATCAAGCCGGAAAAGTCCAACAACTTCGATCTCGGCTATCGCTATGCCGGCGACAAGCTGACCTGGTCGAGCTCGGTCTTCTATGTCGACTTCCAGGATCGTCTGGCCAGCCAGTATGACCCGACGTCCAACCTGACCACCCAGTTCAATGTCGGCCGTTCCCGTACTGTCGGCCTGGAACTGGAAGCCGGCTACAAGCTGAACCAGACCTGGAGCCTGTACGGATCGCTGACCCGTACCGATTCCACCATGCTGGACGACAAGGTCGCCGTCAAGACGACCAGCGGAGCGGCCGGTTACCTGCCGACGTCGGGCAAGCAGATGCCGGACACGCCTGACTGGCTCGGATCGCTGGCGCTGCAATACTCGAGCGGGCCGTTCTATGCCAGCGCACAGGGACGTTATGTCGGGTCGCGCTATACCACGCTGGTCAACGATGACAAGGTCGGCGGCTATACCTTGTTCGATCTCGGCGCCGGTTATCGCTTTGCCCAGGCATTCTTCATGAAGACGCCGACCATCCGCTTTACGCTGACCAACCTGTTCAACAAGCAATACCTGAGCATGACCGGACCAAGCGGATCGTCGTTTGCCGCAAACGTGCAGCCGGTGGTGACCAGCAACGGCACCGTGGCAGGCAACGTCGGCGTCAACGGGGCGCCGACCACGCCGTCGTTCTACGTCGGTGCGCCGCGTGCCTTCCAGGTGTCGTTCAGCAGCGATTTCTGACGGGCGCATCTTTTACCAACCGAGGCGCCGCAGGCAGATTGTTCCTGCGGCGCCGTTCTTGCAGGGGACCGACATGAATCTCATCCAGTTTTTCCATGACGCTACGTTCTACGCGATGTACGTCGCCGCCGGCGTGGCAATTTTCCTGATCATCGAGCGCCAGCTGTTCTTCTTCTTCAGTGCACGCGACGCCAGGAAACTGCTCTCCACCATGACCGCCGCCGACAACTACGTTCCGCGTATCGACGCCGCCATGCTGGAGCGCAAGACCGTGCCCGTGGCGCTGGTGCGGGAAACCTTGCAGGCGCGGCGGCAGACTGCCGACCGGGTGCAGCTGGAAGACCTGTCGGAGGCGATCTATATCGCCAGCAAGACCCGCGTCAACGCGCGTCTGTGGGTGCTCGACACGGTGGTGACGGCGGCGCCGCTGTTGGGCCTGGTGGGCACCATCCTCGGCATCATCGATACCTTCGCGGTGCTGGCGTCCTCCGGCATCTCGGATCCGTCCGGCGTCTCCAAGGGGATCGGCACGGCGCTCTACGCCACCGCACTGGGGATTTCGATTGCCTTGACCGGTTTGCTGTTTTACAACTATTTACGTGCCTGTGCCGATCACTTGAACGACCAGCTCAAGGAACTGCTGCTGCGCGCCGAAGGCTTGTCGCATGATGACCGGACGCCGTCCGGAAATCCGGCGCGGCAGCCGCAGCGCCAGGAACATGCGGGGCGCGAACCGATGCAGGCGGTGGGATAGGCGAGCGGCGTCGGGAGAGGTCGGGATGCATGCCGGGATGCGCTATGCTGGTGCGGCAGCCCCGATTGACGCCTGCATGACGCCCGCAACGAGTGCATCGCTTGTTTACAAATGGTACGTACCACCGTAATATGGCTGTCATGATGAAAAATATGAATACTTCGACTTCCGGACCTGTCCAGCCGCGCTACAAATGGTTGGCCGATATCATTCGCGACACCATTGATCAGGGCGTGTTGACCGACAACCAGGCGCTGCCGTCCGAGCGCGAACTGGCCGAACGCTACGACGTCAGCCGCGATACCGTGCGCAAGGCGGTGCGTTACATGGAAGAGCGCGGCATCATCTACAGCGGACACGGGCGCGGCACCTTCGTGGCGCCGGCAATCGTGCGCGGCACGACCCGTTTCATCGACAGCTTTTCGCAGGATACCGACAGTCGCGGCGGCGTGCCGGGGCAGCGCATTCTCAGCGTGGAAACCGTGGAAGCCAACATGGCGATTGCCGTCCTGCTCAATATCGAATCGGGTTCCCCGCTGGTGCGGGTGCGTCGGATACGTCTGATAGACGACGCCCCGGTGGGGTTGCATGACGCCTATTTTGTGTTGCCGCGCGGCGCCAGGCTGACCCGTCCCCAGATCGAGAAGACCGGTTCGCTCTATAAATTGCTGACGGAAAAGTTCGGATTTTCGCCGGCCGAGGCGGTGGAAAACCTCTGTTCCGGCGCGGCTACGGCCGAAGACGCCGAGTTGCTGGGCATTGCGGTCGGCGATCCCTTGCTGGTCTGCGAGCGCATCACCTTGTCCGAGCGGCGCGAACCGATCGAATATTGCCTGATGAAGTACGTCTCCAGCTATCGTTATCGCACCCGCATCGCCAAGCACAGCGGAGGCATGGCCTGATGCGTCTGCGCCTGGCGCTGGCCCGGCGTGACTGAGCGCAGATCGCCTGAATGCACCAATGAACCTGACCGCCAAATTCGTGTTGACCCGCACGGCCTGGGTCGTTGGCATCTTCGTTGTGCTATCGGCGCTGGCGTCGCTGTCGAGCCGGTTGGAAGCGCGCAAGGATGGCGCTTACCGTTTGCGTGCCGCCTTGTTCATCAACGGTACGCTGGGCGACAAATCGTTTTTCGACTCCGCCGCGCACGGCATGCAGGAAGTGCGGCGCACCTTGCCGGTGGCGGTGCGCGTGGTCGAAGGCGGGACCGACCCGACCCGCTGGGAGTCGGCGCTTGCTGATCTGGCCGATAGCGGCGACTACGACGTGATCGTGGTCGGCACCTTCACCATGGTGCCCTATGTGCAGAAACTGGCCGGTCAGTTCCCGGCCGCACGCTTCATCGTCTTCGACGCCGCCGTTGATTACGGACGCTGTCGCTGCGGCAATGTCCATTCAATCCTGTTTCGCCAGAACGAAGGCGCTTACCTTGCCGGTTACCTGGCTGCCGATCTGGTGCGCAAGGGCCTGCCGGGAGTCGCGCGCGACAGCGGTCTGGGGGTGGTGGGCGGAATGCAGTTTCCGGTCATCGAAGACTATATCGTCGGTTTTCGCGCCGGCGCAGAAGCGGCGGCTCCCGGAATTCACGTCGCCAGCCAGTACGCCAACGGATTTTCCGACCCCGCCGCAGGCAAGGAAATTGCGCGCGCGCAGATGGAGCAGGGCGCGGCAATCGTTTTCCACGCCGCCGGCGCCAGCGGGCAAGGCGTCAACGAAGCCGCCAGCGAAGCGCATCGCTACGCCATCGGGGTTGATCTCGACCAGTATGCCTTGTACCAGCAGAGCAGCCCGGCCAAGGCCGCCGCCATCGTCACCTCGGTGCTGAAGAACGTCGATGTGGCCATTGAGCGCGCCATCGCCTTGCAGCTGCAAGGCAAGCTTGCCTACGGCAGCGTGGAGTCGCTCGGACTGGCCGAACACGGCGTTAGCCTGGCGCGTCATTCGGCGGTGCTGGCGCAGTTGCCGGCGGCGCGCCTGGAGCGGGTTGACGCCATCCGGGAAGACATCATCGCCGGTCGCATCCGCGTGCCGAGCGCGTTCGGGCGGCGACCGGGTGCAGGAGTGGGGGCGACATGAGCATCTCCCTGACCCCGGCGCTGACGTTGCAAGGCGTCTCCAAACTGTATGCCAACGGCACGCTGGCCAACGACAACGTCAGCATGGAGATCGCCGCCGGCGAGATTCATGCCGTCATCGGCGAAAACGGCGCCGGCAAATCGACCTTGATGAAATTGCTGTACGGGCTGGAGCAACCGAGCAGCGGCCGGATCCTGTTGCATGGCCGGACATGCGTGCTGCGCGATCCGCGTCAAGCCATTGCCGCCGGTATCGGCCTGGTGCCGCAGCATTTGCAACTGGTGCCGTCGTTGACGGTGGCGCAGAACGTCGTGCTCGGGTGCGAGCCTACCCGGGGCCTGGGTCAATTGCTGCACGGCCGGGCTGCGGTGCAAGCGGTCAGCACGGCGGCGCAGCGTTTCGGTTTCCAGCTGGATCCGCATGCCGTGGTCGGCGACCTGTCGGTCGGCGCCCGGCAGCGGGTCGAAATCCTGAAGACCTTGTATCGCGGCGCGCGCATTGTCATGCTCGACGAGCCGTCGGCGGTGTTGAGCGAGCAAGAGGCAAGCGCCTTGTTCGCCTCCTTGCGCAGGATGGCGGAGCAGGGGCTGACAGTGCTGCTGATCACCCACAAGATCCGTGAAATCCGCAGCGCATGCGACCGCTTTACCGTCCTGCGCGGCGGCCGCGTTGCCGGCGGCGGCAATGCGCAGGATTTCAGCGACGCCGCCATCGGCGCGATGATCGTCGGCCGCGCATTGTCTGCTGCGTCGTCGGCGACACCGGCCCGTCGTCCGTCGGGGCAGAACGCCGGGGCGCTGGTGGGCGCGCACGGCCTGGCGGCCAAGCGCGCCGATGGCCGCGTCGTGCTGAACGGAGTGTCCTTCGAGATTGCCGCGGGAGAAATTCTTGGCGTGGCCGGCGTCGAAGGCAATGGGCAGGATGTCCTGGCGCACGTGTTGTGCGGCCTGCGCACGCCATCGCAAGGCCATGCCGACATTGACGGCGCCGTCTTCACTTCGCGCGGCGTGCGTCGCGCGCGCGCCGGCGGCGTGGCGGCGATTCCGGAAGATCGCCTGCACGACGGCGTTGCACCCGCCATGAGCATCATCGACAACGCCATGGCGCTGCAATACCACCAGGCGCCGTTGTCGCGGCGCGGCTGGCTCAACTTGGCGGCGATGCAAGGGTTCGCGCGCGGCATCATGGCGCGCTGCCAGGTGGCGGCAGTCGCACCCGAGGCCCTGATCGGCACGCTGTCCGGAGGCAACATGCAAAAGATCGTATTGGGACGGGAAATCGCTTCCGCGCCGCGCTTCCTGATCGCCAGCCAGCCGACCCGCGGCGTCGACATCGGCGCCGCACAGGCCTTGCATGAACAATTGCGCGCCTTGCGCGACACCGGCGCGGCGATCCTGCTGATATCGGCAGACCTGGATGAACTGCTGGCGTTGTCGGACCGCATCATGGTGATGTCGCAGGGCGAGATCGTCGCGCATTTTCCGGCGCGGCAGGTCGATCCCGGCGTGCTCGGCGGCTACATGACCGGCGCGTTGCGCGCAGCCGGAGCCGCTGCCTTGCTGGCTTCTCCGTTCACCGCATTGCATGCGCCAGCGCATCACGAGGAGCAGGCATGAGCGAGCCGACGGCGCAAGCCTTGATTGCGCAGCAGCAGCGTCGACAGATCCTGCAACAGCGGTGGCGTCTGCCGCTGGCGATCCTGGCGTCGCTGGCGGTCGGCTTCGCCATGACGGCGATGGTCAGCAAGGAGCCGTTGCAGGCTTTCCTGACCTTGCTGACGGGCGCCTTGCCGCGCCTGCAATGGAGCTCGGAAGAGGGCTGGCGACTGCTGCGGATGGTGCGCTTCGGCGCCGTCATCGAAGACGCCGTGACCTTGACCTTCCTGGGGCTGGCGGTGGCCTTGCCGTTCCGTGCGCGGCAGTTTTCGCTCGGCGCCGATGGCCAGATGTTCC
>NZ_AKJW01000022.1 GCF_000282135.1 Herbaspirillum sp. CF444
AGGCAGCGCCAGCCGCATCGAGATCCTCAACGCCACCGGCTTCCAGCTGGCCGAACTGAGCGGCAGCACCTTGTCGGGCGGCAGCAATTTTGCCGGCGAAGACTACGCGCTGTTCCTCGTCGACAATAAAACCGACGGCGAAATCCGCGCCGTGCGTCCGGGCGAGCGGGAGCAGCAGATCGGCGTGCAACGCAAGCTGGATCGTTACCCGCTCGCCGTGATCGTCAGCCGCGATCCGGATTACGTGCTCGGCAAACTGACGGAACCGCATCGGGAATACCGCTACCAGGCCGTCATCATCTCCGTCATCGTGCTGCTGTTCTGCTACGCGCTCATCAACATCGCCCACCGGCGCAAGCGTCTGTACGAAAAGCTGCTGTACTCCGAACGCGAAAAGAGCGGTCTGATCGATCAGTTGGAACTGGAAAAATCGCGCGCCTATCAGCTCGCCTCGCACGACTACCTGACCGGCATCCCCAACCGCATGCTGTTCCACGAAATCGCCGCGACCGAACTGTCGCGCGCGCGCCGCAGCCGCAAGCTGTATGCGCTGTTTTTCCTCGATCTCGACAAATTCAAGGTCATCAACGACACCCTCGGCCATGCCGTCGGCGACGCCTTGCTGCAGAACGTCGCCACGCGCTTGCGCGGCGTGCTGCGCGAATACGACCTGGTGGCGCGGCTGGGCGGCGACGAATTCGTCGTACTGGTTTCCGAGATCACTGCCGAAGAACGCATCGCCGAGATCGCCCGCACGCTGCTCGCGGCCATCAGCGCGCCGTATCCCGACCTCGAAGGGCATGAAGTCCAGACCACGCCGAGCATCGGTATCGCGCTTTATCCGCGCGACGGCCAGACCGTCGGCGAATTGCTGACCAGCGCCGATGCCGCCATGTACACGGCAAAAAAAGCCGGCAGCGGCACCTACCGTTTCTACGACGCCTCGCTCAACGCTTCGGCGGCGCGCGGACTGGAGCTGCTGGCGCGCTTCCGGCAGGCGCTCAAGACCGACGAATTCCGCCTGCACTACCAGCCCAAGGTGGAGCTGCAGAATTTCGACATCGTCGGCCTGGAAGCCCTGATCCGCTGGGAGCATCCCGAGCACGGCCTGATTTTCCCGAATGACTTCATCCCGCTGGCGGAAGATCACGACCTGATCATTCCGCTCGGCCACTGGATCATCAAGGAAGTGTGCCGCCAATTGGCCGAATGGCGCAAGCGCGGCATCACGCTGGTGCCGGTGGCAGTCAATGTCTCGGTCAAGCAGTTGCAGGATGAATTGCTGCTGGAGACGATACTGGGCGCGCTCAAGAAATATAAATTGCCGCCTTTCCTGCTGGAGATCGAAGTCACCGAAAGCTGTTTCATCGACGACATCGAGAGCGCCAAGAACGTACTGGAAAAACTGCGCGACGAAGGTCTGCGGATTTCGCTCGACGACTACGGCACCGGCTACTCCAGCCTCAGCCACATCAAGACGCTGCCGGTGTATGCGCTCAAGATCGACCGCTCTTTCATCCGCGATATCCGCAACGACAACAGCGACGCCATGATCGTCGCCTCCACCGTCTCGCTGGCGCGCAATCTCGGCCTGAAGGTAGTTGCCGAAGGCGTAGAGAGCAAAGAGCAACTGATGCATCTCAAGGTCATCGGCTGCGACGAAGTACAGGGTTTCTATCTGCAGCGTCCCGTATCGGCGGAGCAGATCGAACCGATACTCCAAAAAGGGAGATTCGATCCGCTATGACGATCACCATGCCCATGAAAAAAAACGGACGCCCTCAACGCACACTGGCCGCACTCCTTGCCGCAATGGCGATGTCGCTTGCGTTCGCCGCCACGTCAATCGCGGCGGAATGCGAACGTCCCACGCGGCTGCGCATCTCGTTTGTCCCGCAAGGCGAATTGCAGGACGACGGTGCGGCCATGAAACCGCTGTTCGAGGATCTGGAGCACACATTGCGCATGCCGGTCGAGATCATCACCCCGGCCTCCTACGGCGCAGTCACGGAAGGTTTGCTGGCGGGCGCAGTCGATGTCGCCCGTCTTGGTCCCGCAACCTATGTCTCCGTGCGCAAGAGCGATCCGCAGATCACACCTTTTGCCACCTTGCTGCGCATAGCCGACGGCTTCAGCGAAGGCAACGCTTCCGCCTATTACTCAATACTGATCGTCCGCCAGCACGGGCCGATTACCTCCATCGCAGGCCTGAAAGGAAAACGTCTGGCGCTGGCCGATCCGGAAAGCACATCCGGTGCGCTGATCCCCCTGCATGTGTTCTCGCGCCAGCTCGGCACGTCGCTGGACAAGTATTTTCTGCGCATCGGCTACTCCGGCAACCATGAACAATCGGTGGCGGCGGTGTTGAACAAAGAAGCGGATGCCGCGTTCGTCGCCAGCGCCAACCTCGGCTCATTAATCGCTGCCGGCAAGGTCAAACGATCGGATGTCCGCGTACTGTGGAAATCGGCGCCGATTCCGTTCGACCCCTTCGTCTATCGCGGACAGCTGTGCGAAGACATCAAGAAGAAAATCCGCAGCGTATTTTTCAACAAGAAAAGCGCCAACGTGAAAAACACGCTGAACGCCATTCGGGCGCAAGAATTCGTTGCCGCCGAAGACCGGAATTACAACATCATCCGCAACCTTCCTTGAGCCGCGGCTGAGTTTTCCGTCGACATCATTTGGCGATTTCGATCGCCAACTTTGCCTTGAGTTTGAATATATTCCTGGCTAATCATCCAGAACTTAGACGTTTTTCAGGATCTTCTCCTCGCCTCCCCTTCCCGCGTGCGGCACGCGTCCCCCTTGGCAAGCCTAAGTATCCGCTAAGTATTTCGGCATATAGTCGGTTTCATTTTTGCAAATATGAGATGCGTCAGACATCGAAGTTTGCGCACTCGATTTTGCGTTGACCGCAAATTGAGTTCATTTTAATAACAATGCGGAGACAAGCATGCGCATTCTCCTGGTCGAGGACCATAAGCCTCTTGCCGATTGGCTGACGCTCACACTGCAGCGAAACAACTATTCGGTCGATTGCGTCCATGATGGCGCCGATGCCGACCATCTCCTGCTGACCCAGCAATACGATCTGATCATTCTTGACGTCGCATTGCCCAAGCTCAATGGCAATGAAGTGGTCAAACGCCTGCGCGCCCGTGAAAATACGGTTCCCGTGCTGATGCTGACCGCCGCCAACTCCGTGCAGGGACGCGTTCTCAGTCTCGATCTCGGCGCAGATGACTACATGGGAAAGCCTTTCGAGGTCAGCGAGCTGGAAGCGAGAATTCGCGCGCTGCTGCGGCGATCGGGGCAGCGTCCCAGCCCGGTGTGGCAATGCGGCACATTGGCTTACGACAGCAATACGCGTATTTTCACCGTCGCCGCCATGCCCTTGTCCGTAACAGGACGCGAACATGCCATCCTGGAAATACTGATGCTCAAGGCAGGCAAGACCGTGAGCAAGAAAATGCTGGCGGAAAGCCTCTTTTCCATGGAGGACGAGTCGTCGTTCGACGCCATCGAAGTCTATATCCACAGATTGAGAAAGAAGCTGAGCGACTGCGATGCCACCATCATTACCCTGCGGGGACTCGGCTACCTGTTGAAGAACCGCCATGCAATTCAATAGTCTGCGGGGACAACTACTCGCGTGGCTGCTGCTGCCGCTGGCGACGTACGTGGCGTTCAACGGCTGGGTCACGTATAAAAGCGCGATCGAAATGGCCACGGTAGTCCAGGACAGAATGTTGCTGGGAGCCGCACGGATCATTGCCGAGCAAATCCGATATGACGACGAGATATTTCAGGTCACCGTGCCGCCGTCGGCGCTGGAGCTTTTCGAGTCGGGGGCGCAGGATCACGTCTATTATCGGGTCACCTCGTCGAAGGGAACCCTGCTCGCCGGTTCCGAAGATTTTCCCTTGCCGGCGTCGATGCCGCGTATCGATGCTGCGCTGCATTTCAATGCGACATTTCGCGACCAGCCGGTGCGCATCGTAGCCTATTCGAAGTCCGTGATTGCCGCGCCGGACGACACCATGGTCATCGTTGAAATTGCGCAGACCTTGCATGCGCACAAAATCCTGTCCGACAGTATCTGGGAACATACGATCCAGCAGCAACTGTTGATCATGCTGCTGGTTGCCGGTTTGGCATGGATAGGCATGCGCCGCGGCCTGGCGCCCACGATGCGCTTGCGCGACCACGTGCAGAACCGCCGCCCCAGTTCGCTCGAACCGCTGGACGCGACGCCCGTACCCAATGAACTGGTGCCGCTGGTTGATGCCATCAACCACTATGTGGGCCGGCTCGACGAACACATGAGCGCGCACGACCGCTTCATCGCGAACGCTTCGCATCAGTTGCGCACACCGTTGGCGGCACTCAATACTCAGGTCGACTATGGTTTGCGCAGCGACACCATCGAAGGAAAAAATGCAGCGCTGCGCGCCATCAACGGCGGCGTCCAGCACGGCATCAGACTGGTGAATCAGTTGCTGACGCTGTCGAGTGCGGGCGCCATCGGCAACAAACCGCAGCAACACATGCGGCCGGTTGATCTGGTGAAAGTCGTACAACAAATCTTCGAAGAACTCGCCATCGTGGCGCAAGATCGCAGCATCGATCTCGGCTTCGAGTGTAAAGAAGAAATTGTGCACGTCGCTGACGCCGCAGGGATGCTCGACGAACTGGTCAGCAATCTGGTCGACAACGCCTTGCGCTACGCGCCGGTCGGCGGCATCGTGACAGTCTCCGTTGAACGTCAGGCGGAACACGTGGTCCTGCGCGTTGAAGACAACGGCCCCGGCATCCCCGAGTCTGAACGGGAACGCGTCTTCGAGCGTTTCTATCGCATCGATTCCGCCAGGCATCAGGGAACCGGCCTGGGCCTGGCAATCGTGCAAGAGATCGTCATCGCCTCCGGCGCCAGCATCAGCCTTGAGGCGCCGCCCCAACACAGCGGATTAATCGTCTCGGTGCGCTTCGCGGCGTGAGCTGCGGCACGGTCGGCGACCGTATCACGGCAAAGCTTACTATTCGCTTTCAATAGCCGGAATTTTCGGATGTTGTGTAAAGCGAACAGCTCTCCCGAGGACTGAAAGCAAATCGTAAGTTAGGGAATTCTATAGTCAGCCGGCCAGACAAAGCAGCGTTCGGCACATCAAAACTAGACCGGAGACTATCGAATGAAAAAATCACTTCTGAGCATCGCCATGCTCGGCGCCGTCGCATCCTACGGCAGCGCCAATGCGCAATCCAGCGTCACCGTATACGGCCTGATCGACGCCACCATGAGCACAACCAACAATGCCAACGCCAACGGCGCACGCCTGACCGGCATGTCGACGGCCTGGTTCAGCGGTAATCGACTGGGATTCCAGGGCAAGGAAGATCTCGGCGGCGGCACCAATGCCATCTTCAAACTGGAAGCGGAATATCTGGTGGCAACGGGCGCCATGGATACGCCAGGCGTGCTGTTCAACCGCGACTCGTGGGTCGGCCTGCAGAACAATGAAACCTTCGGCAAATTGACCGTCGGCCGCCAAAACACCCTGCCGCGCGACTTCTCCCAGACCTACGGCGATGCGTACGGCTCCAGCCAGCTGGGCTACGAAGAAGGCGGTTTCACCAACAATAACAACTTCAAACAACTGATCTTCTATTCTGGCAGCGCCACCGGCACGCGCTACGACAATGGCGTGGTCTGGAAGAAAGTCTTCAGCAACGGCATCGTGGCGGGAGCCGGGTATCAGTTCGGGGAAGTCGCAGGCGCCTTGAACAGCGGCTCGACCAAGGCGTTTGCGCTCGGATACAACGGCAGCAACTACGTCATCTCCGGTTTCTACAACGAAGCGAACACCAACAACAAGCTCAACGCCAGCACAGAGAAGCACAAGTCGTATTCGCTGGGCGGCAGCTACATATGGAATCTGGTCCGGCTGAACGCAGGTTACTTCCGCTACAGCGCCGAACAGGGCGCGCTCGGAAAACGTACCGACAACGCCTGGACCATATCGACAAAATTCACGCCGCAAGGCCTCATGGATTACGAAGTCGGCTACCAGGTCATGAAGGCCAACAATGCCGCCCTCAGCAGCGATGGCACCAGCACGCTCAGTGCCTATACGGATGCCGCCACGTCGACGGCCACCAGCTCGGGCAAGAAAGCCACGTTGTACGGCTCTGCTTTCTATCACCTGTCCAAGCGGACCGAAGTCTATGTTGCCGCCGACTACATGAAACTCAGCGATGGCTATCGTGTCGGATCGGCCAACGGTTTCAAGAATCAGACGGAACTGGCGGTCGGTATGCGTACGCGTTTTTGATGGAAAACGACGGTCTCCTCCGTCGTTGAATGTGGGACGAAATAGCATTGAGGTTGCGGCGCACCAGAAGCTGCCGGCATGCGTTGCTTGCGTAAAAGAGGTCAGGCACCGACTGTCGGCAAATGCTGATCATGCGCCGTTTTTTTTCGCCGACTGGAATCGATGAGATCGATGAACAGGCTGGCACCATGCCTGACCGCAAAATTCCCGGCCAGAGAGCAATAGCAAACAAGCCTGCAATCTTTCGATTACGGGCCTTTGTTGACAGAATCAGAGCAGGCATCGATCAACATGGTGATGTGCATCTAAATATGCAAACAATCTCTGCACCCCGCTAATTTAGCCGCCAGTCATCCATCCGACCTTTTAAAACGCAAACAAATAGCGCTTCTTATAGAAGCTATTTGTTCTACGTTTGAAAGAAAACATCTTCTTGAGGTTTCTTGATTGCAAAGATATTCAATATCGCGTTACCGTATCGGTCAGCGCGAGAAGAAGCAAAAAAAGGAACACCGTCGCTATAAATAAGACAGATGCAGCGAATAACATGAATCGAAAAACTAAATGTAGGGCACGCGATTTACGTGCATGAGAAAGCAAGGTGACCAGCTGCCAGGATTTTGATTTTTGAAGAAGTCTCATATCGTATGGATGGTGGTTATTTCAATATCCCGCACAACGGAGCCTGATCGACTTATCGTGAAACAAGCGTTGCATGACACCACGTTCACGTGGTCCCTATCTGAATCAAAATCCCCTTGCCCGGCAGAGACGGTTGCATCTCGCTGGTGTCACGTTATCCGTAGTAGCTAGATACCACTGACCACGTATGGTCGCATTCTGGATTTTGCTATCTGTGTGGGCAAGTAGTACATGGATTGGACAGCAAGGGTTGCAATCGACGTATTACTTGCCTATCTGCGTGCTCGAATCAGTCAAATTTGTAGTTCGCAGAAATACCGTAATTGACTTGATTTCTGTTATTGACAATGGGGCTATTTGCCACTTCCGACGGCAATCTGGATATCCCCACGCGAGTCCCAATATTCCAATTGCGATTTAGCTGATAATTCGCACCGACCGAGACACGCAGTGTTACTCCTGATCGGGGTGAATACGCCGACAAACCGGATCTGGCGCTTTGTTGCGAAGTGATGCCATAAAACGTCTGATTATATTGACTGCTATTCCAAGTAAGCCCCGGTCCTGCGCTCAACACCAGATGCTCGATCGGTTGATATTTTCCGTCCAGGTCGACATTGACCGTCGTTCCTTGATGTTTGCCACCTGCGTCAGTCGAAAGCACTGTCCGCAGACCGAACCAATCGCGCGTATACGAAGCAAACAAAGTCGCATGAGCCGTCTTCTCAATGTCACCCAGTCCTCGCAAGCGAGTCTCGTCATCGGACTCCTTGCGTGCGCTTGAGAGGTCATAGGACAACGCTGCTCCGACGCGCCAATGCTCGTCATTGTAGAAATAGGCACCAACGCCAAACGGTGTCGATCCGCCGTCAACTGCACCAATGAAATAGCGGCCGTACGTTGCGCTGAAACCGCCTATCGCTTTGAACTTCTGATCGCTTGAACCAGCATATTTGGGCATATTGGCCACACCTGCCATCAGCGAATATCGCCACGAGTTGCTCAGCGGCGGATTGACACCCAACGCCGGCTCAACAGCATTGTCATCCGCGTGCGCGCTGCCAATCGTCAAGCAGGAAACCATCAAGCCGGAAAGAAAAATGAAACTGGAATTTTTGAATTGGAAATACACAATGGCCTTCTATTAAAAAAGAAAGAACAATCAATAATGCGGAAATAAGAAATCTTCCTCATGCATCAGCCCTCTCCCCCCGACATCAATGAACATGAATAAGAATAGGAATACCTGCTGAACGGAGACTTCATTTGGCGTCATGTGCGGGTTCCTGATGACCGGAACGAAAGCTCCTTTCACGGAAGCACCTGCGCAACCATCGTTCCAGATCATCCACGTAAGTGAAGATCACCGGAATCACCAGCAAACTGAGCAGCGTTGATGTCAGCAAACCGCCTATAACGATAATCGCCATGGGTTGCCGGAAGCTTGGCTCTGCCCCCAATCCGAGCGCATTGGGCAGCATGCCAGCGCCCATCGCAATGGTCGTCATCAGGATTGGACGCGCACGTTTGTGACAGGCGTCCATCAACGCCGCCAGCCTGTCCATACCCCGTTGCTGACGGGCCACGATCGCATACTCCACGAGCAGAATGGAGTTCTTGGTGACAATACCCATGAGCATCAGCAAGCCGATGACTGAGGGCATCGAGAAACTCATGCGCGTCACCAACAGCGAAAATAATGCGCCACCCAGCGAAAGCGGTAAGGCGCACAATATCGTTGCTGGTTGCAGGAAGTCGTGAAACAGTAAGACCAGAACAGCGTAGACACAGAAGATACCGATCGCCATACTCAAGCCAAAACTCTGGAACAGTTCGGTCATGTTCTGCAATTCGCCCTGTTCGACCTGATGAACGCCCGTCGGCAATTGCTTCAAAGCAGTCAATTGTTTGGCTTCCTTGTCCACCTCGCCTAGCGTACGGCCGTTCAGTTCAACCGACAGTGTGATGTTGCGCTCGCGGTCGAGCCGGTCGATTTGGGCCGGGCCGCTCCCCATCTTCAGATCTCCCAGCGAAGCGATGGCGATCTTGCCGTTGCTGCCGACAACTCTCAATTGCCCGATATCTTCGATGGAAGCACGCTGCGACGGATCGATACGCACCCGCAAGGCGATCTGGCGCTCAGGAAGATTCAGCTTGGGCAGCGAGCTGGAATAGTCGCCGTAAGTGCCAATGCGAATGGCATCGGCAACATCTGCAGCTGTCACGCCCAATGCCGAGGCCCGTCCGGAATCCGGCACAAATTGAACCTCAGGCTGTTGGAGCGCAGCACTGGAACTGACGTTGCCGATACCTTTCAATGTCCGCAGTTGTGCCTCCAGTGCTGCGGCGGTTGATTCAAGTGCGCCAGAATCGCTGCCGGCAAGGGTAATGTCGAGTTTTTCGCCATTGCCGCCGTTACCAACGGCAACCCGTGCACCGGGAAGATCGCGCAAAACCCGACGCATATCATCCTCGACAGCGGCCTGCTTTTGCGCGCGATCGCTTCGCGATACCAAATCGACCGTCAAGGTCGCCTTACGCACCTTGCCTGCAGTGTCATTGCCGCCTGCCGCACCTCCATTGCTGCTGCCGGTACCAACGGCAGAAAAGACGCTCGTTACTGCAGGCAACGTCCGTAGCAATTTTTCAGCTTGTTCCGCGAGAATACGGGTGTCTTGGATGGTACTGCCCGGAGCGAGCTCCAACGTCACCTTGGTTTGAGCCTTGTCCTGCGCCGGCATAAATGCCGTCTTCAGTGCTAACGCCATCGCGAGCGAGAGCAACAGAAAGCATCCCGCGGCTAATATCGTGCGCCGGGGATTTTTCAGACAAGCCCCGACCCACCCCAGATAACGGCTCATGAGAGCACTATCGTGCTCGGTTTCGGTGCTGGCCTTGAGCAAATACGCTGCCATCATGGGCGTCAGCAAACGCGCCACCAGCAGCGACATCAACACAGCGACCGATGCAGTGATACCGAATTGCCGAAAGATCAGACCAGGAATGCCGGACATGAACGCGGTCGGCAAAAATACCGCTACCAGCGTGAACGTGGTGGCAATGACCGCCATCCCTATTTCATCGGCGGCTTCCATCGCCGCTTGATAGGGTGTTTTTCCCATGCGCAGATGCCGTGCAATATTCTCGATCTCGACGATGGCATCGTCGACCAGAATACCGACCACCAGCGATAGCGACAGCAAGGTGATGGTGTTGAGCGAATAACCGGCCAGGTAGACGAAACCGAAGGTCGGAATGATCGACAGCGGCAATGCAGCCGCAGAGACCAGCGTGGCGCGCCAATCGCGCAAAAACCACCACACCACGATGATCGCCAATACTGCACCCTCGACCAGCATATCGATCGAACCGCTGTAATTATCTTCGATAGCAGTGACGGTGTTGCTGGCCTCAACGATATTGACCTGTGGGTGTGAAGCAGAGAATTTATTGACCGCGGCGCGTAAAGAGCGCAAAACGGTGACGTCCGAATTGCCCAGGGCACGGGTGATTTGCACGCCAATGACAGGCTTGCCGTCACGGAAAGCGTAGGAGCTGCGCATGGTCGCCCCATCGCTGACTTTGGCGATGCGATCGAGCCGTACGCGACGGCCGTCGCCAGTGGTGATGCTGAGCGCTGCCAGTTCTTCGATGGATCCGACACCTGCCAATGTACGCGTGGATTGACGCAGACCACCAATGTCGCCTTGTCCTCCGGAGCGTTCCCGCTGCATCGCTTTAAGCTGAGTCGATACGGTTTCTGCCGTCAAGCCGAGTCCGGCCATGGAGGCTGGATCCAGATCGATACTGACTTCACGATCAATACCGCCAATGCGCGTCACGCCAGAGACGCCCCTGACTGCAAGCAGGGCTTTGCTCAAGTCATTGTCGATAAACCAGGATAAATCCTGTTCATCGAGCGCAGAGGAGCTAGCTGTATAGGTTAATAACGGAGAGGACGCAGCCTCGCTTTTCGATACCGTCGGATCGCTCATCTCCGAAGGCAGATCGGCACGCGCACTATCGACGGCGTTACGAACTTCGCTGAGTGCTGCCTGGGAATTTTTTTCCAATTTGAATGTGACGCTGATGCCGACTGATCCGTCTGTAATTGTCGTCGTGACGTGGTCCAGCAGCGTCAATGAGGTCAACTTATCTTCAATCTTGCGTGCCACCTCGTTTTCCAGCTGCGAAGGGGCTGCACCTTCGAGCGTGGCGGCAATCGCAATGGTCGGCAAATCCATGTCCGGGAATTCTTGAATCTGTAGTTTGTGAAAGGCCAACAAGCCCAATACAGTCAAGAGAAGAAAACACAGAATGGCCGGTACTGGCTTGCGGATTGACCAGGAAGAAATATTCATCATGTGGCATCCCGCTTATTCCGTGCCGCCGATATAACTTTAACTGCTGCCCCGTCAGACAAGAATGCCGCACCGCTTTGCACGACGGAGGATTCTGCGTCAAGACCGGATACGATCTCAACATCCCCCCCCTTGCGACGTCCAGTGACCACAGTGCGACGTACCACCGTCGCTTGGTCTGCAGCGAGAACATAGACATCACTACGACCATCACGCAATACCAACGCAGTCTCTGGCAAGGTCAACGCCCCTTGCTTGCCCAGCTCGATACTGCCGCTGGCAAACATGCCCGATTGCGCTGCGCTGCCAGCCGGGAGGCTGACATAGACAATTGCCCGGCCGCTGGAGGTAGAAACGGTGGGTGCGGCCAGCCGTACTTGCCCCTCCACCGTCTTGCCGCCCGGTAGCAAGACATGCGCCAACTGGCCTGTGCGAATGCGCGCGAGCTGTTGTGGGTTCACCTCAGCCTGCCACTCTATGCGTGCCTGCCGCACGATACGAAACAACTCGGTCCCGGCGCTCACTACATTGCCGAGCAAGGCCGATCGGGAGGAAATGATGCCATCATCCACGGCCAGGATACGTGTTTGCGCCAGCACGATGCGCTTGCTCTGCAAATCCGCTTCGGCAGACTCAAGCGACGCTCGGTCAGTGGCTTCGGTGGTGCGATATTCATCGATTTTCTGTACTGACAGCGCTCCGCCTCCCGCCACCATGGCAGCACGCCTGACGTCGGCCTGCGCGCCATCCAGATTGGCCCTCGCCTGGGCCACTGCAGCCTGCTGCTTGCGCACATCGGCCGCCGCGCTTGCCGATGCCAGCTCCGCAAGCAATTGGCCGCGCCTGACGACGCTGCCGACATCAACCAGTAGCTTCGTGATGCGCAGGCTGCCGGTTTCGGCACTGATGACGGCTTCCTGCCACGCGGCCAGATTGCCATCGGCCTGGATCGTGTCGGGCCAGTTCTGGTGAGTTGCCTTGATCGCAGTGACAGTCAGTAGCGGCGCGGGTGTCGAAACTACAGCGGGTGCTGCGTGCGGGCGTAGCAGCCACCAAGCGATGCCAGCCAGGCCGATGGCCAGCACGGTCCATATCAATATGCGATGACGAAATACCTTCACTGTGTAGATCCTTGTAAATATAAAGCAGGCGTAGGAACAGCAACTTGCGGTGCGGCATTATTCTCGGCTTCCCAGCCACCGCCTAATGCCTTGTACAGCGCGATCCAATAGCGCACGCGGTCGCGTCGTTGCCCAATCAGGGTGACCTCGGCGGAGATAGCGGAACGGCGGGCATCTTCCAGCGTCAACAAGGTGTCGAGTCCGGCGCTCCAGCTTTGCTCCTTTGTGTTCGCATAGCGTTGGTACTGGTCGGCAGAGCGTTTACTGTCTTCGCTCTGACGTGCCGCACCATTGAGATCGATTAATGCCTGCTCCACCGCTTTGACCGCGCTACGCACAGAACTTTGATAACTTGCCAATTGCTTGTCGTAACTTGCCAGGGCACTGTCGACTGCTGCCTTTTTCTTGCCGGCATCGAAAATCGGAACGGATAGGGATGGCCCAAATGACCAGGTAGAAGCTGGCGACGAGGCATTGGTTGCCGAGAGCCCGATCGATCCGGACAAACTCAGACTGGGGAAACGATCCGCGCGTGCTTCGCCTATTGCGGCATAGTAAGAAGCCAGCGTGCGTTCCGCCGATGCCAAATCGGGCCGTTGACGAATCAAATCCGCCGGAACGCTGCTGACATCAAAGCTAGCCGGTTCCGGCAAAGCTGGTGCGGAGGAGCGATCAATGATGCCGCGGACAATTGTTTCGTCGGCACCGGTCACTGCGACCAAGGATTTCACCAGCTCTTCGCAGGAAACATGCTGCCCGGTGGCAGTCGCAGCAGCACTTGCAGCACTTGCATCGGCGAGATAACCGTCCGACTCGGCAGAAAATCCGGCCGATACGGCAATACGCGTCATGTTCAAGGTCTGGCTCTGCGAAGCAGCCGTATTCCTATAAGCTCGTAGCAATAGCTTGCATCCGCGATATTGGACATAGTCATCCGCCACCTCAGCTGCCAGCGACACACGAGCATCGTGCCAGTCGTCAACGCTGGCCTGCAATTGCGCGTATGCAGATTCCCGGCTGGACCGATTTTTTCCGAATAGGTCAATTTCCCAGCTTGCATCGAGTTCCCCGCTGCGGCTGGTTGAAGTCACCGACGTGGAGCTATCGCCTGTGCTGACCGATTGCTTGCTACGGCTAACGGAACCCGTACCGGTCACGGTGGGCAAGAGTGCCGCGCTATCGGACGCCAGGGTGGCGCGTGCAATCTTGATCTGAGCGATCGCTTTTGCCAGGTCTGGGCTATTGGCTTCGGCAATGCCGATCAGTTCTGCTACGGCCGGATCGTCAAAACTGGCCCACCAGTTGACCAATGCCTGAGTACTTCCGCCATGCGGTCTTTCAGCATGCCAGGTACTGGCGATCGGCATCGCCGGGGCTTGATAAGGCGGTTGCATGGAACAGCCCGCCATACTCGTGCCGAAGGTGGCCGCCAGCAAGATTTTTCGTGATACAAGACGGAAGATTCTGGTCAAAGGAGGCATGAATTGGATAATGGAATTCTTGGATGTGCCGATGATGCAGGGGAAATGTGCACGAAATATGGAGATTGCATTTCGTACCGATTTCACGCTGTTTGGCGTGCAATTAGCCGTGTATAGTCTTTCCACTCCGGCTTTTGTTTACTCTCCCGCCATGAAGATTAGTCTCGCATTCAAGCTCTTCTCCGTCTTGCTGGCAGCTTGCATCGCAGTATTCGCGGCGCAGGCAATTATTTTTCGCATCAGCGTACAAGAAGATTTTTTTGACTATTTAAGTTTCCAGGAGCAAGAGCGAATATCGGAAGCGCTTCCTCGCTTTGCCAACGCATACCGGGAACACGGAAACTGGAACTTTCTGAAGGGAGACATCAGGACGTTCTTTAGACTCATACTTCCACAGCCGGATCTGGAAATGCTTCGCCGGGAATTGCCAATAACAGAGCAGACGGGGGCCGCAGTCCGGATGGGAGTGCTCGATATTCATATGAAGAGAATCGCGGGCAATCAACTGCTGGATGAAAACGCCGTGCGGCGCCCCATCGTCGTTGGAGGAGAAACGGTAGGCTGGCTCGGCATCGTTCCCATACAACGAGTTCTCTCGCCCAATGAAGCCCGTTTTTTGGCGAAACAACGCAAGACGTGGTTGATTTTTGGTGCAATTTCAGTACTGCTGATTGCCTTGCTCACTTTCTTGCTATCGCGTCCGGTACTGCGCCGGGTGCATAACTTGGCGCGCGCGACACGTCTGCTGGCTAGTGGCGACTACAAAATACGCATTCCGGTCGAAACCGTCGATGAGATCGGTGCGCTGGCTCAGGACTTCAACAGCCTGGCACAGGCACTTGAACTTAATGAGCGTGCGCGACGGACCTTCATGGCGGATATCTCCCATGAATTAAGGACCCCGCTGGCAGTTGTTCGGGCCGAGCTGGAGGCCGTCCAGGACGGGGTGCGCGAGCCAAATGCACAAGCATTGCAAGCAATGCACCAAGAGGTCAATCAGTTGGGAACACTGATCGACGATCTCAACGATCTGGCGCTGACCGATGTTGGCGCACTGGCATATCGCCGCATATCCATCGATGTCGTGACGATCTTGAATACTGCCTTGAACGGAATGCAGGGGCGGTTTGCCAGCGCCGGACTACGGCTGGAGCGAGAGATTGACGATAGCCCACTCATCATCTCAGGCGATGAGCGACGATTGCTACAATTGTTTTCCAACATCCTGGAAAATGCGTTGCGCTACACCGATGTCGGAGGGCTCGTCCGTATCGCTTGCAGCAGCACTGCAAGAACGGTGCAAATTGTTTTCGAAGACAGTGCTCCAGGGGTTCCGACAGATAAATTGCCTTTTCTGTTTGAGCGTTTCTACCGCGTAGAGGAGTCGCGCAACCGCCTTAGCGGTGGTAGCGGCCTGGGCCTGGCGATCTGCCGCAACATCGTCGAAGCACATGAAGGCAGGATTAACGTCCATCCATCCCCGCTCGGCGGATTGCGCCTGACGATTGAATTAGGACTTGCCATCCAATGAATCCCGCGCACAACCACATCATGATCGTCGAGGATGAACCCCGTCTTGCCGCTGTGCTGGGGGACTATCTAAGCAGTGCTGGATACACGCACTATTGGGTCGCCAATGGCAACGAGGCCATTCCTGCATTCAATGCAGAGCGACCCGACTTGGTACTGTTGGATTTGACGCTGCCAGGGCGTAGCGGCATTGAGATTTGCCGGGAATTGCGCATGCAATACTCGGTGCCTATTATCATGATCACCGCGCGCGTGGAGGAGCTTGATCGGCTGCTGGGTCTGGAGGTGGGTGCGGACGACTACGTATGCAAGCCGTTCAGTCCGCGCGAAGTGGTGGCCCGAGTCAAGGCAGTATTACGGCGCAATCACCTTGTTCCAAAAGATGTCGCGGAGCAGCCAATCAAGATTGACGAGGAAAAGCATCTGGCCAGTATTCACGGAGCTACTCTGGATCTCACTTCTGTTGAGTTTCGCCTGCTTTGCATATTGCATCGTTCACAAGGCCGGGTATTTTCCCGCGACCAAGTGCTCAACCATTTATATACCGACAATCGCGTTGTCAACGACCGCACCATCGATAGTCATGTTAAGAATCTGCGTCGAAAATTGGCTGAGGCCGGCGGAGATGAGAATTGGATCAAATCGATCTATGGAGTTGGTTATCGCATGGAATTGTAAATTCGAAATCGGTACTTGCCCAACCCTTGCCCGACCACGCAGACATTTAAACGAAATGACGACATGGCGTGCGCCGGCGTGACACGTTCGCCGCAACAGATTGTCGAATACGATGATGATGTACCTCATGCAGATCTCTTCAAGTACTCACTCAAACTCCCCGCCTGGTTAAATACTGAAGCAACCAAGCCGAGAGTTTGAGTGTGTATTTGTCCAAAGAGCTCCGGGGACGCCTGTCTGCATAGGCCGGCTCAATGGTTTCAGCACGAATGTATCGCCTGACGGTGTTGCGTGAGATGCCTAAACGCCTGGCGATCTCTCGCAATGGGACCTGGTCACGAAGGTGCCAGCGTCGAATAATTTCGAGTTTAGCGTGTGTGTTCGCGTTGTTGAACAACGTTATGTCCATCTTGCTGAACTGTGTGACCAAGCTCAGTGGAATATGCATTTGAAGATGTCCTAAACGAAACTGGGAGACTTCCCAACGGAATTTCGCAGGAATTTTTCCGCATCAGGAGGCGAGAGACACATCTTGTTATCGTCCCAGTTTCCGTTTTTCACGAATCCGAGGTGTTCATAGAAATTGCGCGAGGGGGAAAACTCCAAGAACTCCAGGTCAACCCGGCCGCCGCGGCCTTCGGCCTTCGACATCTCCACCGCCTTCTTGATGGCTTCCCTACCTACACCTTTTGTGCCTGGAAGCGCCACGAGGCCGTGAATCTTGACGCTCTCGTCACCCACGGACATCGACAGCACGCCCGCAGGTTTTCCGTCGATCTCGATGACGAAATTCCTGTTCCCGACCATATGCTTGTGTAGGACTGTCCGGCATTGATCGACCCGCTTATTTAGTTCCAATTCGTCGGAGGTCCGACGCGTCCATGCGTGCTTCTTCTTCTTCATTCCGGACAACTTCAAATCTATGTCTTGAGTTTCTCTCTGGAATTTGATGTCAGAAACCACCTCCCTAAAGAATTCGGGTTGCTGCGATGCCGCAGCCGGCCCCCTCGCTTGCAGCGGTCGTATTGGTGCAGCGTTCTGGGATTGTCTTTTCAACCATGATTGACCTGAAGAGTCGGTGTGTGCAGAGTTCAGTGTGTCCGTCGAAGAGGCGGCCGAACTTGCTGTGGCAATGGACGGCCTTGGCGACGAGGGCGACGCAGACGAGGGGGATGCAGGATGAGACATCGTACTCGCGGGAGATGTGCCACTTTGCTGACCCAGGGCTCTTTCTTTCATCTGGCCCAGAAAACTTTGGAGGGCCTGTTCTCGGCCGACAGGGAGTGCCACGTTATGTCGCCGAGCAAAATCTTGAAAGTGGGCGAACATATCGGCAGTTTCTATGAGCTGTTCCGACGTCAACTGTAGATACCCTTTTGACACGCCGTCTGCGAGGTAATGAAAACGGTCGAGTTCGGTTTGCATTTGATGACCAAATTTTTCCGACCCCGGAGTCATGACTGTCGGCGTCAGCTGGTTGCGAATCTGGATGCTGAGCTGGCGCTGGAAAGTACCGCGGTTCTGGTTTCGTCGCATATTGGCCTGCTGCTGCTGGGCAGCATGCGATACAGCAGCGTTCAGAGAGCCCAATGTCTGTTTGAAGACATTGCTGTTGTTTAAAATTTGTATGGCCTGTTCGCGCGACACACCTGGGAACATCCCCCCGTTTTCCCTGAGGATGTAATTCAGATGGCCTTCCAACTCGGCCGATTTTGCGTTCAGCTGATCCAGGTGATACATATCTGACGGATTCAGAGGAAGTGGCCTGGCCTGCAGGGCTGTGAGGGTCCCCACACAGCCATCAAAATCCTGCATCATTTTCGCCGGCGATGGACGCACCGGTATTTTCAGGTGGCCAGATGACATCTGATCGATGGCATGCTGATGATGGGTCTGTCTTATCGTTTCAAGCGCCATGTTTTCAACTCCCCACTACGTATTCGAACCGTGCAGCAGCCCTCGGATCCGCAAGCCATTCCCATGTGAATGGTGTGAAAAGCCGCTTTGGTTCCATCGGCCGCATCGTCGGGAGGAAAGAGGAAAAACGTGCCGCAAGGCAATAGAAGTCAAGAAAACTACGTCAGGAGCCGACGCGCCTCCCGCACCAGCGTGCGCGACAGCCGCTCCATGCGCGGCGACTACACTCTCCACACATGCCAGCACAGGCCGACATCGATCGGCCGCTGCGGGGCGATGTCGATGAGCGCGCCATCGGCGTGCAGCTCGTGCATCTGGATTTCCGGCAGCACGCCCCAGCCAAGGCCGAGCGCGATCGCCTGCATGTAGGACTCGGACGCCGGGATGAAATGGCAGGGATAGCTGCCCTCCTCCATGCCGTAGTGCTTGCGCAGAAATTCCGCCGGCAGACGATCCTTGCGATTGAAGGCGATGAACGGCGCCTTGCCGACCGCCGTGTGCGAACCAGCGCTCGCGAAAAGCCGGCGAGGCCATGCAGCGGTAGCGCATCGGCCCCAAGGGTTCGACCACCCAGCCGCGCATCGGCCGGTCTTCCGCCGAAATGCAGCCGAGCGCGAGCCCGGCTTCCAGCAGCGCGTAAGTGTGTTCCTGGTCGTCGACCGACAGGTCCAGCAGGATGTTCTCTTCCAGCAGGAACGGCGTGAGCGCCGGCAGCAGCCAGCTCCCCAGCGTGTCGGCGTTGACCTCCAGCGTCGCGCGCAGCGGCGCTTCCTCGTCGCCGGCGAATTCGGCCTGCAACTCCTCTTCCAGCGAACGCACCTGTCGCAAGTGCTGCAGACCACTGCATGCAGCTGGTGGTACCCGCCGCATTTCGGAAGCGCAAGGCAGTTTCACCCTGGTGCATCTGTTTCATCAACCGGTTCCCAAACATATAGAGCGCCATGTTGAATTTGCCCGTACCTCGCGGATTAACCTGCAGCTGATGCTGATGCAATTCGTGCAGCACATCTGGTGCAAACGTCTGACGATACCGCTCAAGGAAGGATCTGTCGTCCACGATTAGCCAGAACGGATTGCCCGTTATCCGCGGATACAATTCCGTGAAGGGAACGATGTCACTCTCCTGGTACCACGGCAGAATCCGCCCGGTTTCGCATTGCAGCTTGAGCGTATCGCGTAGCGGCTGGGTGATCTGCACAACCCGATCAAGCGTCTCCGTCAACAGTTGGCTGAACATGTCCGGGACGGGTTGTGTGTTTTCACGGAGAATGCGGCTATCGGATTCTTCGGTCTGCTGTTTTTCTGCGAAGTGCCGCAGCATCAACGATGTCGAGATTCCTCCTGCTGCGCCAGCTGGCCGACCTTTGGCATCCACATAGGTGCGTTCGCGCTTCCAATCCGCCGGGAGGAGGGCAGCTTCTCCAGCGCGGAAGCCAGTAATAATCATCGTGCGGACCGCAGCGAACTTCAATTCGTCCATGAACGTGCGCGGCTTTTCCGTCATGACGATGCGGATACCCTTCTCTGGTGACATTCTCCAGTCCGGGTATGCTGCGTTCAAATGCTCTCTCGTAAACCTTCCATGCTCGACTCTCCAGATCATTTTGGTTGTCATAGAATGACCTGATATGTTTTTTTGTCTTTCTTTTACTCACTGACTTTCCTACTTATTTTCAGCACTTCGGCTACGGCTGCAATCACATCATCTAGTTGAATACCAAGACGCGATCGCTCTGGCTCTTTCAGCATTTCCCTTCTGTTCGAAAGTAAACACTCCAGAACAAAGTTATGATCCGCATCGGAATAAGGCCGAAACTTCGGGCACAGGTAACAGGAGTATGGCGGGTCTAGATGACACAATGTAGTCTTTCGTAATCAGGGCCGACATTAGTTGACAGGCCAATCTCAACATCAAAGCACCAATCGATGAACTGCCGGATGGTAATCAGCCGTTTATTAAAGCTCCCCGGAACAATTGAAATCTTCCGTACCTTCTTGGCCGTGTTTTGATCACGCCGCAAGAAATCAATCAGGCTTGTGGATATCTGAGCTTCCCCTAAACGGCGCGCCCCAGAGACAACCTCAGCAAGATTAATTTGCTCTCGTTCCAACCACCTCCAAAAAATAGCGATCTCTCTCAAGTTTCGAACGAGAGTATTTGCCGCGAGATACCGGCGGCCCAATATGAATTCGTTAGGCCAAGGGATCGGCTGTCCATCCTGATCAATCAACAAAGGAAGCTGATCACCGGACGGATGGTTGGTGATTTCGACAGTAAATGGCATGCGTTACAGAAATGGGTTGTGTGAGTATTTATCTTGCGTATTTCCTACCCGCAACAATCCTATCATCACAAATCAACACCCCATAAAAAAACCCCTCACTCCTTTACAAAGAGAGGGGTCGTTCAAAAACAGATTTATTCTTTTAGAACAGCACGTTACGAGGGACTGCTGGGCCTACTGCTTTACAAATTCGATCTTATAGGACCTAGAACGGGATGTCGTCGTCCATATCCGAGAAATTCGGCGCCGGGCGCGCTGCCGCCGGGGCGCGTGCTGCTCCGCCGCCACTTGCGCCGCCGCTGCTTTGACGTGCCGGCGCACCACCGCCACCGCCGTAGCCGCCGCCGTCATCCATCGATGCACCACCACCCATGCCTTGACGGCTACCGAGCATTTGCATGGTGTCGGCGATGATTTCGGTGGTGTATTTTTCAACGCCGTCCTTGTCGGTCCATTTGCGTGTTTGCAGACGGCCTTCGACGTAGACTTGCGAACCCTTCTTCAGGTATTGGCCGGCGATTTCAGCCAGCTTGCGATAGAAGGTGATGCGGTGCCATTCGGTGAGTTCTTTCTTCTCGCCGCTGCTCTTGTCTTTCCAGCTTTCGGTCGTGGCGACGGCGACGTTGGTGACGGCTTCGCCATTGGGCATGTAACGCGTTTCCGGGTCACGTCCGAGGTTGCCGACGATGATGACTTTATTGACCGATGCCATTGTTTCTCCTGGATTTCACTAAATAAATATTAAGCAGTTGCACTTGCCGGCTGCATTCCGCGGCGCGGCAGATTTTTCATGTTAGACGCGATTATAAGCCAGGTCAGTGTCGCCACCGCACACAGGACGAACACCGACGATGCGCCCGCGTACTGCGTCACCCATCCGCCGAGGACGGCGCCGCTAAACTGACCCAACGCTTGCAAGGTATTGTAAACGCCCAGCGCAGTGCCTTTGGCGGCGGCCGGCGCGATACGCGACACCAACGATGGCTGGCAGGCTTCCAGAATGTTGAACGCGATAAAAAACGCGAACAGCAAAAATACCAGCACGCCCCAATGCGCCGCGAAATGCGACAGCACCGCCCACATGCCGATCTGCACGATCAGCAGCAACGAGATGGCGGCGACGAAGACCTGCTTCATCAGGCCACGCTTCTCGCCGATGAATACCGGCGGCAGCATGAAGGCAAACGACGCCAGCACCACCGGCAGATAAATCTTCCAATGTTCGGCCACCGGCAAACCGGCATATTGCACCAGTGCCGCCGGCAGCACGACGAACATCGCCATTTGTGCCATATGCAACGCGAACACCCCGACATTCAGACGCATCAGTTCGCCGTGACGCAGCACTTCACCGAAAGGCACGCGCCTGGTCCTGACCATCGGTGCATCCGGCACGACGAACAGCACCACGCCGATTGCCGCCAGCGCCAGAACGCCGATCAATGAAAAAATCCCGCTCATGCCAATCAGCTTATATAACAGCGGCGACGCCACCAACGACACCGCAAACGTCAGGCCGATGGAAGCGCCGACCATGGCCATCGCCTTGGTGCGATGCTCTTCGCGCGTGGAGTCGGCGATCAATGCGGTGACCGCCGCCGAGATCGCTCCCGCCCCCTGAATGGCGCGACCGACGATAATCCAGGTGATGTCATGGGCTGCCGCGGCGACAAAGGCGCCCAGCGCGAACAGGATCAATCCGATCACGATCACCCGTTTGCGCCCGTATTTGTCGGATGCGATGCCGAAAGGAATCTGACCAAAGGATTGCACCAGTCCATAGATCCCCATGGCCAGGCCGACCATCGCCGCGTTCTCGCCGCCGGACAAGCCTTTGGCGTACACGGCAAAGACCGGCAGGATCAGAAACAGTCCCAGCATGCGCAAGGCGAAGATCGATGCGAGCGATGCGCTGGCGCGAACTTCCGCACCGGACATGCCGGCTTTCTGTACGGATTCGGAAACGGTGGAATTCATGAGTTTGAGATGACGGCTGGGCAAGCAGGCGAAGCAATGGGAGACACAGCATCCCGCTGCGCAGGCAAATATCCAAACCCGGTATGGTATCAGCAATCAAACCCGAGACCATTTTTAACTCTTGTCATGGAAGCAATTTTCATCGAAAAATGCACCGGCTTTGTCGACTTTTATCGACATGTTGACTTGTAACAGCATGTATCAAAGATGCGCTTTATGTAACAATACGAGGTCATCCAATCCGGACTGATTCCGGCCTTCCATTCGCTTTTTATTTCGATGCTTTCGCCAGCCCGCTTTCCCTATCTCCAGCCGTATCAGACAAGACTGGCGCCCCGTACCGGATGGTGGCTGCTGGCACTGATTACTTGCATTTACTTGCTTCCCGGCATCATTGGGCACGGCCCCTGGAAACAGGATGAAGGATACAGCTTCGGCGTGATTCATCACATGCTGGTGACGGGTGAATACCTGGTCCCGACCAACGCCGGCCAGCCGTTCATGGAAAAGCCGCCGCTGTACTACTGGACGGCGGTCGTTTTCGCCAAGGCGTTCTACCCCTGGCTGAACTATGCCGACGGCGCTCGCATGACCAGCGTGTTCTACATGCTGATCACGTTTTATTTTGTCGCCCGGATCGCCAGGACGGTATGGCGCGAAGACAATTACTTCAACCTGCGCGTGCTCGGCACCCTGGCTTTGTTTGCCGGAACGGCCGGCATGGTCAAACACGCGCACGACATGTTCACCGATGTGGCGCTGGTATGCGGCGGCGTCATCGCCATGTATGGTCTGCTGCAAATCGCACTCAATGAACAAATCAAGGCACCCAGGCTGTCTGCTGCGTTCTGGTTCGGTCTGGGCGTCGGCATCGCGGAAATGTCCAAGGGGCTGTTCCTGCCCATTGTCTATGCCGCCACCGCCTTCTGGGCCGGCATCCTCGTGCGCGAATGCCGTTCCTGGTCTTATCTGCGCATGGTCGGCTTTGCGGTGCTGGTGGCGCTGCCGTTCTTCCTGATCTGGCCGGTGCTGCTGGCGCATCATTCGGTGCCGCTGTTCATGGAATGGTTCTGGGACAACAACATCGGCCGTTTCTTCGGTTTTTCCGTGCGCAAGCTGGGCTCCGATAACGATTCGACCGTCGTTTTCCGCGCCCTTTCCGGCTTCGCCATGCCCGGCACGCCGCTGGCCGTGCTGGCGCTGCTTGGCGGCGGCTGGCGTCATATCCGGCAACCGCGCATCGCCATACCGGTGGTCTTCTGCGCCATTTGCATTGCGATCCTGCAAGCGTCGGCGACGGCGCGTCAGCTGTATTTGTTGCCCCTGATCCTGCCGCTGTGTCTGCTTGGGTCCGGCATTGTCGAACGGCTGCCGTCCTGGATCCCGCTGGCCTGGGACTGGTTCTCGCGACTGTTTTTCGGCGTGGTGACGGTATTGTTGTGGGCCATCTATGTCATCTCCATCGGGTCTCCGGAATATCACTACCATCTCACGTATCTGGGCAAATGGCTGCCGCTGGCCTACATCACGCCGATGCAGCCGGCGGCCCTGGCCGGCGCCGTCGTCGTCACCCTGGCCTGGCTGCTGTGCCTGCCGAAGATCAAACAATGCGGCAAATGGCGCGGCGCCTTCAGCTGGTTTGCCGGCATCACCATGATGTGGGGCGTCGCCTTTACACTGATCCTGCCATGGGGCGATTACGCCAAGAGTTACGAATACGTCTACGAAGACCTGCAAACCGAGCTGGCTCCGGCATGGCGCAAGAGTGATTGCATGGCCAGCATCAGCCTGGGAGAAACGGAAGCGCCGATGCTGTTCTATTACACCGGCATCCTGCATCAACCCGTCGACAAGACGCGAGAAACCGATTGCCGCTGGGTCATCGTCCAGCATCCGTTCGGCACCGGCACGCCGGAAGGCGACTGGACCCAGTTCTGGAAAGGCTCGCGCGACGGCGACGAACAGACTTTTACCGTCTATCAACGCCAAGCGCCGGCAGCCGCGCCATCCGTCGCCACAAACTAGCCTTGCCGCTCACGCGCTGCATGGGGCCGCACCAGCCCGGACTCCCGCCGGCCTGACGACATCAGCCGCAAATGGTGAGTCCTGATATAGTAATAGGTTGATCCTCCATTCAATGTTCATATGAACGTCGAATGGAAAACTTACGCTGAAGGCATCCATGGAAGAAATTCGCATTCGCGGCGCACGCACGCACAATCTGAAGAACATCAGCCTCGACTTACCACGCAACAAACTGATCGTCATTACCGGCCTGTCGGGGTCGGGAAAATCATCGCTGGCATTCGACACGCTGTACGCAGAAGGCCAGCGACGCTATGTGGAGTCGCTCTCTTCCTATGCCCGTCAATTCCTGCAGTTGATGGAGAAACCCGACGTCGACATGATCGAAGGCCTGTCGCCGGCGATCTCGATCGAACAGAAGGCGACCTCGCACAATCCGCGCTCGACCGTCGGCACCGTCACCGAAATCCACGACTACCTGCGCCTGCTGTACGCGCGCGTCGGTACGCCTTACTGCCCCGACCATCCGGAAAATCCGCTGGCGGCGCAATCGGTTTCGCAAATGGTCGACGCCGTGCTGGCCATGCCGGAAGACACCAAGCTGATGATCCTCGCGCCGGTCGTGGCCAATCGCAAGGGCGAACACGTCGATCTGTTCGAACAGATGCAGGCGCACGGCTTCGTGCGCTTCCGCATCCAAAGCGGCACCGGCACCGCCAAGGTCTACGAGATCGACGACCTGCCCAAGCTGAAGAAAACCGAGAAGCACACCATCGACGTCGTCATCGACCGCGTCAAGGTCAAGGACGAGATCAAGCAACGCCTGGCGGAAAGCTTCGAAACCGCCTTGCGCATCGCCGAAGGCCGCGCCATTGCGCTGGAGATGGATACCGGCAAGGAACACCTGTATTCCAACAAGTTCGCCTGCCCGGTCTGCGGCTATTCGCTGCAAGAGCTGGAGCCGCGCCTGTTCTCGTTCAACAACCCGATGGGCGCCTGCCCGGAATGCGACGGCCTGGGCCATATCGAATTCTTCGACCCCAAGCGCATCGTCGCCTTCCCCAATCTGTCGCTGGCCAGCGGCGCGATCAAGGGCTGGGACCGCCGCAACCAGTTCTACTTCCAGATGCTGTCGAACCTGGCGGCGTTCTACGAGTTCGACATCGACATGCCGTTCGAACAGTTGCCGGAAAAGGCGCAGCAAGTCATCCTGTACGGCTCCGGCCGCCAGACCGTGCCGTTCACCTACGTGAACGAGCGCGGCCGCACCGTCATCAAGGAACACACCTTCGAAGGCGTGGTCACCAACCTGCAGCGCCGTTATCGCGAAACCGATTCGATGGCGGTCAAGGAAGAGCTGGCCAAGTTCATCAACGAAAAAGAATGCCCATCCTGCCAGGGTGCGCGTCTGCGCGTGGAAGCACGCTTCGTCAAGATCGGCGCCGGCCGTCAGCAACGCGCGATTTATGAAGTCGCCGCCACGCCGCTGCGCGAAACCCTGTCCTTCTTTGAGAACCTGAAGCTGACCGGCGCCAAGAAGGAAATTGCCGACCGCATCATCAAGGAAATCATCTCGCGCCTGACCTTCCTCAACAACGTCGGCCTCGACTATCTGTCGCTGGAACGCAGCGCAGACACGCTGTCCGGCGGCGAAGCGCAACGTATCCGCCTGGCGTCGCAAATCGGCTCCGGCCTGACCGGCGTGATGTACGTGCTGGACGAACCGTCGATCGGCCTGCATCAACGCGACAATGACCGCCTGATCGGCACGCTCAAGCATCTGCGCGACATCGGCAACAGCGTGCTGGTGGTGGAGCACGACGAAGACGCCATCCGCACCGCCGACTACGTGGTCGACATGGGGCTGGGCGCGGGCGTGCATGGCGGCGACATCATCGCCCAGGGCACGCTGGAGGACATCCTCAAGAGCAAGAAATCGCTGACCGCCAAATACCTCAACGGTTCGCTGGAAATCAGCGTGCCGAAGAAGCGCACGCCCTCCGATCCCGAGCGTCAGCTGACCATCACGGGCGCCACCGGCAACAACCTGAAGAACGTCAGCTTCGATCTGCCGGTCGGCCTGCTGACCTGCGTGACCGGCGTGTCCGGTTCGGGCAAGTCGACGCTGGTCAACGACACGCTGTATCTGGCTGCGTCGCGCCATCTCTACGGCTCGCAAACCGAGCCGGCCGAACATGAATCGATCAGCGGCCTGGAACACTTCGACAAGGTCATCTCGGTCGACCAGGCGCCGATCGGCCGCACACCGCGCTCCAACCCGGCGACCTACACCGGCCTGTTCACGCCGATCCGCGACCTGTTCGCCACCGTGCCCGCCGCCAAGGAACGCGGCTACAGCGCCGGACGCTTCTCGTTCAACGTCAAGGGCGGCCGTTGCGAAGCCTGCCAGGGCGACGGCGTGATCAAGGTCGAGATGCACTTCCTGCCGGACGTCTACGTGCCGTGCGACGTCTGCCACGGCAAGCGCTACAACCGCGAGACGCTGGAAGTGCAATACAAGGGCAAGAACATCACCGAAATCCTCGAGATGACGGTGGAAGACGCGCATGAATTCTTCCTGCCGGTGCCGCTGATCGCGCGCAAGCTGCAAACCCTGCTCGACGTCGGCCTCGGCTACATCAAGCTGGGCCAGAGCGCGACCACGCTGTCGGGCGGCGAAGCGCAGCGCGTCAAGCTGTCGCTGGAACTGTCCAAGCGCGATACCGGGCGTACACTGTACATCCTGGACGAGCCGACCACCGGCCTGCACTTCCACGATATCGACCTGCTGCTGAAAGTGATCCATCGCCTGCGCGACCAGGGCAACACGGTGACCATCATCGAGCACAACCTCGACGTCATCAAGACCGCCGACTGGATCATCGATCTCGGTCCCGAAGGCGGCGCCGGCGGCGGCAGGATCATCGCGACCGGCACGCCGGAAGATGTGGCCAAGAATCCGGAAAGCATCACCGGACACTATCTGGCGCCATTGTTGAAAAAGAAAAAGTAAGACAGTTTAGGATTGATTGCCATGGAAACGCTGCTTTCCTCAGCCCGGATCGAGGATTTCCGGAAGAACGGTTATCTGCTGCTCAAGGGCTTCGTCCCCGACGACGCCTGCGACGACATGCTCGCCGTCGCGCGCGAGCATGTGCAGCAGGCCGTTGCACCGCTGGAGTACGAAGCCGAAGTCGGTTACGCAGGCGCACCCTCGTCGCTGGACGCGCCGGGCGGCCGCACCGCGCGCCGTTTGCGCGCCGCCTGGCAGCGCGACGACCGTTTCCGCGCCTGGGCTTCCGATCCCCGCCTGGTGGCGGCGCTGCACCAGCTGTTTGAAGAACCGG
Organism: Herbaspirillum sp. CF444; assembly: GCF_000282135.1. Classification (GTDB taxonomy): domain Bacteria; phylum Pseudomonadota; class Gammaproteobacteria; order Burkholderiales; family Burkholderiaceae_D; genus Herbaspirillum. The sequence continues at coordinate 27,697 of NZ_AKJW01000022.1, forward strand.
TGTGCATCACGCTGTCGCATCATAACTGCGTGATGACCAAACACCCGACCTTCGGCACCGCGACCGGCTGGCATCGCGATATCCGCTACTGGTCGTTTCCGCGCAATGAATTGATCTCGGTCTGGCTGGCGCTGGGTCCGGAAAACGCCGGCAATGGCGGCCTCAAATTCATCCCCGGTTCGCATCTGCTGCAATTGCAGCCGGAGCAGATGGACGAGCTCGATTTCCTGCGTCCGGAAGTGCCCGCCAATCAGGCGCTGTTTGAACAAGGTATTTCCGTGCCGCTGGAAAAGGGCGACGTGGTGCTGTTCCACAGCGGCTTGTTCCATGCCGCCGGCAAGAACAACTCCGAGCAGATCAAATCGTCGGTGGTGTTTGCCTATCACGGCCGGAGCAACCCGCCGGTTCCCGGTACGCGCTCGGCGTCGTCGGAGGACATTTTGCTGGACTGACGCAGCTCGGATTTTTCGTTCGCCTCAAATTGAAAAAGGGATTGCCATCACGGCAATCCCTTTTTTACCTCTGCTGATTCAGGCTCCGCCATCGGGGCCGGCTCAGAATTGCTCCCAGTCGTCGTCATTGGACTTGCCGCCCGGATTGACACTGCCGGCCGTCAACGCCGGCGTGGTGGACGTAGTGGGTTTCACCGGTTTGGCGACAATTTTTTTCGGCGTTGCCGCCGCTGCCGAAGCGACGGCCGCAGGACGCGGCGTGACATTGACCGTTCTTGCCGGCGCTGCGGCGAGCTGCTGCGCGCCATTGAGCTTGAACACGCCGACGACGTGCGTCAGGCGTTGCGCCTGGTCCTGCAAGGACTGCGCGGCAGCCGCGGCTTGCTCGACCAGGGCGGCGTTTTGCTGCGTGGTTTCGTCCATCTGCGTGATCGCGCGATTGACTTCCTCGATGCCGGAACTCTGCTCCTGGCTTGCCGCGGTGATCTCGCCCATGACGTCGGTCACGCGCTTGACGCTGGCCACCACTTCGTCCATCGTGACGCCGGCCTGCTCGACCAGCTTGCTGCCTTCGCCGACCTTTTGCACGGAGTCGTCGATCAGCGTCTTGATTTCCTTGGCGGCGGCGGCGCTGCGCTGCGCCAGGCTGCGCACTTCGCTGGCCACGACCGCAAACCCGCGGCCCTGCTCGCCCGCGCGCGCCGCTTCAACGGCGGCATTGAGCGCCAGGATGTTGGTCTGGAAGGCGATGCCATCGATCACGCTGATGATGTCGACGATCTTCTTGGACGAGTCATTGATCGTGTTCATGGTGACGACTACCCGGCCCACGACATTGCCGCCCTCTTGCGCGATCTGCGATGCCGATGCCGCCAGTTGATTCGCCTGGCGCGCATTGTCGGCATTCTGCTTGACGGTGGAAGTCAGCTCTTCCATCGCCGAAGCGGTTTCTTCCAGCGATCCCGCCTGGCTCTCGGTGCGCGCGGAGAGGTCGAGGTTGCCGCTGGCGATTTCACTCGACGCCGTCGAGATGGTGTCGGTGCTGACGCGCACTTCGCCGACGATCTGCTGCAGGCGCCCGTTCATGGTTTGCAGCGCTGCCATCAACTGGCCGGCCTCGTCGCGCGAATGCACTTCGATCGCCTGGGTCAGGTCGCCGTCGGCAACGCCCTTGGCCACCTTGACGGCTTCGTTCAGCGGACCGGAAATCGCCCGCACCAGCCAGATGCCCATGATGATCGCCACGGAAACACCGATCGCAATCGCGGCGATGGTCAGGGTCAGGAAGGTCTGGTAGCGCGCCTGCGACTGGTCATACAAGTCTTTGCTGACGTCATTCTGCAAAGTAACCAGTTGCTTCATGGTGGCGTTGATTTGCTTGAACAGTACAAGCAACGGCCCGTTATAAAGATCCGTCGCCCCCTGGAAATCGCGATTGTGCAAGGCTTCCATGGCCGGCTTGACGCCTTCTGCGACGAATTTCTTTTGCTGTGCAGTGAACTGCTCGGCCAGTTTGGTTTCTTCCGGCGTCAGGTAAGTCGCCAGATATTCTTTCCAGACCTTGTCGCCTTCTTTGAGGACCTTCTCCAGATTGTCCATATTTTTGTCGATCTCGCCGGAATCGCCGACGATGGCGGAAGAAATCGTATAACGGCCGGCATCCACGGCATCGGTCACCTGGCCGAGCTGGATCAGTGCGACGACGCGGTCTTCGTACAAGGATTTCAGGTCTGCATTGGTTTTTTGCAAACTGACCAGCCCGACTATGCCAAAAAGCGCGAGCAATACTGAAAGAAAGCTGACAACGAAGATCAGTCGCGCTTTGATAGAGAGATTTTTTAGCATGGGAGCATCCTTAGAATGACTGATTACGCACATTGAGCGCGCATACCAGTTTCCAAGCATTTCTCATACCAAGATACGGAGAACAAAGCCCTCCTCCGGGCGCAATTCAACGAATCGACGGCGGCAGTCCCAGCCATAAACCAAGCGGCACGAAAATCAGCGCGGCAAGGTTGCCCATGAGCACGATTGACGCGACTTTGTCGGGTTCCTGACGGTATTGTTCGGCCACCATGAAACACAGCACCGCCGGCGGCAACGCGGCAAACAGATACATTTGCCCGCGTTGCCCGGACGTCAGCGGCAGCACCTGATCGAGCAGGAGGGCGACCAGCAATCCGACCAGCGGACAAGTGACGGCGCCGACCAGGCCGATGTGCCAGCTCTTGAAACTGATGTCCATCATGCGCACGCCCAGTGCAAACAGCATGATGGGGATACTGGCTTCACCCAACAGCTTCATGGCGGAGAAAACCGGCGGCGGCAGAGGAATGCGGAAGGCCGCGAACAATACGCCCAGCACCATGGCGACCATGATCGGGCTCTTGAACAAACGCAGCCAGGAACCCGGCCGGCTGCTGTTGCTGCGGCCATGCTGCAGCATTCTGACGCCAAGCGAAAAATAGACGAAGGTCGCCGCCGTGAACAAGGCCACCGCCGCCGACAGGCTTCCCGGCCCGAAAGCCAGCAGCATCAGCGGCACTCCCATGTTGCCGCCGTTGTTGTACATCATGGGCGGCAGGAAGGTGCGCTTGTCGTAACCCAGCAGGCGCGCGACCGGCCATGCCAGCAGGCCCGAGCCGAGGGAAATCAGCACGCTCGCGAGAATCAGCCAGGCGTTGTGCACCATGTCGAAATCCTTGGACGCCAACGCGCTGAACACCATCAGCGGCGCCAGTACTTCCATCGACACGCGATTGACCGAGGCCATGTCGGAACGCACCACTTCGCCGCGCCAGCGGGCGTAGCCATAGCCGATGGCGATGATGGCGAAAACGGGAAGGATGATGCCGGTGATGCGGTCGAAAATTTCCATTGTCTATTTTTTCAGCAAGCGCTTTTCCGCTTTCAGGATGTTTTCCGCCGTGCCGCGCAAAACCAGGATGTCGTCGGTCTGCAGCCGGGTGTCCGGCGTGAAGTCGACGCGCAGCTTGCCGCGCCGGAGCATCGTGACTTCGGTGTCGAACTGTTCCAGCGCCACCTGATACAAGGTCTTGCCGATGGCGCTGGCGCCTTCGCCGAGCACCACCGATTCGAGCCGTACATGGAGATTGTCGTTGTCTTCCGGCACATCCGACGCGCCGTGGAAGTAACCGCGCAGCGAGGTGTAGCGCTCGTCGCGCGCACGCTGCACGCGATGCACCACGCGGCGCAGCGGCACGCCCAGCATCACCAGCGCATGGGACGCCAGCATCAGGCTTCCCTCCAGCGCTTCCGGCACGACTTCGGTGGCGCCGGCGGCAAGCAGCTTGTCGAGATCGGCATCGTCGTGACTGCGCACGATCACCGGCAGCGTCGGCACCAGTTCATTGGCGTGATGCAAGACTTTCAGCGCCGACGGCGTGCTGGCGTAGGTGACCACGAGCGCCGCGGCGCGGTGGATGCCGGCGGCGACCAGGCTTTCGCGGCGGGCGGCGTCGCCGTACGACACGTTGGCGCCGGCGACCTGGGTGTCGTGCACCAGATCCGGATCCATTTCCAGCGCGTGATAGGGAATGCCCTCTTCGTCGAGCAGCTTGGCCAGGCTCTGGCCGCTGCGGCCGAAGCCGGCGATGATGACATGCTTGCGGCTCGACATGGTGCGCGTGGCGAGTTGCGTCAGCGCCAGCGATTGCAGCATCCATTCGTTGGCCGACAGCTTCATGACGATGGCGTCGGACTTGGCGAGGATGAAAGGCGCCGCCAGCATCGACAGCACCATCGACGCCAGAATCACCTGGATCAGCAAGGGGTCCATCAGCTGCAAGCCGCCGGCCTGGTTGAGCAGCACGAAACCGAACTCGCCCGCCTGCGCCAGCGCCAGGCCGGTGCGCAAGGCGACGCCGGTGGTCGAACCGAACAACTTCGCCAGACCGGCGATCAGGACGAACTTGAGCAGCACCGGGCCGATCAGCAGCAGCAGGACCAGCCACCAGTGTTCCAGCACCAGACGCCCGTTGAGCAGCATGCCGATGGTGATGAAGAACAAGCCGAGCAGGACGTCGCGGAAGGACTTGATGTCTTCCTCGACCTGATGCTTGTATTCCGTCTCGGAAATCAGCATGCCGGCGATGAAGGCGCCCAGCGCCAGCGACAGGCCGGCCTTTTCCGTGATCCAGGCGGCGCCCAGCGTGATCATCAGCAGGTTCAGCATGAACAGTTCCTGCGAGCGCCGCTTGACGACGACCTGGAACCAGCTGCGCATCAATTTTTGCCCGAAGAACAACAGCAGCGCCAGCACCACTACCGCCTTGGTGGTCGCCCACGCCAGCGTGACGGCAAGGTTGCCGGTGTTTTTGGCCAGTGCCGGCACGATGATCAGCAGCGGCACCAGCGCCAGATCCTGGAACAGCAGGATGCCGAGGATGCGGCGGCCGTGTTCGGTCTCCAGCTCCAACCGTTCGGTCAGCAGCTTGGAAACGATCGCGGTGGACGACATGGCCAGCGCGCCGCCCAGCGCAAACGCCGCCGGCCAGCTGATATTGTTCAGTTGCGGCAGGATGTAGGCGGTACTCCAGCCGAACACCATGGCCACCGCGATGGTCGCCAGCACCTGCGCCACACCCAGCCCGAACACGATATGACGCATGGACGAGAGTTTGGGCAGGGAGAATTCCAGCCCGATCGAAAACATCAGGAAGACCACGCCGAACTCGGCCAGGGCATGGGTGGTTTCATTGTCTTCGGCAAAACCGAGGCCGTGCGGGCCGATGATGATGCCGACGACCAGATAGCCCAGCATCGGCGGCAAATGAAACATTCGAAAAGCAACGACGCCGAGCACTGCGGCGCCAAGCAGAAAAAGTGTGAGTTCCAGACCAGAAAACATGGATTAGAAAACGAAGCAATTTTTATAGGTGAAGGCCATACAGCCTGTTAAGCCAGAACCATGCCTGCCCGGCTATCATCGGTCTGATTTGGTGCATTGTTGCGACAGGCCCGCCCCGTCTGTATTCCGGCCATGCACTCACTTGTCGAAATGACAAATCCGGGCCGCAATGCCTTCCAAATATCCCTGTGACGCTACACGAGGTTACATCTGGCAAGTTTTTTGCTTTCGTAATTCGTTTATACTTCGGTTATGAGTGTAACCGAACATAAAATCTTGCCAAAATCTTTTTCCGCCGAAAGCGCACGGCAGGCGCTGAGTCTCGCCCGTCAGACCTTGCAGATCGAGGCCGATGCCATCCTGGCGCTGAAAGCCCGCATGTCGGACAAGGCCGACGAGCCGTTGGCCCGCGCCGTGGGCATCTTGCTGGAATGCAAAGGCCGCGTGGTCGTCTCCGGCATTGGCAAGTCCGGCCATATCGGCCGCAAGATCGCCGCGACCTTCGCCTCCACCGGCACGCCCGCGCTGTTCATGCACCCGGCCGAAGCGGCGCATGGCGACCTGGGCATGGTCACGCCCAATGACGTCTTCATTGCCATCTCGAATTCCGGCGAGACTGCCGAACTGATGGCGATCGTGCCCATCATCAAGCGCATGGGCGCCTACCTGATCTCCATGACCGGCAATGACGAATCCAGCCTGGCGCTGCTGTCGTCGATCCATCTGAACGTCGGCGTGGCCAAGGAAGCCTGCACCCTGAACCTGGCGCCGACCGCCAGCACCACCGCCACGCTGGCCATGGGCGACGCACTGGCCGTGTCCCTGCTCGATGCGCGCGGGTTCATGGAAGAGGATTTTGCCCGCTCGCACCCCGGCGGCGCACTCGGTCGCCGCCTGCTGACGCATGTGCGCGACGTGATGCGCACCGGCGACGCCATCCCGGCCGTCACGCCCGACGTATCGCTGTCGGCGGCATTGATGGAAATCACCCGCAAGGGCATGGCGATGACAGCCGTGGTCGACGACCACTACCGCCCGATCGGCGTATTCACCGACGGCGACCTGCGCCGCCTGCTGGAACGTGGCGAAGATTTCACCAAATTCTCGATTGCCGACGTCATGCATCACGGTCCGCGCACCATCATGCCGGACCAGCTGGCGGTCGACGCCGTCCAGTTGATGGAAGAATTTCGCATCAACCAGGTGCTGGTGGCCGATGCCGCCGGCAAGCTGGTCGGCGCGCTGCATATCCACGACCTGACCCGCGCCAAGGTGATCTGATGGCCGACCGATTCAGCACCGCCAGCGCCTCCGCCATTGCCAAAGCCAGACAAGTCCGGTTGATGATTTTCGACGTCGACGGCGTACTGACCGACGGCGGTTTGTATTACGGCGCGGACGGCGAACCGATCAAGCGCTTCAATGCGCTCGACGGCCACGGCATCAAGATGCTGCAGCAGTTCGGCGGCATCGCCACGGCAATCATTACGGCGCGCCAGTCGCCCATCGTATTGCGCCGCGCCAAGGACCTCGGCATCGCCCACGTGTTCCAGGGCGTGCACGACAAGCGCATCGCCTTCGCCCAATTGCTGGAACAGACCGGCATCCCGGCGTCCGCCTGCGGCTATCTCGGCGACGACGTGATCGACCTGCCGGTGCTGACCAAGGTCGGCTTCACCGCTTGTGTGGCCAACGGTCACCACGACGTCAAGCAACGCGTCGACTACATCACCGAAGGTGTTGGCGGCAACGGCGCAGCGCGTGAACTCTGCGACCTGATCCTGACGGCGCAAGGGTATTACGAGGCGGCGCTGGCCGGTTATCTTGCATGAGCAACCACAGCGGCGAACGCGCGGCGCAGCGCATCCGGTTGATCGTCACCGTCGTCGTGCTGGCGGCGCTGGCGCTGGCCAGCTTCTGGGTGCTGCAAGTCATGCATCGCAATATCGACGACTCGCTGGCGGCGCGTCCGCGCACCAAGCCCGATTATTACGTCGAAAAATTCAGCTACGTCAAAATGGCTGAGACCGGCTTGCCGCGCTACGACATCACCGGCGCCAGGATGGTGCACTTTCCGGCGGACGACTCGTTCGAAGTAACCTTGCCGGTCATCACCACCCTGTCGGAAGAGAAGGCGCCGATGACGCTGCGCTCGCAACGCGCCAGGATCGAAGACGACAACACCAAGATCCACATGTACGGCGACGTCAACGGCAACCGTGCCGCCACCGCCACGTCCGAGAACATGCACCTGAAGACCGAGTACCTGTTGCTGCTGCCGGACGACGATATTGCAAAAACGGACAAACCCGTCGAGATCACCCTGGGCGCATCGATCATGACCGGCACCGGCATGATCGCCAACAACGCCACACAGGAATTCCAGTTACTCCACAACGTCCGCGGCACCTACCAGCCGCGTGCGCGCTAGCCACAAGCCAGTCGGCACAACCAAGCGAGATATTTGCGCAGGATGATATGAAAACCAATCTTTTATTGCCTCTGCTGACCCTGCTCCTGATGAGCGCAAGCGGCATCGTCCGCGCCGAGAAGGCCGATACCGAAAAACCGACGCGCATCGAAGCCGAACAGATGGTCTACGACGACGTCAAGCAGGTGAAGACCTTCACCGGCAACGTCGTGCTCACGCGCGGCACGCTGCTGATCAAGGCCGGCAAGGTGGTGCTGACGACGGATCCGGCCGGTTACGAATTCGCCATCCTGTACGCGGCGCCCGGCCAGTTGGCCAGCTTCCGCCAGAAGCGCGACGGCGGTCCGAACCTGTGGATCGAAGGCCAGGCAGAACGCATCGAATACAGCGAGAAAACCGAAATCTCGAAATTGTTTACGCGCGCGCACATGCAGCGCATGGATGGCGCCCGCATCACGGATGAAGTCAACGGCGAGTTCATTTCCTACGACAGCCGCGCCGAATTCTATTCGGTCAACAACACCAATACCGGCGAAAGCAAGCCGGGCGGCGGACGCATCACCGCGATCATCCAGCCGCGCGTCGAACCATCGAAGGGACCATAAGATGGCGATCAGTTCTCTCGTTGTACGCGGCTTGCAAAAGAGCTACGGCGCGCGCCAGGTCGTGCGCGACGTCTCGCTCGAAGTCGAAAGCGGCGAAGTGGTCGGCTTGCTCGGCCCCAACGGCGCCGGCAAGACGACTTCGTTCTACATGATCGTCGGCCTGGTGCCTTCCGACGGTGGCGAAATCGATCTGGACGGTTCCGCCATCTCGCGCCTGCCGATTCACCAGCGCGCCGAACTGGGCCTGTCCTATCTGCCGCAGGAAGCCTCGGTGTTCCGCAAGCTGACCGTGGAAGACAACATCCGCGCCGTGCTGGAGCTGCGCAAGGAAAACGGCAAGCCGCTCAGCCGCGATGAAATCGAAGGCCGCCTCAACAACCTGCTGCACGAACTGCAAATCGAAAAGCTGCGCGAAAGCCAGGCCTTGTCCTTGTCCGGCGGCGAACGCCGCCGCGTCGAGATCGCCCGCGCGCTGGCCACCGATCCGCGCTTCGTGCTGCTGGACGAACCGTTCGCCGGTATCGACCCGATTGCGGTGATCGAGATCCAGCGCATCGTGCGCTTCCTCAAGGAACGCGGCATCGGCGTGCTGATCACCGACCACAACGTGCGCGAAACGCTGGGCATCTGCGACCGCGCCTACATCATCAATCAGGGCACGGTACTGGCCAGCGGCAGCCCTGACGACATCATCGCCAATGAATCCGTACGCCGCGTGTATCTCGGCGAACACTTCCGCATGTAATGCCGTAGTACCCCAGGCCACTGAATGAAACAATCGCTCCAGTTACGCACATCCCAGCATCTGGCATTGACGCCGCAGTTGCAGCAGTCGATCCGTCTGCTGCAATTGTCGACGCTGGAACTGCATCAGGAACTGGAACAGATCCTTTCCGACAATCCGCTGCTGGAACGTCTCGACGATGCCCTCGACAACTCCGTGCGCCTGCTGGCCGACGGCGCCCTCAGCGCGACGCCCGCAACCCAGGCGGACCCGGCCGAGAACGTCGTCAGCAGCGCGCCGACCGAAGCGGAAACGGCCGAACACGCCGACAGCCTTGGCGGCGACGACAACAACGTCAGCGGCGACGCCGAGTGGAGTTTCGACGACGTCGCCCGCACCGGCAAGACGCCCGACGATGAAGACGCGCGCCCGCAACTGGAAGCCCACGACGTCACCCTGCGCGAGCATCTGCTGGAGCAGGCGCGCCTGACCGTGCGCATGCTGCGCGATCGCGCGCTGGTCGAACTGATCGTCGACGCCCTCGACGATCACGGCTATCTGGAAGAACCGCTGGAAGACATCCTCGCGCGCCTGCCCGAAGAGCTCGAGATCGAACTCGAAGAACTCTCCATCGCGCTAAAGCTGCTGCAAAGTTTCGACCCTGCCGGCGTCGGCGCGCGCAGTGCATCCGAATGTCTCGCGCTGCAAATCAAACGCCTGCCGAAAGTTGCCTTTGTCACACGCCGGCTGGCGCTGACGATCGTGGAAGAATGCCTGTCGCTGTTTGCGCAACGGGATTTCAACAAGATCAAGAAAGCGCTCGGCTGCGACGACGAAGACTTGCGAGAAGCACAAGCCGTCATCCGCCAGTGCAATCCGCATCCCGGCTCGGCTTTCGCATCGGAAACGTCGGACTATGTCGTGCCCGATGTCATTGTCAAAGCGACCAAGGACGGCTGGCAGGTTTTGCTCAACCACGACGTCATGCCGCGCCTGCGCGTCAATGCCATGTACGCCAATGCGATGAAGCAGACCAAGGGCGACGGATCGCTCGGGTCGCAGCTGCAGGAAGCCAAGTGGCTGATCAAAAACATGCGTCAGCGCTTCGACACGATTTTGCGTGTCGCCCAGGCAATTGTTGAACGGCAACGCAACTTTTTTTCGCATGGCGCGGTTGCCATGAGACCCCTTGTGTTGCGCGAAATAGCTGATACACTAGGTCTACACGAGAGCACTATTTCTCGTGTGACGACTCAGAAGTACATGCTGACCCCGCATGGCATGTTTGAGTTGAAATACTTCTTCGGCAGCCACGTCGCAACGGAAACGGGAGGAGAAGCATCCTCCACCGCGATACGGGCTCTCATCAAACAACTGATAGGAGCAGAAGACCCTAAGAACCCACTCTCTGATAGCAAGATTGCAGACATGTTGGCGGAACAGGGCATGGTGGTGGCGCGGCGTACCGTCGCGAAATACCGCGAAGTGCTCAAGATCCCGCCGGTTAATCTCCGCAAATCTCTGTAAGTTTTTCTGTAGTAGCACCTGTTGCTGTGTTCCGGCGTAATGCTCCACAAACAACCGGACAATGCGTAAGAACCTCCAGCAATCTCACGATAGGAGTGCTGTATGAATCTGACCATTAGTGGCCATCACCTCGATTTGACCCCCGCAATTCGCGAATACGTGCAAAACAAACTGACGCGCATCAAGCGCCATTTTGATCACGTCATCGACATCAGTGTGATCCTCAGCGTCGACAAGCTGACAGAAAAAGAAAAACGCCAGAAAGCAGAAATCAACGTTCACATTAAGGGTAAGGACTTGCATGCCGAAAGCATTGCACATGACCTGTATGCCGCCATCGACATGCTGATCGACAAACTGGACCGCCAGGTCATCAAGCATAAGGACCGCGTACAGAACCATCACTCGATGGCAAAACGCCTGCCGGAAGAACCGCTCGCCGCAGCTGCCTCGTGATATCCAGCTAGCCGGCGGATTGGACCGGCGACAGAAAAAGGGCGCGTCAGCGCCCTTTCTTGTTTTTATATCATTTACGCCTTTCCGCCGTTTTCCATCCAGGGCCGCCTTGTCTTGCCGGCAAGACAAGGTCAAATAATTTATATACTTTCTTATCGGCGAAGTTGCCGAAAAGACAGTTTTCCGTTTCGCAACACCGCATCCGCAGAATCGGCAGACCTCAACGCGATGGCTCGCTTTTTCATATAATGTCGGCATTGCGAACTTTTTGAAGGTGTAGTCATGAGCGAAGTCCAATCCTGGATCAAAGAAACCGTTACCCAAAACAATGTCGTGCTGTTCATGAAGGGCACTGCGCAATTCCCGCAATGCGGCTTCTCCGGCAAGGCGATCCAACTGCTCAAGGCCAGCGGCGCTGAAAACATCGTCACCGTCAACGTGCTGGAAAGCGCCGACGTGCGCCAGGGCATCAAGGAATACTCGAACTGGCCGACCATCCCGCAACTGTATGTCAACGGCGAATTCGTCGGCGGCTCCGACATCATGACCGAAATGTACGAATCGGGCGAATTGCAAACCCTGTTCAAGGGCTGATCCCCTGTCCCCGGAAAAGGCATCGGAACCACAACGCCTGATCGTCGCCATCACCGGCGCGACCGGCGTTGCCTACGGCGTGCGCCTGTTGCGCGTGCTGCGCGATACCGGCATCGAAACGCATCTGCTGGTCTCCGAGGCCGGCGTACTCAATCTGCATCAGGAACTCGACATGAGCCGCAAGGACGTCGAAGCGCTTGCCGACGTCGTCCACCCGGTGCGCGACGTCGGCGCATCGATCGCCAGCGGCTCGTTCACCTCGGCCGGCATGATCGTCGCGCCCTGCTCCATGAAAACCCTGGCGGCCATCGCCAACGGCCTGTCCGACAACCTCATCACGCGCGCTGCCGACGTGGTCCTGAAAGAGCGTCGCCGCCTCGTGCTGATGGTACGCGAAACGCCGTTCAATCTCGCCCATCTGCGCAACATGACCAGCGTCACCGAAATGGGCGGCATCATCTTCCCTCCCCTGCCCGGCTTCTATCACCGCCCGCAATCCATCGATGAAATGATCGACCACACGCTCGGCCGCGTACTCGACCTGTTCGCCATTCCGCATACGCTGACGCCGCGCTGGAACGGTTTAAAAAAACAGCCGATATAAAAAACGCTGCCTTGAAAGCAGCGTTTTTATTTTCAGCAAACGATTTCAGAACCTGTTTAGATCTGTAGCGAGAGGCCATCAGCCGGTGGCGGCCGGAGCGGAGCTTAGTTGGAACCCTTGGAGTGTACTTTAGTACATGAGGATTCCGAGCACCGCCCGACGCCGGATCATGGCCTCGCAGTAAGATCTAAACAGGTTATCAGCCGCGGCCGATAAACGGCATCTTGGTCGCCATCACCGTCATGAACTGCACGTTGGCATCCAGCGGCAAACTGTCCATGTACAAAATCGCCTTGGCCACATGGCCCGCATCCATGGTCGGCTCAACCTGGGTCGAACCGTCGGCTTGCAACGTGCCCTTCTTCATCAGCTCGGTCATGTCGGTCGACGCATTGCCGATATCGATCTGGCCGCAAGCGATGTCGTAGCGACGGCCGTCGAGCGAGGTCGACTTGGTCAGGCCGGTGATCGCATGCTTGGTTGCGGTGTAGGACGCCGAAAACGGCCGCGGCGCATGCGCTGAAATCGAACCGTTGTTGATGATGCGGCCGCCGCGCGGCGACTGCTCTTTCATGATCCTGAACGCTTCCTGCGTGCACAGGAACACGCCGGTCAGATTGATATCGACCGCCGACTTCCACTGCTCGTAGCTCAGTTCTTCGATCGACATCGGCGGCGCAAAGATGCCGGCATTGTTGAACAGCAGATCCAGGCGACCGAATTTTTCCTTCGCCTTGGCAAACAGATTCTTCACCGAAGCCGGATCGCTCACGTCGGCCGGCACCACCAGCGCATTGGCGCCGAATTCGCCGGCGGCCTTCGCGATTTCCTGCAACGGTTCCTGACGGCGTCCGGCCAGCACCACGGCGTAGCCCTCGCGCAGCAAGGCCAGTGAAATCTGTTTGCCGATACCGGAACCGGCGCCTGTGACCAATGCGATTCTTTTCGGTGCTGCCATGTATTTTGCTCCTTGGTTATGAATTCCACGTGCCCCGATGGAGCGACGATTTTTATCGTTCTGAAAGATCGCGCCTTGCATGATGCGACGCAGGGCTACAACCGAAAAACCAATATAGCAGGTAGTCCCGCTTAACGTTGTTGAGATATTTTCAGGTGATCGCCTTCGTCTTTCGAAAACGGTCCTGCCTCCAATAGCGAATCCAGACTATCGCTCTTTCCGAAAAATTATTTGCAATCATCACGAATGAGAAATATTGAAAACAACCTGTCATTTGTTAATTTTTGCAAGGATTCACTTTCAAAATACTGACAAATATGCGTCAGCAAATAACACAATGTACAGGACTGCAAATGCTCTGTAAGAGATTGTAATGTTCTCGATTTTAATTTTAATAATTAACTATATTCAAAATCGACGTAGCTGATGCTACCCACCAAGCATAAGCCGACCAACGCATCACCCGCCCGGCAGGACATTCCCGGGCATTGCGAACCCGACGCTCTTGCACTGCAATTCCTCGTCATACCTATTTTTCTTTACCTGCAAACAGAACACTGCCATCGCCATGTCTGCACGCAAACCATGCGTAGTGGACTTGGCGGAAAACCGATACCATGACCGATACCATCGACGTCTTATATATCCACAGCCCGATTACGTACTCCATCGGACGTCAATTGCTCGCCAACGGCGAAATCCGCAATCCACTCGTCATTTGCGGACGCAAGACGCAATGGAACGGCCCCCACCTTGAAGTGGTGGACGATGGCATCTGGAATGCAGAACGCGTCCGCGATTTTCTGAAAACGATGCTCGATGCGCTTCCTTCAAAGCGGCCGATTCAGCTCAATGTCTATTTGCCGCATACCGGTTTCCTGCTCGGCAAACTGCTCAAGATGTCCCCGCTTGTCGGCCGTATCTGTTATATCGAAGAGGGCGACACTTCGCATGATCCGAGGCTGTCTCAAAACAAGCAAAACCTGGCAATTCCGATTGAAAATTATGCCGCCATGTTTAAACGCGACCACTTGTTGGAGCGGCTTGGCATTACCGACGACATGATGCGCGGCATCAATGAAATGGAAGCCATCTGGTTCGATGGCAATCATCCGAAATATGGCGGTGCATACAGCGTTTTGCCGACCTCATTCCCCGCTCTTTCCAACGTCCGCCGGCTATCGCTGGCGCTGCGAGAAGATGTGCCGGACAGAGAAAAAATCTGGGTCTGCATGTTGCCGAATATTGTCAGTCTCGCCTCCAGATACGACAACAATCAGGCCACGTTGCAAAAGATTCTCTACGCGCTGGTTATTTTGCTGCGCGCCCAGAGCGCGTTGGCTGCCAGCATGTCGTGCTCGATTCTGGTCAAATTGCATCCCGTCGACGAAGCCAATCTCAGTGAAGAGTTCAAGGCGGAACTGATGCACGATGCCGGTCCCTACCTGGATTTCTTCAGTGACCGCGGGCTGGATTCCGGCTACGAACCCGCGTTGTACGGCTTCGGCAAATACATTGTCATCAATATCTCGTCGGCGAGCCGCTATGTTTCCCAGATCCTGGGACAAGAGCGACTGGTGAACATCGCACTGGACTAACCAGACATTCGATCATGGAAAACGCCATCCCTGCTTGTGGCAGAAGATGGCGTTTTTTATCGCCACACGATAAGCGGCGAATTCAACGGAGCGATTCTTTGCGTCAAACCGATGTCGACAGCGGTTTGGTCAGATCGATGGTCAACTTTTCCGCCGCCGCTTTCAATTTCGCGGCATCGTCGCCGAACACTTCGGTCAACGCGGTATACGCGATCCAGCGCGCATCGACTTCAAAGAAATCGCGCAGGTTGGCGCGCGTGTCGCTGCGGCCGAAGCCGTCGGTGCCGAGCGTGACATAGCGCGCCGGCACATAGGCGCGGATGCCTTCCGACAAAGCGCGCACGTAGTCGCTGACGGCGATGACCGGCGCGGCGCTGCCATGCAATTGCTGCGTGACGTAGGCCTGCTCGCGCGTCGCCGGCGCCAGGCGGTTCCGGCGTTCGACGGCAATGCCGTCGCGCGCCAGTTCGGTGAAGCTGGTGACGCTCCAGACTTCCGCCGTCACGCCGAATTGCTCCTGCAACATGCGCGCCGCAGACAGCGCTTCCTTCAGCATCGGTCCTGCCGCCAGCAAACGAACCTGCGCACCGGCTTTCGCATCGAGGCAATACATGCCGCGCAGGATGCCATCCTTGATGCCTGCATCTTGCGGCATGCTCGGCTGCATTTCATTTTCATTGGTGACGGTGACGTAATAGAACACGTCCTCGTTGCGTTCCAGCATGCGGCGCATGCCTTCGTCGACGATCACCGCCATTTCGTAAGCGTAAGCCGGATCGTAGGACACGCAATTCGGAATGCCGGCGGCAATCACGTGGCTGCTGCCGTCCTGATGCTGCAAGCCCTCGCCGCCCAGCGTCGTGCGCCCGGAGGTCGCACCGATGAGGAAACCGCGCGCGCGCTGGTCGGCCGCCGCCCAGATCAGGTCGCCGATGCGCTGGAAGCCGAACATCGAGTAATAAATATAGAACGGCAGCATCGGCAAGCCGTGTACCGAGTAACTTGTCGCCGCAGCCGTCCATGACGAAATCGCGCCGGCTTCGGTGATGCCCTCTTCCAGAATCTGGCCGTCCTTGGCTTCGCGATAGGACAGGATGGAGCCGATATCTTCCGGCTCGTACAACTGCCCCTGCGACGAATAGATACCGACCTGGCGGAACAGGTTCGCCATGCCGAAAGTACGCGCCTCGTCGGCCACGATCGGCACCACGTATTTGCCGAAATCGGCATCCTTGAGCATGCTGCTGAGCATGCGCACCAGCGCCATGGTGCTGGACATTTCCTTGCCTTCGGCATCGAGCGCAAACCTGGCGTGCGTTTCGATCGCGGGGACAGTGCGCCTGGCGTCGCCGGCAACGCGGCGCGGCATGTGGCCGCCGAGCGCGGCGCGACGGGCCAGCAGATGCTTCATCTCGGCGCTGTCCGCAGCCGGTTTGTAGAAGGCCAGGTTCTTGCACTGTTCGTCGCTGATCGGCAGTTTGAAACGATTGCGGAAAGCGATCAGCACTTCTTCATCGAGCTTCTTTTGCTGGTGCGTGGTCATCTTGCCTTCGCCGGCCGCGCCCATGCCGTAGCCCTTCTTGGTCTGCGCCAGGATCACCGTCGGCTGGCCGAGATGGTTGGCGGCGGCATGATAGGCGGAGTGGATCTTCTTCATGTCGTGGCCGCCGCGACGCAGGCGGTTGATTTCCTCGTCGGTCAAGGTCTCGGCAATCCGGCGCGTGCCCGCCGTCTGGCCGAAGAAGTGTTCGCGGTTGAAGGCGCCGTCGTTGGCGGCAAAGGTCTGCAGTTGTCCGTCGACCGTGCGATTGAGCGCATCGATCAGCTCGCCGTCCTTGTCGCGCGCAAACAGGCCGTCCCAGTCCGAGCCCCACAGCAGCTTGACGACGTTCCAGCCGGCGCCGGCAAACAGCGTCTCCAGCTCATCGACGATGTGGCCGTTGCCGCGCACCGGACCATCCAGGCGCTGCAGGTTGCAGTTGACCACGAAGATCAGGTTGTCGAGCTTCTCGCGCGAAGCCAGGCTCAGCGCCGCCAGCGATTCAGGCTCGTCCATCTCGCCGTCGCCGAATACGCCCCACACCTTGCGGCCCTGCTCCTGCAGCAGACCGCGATGTTCCATGTAGCGCAAAAAGCGCGCCTGATAAATCGCATTGATCGGGCCGATGCCCATCGAGCCGGTCGGGAACTGCCAGAAGTTCGGCATCAGCCATGGATGCGGGTACGACGACAGGCCTTGCTTGCCATGCTTCTTGGCTTCGATTTCGCGGCGATAGAAACTGAGATCGTCTTCGCTCAATGCGCCTTCAAGGAAAGCGCGTGCGTAGATGCCCGGCGCCGAATGCGGCTGGAAGTAGACAAGGTCGCCGGCGAACTGCGCATCGCGTGCGCGGAAGAAATGGTTGAAGCCGACTTCGAACAGATCCGCCGCCGAGGCGTAGCTGGCGATGTGCCCGCCCAGTTCG
Organism: Herbaspirillum sp. CF444; assembly: GCF_000282135.1. Classification (GTDB taxonomy): domain Bacteria; phylum Pseudomonadota; class Gammaproteobacteria; order Burkholderiales; family Burkholderiaceae_D; genus Herbaspirillum. The sequence goes on from NZ_AKJW01000022.1 coordinate 44,981, forward strand.
CCATAGGCGCGGTTGGCGCGCACCACCATCGCCAGCGCGTTCCAGCGCATGACGGTGGCCAGATGTTCTTCAATCGCCTGCGCGTCGGATCCGCCGGGGAAAGGCGGCTCCTGCTCGGGCCGGATGGTGTTGATGTAGGGCGTATTGCGCATGTCGTACATATGGCGCCAGTTGATGCCCCATTGCTGCGCCGCCGCCGACAGGCGCGACAATAAAAAGCGCGCGCGGTCCGGGCCGACTTCCTGCAATACACCCTGCAAGGCCTGCAACCACTCCTGGGTTTCCTGGGCGTCGATATCGATGTCTTTGGCGAATCCGCTGGCTGATGACATTTCCACGTTCTATCTCCTTGGTCAATACGACCACTGTACGCCGGATGAGGCAAAATGAGTCACTGAAATGAACGGCTTGACCTGTGATATTCAGCAGAATATGCTGCACAATAAAATTTAACGGAGGTAAATTTCAGATATGGAACTTGACGCCATTGATTTGCGCATCCTGGGCATCCTCCAGGAAAACAGTGCTCTCAGCAATCTGGAGCTCGCCTCCAGGATCAACCTGTCGCCGTCGCCGACGCTGGCGCGCGTCAAACGGCTGGAGAACGAAGGCATCATCTCGCGCTACGTGGCGCTCGGCAATCCCCACCTGCTGGGACTGAAGGTCAACGTCTTCGTCAAGGTCAGCCTGGAAAAACAGGAGTCGGCCGCACTGGCGAATTTCGAAGCCGCGGTCAGCGCCTTCGATGAAGTCATGGAGGTCTACCTGATGACCGGCGACGAAGACTATCTGCTGCGCATCGTCGTCGCCGACTTGCAGGCGCTGGAGCATTTCATCCTCGACCACCTGACCAAAATCTCCGGCATCAAAAATATCCGTTCCAGCTTCGCACTCAAGCAGGTCAAATACAAGACGGCGCTGCCCATCGGCGGATCGCCGGCACGCTAGAAAAAAAGGCGGCTCACATCGCTGTGAACCGCCTGCACGTCAATGCTCTCGCATCAACTGATGAGGCCTTGCTTGCGCATGCTGCGCCTCATCCCCTCCCCCCCCACTGCTTACTACCCCCACGACAAATTCCCTGGTGTATTTTCGGATGCATGCCGATCAGGCTGCATGGATGAATTCTTCCACTTCCAGTGCGCAGACCTGCTTCGGCAGACAATGCACCTGCGCTTTACGACTAGTGGATGAACGCATCTTCCGCCAAATCGGCGCGCCCGCATATCGGGGTTTTCCTGAAAAAAACCCGCCAAAAGGCGGGTTGGGAAACGGCAAAAAATGCCGGGGAGGGAGGGTCAATTCATTACGCGCAGGCACGCCGCCAGACGGGGCAGGCCCGCAGCTATTTCGCCGGCGCTGTCGATGCGGACGAGAGCGCGCTGGTGCAGATGTCCCATAAAGAAACCGGAACGCGGCCGATGTCGACCGCAAACACCCAGGTTGCCGAAATCAGACAAACGCCTGCGGCCAGCAGGAGCAAGATCACTTGCAGATTCGACAAACTGAACGGCGTGCGTGTTTTGCGGGAGGCGTTGTGCGGCATGAACATTGAGCGCTGAAGATGGTGATCAGGCCGCAAGTATATGAATTCCCGGACGGAAAGAGAATGTGGCAAATTGTCACAGGCATTTTCTCCCAGAATCTGCGTATCCTCACCAAATTTGGGATTACCGCTCATTTTAGCCATTCGGCCTGGTAGGTCGGCATGATAGAGTCGCAACAAAGGCAAGCAGAACAAATACCCTGCGCCGAACAAACAGATCAGTCGAAACCTCTTTTCCGAGTACAGGCAATGCGTCCCCAACCAACCGTTCTGACCCCCGCAAACAACTCCTCTGTCACCGCTGCGGCAATCGGCTTCCTGATCCTGGTGTGCATTTCCCTCACCGGCCTGATTGCATGGACCATCTGGGAAGAACGCACCGACCAGCTCCTTGAATCCGAAATCACGTCCGACAATATGTCGCGCTCGCTGGCCAGGCATGCGGACGACACCTTCAAGGCGGCCGACACCTCCCTGCTCGGCCTGTCCGAACGCGTCCTCGTCGACGGCACCTCGCCGGCGGCGCTGGACCGGCTGCATCGCTTGCTGATGCTGCGCGTCAAGGAACTGCCGCAGCTTCAAGGGATCGCCATTTTTGACGAGAACAGCGTTCGCATCGTCAATTCCCTGCCGGGCGACACCGCACATACCATCAATTCCGACCGCGAATACTTCATCTTTCACAAGACCAACAGCAATCCCGGCCCCCATATCGGCGCACCTTTTCGGGTACGCTCTTCGGGCGAATGGATCATTCCGCTGTCGCGTCGCCTGGACGACGCCGACGGGCAGTTTGCCGGCGTTATCCTTGCCACCATCAAGATCAGCTACTTCACCGATTTCTACAAGACTTTCAACATAGGACGCGATGGCGCCATCGCCCTGATCCTGAGCAACGGCACCCAGATCGCGCGGCAACCGCTGCTGCCGGATTCGCTGGGCAAGGATTTATCCAAAGGTCCTCTGTACGCCCTCTACAACCATGGCAATGGCGACGGCTCCGCCATGATCAAGTCGATGCAGGATGGCATCGAACGGCTCAACGGCTATCGACGATTGGCCTATTACCCGCTCTTCGTCACTACCGCCCTGTCGAAGACGGAAATTCTGAGCAGCTGGCATCGGCTTGCCATCGTCAGAGGGCTGATCACGCTGGGCATCGTCATCGTCATCGCCATGCTCGGCATGCGCCTGGTCAGACAGATAGGCATGCGGATTCGCGCGGAAGAAGAAGCCAGGAACGCGCGGGACGCCCTGCAAGAGTTAAACGCCACGCTGGAGAAGCTGGCGCAGCAAGACGGCCTCACCGGCCTGGCAAACCGGCGCAAATTCGATCAGGCCATCAACCATGCGCTGTCGCGCGCCAAGCAGTCGGCGACGCCGCTGGCGGTGATACTGATCGACGTCGACTACTTCAAGAAATTCAACGACCTGTACGGCCACGTCGCCGGCGACGAATGTCTGCGGCAAGTCGCCGCCATCATCAAAGCCAGCGAGAAACGCAGCAGCGACCTGGCCGCGCGCTACGGCGGCGAAGAGTTTGCCGTGCTGCTGCCCGACACCAACCTCGACGGCGCGCTGGTGGTGGCCGAGTCCATCCGCAAAGCCTTGCATGCCCTGAAGATCGAACACGCCGGCAACGCCGCCGGCATCGTCACCGTCAGCGCCGGCATCGACGTGCTGACATCCATCTCCGAGAAAGACTCGGCAGCCAGCTTCGTCAGTGCAGCCGACGCCGCGCTCTACAGCGCCAAGGCCTCCGGACGCGACCGCGTCCAGGTCCACCGGACGACGCTTGCCGCCGACTGACTTGGTCGATCGGCCGGTCGCCGCCGTACCGCGCGCTACGCGGATGCGCCGCCCTGCAATCTGCCGCCCGGCCGCATGCGCTGCAACTGCGCCAGCAATTCTTCGCGCACCACGCCGGTAACGTGGCTGCGCCGACCGCTTTCCAGTATGCCGAGCCGGCGCGCGACCGGCCGGCCCGGCAGGTGCAGCACGCACAGGCCGGGGTCGTTCTCCCAATCGAAGTTCTTGAGCAGCGGCGCCATGGTGAAGCCGACGTTCTTGCGCACCAGCTCGACGATGGACAGCAGCGAATTGAGTTCGAGGAATTCGTTGGGCACCAGGTGCATGCCGCGCATGATCTTGTCGATGTGCATGCCGGTCGGCGTGCGGCGGTCGAAGCGGATGAAAGGGTGCGCCGCAAACAGGCCGGCGATGCTGGTGTCGTAGCTGGCGATGCTCGAATTCGCAATCACGGTCAGGGTTTCGGTATAGCATTGCGTCCACAGCAAGCCGGGCTTGTCCGGCCACTGGCGCTCGACCACCAGCGCGGCGTCGAGTTCGCCGCTGATGACGTCATCCATCAGGCGCGATTGATCCTGCACCCGCAACTCCACCTCCAGGCTGGGATGGAGAAATTTCAGCTCGGCCAGCGTGGTCGACAGCAACCCCATGCCCGTGATCAACGAACCCAGCTTGAGCGTGCCGGCAATCGGCTGCTGGTCTTGCACATCGCGCCGCATGGCATCGTACTGGCCAAGCAGGTCCATCGCGCGCGGCAGCAGCAGGTGCCCGGCCGGCGTCAACACCATGTTGCGGCCGGTCTTGTCGAACAGCGTGGTTTTCAGTTCCGCTTCCAGCGCGCGCATCTGCTGGCCGACCGCGGCCTGGGTCAGCGCAACCTGCTCGGCGGCGGCGGCAAAGGAACCGCCATGGGCGGCTGCCACGAAAGTACGGAGGAAACGGATGGTGCTCATGGGCAAATGGCGAGAGCGTTATGGACCGGCGAACATCAATAATAAAGAAATTCTTTATATATGCTAAACGATTTCTACATTTTTATTTTCTTTTGTTTGTCACATAATCGAAACGTAAGTTGAGCATTTGCCGGCAAACAGCCCCAACAAGCAGCCCATGACTACTTCGACGCGCTCCTCTCCGATTTCCTGTACGCCGCCCGGAAGCCCGGGCCGGGTGAATCGCACCGCAACCGTCGCAATCGTCAAAACCGCCCGCGCCGAGGCGCCTCATCCCTCCCGTTTGCATTCTCCAAGGATCACCCATGTCTGACACCGTGACGGCGACCGCCGCCGAATTCGACCTGCGCGCCCGCGCCATTTACGACCTGGGCAACAGCACCATCTACGCCTCGCGCAGCGATCCGCGCTTCTCTTACTGCACCTATGTGCCGCCGCATATCGGCAGCCCCGGCTCACGCCCGATGCAGCTGGTGGTGGTCATGCACGGCACCGGGCGCGCCTTCACCGAATACCGCGACGCCTTCGCCGAGTTCGCCAAGTGGAACGACTGCATCGTGCTGTGCCCGCTGTTCCCGGCCGGCCCGAAAGGCGACGGCAATCGCGACGGCTTCAAGCAATTGCGCGAAGGCGACATCCACTACGACGAAGTCCTGCTCGACATGGTCGATGAAGTAGCGACGAAATTCGGCTGCGATTTCTCCAGGTTCGCCCTGTTCGGTTATTCCGGCGGCGGCCAGTTCGTCAACCGCTTCGGCTATCTGCATCCGGAACGCCTGTGGGCGCTGTCGGTCGGCGCGCCGGGTTCGGTCACGCTGCTCGACTTCAACCAGGACTGGTGGGTCGGCGTGCGCGACTTTGCCGCGCGCTTCGGCAAACCGCTCGATCTGGACGCGCTGAAGACGCTGCCGGTGCACATGATCGTCGGCAAGGCCGATATCGAAACCTGGGAAATCACGCACAAGGAAGGCGGCAAGTTTTTCATGCCCGGCGCCAACGACGCCGGCAAGACCCGCCCCGAACGCCTGGAAACCCTGCGCAAGTCGTTTGAGGCGGCAGGCGTCAAGGTCAAGCTCGACGTGGTCGACAACGTGCCGCACAACGGCATGGCCTGCGTCGACAAGGTGCAGGATTTCTTTGCCGCAACGCTACGCACTGTGCGCAGCTCGTCCGCAGCAAGCTAGACTGGCTCACCTATTTTTCTGCGCGGAGAACACTACGCATGTTTCGTTTCACGCTGAACCGACTGGCCATGGCGCTGCCGACCTTGTTCATCGTCGCGGTCGCCGTCTTTGTGTTGATCCGGCTGATCCCCGGCGACCCGGCGCAGCTGCTGCTGGGCGACCTGGCCGATCCGGCGCGCCTGCTGGAGCTGCGCACACACCTGGGCCTCGACCAGAGCTGGCTGGTGCAGTTCGGCGTCTGGGGCGGCCATGCGCTGCGCGGCGACCTCGGCGTATCGATCACCACGGGCGAGCCTGTACTCCAACTGGTGCTGAGCCGCTTCATGGTGAGCGCGCAGATCGTCGTGGTGGCGGTGTTCCTGGCGGTGGTGGTGGCGGTCCCGGCCGGCATGATCGCCGCGTGGAAACAGAATCGCCTGCCCGACCTCGCGCTGGTCGGCGCCGCCACCTTGCTGGTGTCCTTGCCGACCTTCTGGCTGGGCTTGCTGCTGTTGCTGTTCTTCGGTCTGAAGCTGGACTGGCTGCCGGTGGTCGGTTACGTCTCCGTGATGAACGACTGGAAGACCGGCTTGCTGTATCTGGTGATGCCGATCATGACGCTGTTCCTGCATGAAATCGGCGTGCTCATCCGCATGGCGCGCGCCAGCACGCTGGAAGTACTGCGCCTCGATTACATCACCCACGCGCGCGCCAAGGGCCTGTCGGAACGCGCGGTGATGATGCGCCACGCCTTCCGCAATTCCTTCGGTCCGACCTGGACGCTGATCGGCCTGGTGCTGGGCAACCTGCTCGGCGGCGTGGCCGTGGTGGAAACCGTGTTCACCGTACCCGGCCTCGGCCGTCTGCTGGTGGACGCCATCTTTGCGCGCGACTATCCCGTGATCCAGGGATGCCTGCTATTCGTGGCGGTGATCTACGTGCTGACCAATCTGGTCGTCGATCTCTGCTATCCCCTCTTCGATCCACGGGTGCTGGCCGAATGAAAAAATTCCGTACTCCGCAAGCGCTGATCGGCCTGCTGGTCATCGCACTGATTCTTGGATCGGCCTTGCTCGCGCTGGTGTGGACGCCGCACGATCCGCTCAAGATCAGTTTCTCCGCGCGTTTCCAGCCGCCCGGCGCCGCATGGCTGCTGGGCACCGACGAATTCGGCCGCGACGAACTCTCGCGGCTGATGGCCGGCGCCTCCAACAGCGTGTGGATCAGCTTCCTGACGGTGCTGTTTTCCATCGTCATCGGCACCTGTATCGGCGTGGTCACCGGTTTCGTGCGCGGCTGGGTCGATCGCATCGTGATGGCCTTCATCAACGCCCTGCTGGCTTTCCCCGGCCTGCTGCTGGCGCTGGCCCTGCTCGCCGTGTTCGGCGCCAATCAATACGGCATCATCCTCGCGCTCGGCCTGGCCTACACGCCGTCGGTCACGCGCATCGTACGCGGCACGGTGCTGTCGCTGCGCGAAAAGGAGTTCATCGAATCCTCGCGCGTGCTGGGCAACTCCGAGCTCTACACCATGGTGCGCCACATCCTGCCCAATTGCATTGCGCCGCTGACGGTACTGGCGACCTCGATGTTCGGCTGGGTGATCCTGGCCGAGAGCGCGCTGTCCTTCCTCGGCCTGGGCGTGCCGCCGCCGGCGCCGACCTGGGGCAACATGCTGGCCTCGGCGCGGCCTTACATGGCGCAAGCGACTTATCTGTCCATCTTCCCCGGCCTGTGCATCGCGCTCACGCTGCTGGGCATCAATTTCCTCGGCGACGCCGTGCGCGATCTTCTCGACCCACGCATGAAAGGTCTGGAATGAACATGCCTTTCGCATCCAAAGACGACAAACTGGTCGAGGTCTCCGGCCTGACGCTGGCCATCGGCGCCAAGGGACGGCAGATCGTGCGCGACGTCTCGTTCTCGGTTTCTCCGGGAGAATTCGTCGGCCTGGTCGGCGAATCGGGCAGCGGCAAGACGCAGGCCGCACGCGCCATCATGGGACTGACGCCGTTGCCGCTGATGCGTACGGCGGGCAGCATCGTGTTCGAAGGCGAGGACATCGCACACGTCAGCGAAGCACGTCTGCGCTCGTTGCGCGGCGCGCGCATCGGCATGGTGTTCCAGGAGCCGATGACCTCGCTCAATCCTTCCTCGAGCATCGGTTCCCAGCTCGACGAAGGCCTGGCGCTGCATCGTCCGCAACTGACCAAGACCATGCGCCGCGAACTGGCGCTGGACATGCTGGCCCGCGTCGGCATTGCCGATCCCAAGTCCGCGCTGTCGGCCTGGCCGCATGAATTCTCCGGCGGCATGCGCCAGCGCATGATGCTGGCCTCGGTCATGCTGCTGGAACCGGCCCTGCTGATCGCCGACGAACCCACCACCGCACTCGACGCCGTCGTGCAGCGCGACGTGCTGGAACTGATGGTCAACCTGACCCGCGAACGCAACACCGCGGTGCTGCTCATCAGCCACGACCTGCCGATGGTCGCGCGCTACACCGAACGCGTCATCGTGATGAAGCAAGGCGAAGTGGTCGAATCCGGCAACACCACCGCCATGCTGGCCGCGCCGGTGCAGGATTACACCCGCAAGCTGCTGGAAGCGATTCCGCGCCGGCAGCCGGCGCGCGCATTGCCGCCGGCGGAACCGGTGGTCGAAGTGCGCAATCTGGTGGTCGAATACGGTGGTCATCAGCGCCTGTTTTCCAGGACCGCCTCCAAGCGCGTCTTGCACGGCATCGACCTGTCCATCCAGCCCAGGGAAATCGTCGCCGTGGTCGGCGGCTCCGGCTCCGGCAAGACCACGCTCGGCCGCACCATCGCCGGCCTGATCAAACCGACCGAAGGCGACATCCTGTTCAAGGGCCATGCCATCCACCGCAGCGATCCGGGCTGGCGCGACTATCGCCTCAACTGCCAGATGGTGTTCCAGGATCCCTACTCCTCGCTCAATCCGCGCATGACGATCGCGCAGCTGGTCGGCGAAGGCCTGCGCCAGATCGACGGCATGTCGAACGCCGACAAGCGCGCCCGCGTGGCGAAGATGCTGCAGGAAGTCGGCCTCGACGGCAAATACGGCGAGCGCCATCCGCATGAGCTCTCGGGCGGCCAGCGCCAGCGCGTGGCGATTGCGCGCGCACTGGTGCGTCATCCGGCCTTCGTCATCGCCGACGAACCGGTGTCGGCGCTGGACGTGACGGTGCGCGCACAGGTGCTGGAACTGTTCGCAGAACTGCAGGACCGTCACGGTTTTTCCTGCCTGTTCATCAGCCACGATCTCGGCGTGGTCGAACAAGTCGCCGACCGCGTGCTGGTCATGCAGAGCGGCCGCATCATCGAACAAGGCAGCCGCGACGCCGTCTTCGATCAGCCCCGGCATGCCTACACGCGTACGCTGCTGTCGGCCATCCCGGCACTGACACCGACGCCGGGCGGCGGCATGCAGCTCAAATGGCGCTTCGACGCAGCAGCAGCAGCAGCTGCGATGCCTGAAGCCGATGCCGATGCAGCATCGGTCATTATTTAGCTCATTCACACATCCACTCATGCCTAGTCCAAGGAACCCAGCCATGTCTTCTTCACAGTCTCCAGCACGCCTGACAGCGCCAGCGACACTCCTGCTGCTGGCCATGAGCGCGATGAATGCAAGCGCCGTTTTTGCGCAAAATCCGGCGCAGATCGTGGTCGCGCAACCGGCCGACATCCGCTCCACCAATCCCGGCGTCAATCGCGACAACACGACCGACGGCGTCATACTGAACGTGGTCGAAGGTCTGGTCGGCTATCATGAAAACGGTTCGGTCGGCCCCTTGCTGGCGAAATCGATCAACGTCAGTCCCGACGGCCTGACCTATACCTTCAAGCTGCGCACCGGCGTGAAGTTCCACAACGGCGACGCCATGACCTCGGCCGACGTGCTGTGGAGCTGGAACCGTTACATGAATCCCAAGACCGACTGGCGCTGCCTGAGCGATTTCGACGGCCGCTCCGGCACCAAGGTATTGTCGGCAACGGCGCCCGATGCACAAACCTTCGTGCTGCAGATCGACAAGCCGTCGGCGATCTTCCTCGACAATCTGGCGCGCACCGATTGCGCCATGGCCGCAGTCATCAGCAAGAAGTCGCTCAAGGCGGACGGCAGCTGGGACAAGCCGATCGGCACCGGCCCCTACAAGTTCGACGAATGGAAACGCGGCGAATACGTCACCCTGAGCGCCTTCGCCGATTACCAGTCGCCGCCGGGCAACAAGCCTGACGGCTATCTCGGCCTGAAGAAACCGCAGATCCCGCAGGTCAAATTCCTGGACGTTCCCGACATGTCCACCTCCAAGGCCGGCCTCCAATCGGGCGCCATCGACGCCGGCCAGATCACCTCGTCCGACGTCAAGGAACTCAAGGCCAACCGCAATCTGAACGTGATCATCCCGAGCGAGGCCGGCAAGAACACCTTGCTGATGCAGACCAACGATCCCGTGCTCAAGGACGAACGCATCCGTCAGGCCATCGCGCTGTCGCTGGACATGAAGCAGATCGTCGAGGCCGCGTCCGAAGGCCTGGCGCACGTCAACAATTCCGCCATCTACGACAAATCGCTGTTCTACAGCGCGGAACAAAAGAAGGGCTACGCCTACAACCCGGCCAAGGCCAAGCTGCTATTGCAACAGGCCGGCTATCGCGGCCAGCCTATCATGATCCAGGCCAACAAGCGCGCCCACGTGCCGAGCTATACCGTGGCCGTGCTGAGCCAGGCGATGATGCAGGCCGTCGGCATCAACGCGCAGATCGAAGTGCTGGAATGGGCCACGCAGCTGGACCGCTACAACAGCGGCAACTACCAGATGAGTTCCTTCACGTATTCGTCGCGCCTGGATCCGGCGCTGAGCTATGAACAGTTCTCCGGCAACAAGGCCAAGCAGTCACGCAAGGTGTGGGACGATCCGGCGGCGCAAAAGCTGATCGACCAGAGCTTCGTCGAATCCGACACCAAAAAGCGCCAGGTCCTGTTCGACCAGTTGCACAACATGCTGATCGCCAAGACGCCGCTGATCGTGCTGTACAACGTGACCGATTCCTGGGCCATCCGCAAACGCGTCAACGGTTATACCGTCTGGGAGAGCAAACCCCTGATGTGGACCAGCAGCCTGGCCAAATAAACCGAATCTTCCGCGGCGGGCTGCACACGGCGACCAGGTGAACATCCCGTCATTTTCTTGTTGAACATGTTTTTGCGAGCGTCTTCCGCGACCTCGCCAGGCCGCTGCATTGCCTGTTTCCGCTTGTTTTCATTAAGGACTGCCCGACATCATGACTACCATTCAGCAATTTCCCTTCATCTCCGTCTCCGGCACGCCGCATGAGCGCGGCGTGCAATACGGCCAGCAGGCTGCCGGGCGCGTGCGCGGCAGCATCGCGCTGTACGGCCAGACGCTCGTCAACATCGGCTACGGCGAACAGGCACGCAACAAGCTGATCGATTTTTTCGCCAAACAGATCGGCGACTACGCACCGCACTACATCGATGAAATGCGCGGCATCGCCAAAGGTGCGAGCGTGGACTTTGCCGACATCGTGATGATCAACGCCCGCACCGAAGTGCTGGCCAAGGCGCGCGCGGAAAAAGTCGCCGCCGTCGACGAAGAACCCGGCGACGGCTGCACCGGCGCGCTGATCCTGCCGGAACGCTCGGCCACCGGCAACCTGATCCACGGCCAGAACTGGGACTGGCGCGCCGAGTGCGCCGATACCTCCATCGTGCTGCGCGTGCGCAACGACAACGGCCCCGATTTCCTGACCTTCGTCGAAGCGGGCGGATTGGCGCGCAGCGGCTTCAACAGCGCCGGCGTGTCCATCACGGCGAATTATCTGGAATCGAGCCGCGACTTCACGCAACTGGGCGTGCCGCTGTCGCTGATCCGCCGCAAGGTGCTGGAACAGGAAATTTTCTCGCTGGCGATGAAGACTGTCGCGACCACGCCGAAGTCTTGCTCCAACAACATCATGCTGGGCATGGCCGAAGGCTTCGGCATCGACTTCGAATGCACCACCAATGAATCCTTCCCGATCTATCCGGGCGAGGACGGCCTGATCGTGCATGCGAACCACTGGATGTCGCAAGTCGCGCTGAGCAAGCTGGTCGATCTCGGTATCGCCAACTCTCCCGACAGCCACTACCGCGACTGGCGCGTGCGCAAGCTGCTCAACGCGGCCGGCCCCACACTCGGCCGCCGGCAAATGAAGGATGCCTTCTTCGACAACTTCGGCCTGCCTTATTCGGTATGCCGTCCGCCGCGTCCGGGCAGCCATGACAACCTGTCGGCCACGGTGGCGATGGTCATCATGGAACCGGCTGCACGCGAAATGGAAGTGGCGCCGCTGCCGGCATTGAATCGCGTGTTCACGCGTTACAGCCTCGACCATGATCCGGTATTGCTGGCCGCTTAGCGCCGGCTTAATCTACGAGTGAATCGACGGCCGCGTTGTCATCTTGTTTTTGCTATGCGATAGCAGTGTCATCGCATAGCAATAACTGAGGAAACAATGAGGAAAGACTTAGAAATTCAGGACCGCCACGTCAGCAATTTATCAGAAGAAAACACATCATCGTTTGCGCAAAAAGCACTCTTGATCGAAGATACGAAGGAGCATACGTCTTAATTGTAAATTCTTCGTGTTTTATAAAAAAATTACTTCAGAACACCATATTTCCAACCGTTAATACCCTGTGAAAATGCGTTGGCCTTCTTCTGATGTCGGGAAAGAATTCTTCGTTTGATATTGTTAAAAACACATCGACGACGGAAACAAGGCGGTTTGGCCCGGATGCATTTTCTTTATTGATAAAGGCTTGCCAGGAAAACATCCCCAGCCGGCAGCACCAGCAACATCCGTCACTACTGCCGCTCTCAATTCAAAAGAAAAAAGACCATCAACATGAAAACCCTCACACTAACCATCAAGTCCCGCCTGGCGCTCGCCATGGTGATCCTCTCCGTCCTGCTTCTTGCCATCGGCATGACCGGTTTGTTCGGCATGTCGACCGTCGTGAAGATCAATCGCGAGCTATATCAGGTGCGCATGCCGAAGACGGTTGCCGCCGACAACACGCTGTTGTGGGTGGGTCGCCAGCGCACCTCGCTGGATCAGGCCGCATTGACGACCGACCCTGCCTGGGCGCAGCAGATGTACAAGACGGAAGCGGACGTCGGCAAGCAGGCGCTCGAATGGTGGGCAAAATACGCAGCGCTGCCGCAAAGCGAGCAGGCCAAAAAGCTGGTACAGGAAGTCACCGACGGCCTGACCAAGACTGAAAAAGCCATCGATGAATTCCGTGACGCCATCAAGGGCGGCGACCGCCAGCAGATTTCCGACAAGGCGCGCGTGGTCGGCACGGTCTACACCGCGATGCAAAAGAGCGGCACCTTGCTCAACGAATATGAAACCGAAGCGGCGCGCCAGAACTATGAAGACTCGCTGAACCGCTATGAAAATTTCCGCATGATTTCCATCGCCGCGGTGGCGATCGGCTTGCTGCTGGCGGGCTACAGCTGGTTCTCGCTGCGCCGCGCGATCTCGCGCCCGATCGAACAGGCGCTCAAGCATTTCGACGACATCGCCGAAGGCGACCTGACCCATCGCGTGCACGTGCATTCGACCGATGAAATGGGCCAGTTGCTGAGCGGCCTGTCGAAGATGCAGGACAACCTGACCAAAACCGTTTCCACGGTGCGCACCGGCAGCGACGCCATCGCCACCGCCACCAAGGAAATCAGCGCCGGCAATCTCGACCTGTCCTCGCGCACCGAACAACAGGCCGCATCGCTGGAAGAAACCGCTTCCAGCATGGAAGAACTGACCAGCACCGTGAAGCACAACGCGGACAACGCGCGCCAGGCCTCGACGCTGGCCGTCAATGCCTCGCAAATCGCCAGCGCCGGCAACGATGTCGTCAGCCGCGTGGTCAGCACCATGGACGAAATCCGCGACAGCTCCACCAAGATCACCGAGATTGTCGGCATCATCGACGGCATCGCGTTCCAGACCAACATCCTGGCGCTGAACGCGGCAGTGGAAGCGGCCCGCGCCGGCGAACAAGGCCGCGGCTTCGCGGTGGTCGCCAGCGAGGTGCGCGCCCTGGCGCAACGCTCCTCCAGCGCCGCCAAGGAAATCAAGGACCTGATCATGCTGTCGGTGGATCGCGTGCAAACCGGTGCGTCGCTGGCGGGCCAGGCAGGCCAGACCATGAGCGAAATCATCGGCGCCGTGCAACGCGTGACCGACATCATGAGCGAGATCTCTTCCGCCTCCAGCGAGCAGAGTTCCGGCATCAATCAGGTGTCGCAAGCCGTCTCGCAGATGGATGAAGCCACGCAGCAAAATGCCGCGCTGGTCGAACAGGCGAGCGCCGCGGCGAAGTCGCTGGAGCAGCAAGCCCTGTCGTTGAAGGATGCCGTTTCCATCTTCAAGATCATTGAAGAACAACGCAATCTTCCAGCGTACGGTGCGCCGGTTTATTCCTCCCCCACCGCCAGGGTGCCGGTCAAGACGCGCAGCACGAAAGCCGTCACGCCGTTGAAAATGCCTCCGGCATCCTCCCCGGCACTGGCCGCCGCAAAACCCGCCATCGGCAAGCCGTCCGCGGCATCGTCGAACGACGAATGGGAGACATTCTGATCCGGCGCCAGTGCCATGTCAGTCCATCGCGCTTTACCGCGCAACACTTTCATCATGACCGGAGAAACGCAAAGGTTTCCCCGGTCGGCGATCGCATGCCTGTTCGGTTTTGATGCGTTGCGTCCAGTCGTAGCATCGTTGCGGCGGAACACAACGGACGGCAGTACAGCTTTGCGATCGCACACCAAATCTCACCCACTTACACAAGGAGGCACAGATGAGTGACGACACCACCCAACCACCACCACGGCGGCATTTTCTGCGACAGGTCATTACCGTCGCGGGCACTGCATCGCTATCTTCTCCACTGGCCGTCGGCGCCGGAGCCGGCGCGGCGATTGCGGCCACCAACGCGGGCGCAGCCGATGCACCCGCAGCGGCGCCATCGCCGGGACTGATCGGCTACGAAAGCTTCAGCGCCGATGAAGCCGCCTTCGTCGAAACCATGGTCAACGTCATGTGCCCGGCCGATCAGTTCACGCCCAACGGCGTCGACTGCGGCCTGGCGATTTTCATCGACCGCCAGTTGAGCGGCGCTTACGGCAAAGGCGCAGGCCGTTACATGAGCGGTCCCTGGCTGCAAGGCAAACCGCAACTCGGCCTGCAGTTGCCGCTGACGCCCGAGCAGTTCTTCAAGGCCGGCGTGGAAGCCGCCAATCGCCAGGCCAGCAAGAAATTCGGCAAGACCTTCGATCAGTTGGCGCCGGCCGACGCCGACGCCTTCCTTGCCGCCATCGCCGACGGCAAGGTCGTCGATGAGGACATCACGCTGGGATCCTGGTTCAACGAGCTGGTGTATCCGCTGTTCACGCAAGCCTGTTATGCCGACCCGCTGTATGGCGGCAACAACAACAAGGTGTTCTGGAAAATGCTCGGCTATCCCGGCTTGCCGGCGACGCATACGCTGGACATGGTCAACTATCGCGGCAAACCCTTCCCGGGCGCGAAAGATCCCAAGTCCATCCTCGACTTCAGCTAAGGACGCAACATGATAAAAAAACTGGAAAAGCGGACGGTCGTCATCGTCGGCGGCGGGCTCACTGCGGGCCTGGTTTCGCGTCAGCTGACGGCACAGGGCATCGACGTGCTGGTGCTGGAACGCGGCGGCGATCACAGCAACGGCGCCGAAGCCAAGCTGCCTTCGCAACGCGACGAATTGCGCTGGGACGTGCGCCAGGGCCTGGTGCAAAAATGGAACGTGCAAACCTATACCTTGCGCCATTCACGCAGCGACACCTCGCTGCCGGTGCGCTGGATGGAAGCCTTCCTGCCCGGCGAAGGCATGGGCGGCGCCGCCAATCACTGGAACGGCCACACCTGGCGCTGGGCCGAGTACGACCCGACCTTGCGCACGCATTACACCAATCGTTACGGCGCCAAGGCGATTCCCGCCAACATGCCGCTGCAGGACTGGGGCGTCACTTACAAGGAGATGGAGCCTTACCACGATCTGTTCGAGAAGCTGTTCGGCATCTCCGGCAAGGCCGGCAACGTCAACGGTAAAAAGCAGGCGGGCGGCAATCCGTTCGAAGCGCCGCGCCGCGGCGAGTATCCGCAGAAACCGCTGGAGATCACCGAAGCCGGTTCCATCTTCAGGCAGACCGCGGAAAAGCTGGGCTACCATCCGTTCCCGACACCGGCCGCCAACTCCTCCGGCGTGTACACCAATCCGGACGGACAGAAGCTCGGCCAGTGCCAGTATTGCGGCCACTGCGAACGCTTCATCTGCGAAGCGCAGGCCAAGGCTTCGCCGGAAGTGCTGCTCTATCCGATGCTCAAGGAACGCAAGGGTTTTGAAATACGCCTGAACAGCCACGTGCTCGGCGTGAACTACGACGAGAAGGCCAAACGCGTGACCGGCGTGCGCTATCTCGACCTGCACAGCGGCCAGGAGTACGAACAACCGGCCGACGTCGTGGTGCTGGGCGCGTTCACCATGACCAACACCAAGCTGCTGCTGCTCGACAAGATCGGTACGCCCTATGATCCGGTCACCGGCAAGGGCGTGGTCGGCAAGAACTTCTGCTACCAGACCACCTCGTCGGTGAACGTCTTCATGAAGGATCGCTGGACCAATCCTTTCCTGTCCACCGGCAGCACCGGCACGGTGATCGACGACTTCAACAACGACAACTTCGACCACACCGGCCTGGGCTTCCTCGGCGGCGGCATGATCAGCGCCAACATGTTCAGCGGTCGTCCCATCGTCGCACGCCGCCTGCCGCCGGGCACGCCGCGCTGGGGCACCAAGTGGAAACAGGCCAACGTCGACTGGTATGCGCATTCCTTCGGCATGTCGATCCAGGGCAGCTGCTATCCGCACACGGAAAACTTCCTCGACCTCGATCCGGTGTACAAGGATGCCTACGGGCAGCCGCTGGTGCGCATGACCTTCGACTGGCGCGACAACGAAACCAAAATGTCGGCCTACGTCACCAAAAAGATGGAAGACATCGCCAAGGCCATGGGTGCCGACATCGTCGGCCCTGCGGTGCCGCGCAAGAGTCCGTTCGACATTCGCGCCTACCAGACCACGCACATCACCGGCGGCACCGTGATGGGCTCGGATCCGGCTCACAGCGTCGTCTCGCCGCACTTGCAGCATTGGGATGCGCAGAACCTGTTCGTGGTCGGCGCCTCGGTGTTCCAGCACAACTCCGGCTACAACCCGACCGGTCCGCTGGCGGCGCTGGCGGTGCGTCTGGGCGACGACCTGGTGCGTTACGTGCAGCGGCCGCGCATGCTGTAATCGCAGAAACATGTATTGATGCAGTATTCAATTTTGAGGAGTTAAAAATGAAGTACTTTCAACACGCGGCGCTGGCCGCTGCAATCGTGTTGTCGGCGGCATCGCTGCCGGCAATGGCGCAAGACGTCAACGCCGGCAAGCAAGTTTATGCGCAATGCGCGGCCTGCCATGCAGTCACCGCAGCCAACGGCGTCGGCCCCGGCCTGCTCGGCATCGTCGGCCGCAAGTCGGCGGCCTCGCCGGGCTTTCGCTACAGCCCGGCGCTCAAGCGCGCCAATCTGACATGGGACGAGAAAAATCTCGACGCCTACATCACCGATCCGCAAAAAGCCGTACCTGGCAACCTCATGCCCTTCTCCGGCATTGCCGACGCCAAACAGCGCGCCGATCTGATTGCGTATCTGAATACGGTGAAATAAGCAGCGCGGGTCTGTCCGCCGGCATGTTGCGGGCAGGCCCGGCGCCATCGGGTTTCAACTGCCGGCCGGCGAGCGGCCCGTGCCGCGCCCCAATGATTTTGCCGTTTTACCTGCAATGCCGTATTCGGTATTGGGAATATCTTTGAGAATGACCCGGACATCGCTGCGGTCGATACCGATGGTCTTGACGGCGGCATCGGTCAATGCGCCGATCAGCCGCTCCTTCTGTTCGTCGGTGCGGCCGGCAATGAAGAAGACCTGAATGATGGACATAGTGCTCTCCTGGATAAGATCGTTCGATAACTCAGCACAACCTGTCCTGGCGATGCTGCCGGATTGCTTGGAACGCATTTCATCAATCATGAAATGCGTTCTATTTGTTTTTCCTTGCCGCTTCGATGGCGGCCACCGACTTGCCTGCAATACCGAACTGCTTTGCCGGTATTTCGGACAGCCATACGCGGATCGAATCGGCAGGCGCATCGATTGCTTCGACGGTCGCGGCCGTCAAGGCATCGATCAGTTTTTCCTTCTGCTGATCGCTCAGTCCTTCTACGACAAACATCTCTATGTTAGGCATTGGTCCTCCGGCGTTGATGTATTGGTGATGCATTCGCGATTGACCGACGCGTATCCGATATTTCCCATGCTTCTCAGATCAGCTTCTGCGCCTTGAGCATTTTCCTCACGATGGCGTCGAAGAACAGCACGGCAAAGCCGTCATTGCGGATCAACTGGCCGGTCAGGTCGGCGCATTTCTGCCGCACCTCGTTGCTCAGTTGAACGTCTTCGCCGCCCATGGCGCGTCCGGCGGACTGAATTTCGGCGGCGCGCTGCACAGTCCACAACAAAAAAAAGGCGCGCTGGATATCGCTCTCGCACACGGCCACGCCATGATTGCGCAACACCAGGATATGCTTGCTGCCGAGACTGGCCAGCATGCGTTCTTTTTCTTCCGCAAACAGCGTGATGCCTTCGAAATCGTGATAGCCGATGCGACCGAACAACTGCGCGCCGTAAAAATCGTTGTGCTCGAAGCCCGACTTCTTCATCGTCACCGCCGAAATCGGCGTGGTGTGCGTGTGGATCACGCAATGCAGGTCCGCGCGCGCGCCATGGATGGCGCTATGCAACGCAAAGCCGGCCGGGTTGGCCTTGTAGTCGGAAGGCTCGACCAACTGGCCGTCCAGTCCTACCTTGAGCAGGTTGGAAGGCAGCACTTCGCTGTAGTTGAGCGCAAACGGATTGACCAGATAGTGATTCTCCGGTCCGGCGACGCGTGCCGAAATGTGGTTGAAGATCATCTCGGTCCACCCCAGATAATCGACCAGGCGATAGCAATGCGTCAGTTGTATCCGCAATGCCCATTCGGCGTCGCTGCACTGTGCCGGCTTGCTTTCACCGTAACTGAATTCCTTGGCTTCCATTGTTCTGCTCCTGATTCCTGATAAGAGTCGTGACGACATGTCCGGTCGTCGGCGCTGGGCTGCTGGGCTGCAACTCAGGCAGCACGTTGCCGCGCCGCTTCGCCGCGAAAGCGCGCCAGCGAAATCACCGTGCGCGTGATCGGCATCGGCACGTCGAAACGCTGCGCCAGCTCCAGCACGGCGTCGCCGATGGCCGCCAGTTCCAGCGGCCGGCCACGGTCGAGGTCTTGCAGCATCGATGTGCGGAACGGCCCCATGGCCTCGCCCAGTTGCACGAAGGTGAGCGGATCGATGTCCACGCGCGCGCCGTAAGACGACGCCACCAGCAGAGTCTCGCGCATGATCTGCATCACCACCTCGCGCAGTTCCGGCAAGCCGTATAACTGTTGCAAGGTCGCCTGCGTGATGACCGAAAGCGGGTTGGAACTGAGGTTGGCGATGATCTTGGTCCACAGCTTGTCGCGGATGCGATCGGTGGCGCGCGCCTCGATGCCGGCGCCCTCAATGGCGTTGCGGATGCGCGCCAGGCGCTCGCTCATTTCACCGGACGGTTCGCCGAGCACGATCAGATGCGGATTGACCGATTTGATCACGCCCGGCGCCGTCGCCTCGGAGGTAATGAAGAGCACGCTGCCGATCAACTTGTCGCCCGGCACCGCCTGCGCCATGCGATTGTCCGGATCGACCGCGCGCACCTGGGCGCCGTCGAAGCGGCCGCCTTCGCGATAGAAATACCACCACGGCACCCCGTTGTTGGTCGGGATCACCACGGTCTGCTCTCCGATCAGCGGCGCCAGTTGCGGCAGCAATGCCGCCAGGTCCTGGCTCTTGGCGCACACGAAGATCACGTCCTGTACTCCAAACTCCGGCCGGTCGCTGGCGGCCGGCATCGCCTGCGTGACGCCGTGCTGGTCGTGCAGCGTCAATCCTTGCGCGCGAATCGCCTGCAAGGTCTGGCCGCGCGCCAGCACGCTGACCTGGTGGCCGGCGGCGCTGAACCGCACCGCCAGGGTGCCGCCGATGGCGCCGGCGCCGGCGATGCAGATGCGCATGCGGTCTGCTGTCATCATGTTGCTGTCCTTTGCTGCAAAAATTCGGGCACCTAACCCGCCAGGCGATCCTGATGCTTGCCGCTCAGGCCGAGATAGGCCTCGATCACGCGCGGGTCGTGCGCCAGCTGGCCGGCCGGACCGTGCATCCTGATTTCCCCGTTCTCCAGCACGTAACCGTAGTCCGCTACCTGCAAGGCGGCGCGCGCATTCTGTTCGACCAGCAGGATGGACACGCCGCGGCGACGCAGCTCGGCGATGATGCGGAAAATTTCTCGTACGATCAGCGGCGCCAGGCCCAGGCTGGGTTCGTCCAGCATCAGCAGTTTCGGTTTGGCCATCAGTGCGCGGCCGACGGCCAGCATCTGGCGTTCGCCGCCCGACAAGGTGCCGGACAATTGGGTGCGCCGTTCGCGCAGGCGCGGAAACAGGCTGTAGACCTCTTCGAGCGTGTCGCGGTAGTCGCGCCGGCCGCTGCGATGGCGATGAAACGCGCCAAGCAGCAGATTGTCTTCAATGTTCATTTCGCTGAACAGCTCGCGCTTCTCGGGCACCAGGGTCATGCCGGCGGCGACCATCTGTTCGACTTCCGGCGAATGACGGATGACGCCGTCGAACAGCATCGCGCCCTGCGACGGCAGCACGCCCATGATGGCCGACAGCAGGGTCGTCTTGCCGGCGCCGTTGGGACCGATGACGGTGACGATCTTGCCCTCTTCCACGCTGACGTTGATGCCCGCCAGGATGTTTACCTTGCCGTAGGCGGCGCTCAGTTCGCGCACTTCCAGCACCTTATTGGTCATCGCTCGCTCCCAGGTAGGCTTCCAGCACGGCTGGGTTGTTTTGAATTTCCTCCGGCAAGCCCTCGGCGATATGGGTGCCGAAATCCATGACGACGATGCGATCGACCAGCTCCATGACGAAATCCATATCGTGTTCCACCAGCAAGATCGCCATGCCTTCGGCGCGCAGCTTGCGCAGCAGTTCGCCGAGCGCCTGCTTCTCGCCCAGACGCAGGCCGGCGGCCGGCTCGTCCAGCAACAGCAGGCAGGGATCGGCTGCCAGCGCGCGGGCGATTTCGAGTATCCGTTGTTGTCCCAGCGACAGTGAACCGGCCGCTTCGAACATCTGTTCCTTGAGGCCGACGCGTTCGATCTGGCGTGCGGCTTCGGCCAGCAAACGCGTTTCTTCGTCGCGATCCAGGCGCAACATCGCCGACAGCACGCCACGCT
This sequence comes from Herbaspirillum sp. CF444, assembly GCF_000282135.1. Taxonomy (GTDB): domain Bacteria; phylum Pseudomonadota; class Gammaproteobacteria; order Burkholderiales; family Burkholderiaceae_D; genus Herbaspirillum. The sequence continues at coordinate 66,003 of NZ_AKJW01000022.1, forward strand.
TGCCGCGCATGTGCGCACCGATGGCGACGTTCTCCAGCACCGTCATGCCCGGCAGCAAACGCACATGCTGGAAGCTGCGGCTCATGCCGAGCGCGGCGATATGGCGCGAGCCCTTGCCGGTGACGTCATGGCCGCGGAACAACACGGTGCCCGAGGTCGGCGTGTCGACGCCGGAAATCTGATTGAACAGCGTCGATTTGCCGGCGCCGTTCGGGCCGATCAGCGCCAGCACTTCGCCGCTCAGCACTTTCAGATTCATCCGGTTGTTGGCGACCAGGCCGCCGAAACGACGCGTCACATCGCGCACATCGAGCACCACTTCGTCGGGATTCGGCATGTCGCGGCGCGCCAGCGGCGGCGCCTGCAGGTCGAGCTTGCGTTGCCGGCCGCGTACCGGCATGAACCTGGAAAACAGCGCAGCGAAGCAAGGCCAGATACCGTCGCGCGAACGCTGCAGCATGACCACCATCAACAGACCGAACACGATGCTTTCAAAGTTGCCGCTGCGTCCCAATAGTGCCGGCAAGATGCCTTGCAACCATTCTTTCAGCACCACGATCACGCCGGCGCCGAGCACCGCGCCCCAGACATGGCTGGCGCCCCCGAGCACCGCCATGAACAGGTAGTCGATGCCGAATTGCAGGCCGAACGGCGAGGGATTGACGAAGCGTTGCATGTGTACGTACAACCAGCCCGACAAGCTCGCCAGCAAGGCGGCGATGACGAAGATCACGATGCGCGAACGCGCCGTGTCGATGCCCATCGCTTCGGCCATCACGATGCCGCCCTTCAAGGCACGGATGGCGCGACCTTCGCGCGAATCGAGCAAGTTGATGAGCGCGTAGGCACAGGCGATCACGGCCAGCCAGATCAGGCCGTAAATCAACCTGTCGCTGCCCAGCGCCAGGCCGAACAACTTGATCGGCGGAATGCCGGACATGCCGGTCTGGCCGCCCATGCTTTGCAGCGTGCCGAAGATGAAATACAGGCTGATGCCCCAGGCGATGGTGCCCAGCGGCAGGTAATGGCCCGACAGCTTGAGCGTCAGGCTGCCCAGCAGCAAGGCCAGCAACGCGGTACAGGCCAGGGCGATGCACAAGGCCGCCCAGGGCGAATGCATCCACCCCAGCGCAGCCGGCAACGCCACCACGCCGGTGCTCAGCGCCGCGGAGATGTAGGCGCCCAGGCCGACAAACGCGGCCTGGCCGAAACTGGTCAGTCCGGCGACACCGGTGAGCAGCACCAGTCCCAACACCACCAGCGAGCTCAGGCCGATGTTGTTGAGCATGGTGATATAGAACGAACTCAATACGAACGGCGCCACCGCCAGCAACGCGACGAATGCCAGCACGCCTGCATGCACCGACAGCGGCAAGACGGAAGAAGGCACGCGCGCGGCGGCATTGGCGTCGCCGGCGTTTACCGAAGAACCGGAAAGATCGCGCTTCACTCTTCATCCTCCACATGACGGCTGGTCAGCGAACGCCACAGCAACACCGGAATAATCAATACAAACACAATGATCTCTTTATAGGCACTGGCCCAGAAGGTGGAAAACGATTCGATCAGGCCGACGAACACGGCGCCGATCGCCGCCACCGGATAACTGACCAGGCCGCCGATAATCGCGCCGACAAAGCCCTTGAGGCTGATCAGGAATCCGGAGTCGTAATAAATGGTCGTGATCGGCGCGATCAGGATGCCGGACATGACGCCGATCAGCGCCGCCAGGAAGAACATGGCCTTGCCGGCGAACACCGGCGAAATGCCCATCAGGCGCGCGCCCATGCGGTTCATGGCGGCGGCGCGCAAGGCCTTGCCGTAGAGCGTGCGTTCGAACATCTGGTATAGCGCGACGATCAGGCCGATCGACACGCCGATCACCCACAGCGCCTGGCTATTCAGGTTGAACGAGCCGAGCGACGGATTGCTGTCGGTGAACGGCGCGGTGCGGGCGCCATCGGGACCGAACACCAGCAGGCCGACGCCGACCAGCGCCACGTGCAGGGCAATCGACACGATCAGCAGCACCAGCGGCGTGGCGCCGGCAATCGGCTGAAACACCAGCCGATACATCAACGGCCCGGTCGGCACCAGCAAGGCCAGCGTCAGGATGACTTGCAACAGCATCGGCAGACTCGCCAGCGGCAGGCTGAAAGCCAGCCATGCCATCACGCCGGCGTAGAGCAGTTTGGCCGGCAGCCACATCGAGGGCCGGCTGCGCTTCCGGCGCAGCATGTCGACCACGTCCATCAGCGCCGCGGCGACGCACAGGGCGACCAGCAGCCACACCACCCAGAGGCGTTGGCCGTTCTGGATGACGCTCATGGTCAGCGCGCCGAAGGCGACGAACTCGCCCTGCGGAATCAGCAAGATGCGCGTGACGGTAAACACCAGCACGATGGACAAGGCCAGCAGCGCATAGATTGCGCCATTGGTGATGCCGTCTTGTCCCAACAGCGCCACGATTTGAAGATTCATTACAGTGTCCTTCTTGGGCTTGCCGCCGCGCGCTTGCATGCGCTGCCGGAGCAAGTGCCTGTCATCTGGGGCCGGCCGCATCGCGCCGATGCAGCCGGTTTTCCTGCACTCTGCGTGCTTATTTCAGCAGCGTCCAGTTGCCGTTCCTGACCTGTATCAGTTCGCGACCGCGTTCGTCGAAACCGCTATGGTCTGCCGCCGTCATGTTGTAGACGCCCTGGGTGGCGACCAGCTCCTTGGTGCTCTCCAGCGCATCGCGCAGCGCCGCGCGGAATTCCCTGGTGCCTGGTTTGGCTTTCCTGGCGGCAGTCGGAATTGCCCGTTGCAGCAGCAGGCCGGCGTCGTACACATTGGCGCCAAAGGTGGCCGGAGCGCTGCCGTACATCTTGGTATAGGCGGCGATGTAGTCCTGCGCGATTTTTTTCGACGGATTGCTGTCGGCGATTTCAGGCAGCACCAGCATCAGGCTGGCGGCGAGGATGGTGCCGTCGACTTTCTTCTTTCCCAGTTGCAGGAAAGCCGGCAGCGCCGCCCCGTGGGTCTGGTACATCTGGCCCTTGTAGCCCATGTCGGCCAGCGTGGTTTGCGGCAACACGGTGGCGCCGCCCGGCGCGGCCACCAGCACCGCGTCCGGATTGGCCGCCATGACCTTGAGGGTCTGCGCCGTCACCGAGGTGTCGGTGCGCTGATAGCGTTCATTGGCGACGATCCTGATATTGTTCCTGGCGGCGAGGTCGCCGAATACGCGGCTCCAGTTTTCGCCGTAGGGATCATTGATGGCGATGAAACCGATGGTCTTGATTTTTGCCTTGACCATTTGTTCGATCAACGCCTTGGCGATCAGGTCATCGTTCTGGGTGGTCTTGAAGACCCATTTTTTTTGCTCGGTCATCGGCAACACCACGGCCGCGGTGCCGACCGGCGCCAGCATCGGCACGCCGGCTTCGGCCACGAACGGAATCACGCCGACCGAGTTGGGCGAACCGCTGGGCCCGATGATGGCGTCGACGTTGTATTCGGAGATGAGCTTCTTCACTTCGGTGACCGAACGGCTCGGGTCGCTGCCGTCATCGAGCGAGATATATTCAATACTCAGGTCGCCGATTTTTGTCGGCAACAGCGGCACGGTATTTTTTTGCGGGATGCCGACCAGCGAAATCGGACCGGTCGACGAGGTCACGACACCGATCTTGACCTGCGCGTGCGCGACCGCGGCAACGGCGACGGAGGTCAGCGCCAGCGCAGCGGCAATCAGACGTTTGAGCAACATATTAATATTCTCCCTGGATGAATGAGTCAGTTCTTGAAGCTGCTTGTCGAGCAAATGCGAATATCTTCCTGCAATGAAAAACAGCGCCGCCGTTCCTTTCAACGCATGAACAAGCCGCCATTGATATCGAGGCAGGCGCCGGTGGCCGAACCGGCGTCCGGCGATGCCAGCAGCAGCACCGCATCCGCGATGAAATCGGCGTTGCCCAGCGAACGCGTGGGAATGGTCTGGGTGATGGCTTGCAGCTTTTCGGCCGGCACCGATTCGTGCACGATGGGCAGGTCCAGCGGTCCCGGTGAAATCGCATTGACCGTCACGCCGTTGGCGGCCAGCTCGCGCGCAAACACTTTGGTCAGCGTCAGCACGCCGCCCTTGGCTGCCGCATAGTGCGCGCCGGTGGCGGTGCCGCCGGTCTGGCCCGCAAGCGAGGCGATGTTGACGATGCGTCCATAACCGCGTTCGGCAAAACGTTTTCCGAATACCTGGCAGGCAAGAAACGTGCCCTTGAGATTGATGGCGACCACGTCGTCGAATTCTTCCGGCGAAATGTCCATCAATGCCGCTACGCGCGATTGACCGGCATTGTTGACGAGCACCGTAGCACCGCCCCAGCGCAATTCCAACACGTCGCAAGCGGCGATGAAGTCTTGCTTGCGGCGTACATCGAGCGCCAGCGCCAGCGCGGTGTCGCCGCTGGCGTCGAGGCTGGCGGCGACGGTGGTCGCGTGTTCGAGGTCGATGTCGGCGAGCGCGACCTTGTAGCCGGCTGCATGCAGCTTGCGCGCGATCTTTTCGCCGAGGCCGCGCGCCGCGCCGCTGACCAGTGCAATCTTTTGGTTCATCTCAGCTGCCCTGGATGATCAGGGCGCGGCCGATGCGTGCTTCGATGCGCCCGTATTTCCACAGGCGCTCTTCGCCGATCATGGTGGTGCGGAACAAGTTGCAGCCGGCCACGACGGTGTCTAGATCGACCACGTCGGCCATGATGTAGAAAGTCCACGGCCAGGATTCGGATGCGCCGACCATGGTGCGGTCGTCATCCATGGTGCCGATGACCTTGACGCCCGGCATTTCATTCAATGCCGTCATCATTTCGCCATAGGCTTTCCAGACGGCGCCGGTCTGGCTGGCCGGCAAGTCAAAAAAGTTTTGCGTCACGCCGACGCAAAAGAGGACGCGCAAGGGATCTTTATCGACGATTTGTGTCATGTTCTTCTCCAGAAAATTGCAATGCGATTACAGGAAACCCGGCATCGGCGGCACGCCCAGCGCCACTGCGCCGGCACCGTCGTAGATGCCTTCGCCGAGGAAGGCGTGTTGCTTGACCACGGCGGCATCGCGCAGATAGCGCTGCAACGGGTGGTGCAGATAAATGGCGGTGGTGCCGGCCAGGCTGAACATGCCTTGCACGATTTCATTGCCCACGCGCGCCACTTCCACGGCGGTCAGGCGCAGCAGGCTGACTTGTTCCGGCGTGACCGGATTGCCGGCCAGGATCGATTGCCAGACGTCGTCGGTGGTGTCGTACAAAAAGGCCCGCGCGGAACGCAATTGCGCCTCGGCCTTGGCCACCTCGATGCGGACATAGGAACGATCCGCCAGTTTCGGCGCGCCGGTGATGGCGACGCGGCCGCCGGCCATGTTGGCGATCTCGTCGATGGCGGCGCGGGCGATGCCGAGGTTGACCACGCCGAGCACTTGCGCGGCATAGGCGATGGTCGGATAGCGATACAGCGGCTCGTCGATGGTCGGTGCGCCGCCACGGATGAACGTCCACTCGTCGGCGACGAATTGCTGCGTCACGCGCAAGTCATGGCTGCCGGTGCCGGACAGACCCATGACATCCCAGTTCTCGACGATCTCGACCTGGCTCGGCGGCAGCACCGCGGTACGCGGTTTGGAACCGGCCTGGCCTGGCACCGTCGCACCGATGCCGACGCCGAGCATGTCGGCGCCCTTGCAGCCGCTGGCGAATTTCCAGGTGCCGTTGACGGTCCAGCCGCCGTCGACTTGCACGGCGGGCTGGATCGGGAACAGGCCGCCGGCGAAGACCAGGTCGGGCGACTCGGCATACAGCTTGGCTTGCGTGGATTTCGGCAACGCCGCCAGGTACACCGATGCCGAACCGAAGCTGGCGACCCAGCCGACCGAGCCGTCGGCTTCGGAGATTTTTTCTATCAGTTGCAGAAAGGCCGCGGGCGCCAGGCCGGATCCGCCGAAGCAGGCCGGCGTCGCGGCGCGATAGACGCCCAGTTTCTTGAGCCGGGCGATGAATTCTTTCGGCACATGACGCAGGCGACCGAACTCGTCGCGGCGCTCGCGGATTTCACTGAACAGTTGCGTCATGCCATTTTCCTTTGCGCCTTCCTCTTTCTGCACAGCGGCCGCAGATGCTTCCATGGTTTCTGATCGGGACATTCGATTCTCCAGAGTGTGTTGCATGTGGCCGCAAACAAAGCCGGCCAACCTGGAATCGAGTGTAGGCATCGCGCTTGCCCGGTTCAATCGGGACGATTGGGGGATTTTTAGGTAGTTACAGTCAGGCCGCTAAAGAAATCCCCTAGGCAGAATGGCAACATCGGACAACATCGCCAGCTGCTCCCGGGAACGGCGCCGGCGCGGACTATAATCAATTTGCCTTGTTCAATCCGACTGCCGCCATGCCCATCGACACACCCAGCCCCGCGGACCGCGCCGACGGCGCCCGTGAAATGCACGCCGCCTTCGAACTCGAAGATTTCAAACGCATGATGGATGCGTTGACGATGTGCATCATCCTGCATGACGCCGAATCCAAATCGATACTGTGGGCCAATCCCTCGGCTTGTTCGGTGCTCGGCTTCACGCTGGAAGAACTGCTGCCGCTGAAGGCGCCCGACATGAGCCGGCACTCGCACGAGTATCGCCGCGAGATCGGACGGCAATGGCTGCACGGCGCGGTGCTGCATGGGAGCAATGTGATTGAATGGTGCTATCGCGCCAAGAACGGCGAAGAGATACTCTCGGAAGCGACCGCGACGCTGGTCAAGCTGGCGCATCAGGACGTCATCATGGTGCAGTTCCGCGACATCGCGCGCGAAGAACAGATCAAGCGCGAGATGAAGCGCCTGGAAAGCCGCCTCAAGGAATTCATGCAAGACTCCGACGAAGGCGTGGCGGTGCTGCGCGGCGACGGCGGCATCGAATACGTCAGCGACGCCGGGCGCAAGTTGCTGGGCGTGCGCCCGGGCCAGCAGACGCCCGCCAGCTTCAGCGACCTGTGCGAACCGGCGTCGCGCGACGAATTGCTGGAACTGCTGACGCTGGCGTTGCCGGACGCCATCTCGTTCCCGATCCGTTACCAGATCGTCCTCAAGAACGGCCAGCGACGCTGGCATCAGGCGTCCTGCCGTTATATCGAAATCGAAAACGACCTCAAGGGACACTTGCTGCATTTCCGCGACGTCACCGATCAGGTCGAAGCGGAAGATGCGCGACGGCGCAACCAGGCGGCGCTGGAATACCTCGCGCGTCACAACGCCATGGGCGAAATGGCGACCGCCATCGCGCATGAACTGAGCCAGCCGCTGGCGGCGATCCGCAATTTCCTCGAAGGTGCGATGCTGCGGCTGAACAGCGAGGACATCGAGCGGGAAAGCGTTTTATGGGGACTCGGCAACGCCGGCCGCCAGGTCGACCACGCCGCCGCCATCATCAAGAGCGTGCGCGAGTACGTGGTCAAGCTGGAACAGACCGAAACCCTGGTCAACCTCAATGAAACCCTCAATGAGGTGCGTTACTTCATCGAACTGAAAGCCGCGGAAAGCCAGGTCAGGCTGGAGCTGGCGCCGTCCGCCGACAAACTCATGGTGAGCTGCGAAAAGGTGCTGATCGGCCAGGTGATCCTGAACCTGGCGTTCAATGCAATTGAAGAAATGAGCCGCTTCCCGGTGGCGTTGCGCAGCATCCGCATCAGCAGCGAACAAGCCGGCAATACGGCGCTGGTTCGCGTGACCGATCATGGCGGCGGACTGGAGGCGGGGCATCGCGAGCGCCTGTTCGACGGTTTCTTCTCGTCGAAGGTGAGCGGCAATGGTATCGGCCTGGCGCTCTGCAAAAATATCATCGCGCGGCATCGCGGCGATATCTGGGCGCAACCTGCGGAGCCGCGCGGCACCAGTTTTTGCTTCGCGTTGCCGTTGGTGAAAAACGACAATTAGAAAATAATTTTCAGTGATACGCCATGTATCACGCATGCGCTGCTGACGCGCCGTTATGGTGACGCATCGCACTTGCATGGTGCCGATCGCGTTTTATTTTCGTGATACAGCGCCGGCGGTGATCGCTGAACGCACCGATGTCGGCAATCGCTCCGGAAAAGAAAAGCTTTTTAAAATAGCGCGCTTTCCCTTCGTCTGAAAATCAGTCGTGCTTATGTTTTTGATCGATTGCATGAATTTGATCAATCGCCATTCCACTCCTTACCATCTGCCCTGCATGAGGTTGTCGTGCACTGCGGACGGGCTTGTCTCCAGTGTCCACTGCGTGGCGCACACGGCTTGTGTATGCAGCATCAACACACAACACACACAGGGAGTTAGCTCAGATGAAAAAGAAACTGCTAGCCGCCGCGATGCTCGCGGCCGGCTCGGGGATGGTACATGCGGCCGATACGGTCACGATTTACGGCTTGGTCGACCTCGGCCTGACCTACTACTCCAGCGCGCCGAAAACCGGCGGCGGCGGCGCGTCGCTGCTGCGCATGGACAGCGGCATTGCCCAGGGCAGCCGCATCGGCTTCAAGGGCACGGAAGATCTGGGCGGCGGCATGTCGGCCTTCTTCACGTTGGAAACCGGCTTCAACGCCGATGACGGCAGCCTCGGCCAGGGCGGTGCGATTTTCGGTCGCCAATCCTTCGTCGGCCTGAGCGACAAAACACTCGGCAGCATCGCCCTCGGTCGCCAATACGACTTCATGGCCAACATCGGCGCCCAGTACGCCATGGGCGCCTTGTCGCCGGCCGGTTCGCTGGCCTGGGGCCTGCATTCCGATGCCGCCCATGCCAACGCGCTGAACAACCATATCTATGGCGGCGACCGCACCAACAACTCGGTGAAATACAGCAGCGCCAACATGGGCGGCTTTACCGTCGGCGCCATGTACGGTTTCGGCGAAGTGGCCGGCAGCACGGTCGCCAGCCGCACCGTCAGCGCCTATACCGGCTATGACAACGGCCCGTTCAGCGCAGGCCTGGCCTACACCGACATCAAGAACGCCGCCGGCACCGACTCGACCCGCATGTACGGCCTGGGCGCCACCTATCAGCTCGGTGCATGGAAGCCTTTCGGCGTGATGACGCAAGTCAAGAACACCGCCAACAGCGCCAAGGCCACCACCTATGAACTGGGCAGCGTGTATGCATTGACCGCGCTGTGGGACCTGAGCGCCGCGTATCAATTCCAGAGCCGCAACCAGGGCGTGGGCAATGCGCAGGCCTTCATCGCCATGGCCGACTACAAGATTTCCAAACGTACCGATCTCTACGTCGGCGCCGTGTATGACCGCGACAAGGGTTACAACGCGTTTCCCGTATTCGGCGGCGGCATTCAGTCGGCTACCGGCAACCAGACGGCAGTGCGCCTGGGCATGCGTCACCGTTTCTGATCGGCCGGACTGGAAGATGGTCTGAGGCAAGCAAGGAGCAGTAAAGCCGCACCGACCGGCATTACGGTGCGGAGATGGTCCGGCGTCTGAATGACTGACATCCGACAGAGGCCGGGTTGCAGAACGCCTGAGCGATTGGCGTCCCCAGGCATGGCCCGTTGCGAGACGGGCCATCTGCAATTTGCATTCTGCAACCTCAGGAAGAGCGGCCGTATTGCTGCAGCAAGTCGACGATCAATTGACGCAACCAGCTGTTGCCGGGATCGCTGTCGAAATCCTGGTGCCAGTGCAGCGTAACGTCAACCGCCGGGATATCGACCGGCAAGCGATACAGCATGAACTGGCCGTGACCGTCGCTCTGGAACAGTTTGGCGATGCGCAACGGCAGCGTCGCCGTCAGGTCGGAGCGCGCCAGGATGCGCGGCAACACCGAGAAATGCGGAATATCGAGACCGATCTTTCTATGAATCCCCAATGTCCTGAACGAATTTTCCACCTGGTGATGGCTGCTTTCCGCCGATTGCACCAGCACATGCGACATTGCCAGGAAATCGTCGAGCGAAATCTGCTCGCCGCGCGGCAAGCCTTTGCGTTTGCGCGTCATGCAGACGTACGACTCGCGAAACAGCAATTCGTAATGCGTCAACGGCTTGAGGGCCGGCAAATTGCCGATGGCGAAATCGAGGCGGCCGGTACGCAGCGCTTCCTCGATCTGGGTCGGCGCCACCTGTTCCACATGCAGCCGCGTCGAGGGCGCGAGTTCGTTGAGCTTTTCGCATACCGGCGGCAGGAACACCATCTCGGCGACATCGGTCATCGAAGCGCGGAACACGCGCGTACTGCTGGCCGGGTCGAAACGTTCGGCATAGCGCAATGCATCCTGCACGGCCTGCAAGGCGCGGCCGATCGGCTTGGCCAGCTCGACGGCGGTCGGCGTCGGTTGCATGCCTTCCCTGGTGCGGATGAACAGCGGGTCGTCGAAGATCAGCCGCAGGCGGCCCAGCGCATAACTCACCGCCGGTTGCGACAGGTGCAGGCGGTTGCCGGCCTGCGTCAGGCTGCGTTCGTCTGCAATCGCCTGGAAAACCCGCAGCAGATTGAGATCCATGTTGTTGAACGTTGCCATTGCCCCTCCCCGGAATACCGTCGCAGCGGCAGACTAAAATCAGCCGTATTTATGATAAAAATATTTTACATGAATTTGATCTATTTCAATCCCGATTCTAAAATTGATTGCATCGATAGCAGATTTGATGTGCGAGCACCCAGTGCCAGCCCGACGGCCAGCCTGAACATGTTCACTTACTTGGATGCAGCATGACAACACCTGAACAATTCACCTCCCGGCTCGCTGCGCTTGAGCAGCGCCTGGACGCCGTCGAAGACGAACGCGCCGTACGCAACGTGCTGGCGCGCTACATGAAACTGTGCGACCAGCCTTGCCACGATCACGATCTTCCGCAACTCGGCGAGCTGTTCGCGGAAGATGCCGTATGGGAAGGCGTGGGCGCGCTCTACACCCGGACGTTCGGCAAACAGAACGGCCGCGCCGCCATCGTCGCCTTCCTCGGCAACTACCTGGCGCCGCTGTCCACGCACTTCAAGATGAATGCGCATTTCCTGACTTCCGACAGCCTCACGGTGGAGCGCGACCGCGCGCACGGGCAATGGGTGATGTTGCAGGCATCCACTTACGAAGACGAGCGCTCGGAACTGATAGGCGCGCGCCTGACCGTCGATTTCAAGAAGCAGCATCGGCAGGCTCAGGCATGGCAGATCTGCCACTTCCGCACCCAGCGCCTGTTTTGCGCACCATGGAATCCCGCCGCGATGTCCTTGTCCGGCGTCGCTATCCCAACCGACTTCATGAAAGACGCATAGGCATGTCCACCACGATCGCTCCCGGTACTGACAACGCACACAACGCGCTGGTCGCGCGCTTCCATCTCGGCGGCAGCGGCCCCACGGTCGCCATCAAGGATTGCATCGACATCCAGGGCATGCAGACGCGCGGCGGCAGCGCCGCGCTGGCCGATGCCGCGCCGGCAGCCGTCCATGCCGACGTGGTGCGCCGGCTGCTCGACGCCGGCTGGCAGATCACGGCCAAGGCCAATATGCATGAGCTGGCCTACGGCATGACCGGCATCAACGACTGGAGCGGCACCCCGCTCAACCCGCAAGATCCGGCGCGCATGCCCGGCGGTTCGTCGAGCGGCTGCGCGGCCGCAGTCGGCGCCGGCCTGGTCGACGTCGCCATCGGCAGCGACACCGGCGGCTCGATCCGTTTGCCGGCGGCCTGTTGCGGCGTGATCGGTTTCAAACCGAGCTTCGGCCGCGTCAGCCGCAGCGGCGCCTATCCTCAACACAGCACGCTTGATTGCGTCGGTCCGTTCGCACGCCGCATGGCGTTGATCATCGACGCCATGGCTGCCATCGCCCCCGGCTTCGACCGCGCCAAGGCCGCCGTCCCGCAGCGCGAAGCACGCATAGGATTGGTTCATACCGATAGCGATGCCGCCATCGTCGACGCGGTTCAACGCGCCTTCGACGCCACCGGCTGGCAAGGCGACCGCATCACGCTGGCTGACATGCAAGCAGCGTTTGAGGCCGGCATGGTGCTGATCAACAGCGAGACTTATGCCGCCTTCGGCCACCTGACCGGCCAGGGCAAACTCGGCGCCGACATCGAGAAGCGTTTGGCTGCGGCCGGCACAATTACCGCCGCCGCTATCGCCGACGCCGAAGCAGTGCGCGCGCGCTTCATCGCCCATGTCGACGCCGCCTTGCAGGAGGCCGATGCCTTGTTGTTGCCGAGCCTGCCGCAACTACCGCCGACGCTGCAAGACATCCGCAACGGCGTCCCGGTGCTCGGACTGAGCACGCTGGTGCGGCCGTTCAACCTGAGCGGCCATCCGGCGCTGAGCATCCCGGTGCCGCTGCCCGGTACGCCGCTGCTGACCAGCGTGCAACTGGTGGGCCACAAAGGCGACGACGAAAAACTCTGCGCGCTGGGCCTGCATCTGGAACAAGCGATGCGCCAGGCACCCGCCAACTGATCCCACGAACTAAAGCCACCCTTTGGAGAATGCAATGAATGCACCCCTACGCTTCCATCCGAGAACGTCGGACACGTCTTACGCTGAGCTGGTCCAGGGCGCCGTCGTCGATCCTTCGCTCTATACCGACCCGCAGATTTTCGAAGTCGAGATGGACAAGATTTTTTACAAGACCTGGGTCTGGGTCGCGCATGAAAGCGAATTGCGCAATCCCGGCGATTTCAAGACGGCGCAGATCGGCCGCCAGCCGGTGATCGTGGTGCGCGATCGCGGCGGCAAGGTCAACGTGCTGGAAAACCGCTGCCGCCATCGCGGCGCCACCGTGTGCGAAAAGCACAAGGGCAATGCCACCGGTTTTACCTGCCCTTACCACAGCTGGTCTTACGGCCTCGACGGCAAGCTGCGCGGCCTGCCTTATCCGGAGGGCTATGAAGATGTGATCGAGAAGGCCGACCTGCCGCTGCAAAGCCTGCGCGTGGGCATCTACGGCGGCATGATTTTCGCCAGCTTCAATGCGGACATCGAACCGTTGGAGGATTTCCTCGGCAACGCCCGCCACTGGATCGACCTGTTCATGAAACAGGGCGCCGGCTTCCCGATCAAGACCCAGGGCGAGCACAAGTTCTCGTTCAAGGGCAACTGGAAGATCCAGCTCGAAAACACTACCGACGGTTATCACTTCCCGGTGGTGCACAAGACCTTCCTGCAATCGGTGGATGCGGAAACTTCGGAGATGCTGTCCTTCATGACCGACGACCAGTCGATCACGCGCTCGCTGGGCAACGGCCACAGCGTGATGGTGATGGTGCCGGAGCACGTCGACCTCGACGTCGACGACGGCAGCGAACAATTGCAGGAGCGTTTCAGCCACATCGTCGCCGAGCTGTCCAAGGACATGCCGCCGGACCAGGTGCGCCGCATCGTGCGCTCGCTGCACGGCGCCGGCTTCAACCTGAATCTGTTCCCCAATGTGGCGATGTCGATGTCGTTCTTCCGCGTGTTGCATCCGGTCTCCGTCGCCGAGACGCAGATTCGCCACATCGCGCTGGGCATGGACGGCGGCCCCGAGATCGCCAACCGCGAGCGCATGCGCATCCACGAACACTTCCAGGGGCCGTTCGGTTTCGGCAGCCCGGACGATGCCGAGGCCTGGGAACGCGTGCAGAGCGGCGCCTATGCCGGTCGCGACGTGCCGATCCTGGTCAACCGCGGCCTCAACCGCGAATGGCAAGACGACAACGGCGACAAGGTGTCGCACTCGACCGATGAAACCGGGATGCGCGAAGCGTATGCCATGTGGAAAAAGATGATGGAGCAATGAGATGAACAACACCGACAGCCTGCAAGGCTTTTCCGAACCGCTGGCCAAGGCGATCGCTTTCATCTGGCAAGAAGCCGAACTGCTCGACAGGAAGGATTACGCCAACTGGTCCGCGCTGTGGAGCGAAGACGGCCATTATGTGGTGCCTATCGATCCCGATGCGACCGATTTCGCCGCACAACTGAACTATGCCTACGACGACGCCCGCATGCGCAAGCTGCGCATCGAGCGCCTGACCTCCGGTTTCGCGATGTCGGCCGCCGACGCCTCGGCCACGGTACGCACGGTGTCGCGCTTCGTGCCGGTGCATCTGAGCGCCGGCCTGGTGGAAGTCAACTCGGCGCAAATCCTGGTCGGCTACAAGCGCCAGGCGCACACCATGTTCGTTGCCAACCTGACCCATCGCATCCGCTTCGGCGCGGAAGGTCCCAGGCTGGAGCAAAAAGTGGTGCGCCTGATCAACTCGACGGATGCGCTGAACGCGCTCGGCTTCCTGCTGTAAGCAATGCCGTCATCCTCCATCATGCCAACCCGTAACGCCTGATCGCATCATGAAACTCATCGTAGACCACATCACCGACGAAACCGGCGACATTCGTTCTTTCCGCCTGGTCAGTCCGGACGGCGCCGCCCTGCCGCCGTACGAACCGGGCGCACACGTCGACGTCACCGGCCCCACCGGCGTCATGCGCCAGTATTCGCTGTGCGGCCCGCTCGACGATGTGCATGCCTACACCATCGCCGTGAAGAAGGAAGTTGCTTCGCGCGGCGGCTCGGCGGCTTTGCATGATGCGGTCGGGGTCGGCAGCGCACTGGAAGTCGGCGCACCGCGCAATCTGTTCGCATTGCATGGCGAAGCATCCGGACACCTGCTGTTCGGCGCCGGCATCGGCGTCACGCCATTGCTCAGCATGGCCTATCGGCTGACCGCGCAAGGCCAGCAATTCACGCTGCACTATTTCGCGCGTGCACGCGAATACGCCGCCTTCGCCGACTTGCTGGATGCGCCGCCGTTTGCCGGCAACGTGCGCTTTCATTACGGCGTGCAAGGCCAGGAGATGGCGCACTATCTGCAAGCCTGCCTGGACGCGGCGGATCCGCAAGCACACGTGTACACCTGCGGCCCGGCGCCGTTCATGGATGCCGTCGTGGCCTGCGCTGCGCTGAGTCGTCCCGAGGAGGCGATCCACCTGGAACACTTCCAGGCGGCAACGCCGGCAACAGCGAGTACAGGCGGCGACGGCGCGTTTGAAGTCAAGCTCGCCAGCTCGGGCCAGGTGCTGCAGATCCCGGTCGGCATTCCGATTGTCGACGTGCTGTCCAAGGCCGGCATTTGCATCGATACCTCTTGCCGCGAAGGCATCTGCGGCACCTGCGTGGTGCCCTTGCTGGAGGGTGAGCCGGACCATCGCGACAATTGCCTGTCGAAGAAGGAAAAAGCCGCCAACGACCAGATCTGCACCTGCGTGTCGCGCGCCAGGTCGGGCATGCTGGTGCTGGATTTGTAAAGAAAAATGAGACGAAAAAAAGCCGGCATGTCGCCGGCTTGTTCAATACGATCATCAACTGCATGAGATGCTTCAGATCGCCATGCGCTTGACCTTGTGGAACAGGCGGTTGAAATAAATCAGGCTGTCTTTTTCTTCGCTGACATGGATATCGCTGAGCTCGACGAACATGACGGAATGCGACCCGACTTCCTTGAACTCCTTGATGCGTCCCTGCAGTTTCACCAGGGCGGCGCTGAGCACCGGTTGCCGCAACGGGCCTTCTTCCCAGATATCCCAAGAGAAACGCTCTTCCATCGCCACCTTGGTTGCGCCGGAGAAATGCATGGCGAGCTGCTCCTGTTCGTCGCTGAGCACGTTGACGCAGAGGTGGGCGTTTTCCTTGAAGATGTCATGCATGGCGCTGCCGCGATTGATGCACACCAGGATGGTCGGCGGCGAATCGGTGACCGAGCAGACCGCGCTGGCGGTAATGCCGCAACGGCCCGCGCTGCCATTGGTGGTGATGACGCTGACCGCTGCCGGCAGATGCGCCATGGCGTTGCGAAAAGCCAGTTGCTCCTGGCTCAGGGTATTGCCTTTGGTAGTGCTGTTCACGCCTGTCGCGCTCATGCCTTGCTCCCTTGTAGTGCCCGCCGGACGGTTTCGGTGCAAGCGGCAACGCATTGCTCCATGGCGGTTAACGAGTCACCAGATTAAGGCATGTACAGGCGGCAAACAATTCGTCCGAACACCACACTTGAGAGGGAATCCAGTTAAGCATCTAGGTAGTTATACCTAGGCAAAAAAACATCATTGCGCAGGAATGAGCGTAAAGCGACGAGCTGGCCAAGATAGTGATTCCTTGTTTCCTGCCGTGGCGATACACTCTTGAAACGACACACAACAACACACACTACCGGTGAAATCCGCGCCTGTTCAGGCCTGATTTTTGCTTGATGTAGGGAGACATTTCTTTTTCGGCATTGGGCGCATTCGCCGCTCCGGCGCCGTTTTTCTGAGGGTATGAAGATGGACACCAACACCCCCGTGGTCTACATCGTCGACGATGACGACGCCGTACGCACGTCGCTGGCCTGGCTGCTGAGCTCGGTCAATATCCGTACGGAATGTTTCGATGGCCCCGAAGCCTTTTTGAAAGCCTACGACGCCAACAGCCAGAGCTGCCTGATCCTGGATGTGCGCATGCCGGAAATCAGCGGCTTCCAGTTGCAGGAAAGACTCAAGGAAATCGGCGCCGATATTCCGGTGATCTTTGTGTCGGGCCATGGCGACATTCCGATGTCGGTGCGGGCGCTGCGCAACGGCGCGGTCGACTTCCTCGAAAAGCCGTACAACTCGCAGCAGATGCTCGAGCGCATCCAGGTGACGCTGAAAAGCGTCGCCGGCAATCGCCAGGCACGCGATCGCCGCCAGCATTTGCAAGGCAAGCTGAAAACGCTGACAACGCGCGAACGCGAGATCCTGGAAAAGGTGATCCTCGGCGCCTCCAGCAAGATCATCGCGCGCGATCTCAACATCAGCGTCAAGACGGTCGACGTGCATCGCGCCAGCATCAAGGACAAGCTCGGCTGCCAGAGCACCGCCTCGCTGGTGCGCGACGTGCTGCTCGATCTGGGACAGGATTTTTTGAAAGCCGCCTGAACTGCGCGCGCAGATTCGGTATCTCAAGACTTCAGCGTATCCGCACTGAGGAAACCATCCACGCCAACGCTGCTTCGAAAAGAGCGTAGCAGCGCTTACTTGCGCTTCGCCACCACGGTCTTTTTCACGGGCGTCCCGGCTTTGGCAGGCGCTGCCTGCGGCATCGCAGTCGTCGCTTTGAGGAACAACGACAGCACCGCTTCCGCGGTCTTGTCGTCGATGCGTTCCGGGTCGCAGCGATGGGCAAAACAGACGCCTTCGCACAAGGCCATCAGACCGATGGCGATCTGGTGCGCCGGTGCAATCGAAGGCACACCCCTCAGCCGTGCAAAGGCTTCGACGAACTCGGCGATCTGCTCGTGGCGCTCACGCAGAAAGATACTCAGCGTGGCGCGGAATTTTTCGTCGCGCATGGCGACGATCTTGGCTTCCATCCATAACTGGCTGCACATGTCGTCGCGGTACAACGTGCTGTAATAACCCACGATTTTTTCCTGCAACTCGACCGGATCGATCACCGGCGCCTGGAACATGCGGTGAAACTCGAGATCGATCTCCGCGCTTTCGCGGCGCAGCAACTCAAAAAACAACTCGATCTTGTCGCTGAAGTTGGAATAGAACGCTCCCCGCGTATAACCGGCGGCGGCGGCGATGTCTTCCACGCTGGCCAGCGTGAATCCCTTTTGAATAAACATGGCATGCGACGCCTCCAGCAAGCGCTGGCGCGTCTGTTCGCGGCTTTGCTCGCGGCTCAGACGCTGACGGCTTGCTAATGGTAATGGGCCTGCTGACGAGCTTGCGGCTTGGGCAACTGGTTTGGCGTTGGCTGGGGTCGTGGCTTTGCTCATGGCGTAATTTTAGCATCGATGAATTCAAATACAACATTGCATTTGAATTCATTAGTGTATTAGAATGCCAAAAAATTCCCCCACATGCGCTTAGCAAGCGAAACAAGTTGCAGGGTTCGGAACGGTCGACGATCCGGACATCACATTTCCAGAAAGGAATGCCGTGAAGTTTGCCCATCATCGCCGTACCTCTCCTCCCTCCGCCGAGCTTGACCGGAGCGTTTCCCGTCGTCATTCGCCGGTTATGTTGCCGCTGGTGCTGGCCGTCACGCTGGCGCTGGCCGCCTGTCAGAAGCCGGCGCCGGTCGCCGACGCGCCGCGCGAGGTCGTGGTCCTGCCGGCGCAAGCCGACGGCGGCGCGCAGTTGCTGACCTTGCCCGGCGAAGTGCAGTCGCGCTTCTCGACGCCGATGTCATTCCGCATTGCCGGACAAGTCATCGAGCGCCGCGTGCATCTCGGCGACACCGTGCGCAAGGGCGACGTCGTGGCGCGCCTGGATCCGGCCGACGCCGAACACAATGCCGCCAGCGCGGAAGCCGACCTGGCTTCCGCGCGCGAACATTTCGACGCCGCCGAAAAGCAGTTGCAACGCGACACGCTGCAAGCGCGCGACAAACTGATCAGCGCGCTGCAACTTGAGCAGACCCAGGATGCCTACGCCGCCGCCAAGGCGCAACTCCAAAGCGCCACCGCGCGCGCCGCCGTGGCCGGCAACCAGCGCAACTACACGCGCCTGATCGCCGAACACGACGGCGTCATCAGCGCCGAGCAAGCCAATACCGGCGAAGTGCTGGCCGCAGGACAGCCGGTGTTTTCGCTGGCATGGTCGGGCGCCACCGATGTGACGACGGAAGTATCGGAAAGCCAGGTCGCGAAGATCCGCGTCGGCGCGCCGGCCATCGTCAGACTGACCGCGCTGCCGGACGTCAAACTCAACGGCCGCGTGCGTGAAGTCAGCCCGGCTGCCGATCCGCAGAGCCGCACCTATCGCGTCAAGGTCACGCTGGAATCCAAGGACGCGCAAGATCCGGCGCTGCGCCTGGGCATGAGCGGCGAAGTGGCGATCAATACGACGCAAAAAGACGCCGCCGCCAACGCCGCCACCGTCATCCCCGCCACCGCGCTGTTCCACCAGGGCAATCGCCCGGCGGTGTGGATCGTGCGTCCCGCCGACGCCAAGCTGGAATTGCGTGCGGTCACGGTGAGCGCCTACGGCGAACGCAGCGTGACGCTCAGCGAAGGCGTCGCCAGCGGTGAAAAAATCGTGGTCCAGGGCGTGCATACGCTGACCGCCGGCGAGAAAGTCAAACCGATCGCGCCTTTGCATGCCGAGGACTTTGCACTATGAGCGCACCCGGCCGTTTCAACCTGTCCTCATGGACCTTGCAGCACCAGGCGCTGGTCACCTTCATCCTGGCGCTGGTGACCTTGCTCGGCATCGGCTCCTATTCCAGACTGTCGCAATCGGAAGATCCACCGTTCACCTTCAAGGTCATGGTGATCCAGACCGACTGGCCGGGCGCCACCGCGCGCCAGGTGCAGGAGCAGATCACCGACCGCATCGCGCGCAAATTGCAGGAGACCCCCGACGTCGACTTCCTGCGCAGCTATTCGCGCCCGGGCCAGTCGCAACTGTTCTTCACGATCAAGGACACCGCACCCGCCACCCAGGTGCCGAAGACCTGGTATCAGGTGCGCAAGAAAGTCGGCGACATCGCCGCCAATTTACCGTCCGGCGTCAAGGGTCCCTACTTCAACGATGAGTTCGGCGACGTCTATACCAACATCTATGCATTGGAAGGCGACGGCTTCTCGCCGGCGCAATTGCGCGATTACGCCGACCAGCTGCGCGGCGAATTGCTGCGCGTGCCCGGCGTGGGCAAGATCGATTATTTCGGCGACCGCAACCAGCACATCTACATCGATATCTCCAATGCGCAAATGACGCGCCTGGGCATCAACCCGCAACAACTGGGCGACCTGATCGGGGCGCAGAATGCGGTGGCCCCCGGCGGCCTCGTCACCACCGGCAATGACCGCCTGTATGTACGCCCGAGCGGGCAGTTCAACGACGTCAAGGCGATCGGCGACAAGATCATCCGCATCAACAACCGCAACTTCCGGCTCGGCGACATCGCCACCATCACGCGCGGCTACGACGATCCGCAGGAACAGCAGATGCGTTCCGATGGAAAACCTGTACTTGGCATCGGCGTCACCATGCAACCGGGCGGCGACGTCATCAAGCTCGGCAAGGCGCTTGATGAAAGCACCGAAGCATTGCGCGCGCGCCTGCCGGCCGGACTCAAGCTGACCGCCGTTTCCAGCATGCCGCACGCAGTGGAAAAATCGGTCGACGACTTCCTCGAAGCGGTGGCCGAAGCGATCGCCATCGTGCTGGTGGTGAGCCTGCTGTCGCTGGGGATCCGTACCGGCATGGTGGTGGTGATCTCGATTCCCATCGTGCTGGCCGTCACGGCGCTGTTCATGTACATGTTCGACATCGGCCTGCACAAGGTGTCGCTGGGGACCCTGGTGCTGGCGCTGGGCCTGCTGGTGGACGACGCCATCATCGCGGTCGAGATGATGGCGGTGAAACTGGAGCAAGGCTGGAACCGCCGTCGTGCCGCTGCATTCGCCTACACCAGCACCGCCTTCCCGATGCTGACCGGCACGCTGGTGACGGTATCGGGTTTTCTTCCAATTGCGCTGGCGAAATCCGGCACCGGCGAATACACGCGTTCGATCTTTGAAGTCTCGGCGATTGCGCTGCTGCTGTCGTGGCTGGCCGCGGTGGTGCTGATTCCGCTGCTGGGCTATCACATGCTCAAGGAAAAACCGCAGCCCGAAGGCGCCGGGAATGACGACGATGTCGACCATTCCCACGAAGCGCATGAAGAAGACCACGATCACGCGATCTACAAGACCCGCATCTATACGCGCCTGCGCAGCATGGTGTCGTGGTGCGTGGCCTATCGCGGCCGCGTGGTGATCCTCACGGCCTTGCTGTTCGCCGGTTCGCTCGCGGCGTTCGGCCTGGTGCCGCAGCAATTCTTCCCGAGTTCGGACCGTCCCGAACTGCTGATCGACCTGCGCCTGCCGGAACGCGCTTCGTTCGAAGCAACCCAGCGCGAAGCCTTGCGCATGGAAGCGGTGCTGAAGGGCCGTCCCGAAATCGATCACGTCATCAACTTCGTCGGCACCGGCGCGCCGCGCTTTTACCTGCCGCTGGACCAGCAACTGCCGAGCGCCAACTTCGCGCAATTCGTGGTGACCGCCAAATCGGTGGAGGATCGCGAGAAGCTGGCGAAAGCGCTGGAGCAACCGCTGCGCGAACAATTCAGCGGCCTGCGCACACGCCTGACGCGCCTGGAAAACGGCCCGCCGGTCGGTTTCCCGGTGCAGTTCCGGGTCAGCGGCGAGAAGATTCCCGAAGTGCGCGCCATCGCCGAAAAGGTCGCCGCCGAAGTCCGCAAGGAAGCACGCGCCACCAATGTCCAGTTCGACTGGGACGAGCCGGCGCAACGGTCGATCACGTTCGAGGTCGACCAGAAGCGCGTCGCCGAAATGGGCCTGAGCTCGCAACAGGTATCCAACTTCCTGGCGCTGAACCTGTCCGGCTACACCGTCACGCAATATCGTGAACGCGACAAGCTCATCAGCGTCGACCTGCGCGCCCCGCGCAGCGAACGCGTCGATCCGGCGCGCCTGGGTTCGCTGGCGATACCGACCGCTTCCGGCTCGGTGCCGCTCAGCACGCTTGGCCATATCCGCAACGAACTGGAATACGGCATCATCTGGGAACGCGATCGTCAGCCCACCATCACGGTGCTGGCCGACGTGCGCGCCGGCGTGCAAGGCATCGACGTGAGCAATGCCCTCGACGAAAAGCTGGCCGCATTGCGCAAGGAACTGCCGGTCGGCTATCGCATCGCCGTCGGCGGTCCGGTGGAAGAAAACGCCAAGGCGCAGGCCTCTATCTCGGCGCAGATGCCGCTGATGGTGATCGCCGTGCTGGTGCTGTTGATGGTGCAGTTGCAAAGCTTCGGACGCACCATGATGGTCGTGATGACGGCGCCGCTGGGCATGATCGGCGTGGTCGGCGCGCTGCTGCTGTTCCACCAGCCGTTCGGCTTCGTGGCGATGCTCGGCACGATCGCCATGCTCGGCATCATCATGCGCAACTCGGTGATCCTGGTCGATCAGATCGAACAGGACATCAGCGCCGGACGCAAGCGCTTCGACGCCATCGTCGGCGCCACGGTGCGACGCTTCCGCCCGATCACGCTGACGGCTGCGGCCGCCGTGCTGGCGCTGATCCCGCTGTTGCGCAGCAACTTCTTCGGCCCGATGGCGACCGCGCTCATGGGCGGCATCACCGTCGCCACCGTGCTGACCCTGTTCTACCTGCCGGCGCTGTATGCCTTGTGCTACAAGGTCAAGCCGGGCGAGACCGCCTATGCCGATTCCGACACTGCATCCGAAGGGAGCCGCTAATGCGCGCCGTTAATCTCACCCCTCCCCGCTATGCGATTTATCTGCTTGCGCTGACCTTGTCCGGTTGCGCACTCGGACCGAAAGGCATCGCGCCGGACATGCCGCAACCGGCGCACTACGGTGTCGACGCCACGCCCGGCGAGACCGGTCCGGTCGATGCTTCCCAAAAATTCGTGCTGGGCGAACGCCCGGTGCCGACATGGTGGGAGGCCTATCGCTCGCCGCAGTTGTCGGCCTGGGTGGAAGAAGCGCTGGCGAAGAATTATTCGCTGTCGCAGGCTTCTCATAGTCTGACCGCTGCCAAAGAGCAATTGCGCGCACAGATCAACGAATCGCTGTTTCCTACTGTCGATGCGACGCTGCAATCGAATCGACAGCGCGCACTCGGCCTGCCGAACATCGGTGCGCCGACCAATCTGTACAACGTCTTCGCCGGTGAATTGAATGTCAGCTACACCTTCGACTTGTTCGGTGTGGAACGCTACGCCAACTCGGCGCTGGCGGCGCAGGTCGATGCACAGTCCTACCAGCTCGATGCCGCCCGGCGCGCGCTGGCTGCGAATGTGGTGATTGCGGCAGTCAACGGCGCGGCGCTGCGCGCTCAGGTCGAAGCGACGGAGCGACTGGTGCAACTGGCCGATGTCGATACGGCGGAGGTGCAGCGCCGCGTGGAACTGGGTTCGGCTTCGCGCAGCGATCTGCAAAACGCACAGGCGAGCGCCGACGCATTACGCGCCGGCCTGCCCGGCTTGCGCACGCAATGGCAGGCTGCACGTCACGCGCTGGCGGTCCTGATGGGGCGCACGCCTGATGCTGCGCCGCCCGATCTGGAACTGGCGGCATTGACGCTGCCGGAACGCGTACCGGTGGCCGTGCCGTCCGACCTGCTGAAACAGCGTCCCGACATCCTCGCCGCCGACGCCGCATTGAAGGTCGCCGCTGCGCAGGAAGCACTGGCGACGGCGGAGATGTTCCCCAGCCTGTCGATCACGGGATCCTTCGGCCGCGCCGGTTTCACCTGGCCCAAGGCCACCAGCGGCGCCGGCGCCGTATGGGGCATCGGCGCCTCGCTGACGCAGCCGCTGTTCCATGGCGGCGCGCTGCAAGCCCGGCGTCGTGCCGCGCAGGACCAGTATCTGGCGTCGCAGGACAACTATCGCCAGACCGTGCTGACTGCCTTCCAGAACGTCGCCGACAGCCTGAGCGCCTTGACGCACGATGCCGATACCCTGGCGGCGGCGAGCAACGCCCGCCGGCAGAGCGAGCAGTCCTGGCGCGATGCGGAACGGCGCGCCGCCCTTGGCGCCATTGCACCGAGCTTGACGCGATCGGGAGAGAAGCAATTCCAGAATGCGCGGCTGACGGAGATTCGCGCCGTTGCTACCCGACTGGCGGATACGGCGACGCTGTTTCAGGCGATGGGGATTCCGCAGAAGGAAGAGAAGAGCGAGTAATACAGTTATCGGGGCCGCAGTTACCGGAGCCGGTTCTTGATGCAAGGACCGGCCCTGGTGCCGGCTAAGCCTGCAGGAAGCGTTCTACCAGACGCGTCCAGTAGGCGGCGCCCACGGTCACGTTGTCGTCATTGAAATCGTAGTGCGCGTTGTGCAGCATCGGCTTGCCCGCGCCGTTGCCGACGCGCAGGAAACAACCCGGACGCTGTTGCAGGAAATAAGCAAAGTCTTCGCTGCCGGCAATCGGCCCGAACGGCGCGATGATCTTGTCGGCGCCCACCAGTTCCTCCGCGATCTGCCTGGCGAACTCGGTTTCAGCGTCGGAATTGACCAGCACCGGGTAGCCGCGGATGTACTCAACTTCGGCGCTAGCGCCATAGCCTTCCACATGCGACTGCACCAGCGCGCGGATGCGCTGCTCGAGCAACTCGCGCACTTCGGTCTTGAAGGAACGCACGCTCAATTCCATCGTGGCGTGTTCCGGAATCACATTGGCTGCATGGCCGGCATGCAGCGAACCGACCGTAACCACTGCCGTCTCCATCGGATCGACATTGCGCGAAACCACCGTTTGCAACGCCATCACCAGGCTGCTGGCGGTGACCAGCGGATCCACCGACAAGTGCGGCCGTGCCGCATGGCTACCCTTGCCGATGACCTTGATCTTGACCGTATCGCAGGCCGCCATGAAGGGGCCGGAACGAAACATGAAAGTCCCGGTTTCGACACCCGGATGATTGTGCATGCCGAAGATCGCGTCGCAGGGAAAGCGTTCGAACAAGCCATCCCTGATCATCTGTTCGGCGCCGCTGTTGAAACCCGCTTCTTCCGCCGGTTGAAAGATCAGGTTGACGGTGCCGTCGAAATTGCGCGTGCGCGACAATTGCAGCGCCGCGCCGAGCAGCATCGCGGTGTGGCCGTCGTGGCCGCAGGCGTGCATCTTGCCGTGACGTTCGCTGGCGTAAGGCAGGCCGGTCATCTCGTTGATCGGCAATGCATCCATGTCGGCGCGCACGCCGACGCTGCGCGTGCCGCTGCCGGCCCGCAAGGTGGCGACCAGGCCGTTGCCGCCGATGTTGCGCGTGACGGCATAGCCCCAGCCTTCCAGGCGCGCCGCGACCAGCGCGGCGGTGTCGACTTCTTCATACGACAATTCGGGATGCTGGTGAATATGACGGCGAATGCCGACCAGTTCATCCTTGACGTCGTCCAGATCGCCGATCCGGCAAAACTCTGCTCTCATGTGTTCACTCCGAAACGGTTTTCAGGCTGCTGCTGTTTTATCTGTCCTGCGCGCCAGCACTTGCTCGCCCTGCTCCGACAAATCCCAGAACAGGCCGGCCATGACTTGCAGCGACTCGCGCGACACGCTGGCAAGTATATGCTCGTTGGGCGCATGCTGCGAGCAGGCCGGATACGAGTGCGGCACCCACAGCGTCGGCAGGCCGAGCACGTCGGAGAACACGTCGTTGGGCAGCGAGCCGCCCAGGTTGGGCAAGAGCGTCGGCTGCTTGCCGCTGGTTTCCTGCATCGACGCCAGGCCCCAGCGCACCCATTCGTCGTCCGGATTCAACCGTGTGGCGCTGAACTGGATGCCGGACAAGGTCACGTCGACATCGGTGTAGCCGTGCGCGTCGAGATGGGCGCGCATGTTGGCGATGAAGTTCTTGTCGTCGCTGCCGACCACGAAACGGATCTGGCAATGCGCCGAGGCATGACCGGGAATCGCATTGACCGGCGCGTCCGGATTGCCGGTCTTGAAGGCCAGCACTTCCAGCGTGTTCCAGCCGAACACGCGCTCGGCCGGCGTCAGGCCCGGCTCTCCCCAATCGGCGTCGACTTCCGGATCATTGGGACCGCCGCCGACTTCGACGCCGCGCAGTGCATTGCGCACGCTCTGCGGCAAGGCGTCCGGCAACAGGCTGGGCACGCGGATGCGGCCCTTGCCGTCGACCAGGCAAGCGATGGCGTTGGCCAGGCGCACGCCGGGGTTGCGCAGCAGGCCGCCCCAGTTGCCGGAGTGATGGCCGCCGTCGCGCGAGTTGACGCGCAGGTCGAAATTGCAGCCGCCGCGCGAGCCGAGGAACATGGTCGGCGTCGGCGCGTTGACGCGCGGGCCGTCGGAGGCGATGAAAAGGTCGGACTTCAGTTTTTCGGCATACTTCTCAGCAACTTCCTTGAGTCCCGGCGAGCCGGCTTCTTCGCCCATTTCGAGAATGACTTTGACGTTGTAGCCGAGCTTGCCGCCGCGCAGCTTGAGCACTTCGGTCAGCGCGGCGAAGTTGATGGTGTGCTGCGCCTTGTTGTCGGCGATGCCGCGGCCGTACCAGCGGTCGCCCTCGACGACGATTTCCCACGGCTTGAGGCCTTCGCGCCATTGCTTGTCGTAGCCGCGCACGACGTCGCCGTGGCCGTAGGTCAGCAGCGTGAAGGCGGCGTCCGCTTCCAGACGCTCGGCCAGCAGGAACGGCGTGCCGCCCGGCAGCGGGTTGTCGATCACTTCGCAGCTGAAGCCGAGGCCTTCCAGTTCCGGTTGAATTTCCTGCAGCAGGTAGTCGTACAGAATCGGCCGGCTGGCGGCCTCCTGACTTTCGGTGCGAATGGCGACGCGCTTTTGCAGCGCGTTCATGAAACGGCCGTCGTCGAAATAGGCGCTGACCTGCGCGATGGCTTGTGCTCTGCTCATGTTGCTGCTCCTCTGTTTTTATTCAATCAATCATTCTGAAAAATGGCGCGACGGCTCCTGCCGCACCAGCGTGCATTACTGTTCGTTCTCTTGCCCTTGCGCTGAGAATCGGGGCGCCGGCGTCATCCGCTCACGGCCAGCTCCGGAATACCCAGTCCCGGCTCGGGCGTCAGCGCCGACGCCAACAGCATGCGCGTGTAGGGATGCTGCGCGTCGGAGAAAATTTTCTCGCGCGTTTCCAGCTCGACGATGCTGCCCTTGTGCATGACGGCGACGCGGTCGACCAGATGCTCGACCACGCCGAGGTCGTGGCTGATGAAGAGATACGTGAGACCGAACTCGGCTTTGAGATCGAGCAGCAGATTCAGGATTTGCGCCTGCACGGAAACATCCAGCGCCGAGGTCGGTTCGTCGCAGATCAGGATGTCGGGCTGCAGGATCAGCGCGCGCGCGATCGCCACACGCTGGCGCTGGCCGCCGGAGAGCTGATTCGGATACTGACCGTAGGTACGCTCCGGCATGCCGACCAGATCGAGGATCTTGCGCACCGATTGTTGCTGCTCGGCGGCGGTGCCGATGCGATGCAGCTTCAAGGGCAGGCCAACGATTTCAGCAACCGTCTTGCGCGGATTGAGCGAAGAATACGGATCCTGAAAGATCGGCTGGATGTGACGCGCATTGTCCTTGCGCAGCGTCGGATCGACTTCCTGCCCGTTGATCAGGACGTTGCCGGCAGTCGGTTCCAGCAAGCCCAGCAGCATCTTGGCCAGCGTGCTCTTGCCGCAGCCGGATTCGCCGACCAGGCCCAGCGTTTCGCCGCGATACAGGCGCAGCGATATGTCGTTGACGGCCTTGATTTCGCCGGGCGCCTTGAACATGCCGCGTTTGAGCGCGTACACCTTGCTTAGTGCGCACAGCTCCAGTGCTATGTCGCTGCCGGAGGAAGCCGACGGCGCTTGCGCGACGGCGCCGATGTCGATCATGTTCATGCCGCCACCTCGCTCAGTTGTATCGCGTCCGCTGCCGTGACCTTGTGGCAGCGTGCGTAGTGAATCCTGTCGCCGGCGGCGGTATTGACCATCGGCGGTTCTTGTTCACAAGTAGCGTCAGCCAGCGAACAGCGATTACGGAAGACGCAGCCGCTGACGTCGCCGACCAGGCTCGGCACCACGCCGGGAATGGCTTGCAGCTTGCTGCCCGGCAGCGTCTTGCCGCGCACGGGAATGCAGTTGAGCAAGCCGCGCGTATAAGGATGCCGGGGCGCGGCGAAGAGTTGCGCGACGTCGGTAGTTTCCACCACCTGTCCTGCATACATCACGGCGACGCGATCGGCGATGCGCGACACCACGCCGAGATCGTGCGTGATGAAGACCACGGCTGTGCCGAACTCGCGCTGCAGCTCGCGGATCATGCGCAGGATCTGCGCCTGGATGGTGACGTCCAGGGCGGTAGTCGGCTCGTCGGCGATGATCAGGTCGGGGCCGCACATCAGCGCCATGGCGATCATCACGCGCTGGCGCAGGCCGCCGGAGAGCTGGTGCGGATACTGACGCAGACGGTCTTCGGCATTGCCGATGCCGGTGCGATGCAACAGGTAGATGGCGCGCTCGCGGGCTTCGGCGCGCGTGACGCCGGGTTTTTCCAGCATGGCTTCGCAAAGCTGGTTGCCCAGCGTATAGGCCGGGTTGAGCGAAGTCATCGGCTCCTGGAAAATCATCGACATGCGCTGGCCGCGCAATTGATTCAGTTTCTTGTCCGGCAAGCCGAGCAATTCGACACCGTCGAATGCCATGCGATCGGCGGTGCAGATGGCCTTGCGCGGCAGCAGTCCCATCAGCGCCAACGAAGTCATCGACTTGCCGCAACCGGATTCGCCGACCAGGCACAGCATCTCGCCGCGCTTGACCTGGAAGTCGATGCCGCGCACGGCGTGCAGCATGCCGTTTTCGGTCGGCAGGTCGACGCGCAGATTTTTTACATCGAGTAAGACGCTCATCATCGCTCCCTTTTAGAACTCATTTCATCAATAGGTGTGAGTGCGAGCTTTCCCTGTTTGGGATGAAGTGCAAGGCGCGAATCGGGGTCAAGACTGGGCGTCTTGACCTCGATTCGTAACGCAGCAATTCGCCCAAACAGGACGCTCCCTCCGGGTTCTTCCCAGAAAGGGCGCTGGCCGCGTTGCGCTCCTTGCGTGTGCCTCGGCACACGACGCGTCGCACGCCTTGCCAGTGCCCTTTCTGGGAAGAACGCATCTCACACCTATTGATGAAATGAGTTCTAGTTGCGACCGTCGGGCGCGTTGACGTCGCGCAGACCGTCGCCGACCAGATTGATTGCCAGCACCAGGACCGCCAGCGCCACACCGGGAATCACGATGACCCAGGGTTTGAAGAACATGTAGGACTTGCCTTCCGAGACCATCAGCCCCCACGACGGCGTCGGCGGCTGCACGCCGAGTCCGAGGAAGGACAAGGTCGCTTCCAGCAGAATCGCGTGCGCCATTTCCAGCGTGATGACGACGATCAGCGCGCTCATGATGTTGGGCAAAATTTCGCGCACCAGGATGTAAGGCGTCGATGCACCGATGGCTTTGGCGGCGGCGATGAATTCGGCGTCGCGCAACTGTTGCGTCGCCGAACGCGTGACCACGGCGAAACGGTCCCACAGCAGCAAGCCGAGCAGGATGATCACGACCTTCAAGGAACCGCCGACCAGCGACGCCATCGCGAGAGCGACCAGCACCACCGGCATCGACAGTCGCGTGGTGATGATGTAGCTGATCAGGGCATCGACGCGGCCGCCGAAATAGCCGGCCAGTACGCCCAGCGTGGTGCCGATCACGCCGGAGATCAGCGCGGCGGCGCAGCCGATGATCAGCGACACGCGTGCGCCGTAGATCAGGCGGCTCAGGTAATCGCGGCCGAGCTTGTCGGTGCCGAGCACATGGTCCCAGCTGCCGAGCGCGTTCCAGATCGGCGGAATCAGGCGTTGCGAGACGTTTTGTTCAAAGGGGTCATGCTGCGCCAGCAAGGGCGCGAAAAGCGCCGCCAGCACGATCACGGCAAGGATGACTGCCCCCAGCACCAGGCCGCGATGGCCGAGCATGCGGTTGAGCTTGCGCCGCCACAGCGGTATCGGCTTTT
>NZ_AKJW01000023.1 GCF_000282135.1 Herbaspirillum sp. CF444
ACGCGGCGCCTGCCGCTGCTTAGGGTTGCGAGCCATGGCTGAACAGGATCTGTTTGGAGAGTTACCCGTACCTGCAGCGCGTCTGCGTCAGTCTCGTCCACGCCCATCGGTGGCGCCGCCGCAGCACACCTGGTTCTTCGCTTTGCGTCCCGATGCTGCGGATGCAGCCCGTCTCGATGCATGTGCCCAAAGACTATTGGCATCCCATGGCGTTACCGGTAAACGTGTCGGACCCGAGCGGCTCCACATCACCCTGGAACTGGTCGGACACGACAGCGACGCGAAGGTGGTGGAGGCTGCATGCCGCGCAGCCGATGCAGTTCGTTTTCCTGCCATCGATGCCCGTTTCGATGCCGCCGTGACATTCTCGGCGCCCAGCGGGCCGTTTGTACTGCTCGGAGGCGATGGCCTCAATGGCGTACGGGAGCTGCGCACGGAGCTCGGTTGCGCACTGGCCGAACATGGTTTTAGCCCGCCGCGCGCCTATGAGCCGCACATGACCCTTGGCTACGATCCGCGCCATCGCGTGGAGCGTATTGTCATCGATCCCGTCGGCTTTCAGATTGCCGAATTCGCGCTCGTCAAAAGCCATATCGGACTCTCGCGGCACGAGGTCGTGCGGACCTGGGTACTCAGCGCCTGATCGCTGCTGAATAGCGGCAGCCCGCGATGGCCTGAAATGCCGCGAATACGATGATGGCGCTGCCTCCAGGCAGCGTTTTGCTCGGCGTGGCCAATCGGGCGCCGCAGCGAACGGCTGATGGCGGCACCGGCGTACTATTTGCGGCGGATCGATAGCCGCAAGCCGACCAGCCCCAGCAATTTTTCCGCCGTGGCGATGGTGCCGCCGGAGCGGCCGCTTTCGATGTCGCGCAGGGTGCGCTCCGACAGGCCGGTCACCTTGGCCATCTCCTTGATGGTCAGGCGCATGGTGGTGCGCAAGTGGCGTGCCGCTTCGCCCAGGTTCCAGTCCGGATGGGCGAGCACTTCCTCGACAGCCTGCTTGCGCAGGTGTACCTGTTCTTGTATCGGGATGGGATTGAAACGTTTATCCATGATGATGTCATCTCTGCGGTTCAGTGCAATCGGTCAGTGCAAGGCCAGCAGCCGTTCCGCATGCGTACGCAAGGGGAGCTGCAAGTAGGCCAGCACGTCATTTTCCAAACCGAAATCGCCGCCATGATCGGCGACCTCCCGCAGTGGCGCGGCCATGGCTTGCAAGGTCTCCAGCAGAGGCGTGCGCGGCAAACCGGTTTGCTCCGCCACCATGTCGATGACGGCTTGCCAGTCCGGGCTTCCGTTGTCGTGCTGCGACCAGCGTATGCGGCGCGAGATGCCGTCCGGGTGCAGATACATCGGCGCAAAATCGAACAGCGGCGTCAGGGCGACGTGGCCGACCTCATCTCGTGCAATGGCGGTATTGCGGGCGTGATTGTCCTTGTTGGCCAGCGCAATATTGGCGACATCGCGGCGCAGGTATTCGCAAACCTCCGCCAACGGATCGGAGGCGACTTCGCACAACTTCAGGCAAGCCTCATCGTGCGTGGGCACCTGGCCGAAACCTGGCTTGTCGGTGAGCGTCGCCAGGCTTTCCTGCGCCACGCGCATTACCTTGCCGTTGTCGACACGGCGATCGAAACGCGGGATGAACAGGGCGCGATCCAGCATCCACAGCTTTGCATGCACGCGTAAACCGAGATGGCGCGCAATTTCCATGTAAGGCGCTTCCTGCCGCAGGATTTGCGCCAGTCGCTCATTGGGCCCGCGGCCGAATTTGACGATGTAGTGTTCGCGCGCGCGTTCATCTGGCAGCGCATGGTCGAGGTAAAGCAAGCCGTCGTCGGCGCGGGTGAGCAGGATCTTCGGCCATTCGCCTTGCACGCCGGACGAACCCGCGACGAACAGGCCGTGCCGTGCCAGATATTCCGTGAAATCGTCGGCGCGCATGGCGACATCTTCATCGGTGAAACCGTGCAAGGGGCCGTCTTGCTGTTGCAGCCATTGTGCCGCTTCCTTGACGCGCAGATTGCCGATCGGGTTGCCGGCGCCGGCCAGCAGCAGCGGCCAGTCGCCCGCCGCTTCGGTCGTTTCGGGCATGTCCAGGCGACGCAGCAATTCTTGCCGGCCGTAGCCCTGCGGCAGCATGTCGATCAGGAACACCGGCCAGTGTCGCAAGTCCAGCCCGGTAAGCGACACGGGAAAACCGCTGCTCAGCGCATGCGCATCGCGCCGATTCTGCCAGGCGACGGCATATTCCAGGCCGTATCCGCTCGAGGTCGGCGCAAGCGTCCCCAGGGCGGCATCGCCCGTCAGGCTGACATTGGCGGCTTCGACCCAGCGATTGCCGGCGAATAGTTCTATCGTGCAATAATTTTGCATAAAGGCAGAAAAACTGTATTAATGTGTAAATATTTACTCATTATAGTGATATTTTTCTGCCGCAATAAAGAATGTCTAAGTTGAGTGTTGTTGTTTGACCCCAAGAGGCGGCAGGTTGCCTCCATGCTCCTTTCCCAGCGGCTTGCGCGCCGGACAGGCTATAATGCCGCTTTACGGAAAACCGGAGCAGCAGGCTCTGTGACTGCCGCTCAGGCAAACTCCGAAACCCGCGGCACCCAAGCCGCCAGCGCTTCCTATCATTGTGACTTACAGCATCAAAGAAATTTTCTATACCTTGCAAGGCGAGGGTACGCATGCCGGCCGTCCAGCGGTGTTTTGCCGTTTCAGCGGTTGCAACCTGTGGAGCGGCCGCGAGGAAGACCGCAGCAAGGCGATTTGCCAGTTCTGCGACACCGATTTCGTCGGCACGGACGGCGAGGGCGGCGGCAAGTTCAAGACCAGCGACGAACTGGCGCAGACCATCGACAATCTCTGGCCGGCGACCTATGCCGCCAGCAAGTATGTCGTGTTCACCGGCGGCGAACCTTTGCTGCAGCTGGACCAGGCGCTGATCGCCAGCATGCATGCGGTCGGTTTCGAGATCGCGATTGAAACCAACGGAACGATCCCGGTCCCGCAAGGCGTCGACTGGATTTGCGTGAGCCCGAAGATGGGTTCCGAGCTGAAGGTGTTCAAAGGCAGCGAACTCAAGGTGGTGATTCCGCAGCAGGCGCAGGTGTTGTCCGATTATGAAAAACTGGACTTCGAACACTTCCTGCTGCAGCCGATGGATGGCCCCGATGCCGCACGCAACACCAAGATGGCGATCGAACTGGTGAAGGCCAATCCCAAGTGGAAGCTGAGCATCCAGACCCACAAGCTGCTGCAGATTCCCTGATCGTGCCGCTACCGTTGGCTTACACTGCAAACCAATACCCGCTATAGCCGACGGCGACACCGTCGTGCCAGGCGTTTGTTTACAATCTGACCCCGTTTTCAACACTACCGAGCATTCATGCTGACCATTACCCGTAAACTCGAATTCGATGCCGGCCACCGCATCCCCGACCACAAGAGCCAGTGCCGCAACCTGCACGGCCATCGCTATACGCTGGAAATCACGCTGGTCGGCAAGGTCATCGACGTCGAAGGCAGCTCCGACAACGGCATGATCATGGATTTTTCCGACATCAAGACACTGGCCAAACAGCATCTGGTCGATGTCTGGGACCACGCTTTCCTGGTATATGAAAAGGACAAGCCGGTGCGCGACTTCCTGGCCAGCCTGCCGGATCACAAGACCGTCGTGATCGATCGCATTCCTACCGTGGAAAACCTGGCGCGCACGGCGTTCGACATCCTCAATGCCGCCTACAAGGACGCCTACGGCACGGGTCTGCATTTGCAAAAACTGGTGCTGCACGAGACGCCCAATTGCTGGGCCGAGATTACCGCGGACTGACTTCAAACGGACTGCCGCCATGAATGACGCCATGAATGACGCCATTGAGCTACAGCACATGCGCCTAGCCTTGTCCCAGGCGCAACACGCCTGGGACCTGGGCGAAGTGCCGGTGGGCGCCGTGGTGGTGAAAGACGGCGAAGTCATCGCGACCGGTTTCAACCAGCCGATCGGCCAGCACGATCCCACCGCGCATGCCGAGATCATGGCCTTGCGCGCCGCCGCCGAGAAACTTGGCAACTATCGTTTGCCCGGTTGCGAGTTGTACGTCACGCTGGAGCCGTGCATCATGTGTGCCGGCGCCATGATGCATGCGAGGCTGGCGCGCGTGGTGTTCGGCGCAGCCGATCCCAAGACCGGCGCCGGCGGTTCGGTGGTCAACCTGTTCGAACAGGAACAACTGAACCATCACACCGAGTTGGTCGGCGGCGTCATGGCCGACGCCTGCGGCCAGTTGCTCAAGGATTTTTTTGCCGAACGGCGCGAGCGCCTGAAGCAGGAGAGATTGCAGCGCCAGGCAGTCGCCCATGCACAGCTAACCGATGAAGAACTCAATGACTGAATTCGTGACCGAATCCATGCTTCCCTCCGACATCCGCATCCCGCCGGGCACCTGCGTCGCCATTGTCGCGCCGGGCGGCTATGCCCCTGACGAAGCCGCAGTCGGCCGCGGCATCGCCTTGCTGGAAGCGCAGGGATGCAAAGTCAAAAGCTACTACGACCACGCGGCGCGCCATCAACGCTTCGGCGCCACCGACGTCGGCCGTGCCGCGCACATCCAGCAGGCGGCAGCCGATCCGGAAGTGCAGATCGTCATGGCCTTGCGCGGCTCCTACGGCATGTCGCGCATTTTGCCGGCGCTGAACTATCGCGCGCTGGCCGCCAGCGGCAAGCTGTTCGTCGGCTATAGCGACATCACCGCCTTGCATCTGGCCTTGCTGGCGCAGACGGGCGCGCCCGGGTTTGCTGGTCCGATGCTGTGCAGCGATTTCGGCACCGAGACGCCCAGCACGATGACCATGAACAGCTTCTGGCGCACCATGACGCAGCCGAGCCAGATCATCAAGGCCGCGTCCGCGGGCAACCCCGCGCTCAAGGCGTCGGGCATGCTGTGGGGCGGCAACCTGGCGATGATCGTGCACTTGCTGGGAACGCCGTATTTCCCGCAGGTCGACGGCGGCATTCTGTTCGTGGAAGACGTCAACGAACATCCATATCGCGTCGAGCGCATGTTGCTGCAGCTGGAGCACGCCGGCGTGCTGGCGCGGCAGAAGGCGGTGTTGCTCGGTGATTTTTCCAATTATCGTTTGTCTGACTACGACAACGGCTACGATTTCGAACAGATGCTGGCCTATGCGCGCCAGCACCTGTCGGCGCCGCTGGTGACCGGCTTGCCGTTCGGGCACATTGCCGATCGCGTGACGCTGCCGGTGGGCGGCCATGCCGAGCTGCAGGCCGATGAAGAAGGTTTTGCGTTGACGCTCAGCGGCTATCCGACCTTGTCGTCGGCAACATTTACTGGGGTTTGATTTCCACCTTGATGCCGTCGCTCAGGACCGTGATGGCGCCGGGCTCGAAGCGCTTGCCGTTCATTTCCAGTTGTTCCGGTTTGAAGGTGTAGACCGGATAATCCTTCAGCACCTGTTCCGCCGCGGCATTGCCGATGGCGTTCAACTGCGGCGCGTATTGCGCCGGGACGCCGGCGATGTCGACTTTTTCCACCGCCGGCGCATCCAGTCTGACGGCGCGTGTCGCGGTATCGTACTTGAGCGCGCTGCTCATCGAGAGCGTGCCGGTGACGGGTTTGTTCATCAGCAATTTGTTGTCGATCTGGGCGTCGACGGTGGTGATCAGGCGATTGGTCTTTTCGTTCAGGCTCAGGCGCGGATTGCTCAGGTTGACGTCGAACATCTCCATGTAGCGCAGCTTGCGCGGAAACTGGGTGGCGATGGCGCTCTGCAGGTCGGCGCGCGGGAAGGTGTATTCGTTGGTCCAGACGTTGTAGGCGGCCCGGCTGATGCCCGTTGTGGCAATTGCTGCCAGTGCGGCGCATCCCAGGACGGCGGCGCTGCAAGCGCGGCGCAGGGCTTGGGCCGGCGATCGTGTTGTCTTCATGAGCATAAGTTATCCATTTGTCACCAAAATTCTTAGAGCCCGGCTGCGTGCAAATAATTCAAAACCATTTCCCCCACGCCCATGGCAGTCAGTCCGAGTCGCGCGGGACTCGGCCCGCAATGGTAAAATCACGCGTTTACACCTGGCTTCAGGCAATTTCCATACGTAAAGGCTTTTTTCAGTGTTATCCACAGCAAACATCACGATGCAGTTCGGCCCGAAGCCGCTGTTTGAAAACATTTCCGTCAAGTTCGGCGACGGCAACCGCTATGGCCTGATCGGCGCCAACGGTTGCGGCAAGTCGACGTTCATGAAAATCCTCGGCGGCGATCTCGAAGCATCGGCCGGCAACGTCAGCCTGGATACCAACGAGCGCCTGGGCAAGCTGCGCCAGGATCAGTTCGCCTACGAAGAAATGCGCGTGCTGGACGTCGTCATGATGGGCCATACCGAAATGTGGGCGGCGATGGCCGAGCGCGATGCGATTTACGCCAATCCGGAAGCCACCGACGACGACTACATGAAGGCCGCCGACCTGGAAGCCAAGTTCGCCGAATACGACGGTTACACCGCCGAAGCGCGCGCCGGCGAGCTGTTGCTGGGCGTGGGCGTGGCGATCGAACAGCACCAGGGCCCGATGAGCAACGTCGCGCCGGGCTGGAAGCTGCGCGTCCTGCTGGCGCAGGCGCTGTTCTCGAATCCGGACATCCTGCTGCTCGACGAACCGACCAACAACCTCGACATCAACACCATCCGCTGGCTGGAAGACATGCTCAACGAGCGCAATTCCACCATGATCATCATTTCCCATGATCGCCACTTCCTGAACCAGGTCTGTACGCACATGGCCGACATGGACTACGGCACGCTGAAAGTCTATCCGGGCAACTACGACGAATACATGCTGGCGTCTTCGCAAGCGCGTGCGCAGCAACTGTCGGTCAATGCCAAGGCC
Organism: Herbaspirillum sp. CF444; assembly: GCF_000282135.1. Taxonomy (GTDB): domain Bacteria; phylum Pseudomonadota; class Gammaproteobacteria; order Burkholderiales; family Burkholderiaceae_D; genus Herbaspirillum. The sequence goes on from NZ_AKJW01000023.1 coordinate 6,912, forward strand.
AAGGAAAAGGTCGCCGAGCTGCAAGACTTCGTGCGTCGTTTTTCGGCCAACAAATCCAAGGCGCGCCAGGCCACGTCGCGCGCCAAGCAGATCGACAAGATCAAGGTCGAAGACATCAAGCCGTCCAGCCGCGCCAATCCTTTCGTCCGTTTCGACGGCGAGAAGAAGCTGCATCGTCTGGCGGTGGAAACGCAAAGCATCAGCAAGACCTACGACCGTCCGATTTTCAAGAACTTCAGCATCATGGTTGAAGCCGGCGAAAAGATCGCCATCATCGGCGCCAACGGCGTCGGCAAGACCACGCTGTTGCGCAGCATCGGCGGCGACGTCGCCGGCCTGCATCCGGACAGCGGCCTGGTCAAGTGGGCGGAAAACGCCAACGTCGGCTACATGCCGCAGGATCCGACCGAAGAATTCGCCAGGGGCGAGACCCTGACCGACTGGATGGGTCAATGGACCCAGGAAGGCGACGACGATCAGGCCGTGCGCTCCATCCTCGGCCGCCTCTTGTTCTCCGGCGACGACGTCAAGAAATCCGTCCAGGTGCTGTCCGGCGGCGAGAAGGGCCGCATGATGTACGGCAAGCTGATGCTGGGCCGCCACAACGTCCTGCTGATGGACGAACCGACCAACCACATGGATATGGAGTCGATCGAATCGCTCAATATCGCACTTGAAAAATATGCCGGCACACTGATCTTCGTGTCGCACGACCGTGAATTCGTTTCGTCGCTGGCGACGCGCGTTCTGGAAGTGAAGGAAAACGAGATCGTCGACTTCCAGGGCAGCTACGAAGACTATCTGGCCAGCCAGGGCATTGAGTAAATCTTTTCAGGCGCTTCGGCGCCATACAAAAGCCATGCAAGCAACCGCAATGAAGGTCGTCGAATTTGAACGGCCGCAGATGGAGACAGGCAGCAGCTGCACCGCCAACGCGTGGGCCAAGGTCCCGGCCACGCCGACGGCGGATGAGCGCCAGGCGTTGAAGGCGCGCATCAGGCAATTGCTGAAGGAAAAGAACGCCGTGCTGGTCGCCCATTACTATGTTGATGGCGACCTGCAAGACCTCGCCGAAGAAACCGGCGGCTGCGTCTCCGATTCTCTGGAAATGGCGCGCTTCGGCCGCAATCACGCGGCGCAGACGCTGGTCGTCGCCGGCGTGCGCTTCATGGGCGAAACCGCCAAGATCCTCAGTCCCGAAAAATGCATCCTCATGCCCGATCTCGACGCGACCTGCTCGCTCGATCTGGGCTGCCCGACCGACGAGTTCACCGCCTTCTGCGACGCCCATCCCGATCGCACCGTGGTGGTCTACGCCAACACCAGCGCCGCCGTCAAAGCGCGCGCCGACTGGATGGTGACCTCGTCGATCGGTCTCGACATCGTCAGGCACCTGCATGAGCAGGGCAAGAAAATCCTGTGGGCGCCCGACAAGCATCTGGGCGGCTATATCCAGAAACAAACCGGCGCCGACATGCTGCTGTGGCAGGGATCCTGCCTGGTGCACGACGAGTTCAAGGGCGTCGAGCTGGAACTGCTGCGCAAGGAACATCCCAAGGCGCTGATCCTGGTCCATCCGGAGTCGCCCGAAGCTGTGGTCGCGCAAGCCGACGTCATCGGCTCGACTTCGCAACTGATTGCGGCCGTGCAATCGTCGGACGCGAAGGAATTCATCGTCGCCACCGACAACGGCATCCTGCACAAGATGCGCATGGCCGCGCCGGGTAAAGTGTTCATCGATGCGCCGACCGCCGGCAACAGCGCCACCTGCAAGAGCTGCGCGCATTGCCCGTGGATGGCCATGAACGGTTTGCAGAACCTGCTGCACGTGCTGGAAACCGGCAGCAACGAAATCCAGGTCGATCCTGCCATCGGCAAGAAGGCCGTGGTGTGCATCGACCGCATGCTGGACTTCGCGGCGCAGAAGAAAGCCAATGTCCGACCGACCGGGGCATTGGAAAACGAACAAAAACTGTTTGCAGGAATCGGCCCAGCATGAGTCTCACCGTCAGCAACACCAGCAATCTGCGCAATCCGTTTGCACCTTTCGATCCGGCCTTGTCGGCGGCGTTCGACGCCAACGTCAACCTCGCCATTGCCGAAGATGTGGGCAGCGGAGATCATACAGGTCAACTGGTGCCGGAAAACGAACACGTCAAGGCGCGCGTCATCGTGCGCGAACAAGCCGTGCTGTGCGGCGCACCCTGGTTCGAAGCCGTCATGGCGCGTCTCGATCCGCGCCTGCGCGTGGAGTGGAAGTTCGGCGAAGGCGATCTGATGCAAGCCAACGACGAAGTCTGCCGCATCGAAGGTCCGGCGCGCGCCTTGCTGACGGCGGAACGCGGCGCTCTGAATTTTCTGCAACTGCTGTCCGGCGTGTCGACCGCGACGCGCCGTTATGTCGACCTGATTCGCGACACGCGCGCGCGCATCCTCGATACGCGGAAAACCTTGCCCGGTTTGCGCCTGGCGCAGAAGTACGCGGTGCGCGTCGGTGGCGGCATGAACCAGCGTCTGGCGCTGTATGACGGCATCCTGATCAAGGAAAACCATATCGCTGCTGCGGGCGGCATCACGGCGGCGGTCACCGCCGCCATCAAGCTCAACGCCGGCGTCACCATCCAGGTCGAAGTCGAAAGCATCGATGAACTGGGCGAAGCGCTGGCTGCGGGAGCGACCTCGATCCTGCTGGACAACTTCACGCTGGACATGATGCGCGAAGCCGTCATGATCACCGCGCGTCGCGCCGTGCTGGAAGCCTCGGGCGGCATCAACATGGAAACCGTGCGCGCCATCGCCGAAACCGGCGTGGACCGCATTTCGGTCGGCAGTCTCACCAAGGACATCCAGGCGATCGATTATTCGCTGCGTATCGTTGAGTAATGGTTGGGTAATGGCCGAGTGACGCCATGAGCTGAAAAGGCTGCTTCAACTCCAGAAACAACCCGCATTTTCTTCGGAACAGGCGGGTTGTTTTACATTGGTCGAAGGTATCGGCGAGCCTGCTAAAATGCGCCATCCAGTCGTTCCCGGCAAGCAAGCTGCATCGCAATTCCATGCCGGAATGTGCAAGAACAGGCAGGCAATCCTCGGGGAATCCATCGTGAAATCAAACAATCTCGTCGCTCCATTGCTGTGGGCCGTGCTGTACTTTGTGTTCGGCTTCGTGTCGCATGCGTTGAACGGCTCTTTCGTCGCCACGGGATACATCTGGCTGCCGGCCGGGATCACGGTCAGCGCCTTGCTGCTGACGCCGACGGCGCGCTGGTTTCCGCTGCTGGTGCTGCTGTTCGCCGCCCAGATTCTTCTCGGCTGGCTGGAGCATCGCGAGCTCTGGCGCATGGCCTTGTTCTGCCTCGATGAAATCGGCGTTGCCGCCGTGGCGGTATGGCTGGTCAGGCGCGCGCCTTTCCCGATGGAGGGCTTGTATTTCGTGCGCGGCTTGCTGATGGTCGGCGTCGGCGCCAGCGTGGTCAGCGGACTGTTTGGCGCGGCCTGGTTTGCGATGACGCAAAACACGCCATTCTTGCCGACCTTGCGCGTCTGGGCAATGTCCGATCTGGTCGGCATCCTGATCATGACGCCGGTGCTGGCGAGCTGGTCGCAATTTCGCGCGACGCGTTCGGGCGGGATTGCACGCACCGAATTCCTGCTGGGACTGGCGGCTTTCATCGCCGTCATCGCGACCGGCTACATCGCCTTCGACAGCGACCTTGACCGCGTCATTTTCGATATCGATTTTTCATCGACTTACCTGCCGCTGTTTTTTATCGCACTGGTCGCCTTGTTGTGGGGCGGCCGCGGCGGTGCGCTGTCGGTGGCGGTGTTGTCGCTGATGGCGTTCGTCTACAACTCGCTGGGCTACGGGCCGTTCGTCGAGCTGGTGCAGCTGAACTCCAGCAACGCCTTGCTGGAGCTGCAGGTGTATCTGGCCGTGGCCTCGTTGCTGTCGTTGCTGATCAGCGCCTTGAAGACCACGCGCGAGCAGTTGCACGAGGACGTCGCGCGCTGGAAGAACGAGGTCGAGCTGGCGCTGACGGTGAGCCGTCAACTGGTGTATTGCATCAATCCCGAAAAGAAGAGCATCGCCTGGAGCGGCGATGCGCAGAGCTTGCTGGGCCTGTCGCCGGACCGGCTCGCCACGCTGGACGAGGTGCTGAAACTGGTGCATCCGATGGACCAGCATCGCCTGCGTCAGCGCTGGCTGGAAGAGCATGCCGAGGATGGCGACGATGCGCGCGCGGACATGCCGTTTCGCCTGTTGCTGGCCGGCGGGCGCGTCATCGGCGCGACCGACATGAGCCGCAGCCTGCGCGATCCCGACGACAGCCTCGTGATGGTCGTCGGCACCTGGCATTTCGATGCCGCGGATCTGGCGCAGGGCCGGAGCGAAAAATGACTGCCCGGGTCGGCGTCATCTTGATTCACGGATTGGGCGGTACGCAATACGACTTGGGATCGCTGCACAAGATCCTGCAAAAAGCCGGCGCCGATACCCATGCCGTCACCTTGCCCGGACACGGGACCAGGCCGGAGGATCTTATTCCGGTTCACGCCGAGCAATGGATGGACCTGGTCGTTGCGCAGTATCGCCAATTGCAGCCGCAGTATGAACAGTTGCATATCATGGGCATGTGCATGGGCGCCTTGCTGGCGCTGGTGCTGAGCGAGCGCGTCGGGCAGACGGCGATGCAAGGCAAGCTGGTGACGCTGGCGCCGCCGGTCTACATCGACGGCTGGTCGACGCCGTGGTATGCCGGCGTGCGGCGATTGTGCTACCTGATTCCTGGCATGGCTTCACGCATGAAAGTGGAAGAGGGCGAACCCTACGGCATCAAGAACACGCTGGTGCGCGCGGTGGTCAAGGCCAAGTTCGAGCGCGGCGACAACTTCCACTATCGCTGGGTGCCGCTGGCCTGCGTGCGCCAGGTGGATCGCCTGCGCAGCTGGGCCATCGCCGCTGCGCGCAACATCAAGGCGCCGACCTTGATCGTGCATGCGCGCGAAGATGATCTGACCAGTTTGCGGTCGGCGGAATATCTGCAAGCGACGATTCCGGATGCGCGCACCGTCGTGCTGGAAAACAGCTACCACATGATTTGCGTCGACAACGACCGCGATCAGGTCGCCAGCAGCGTGCTGGAATTCTTCGGTTTTCCGCCGATGCCGGAACGCACGCGCAACCGCATGCGCGGCGTTGCCGCAGCAGAGAAGAGCGACAACGCGTAGTTCAGGCGCGCAGTCCTTTGGCGCGGCTTAGAACACCCGTCCCAGCTGCAAATACAAATTCCACACGCCTTGCTGGCCCACCGCTGCGCCGAAGTAGACCGGGCCGACCGGGCTGTTCCCGCCGAGGAAGAGGCTGAGACTCTTTTTGTAAGGGCCGTCGCCGAAGGCGTCGCGCGTCTGCCAGACGTTGCCTGCCTCCAGGCTGCTGCCCAGTACCGGATTGCGCAGGCCGAGCAGGCTGTAGTCGGTCAGGTCGCGCAGATAGGTCAGGCGGCTGTACAGCAGGTAGCTGCCGTAGAACTGATCCGGCGCATAGGCCGACAGGCGTTGAAATCCCCCGAGAAAGAATCCCGGCCCCGCATTGTTGCTGGACAGGTTGCTGGCAGCTTCCACCGCCACGTTGAAGGTGTTGCGCTCGCGGCTGAAGGCCCACAGCGTCTTGAGCTGCACGTCGCTGTAGCGATTGTCGACCTGGCCGAAGCCGCGATTGACTTCAGAATAAATGTAATAGCCCTTGCGCGGAAACAGCGGATCGTCGAGCTGATCGATCGTCAGGCGCGCACGCGCAACCGGCTGGCTGGATTGCGTGGCATCGAACAGGGAGCCGAAGCTGTCAAGGGCGACGTTATAGGTCGGCGTGTACTTGGTGTGCTGATAGCTGACGCCTAGCCGCAGATCGCCCAAACGCGCCAGCGGCATGCCGAGGTCGACGCCCGCGATGGACGTATCGATGCGATATTGCGTGACCGGCGACGCCTTGGCGTCGCTGCCGTCCAGGTAAGCATCGACATAACGTCGGCTGATGTCGACATAGGGCGAAACGTACAGGCCCGAGGCGCCGAAAACCGGCTGCCGCAGTTCGCTGTGCAGGCTTGCCCGCTTGTTGCCCAGGACCAGATCGTTGCGCCACTCGAGGCCGCTCTGGTTCATCCACGGATAGCGATGGCCGATCTGCAGGTTGACGCTGCCGCGACCGTCGAACGTGTTGGAAATGCCGAGTCCGAACAGCAGATATTGCGGGCCCCAGGATTTTTCTTCCGCATCGATCACCAGTACGTTGCGACCATCCTTGTTCACCATCTCCTGCGTCAGGGCATTGAAGTCGCCGTTGGTCGACAGTTGCGACAATTGCTGGTTGATGCGGTCGGCATCGTAGAGGTCGCCTTCCTTGACGCTCAGGCGACTGCGCACATAGGCCGCGGGAATGCGGCCGGAGGTCTTGATCTCGATGGCGTCGACACGAGTGTCCTTCGCCAGCGCCATGTCGCTGTGGCGCGCCGCCAGATAGGCCTGCCATGCTTCGGGAGGCAGCGACAGTTCGGTGAGACGTTCGCTTTGCGCCTGGGCGGCATCCCAGCCGGCATTGACGCCGTCTTTGCCGCGCGCGAAATCGGTGAAGGACACGCCTGTCAGTTTCGGTTCGATCAGGATATCGTTCTTGCCGAGCAATGCCTTCTGCAATTTGACGTTCTGCTGGATCAGGATGCCGACCATTTGCTGCGCCACCGCCGTCGGCGATTGCAGATTGGACGGATCCTGCAGCGGCGTGGCGATGTTGACGGCGATGATGACGTCGGCGCCCATGTCGCGCGCTTCCTGCACCGGCAGGTTGCTCACCAGGCCGCCGTCGACCAGTGTGCGGCCGTCGATCTGATAGGGCGCAAAGAGGCCCGGGACGGCCATGCTGGCGCGCATGGCGCGCGACAGCGAGCCATGATCGAGAATGACGGCGGTGCCTTTGCCGAGATCGGTGGCAACGGCGCGGAAGGGGATGGGCAGCTTGTCGAAAGAAATATTGCCCGGCAATTGCGCCGTCCAGTTTTGCAGCAGCGTCAGCAGATTGTTGCCTTGCACGAGTCCGGGCGCGAGCTTCAGCTTGCCGTCGTCGTAGCCGACCGCGATCGAAATCGGATATTGAAAATCATCCTCGCGTTGCGACTGCGGCAGCTTGGCGCGTTCGTTGCGATCGAAGGCAATGTCGCTGAGGTTGGTCTGCGACAGGCGTCGTTCCAGCTCTTCCGCCGGGATGCCGCTGGCGTACAGGCCGCCGACCAGCGCGCCCATGCTGGTTGCGGCGATGTAGTCCACCGGGACGTGCAGTTTTTCCAGATATTGCAGCACGCCGAGATGGGCATAACCGCGCGCGCCGCCGCCGGACAGCACGAGTCCGATGCGCGGCCTCGGTTTGACGGTGGTTGCCTTGCCCGGCGTATCGGTGTTTTCGGCGGACAGCGCCGGCTGCAGGAACAGGGTCGCCAATGCAACTCCCGCGACAAGACGGGGCAGGTTGAAGAAGGGAGTGCGTGTCACGATAGAAAGAGAGTGTGTGTGGGCGATGCCGCAATGGTAAATCGCGCCGCGCCTTGTCGGCAATGCGAGGAACGCGGGAAAGATGAGGAATAAGCGGCTCGCAAGGCACGGCTTGCGAGCCGCTGCGTTTATTGGTAGTAGCCACCCACCGGCGGCGCAGCGAGCATCGTCCTGACTTCGTCGATGCTGGCTTGGGAAACATGCTGCAATGAGTCGTGGTGCGCTTCGATGCTGTCCCAGATTTCGATGATGACCATGCGCGAGGGAACGGTCTGGTCTTGCAGAAACTGGCAGGACTGGCAACCGACCGATGCACGGATGGTCGGCAGCAGCGCCAGCAGGAATTTTTTCAGTTCATCGACATGATCGTCGAGCGCCCGGAAAGTATTGATACGCGTGATGCTCATCATTCCTCCTTTAGCAAGTCTGATTGGTGCTGTCGTGTTTTTCCGCTGGTAGCTCCCATTATTATCCCGAACCTGTGCCCCGGCGTGTTTATTTTTGCGGCGACAGTACGGTCGGCAAAGCCTTTTCCAGGGTGTCCGGATAGTCCAGGCTGTAATGCAGGCCGCGGCTTTCTTTGCGCGCGAGCGCGCTGTTGACGATCAGCGACGCTACCTCCACCAGATTGCGCAGTTCGAGCAGGTCGCGCGTGATGCGGAAGTTGGCATAGTATTCGTCGATTTCTTCGCGCAACAGGCGGATGCGGTGCTGTGCGCGTTCCAGGCGCTTGTCGGTGCGCACGATGCTGACGTAATTCCACATGAAGCGGCGCAACTCGTCCCAGTTGTGCGAGATCACGACTTCTTCGTCGGCGTTGGTGACGCGGCTTTCGTCCCAGGCCGGCAAGGCAAGTTCCGGTGCGGCAGGCTGCCGCTCGATGTATTGCGCGGCGGCGCGGCCCAGTACCAGGCATTCCAGCAGCGAATTGCTGGCCAGGCGGTTGGCGCCGTGCAGGCCGGTGCAGGCGGTCTCGCCGACGGCGTACAGGCCGGGCAGGTCGGTGCGGCCCGACATGTCGGTCACCACGCCGCCGCAGGTGTAATGCGCGGCGGGGACGACCGGGATCGGTTGTCTGGTGATGTCGATGCCGAACTCCAGGCAGCGCGCCTGGATGGTCGGGAAATGTTCCCCGATGAATTCCGGCGGCTGATGGCTGATGTCGAGATCGACGTGATCAAGACCGCGTTTTTTCATTTCGAAGTCGATGCTGCGGGCGACGATGTCGCGCGGCGCGAGTTCGGCGCGGTCGTCATGTTCCGGCATGAAGCGTGTACCCGCGGCCGCACCGGCGGCGGCCGGCAGTTTCAGCAAGGCGCCTTCGCCGCGCAAGGCTTCGCTGATCAGGAAGGATTTGGCGTAGGGGTGATACAGGCAGGTCGGATGGAACTGGATGAACTCCATGTTGGCGACGCGGCAACCCGCGCGCGAGGCCATCGCAATGCCGTCGCCGGTGGCGGAATCGGGATTGGATGTGTAGAGATAGACCTTGCCCGCGCCGCCGGTGGCCAGCACCGTGTGGTCGGCGGCGATGGTGACGACCTTGCCTTGTTTGATGTCCTGCACGTAGACGCCGACGCAGCGCGGCGCGCCCTTGGCGGAAGGATCGAGTTTCTTCGTCGTGATGACGTCGATGGCGCAATGATGTTCCAGCAATGTGATGTTCGGATGCGCGCGCACGCGTTGCTCCAGCGTGACCTGCACCGCATGGCCGGTGGCGTCGGCGGCATGGATGATGCGGCGCTGGCTGTGACCGCCTTCGCGGGTCAGGTGATAGCCCAGTTCTGCGCTGTCGTCACGGGTGAAGGGGACGCCTTGTTCGATCAGCCACTCGATCGCTTCGCGACCGTGCTCGACGATGAAACGGGTGGCGCCTTCGTCGCACAGCCCGGCGCCGGCGATCAGCGTGTCGTCGATATGCTGCTCATGGCTGTCGCCCGAGTCGAGCACGGCAGCGATGCCCCCTTGCGCCCAGTTGCTGGCGCCGTCGAGCAGTTCGCCCTTGGAGACCACGACCACGTTTTTCTTTTCGGCAAGATGCAGGGCAACCGACAAACCGGCAAGTCCGCTGCCGATGATGGCGACATCGAATTTCATGAGAGCTGAGGAAGATGTTGAAAGGAATGCACGATTATAGCCGCCAATGGTGGTCGGCAATCGCACAAGTCCGTATCAGCCGGGAAGTCGGGGAGGAAGAGCGGAGAGGGGTAATGCCGTTCAGTTAAGCCTATTGGCGTCTTCCATTGCTCTCCGTCGTCCCAGCGCACGCTGGGACCCAGTGTCGCGACAAGCGCCGATACGACGCTGGATCCTGACTTTCGTCAGGACGACGGCGATACAGGCTTGGGTAACAAGCAAGCATGTTTCACTCTTAACTGAACGGCATGGGCGGAGAGGGCGCTTTGCTGCGCGAGCGCGCAGCAAAGCTGATGGCGCGGATCAGTTGGTCTTGACCGGCTTGACCTTGGCGGCCGCCTGCTTGGCGCGGATGCGCGCGTCGCTGACGTTGTCGGCTGCGGCCAGCGCCACGCCCATGCGGCGGCGTTCGAAGGATTCCGGTTTGCCGAACAGACGGATGTCGGCACCCGGGATGCGCAGCGCATCGGCCACGCCTTCAAAGGCGATCGCCTTGGCGTCATGCTGGCCGTAGATTACGGCGGATGCGCCAGGCGTGCGCAGGGCGACATTGACCGGCAGGCCGAGGATGGCCTTGGCGTGCAGTTCGAATTCGCTCTGGATCTGGCTGACCATGGTGACCATGCCGGTGTCGTGCGGACGCGGACTGACTTCGGAGAACCAGACCATTTCGCCCTTGACGAACAATTCCACGCCGAACAGGCCGAGGCCGCCGAGGTTTTCGGTGACCTTGCGAGCGATGTCGCGCGCCTTCTCCAGCGCGGCCGGGTGCATGGCATGCGGTTGCCAGGATTCGACGTAGTCGCCCTTGACCTGCACGTGACCGATCGGTTCGCAGAAGCTGGTGACGGTGTCGCCGTTTTCGTTGAGCGAGCGCACGGTCAGCAGGGTGATTTCGTAGTCGAAGTCGATGAAGCCTTCGACGATCACGCGACCGGAGTCGACGCGGCCGCCGGCTGCGGCGTAGTTCCAGGCGGCTTCGACTTCGGCGGCGCCGTCGATCTTCGACTGACCCTTGCCGGAAGACGACATCACCGGCTTGATCACGCAGGGAAAGCCGATCTGTTCGGTGGCGGCTTGCAGTTCTTCCAGGCTGTCGGCGAAACGGTAAGGCGAAGTCGCCAGGCCCAGCGTTTCACCGGCCAGGCGGCGGATGCCTTCGCGGTTCATGGTCAGCCAGGCGGCGCGGGCGGTCGGGATGACGCGCGCCTTGCCGGCTTTTTCCAGCTCGACCAGGGTTTCGGTGGCGATGGCTTCGATTTCCGGCACGACCAGGTCGGGTTGTTCCTTTTCAATCAGCGCCGCCAGTGCTGCGCCGTCGGTCATGTTGATGACGTGCGCGCGGTGTGCGACCTGATGACCCGGCGCGTCGGCGTAGCGGTCCACGGCGATGACTTCCACACCCAGGCGTTGCAGGGCAATGATCACTTCTTTGCCGAGCTCGCCGGAGCCGAGCAGCATGACTTTGGTGGCGGAAGGAGAAAGCGGAGTGCCTAGGCGGACAGGTGTCTTCATGGAGGTAAGTGCAGAAAGGAAAGGATGGGAAAGTCGAGGAATCGCGCGACGATACCAAATCTTGACTGTTTTGGACAGCGCAAAATTGCGCTGCCGTCAGCAATCGGGAAAGCTCTTGAGACAATACTTGAAGAAAGGCGGATAAGTGCGAAGAAATGGCGAAAGGCTGCACCGATACGCTTCCGGCATGACTCGCTAGCGGTCGGGCAATTGCATGGCCAGCATGGCGCCGCTGAGACTCTTGCCATGTGCATCGAGCGCCAGCGAACGGGTGACGCCGCCGCCCAGTGCCTGCTTCATGACAAAGTTGAGCGCGCCCAGATGCGGCAGCGCGTAACGTACGACTTCTCCGTGCACAACGCCCGCGAAATGCGCCTTCACGCGCTCTGCCGTCAAATGCTTTTCCAGCATGGAATAGTCGTTGATGTCGTAGGCAATGACGGAGATATTGGAGATGTCGCCCTTGTCGCCCGCGCGCGAATGCGCGATGTCACGCAGCAGCATGTCAGCTCTCCTCGAAATGGATGACAGGGTTGATCAGATCGCGCGGCACCAGCGCCGACAGCACGGCGATGATTTCCTTCGCCGATTTGGTGGCGCCGCCGCCGCCGGCGGGACCGCAGGTATAGAGCGTTTCGACTTCATTGCCAATGCGCACGGCCTCGCGCATGCTGGCCGTGCGGCCTGCCACGCGCGCGCGCACTTCATGCGGCTCGTTCGCCGCGGCGGACAGCTGCACGCCGTGGATGGCATTGACGCCGATCAGGTCGTAGCGCATTTCTTCGCTTTGCACACCCATGATGGCGAGGCGTTCCCTGACGATGTCGAGCGCCAGTTGTCCGCGCGCCTGCGCGCCGGGGCCGGCGTAGGAAATCTGGCCTTCGCCGATATAGCTGTCGACGTAACCGAGCGTGGTCTTGAGCGTATCGGGCCGGGCGCGTCCGCTGCCGCCGCTGACGGCGACGCGATCGGGGCCGATTTCGGTGATGACGACTTGCGAGAAATCAGCCACCACATCGGGCGTGAAGTAACTGCGCGGATCATGGATTTCGTACAGTAATTGTTCTTTGCAGGTCGCGGCGGTGACTTGCCCGCCCGAGCCTTCAACCTTGGTGATGACGGCGCTGCCGTCTGCTGCGACTTCACCGATGGGGAAGCCGAGACGCGCCAGGCCCTTGACGTCTTTCACCCCCGGATCGGCGAAATAGCCGCCGGTGATCTGTCCCGCGCATTCAAGCAGATGGCCGATCAGCGTGCCTTGGCCCAGCAGTTTCCAGTCATCCGCCGCCCAGCCGAATTCATGAATGAGCGGGCCGAGCACCAGTGCGGGGTCGGCGACGCGGCCGGTGATGACGATATCGGCGCCGGCGTTGAGCGCATCGACAATCGGCTGCGCGCCGAGATAGGCGTTGGCCGATACCAGCTTGTCGCCGAGCGATTTCACCGGCAGGCCGTTGTCTTCGATGCGGTAGTCGCCGTTGTGCAAGATGTTGAGCACGTCGTCGCCGCTGATGGCGGCAATCTTCAGCTGCGGCAGGCCGAGTTCCAGCGCGATCTCCCTGATTTTTGCAGCGCCGGCCAGCGGATTGGCGGCGCCCATGTTGGTGACGATCTTGATGCCCTTGTCGGCGCACAACTTCAGCACCGCATGCATGCGCTCGGCCAGCAGCGGGTCGTAGCCTTTTTGCGGATCGGCGCGGCGCGCCTGCTGACCGATGGCGATGGTGCGCTCGGCCAGGCATTCGAAGATCAGGTAATCAAGATCGCCTTTTTCGGCGAGTTCGACGGCGGGTTCAATGCGGTCGCCGGAATAGCCTGCGCCGGCGCCGATGCGGATATGTTTCATGGCAGCTCTTTACAGCAAGGGAAACAGCCCGAGCAGCACGCAGGCAATCGTCATGACCACCGAGGCGCCGAACAGGAAAGGGATCGTGTACTTCTGATGATCGGCCAGTTCGATACCGGCAAGGCCGCACACCAGGAAGGTCGCCGGCGTCAGCGGGCTGACCGGGAAACCGGTGGTCATCTGGCCCAGCAGCGCCGCCTGCGCCACCTGGATCGACGGCACGCCGAGCATGTGGCTGACTTCCGCAATCACCGGCAGCACGCCGAAGTAGAACGAATCGGGATCGAACAGCAGGCTCAGCGGCATCGACAGCAGGCCGAGCACGACCGGGATATGCGACGCCATTTCCGGCGGCACGAAACCGACCGCCATCTTCGCCATCGCGCTCAGCATGCCGGACTTGGTCATGATGCCGGTGAACACGCCTGCCGCGAACAGAATGCTCGCCATCAGCAGCGCCGCCTTGGCATGTGCATCGATGCGTGCGCGCTGCATGTTGACGTCGGGATAGTTGATCATCAGCGCCAGCACCACGCCGATCATGAACATGACGACGGGATCGACTTTGCCGCTGATCATCACGCCCAGCACGAATACGGTCAGGATGATGTTGATCCAGAAATTGCGCGGGCGACGGATTTTCTGTTCGTCTTCGGTCAGCGTGTGTTCCTGCACGAAACCGGCCGCGGCGCCGGCGCTCAGGCCGAGACGTTTTTCTTCCCTCAGGCCGAGCACATACGACGTGATGAAGACGAATGTCAGGCCGACCAGCTGCACCGGAATCAGCGGCGTAAAGATGTCGCTGACGGGAATGTGCAGCGCAGCCGAAGCGCGAATCATCGGCCCGGTCCACGGCAGGAAGTTGACGCCGGCCGCCAGCGAGGCCACGCAGGCAAGGATGCGCTTGTCGATGCCGAGGCGGTTGTACAGCGGCAGCATCGCGGGGATGGTGATCAGGAAGGTCACGGCGCCGGAGCCGTCCAGGTGGATCAGCAGCGCCAGCAGCGCGGTGCCCGGCACGATGCGGCTGGGACGGCTGCCGACGGTGCGCAGGATGCGGCTGATGATCGGATCCAGCATGCCGGCGTCGGTGACGATGCCGAAGAACAGGATCGCGAACACGAACATGCCCGCCACCGGTGCGATGGACGTCACCCCGGAGACGATGAATTTGGATGTCTGCATGCCGAAGCCGCCGATCAATGCGGCAGCGATGGGAATCGCAATGAGGGCGACCAGCGGCGACATCTTCTTGGTCAGAATGGCCGTGAATAGCAAAACGATCGTGATAAAGCCGAGCAGGGCGAGCATGCGTGTCTCCGGTGTTTTTGTTTGGCGGAATACCGGTTGGCGGTTTCCGAGGATTCTTGTCGATCCGTCTGGATGGGTCTATAGGTCTGATCCAGACGCTATGTAATTGCAAGGCGAGTGTAGGCAGCCTGTGATTTTGTTGTAAAGTGTATTTTTACGATTGATTAATCGGTTTTATGAATGAATTGCCATGCAAGCCAATATCTCGACCAAGTTGTTGCAAGGATTTCTGGCGCTCAATGATTGCCGCCATTTCGGCCATGCGGCCGAGCGCTGTCACGTGTCGCAGTCGGCCTTCAGCGTGATGATTCAGAAGCTGGAAGCGAGCGCCGGCGCCAGGCTGTTCGAACGCGATACCCGCAACGTGACGTTGACGCCGGAAGGGGAGCTGTTCGTGGAAGTGGCGCGGCAGTTGATGAGCGATATCGAGGCCGCGTTTTCCAACATGAGCGATTACGTTGCGCGTCGCAAGGGCAAGGTGTCCATCGCGGCTTTGCCGTCGCTGGCGGCGGGCTGGCTGCCGCCGGTGATTGCCGCTTACCGAACGCAGCATCCGGGCGTGACGGTGGAGCTGTTCGATGCGTTGTCGGACCATTGCCTGAATTATCTGCGCCAGGGCAAGGCCGACATCGCATTGACTGCGCCCGGGCCGAACCTGATGGAATTCGATACGCAGCCGCTCTGCGAGGATCCGTTTTACCTCGTCTGTCGGCGCGATCACAAGCTGGCGAAAAAACGCGTCATCCAGGTTCCGCAACTGGCCGGTTGCGAACTGATCCACCTGGCGCGTTCGACCAGCGTGCGCCAGCATCTCGATGCGCTGCTGCAACCGGTCGGCGTGGTCAATACGGGATTGGAAGTGGAGCATCTGGCGACCGTTGCCGGTCTGATTGAAAGCGGGCTGGGCGTGAGCCTTGTGCCGGAGCTGACGCTGTTCCAGTTCCGTCATCCCAACCTGGTGGCGATTCCGTTGAATGCGCCGGACCTGGTGCGGCCGCTGCTGATCGTCAAGGCGAAGGAGCGCAGCTTGTCGATTGCCGCACAGGGGCTGCTGGAGCTGATACAAGAAAAAAGCCGGTCAGAGTTTGCACCCTGACCGGCTCGACGTTCTCTCTCACTTGTACATGCTTGCTTTGTCCAGGCGAGGGAGCCGTCTGGCTTCCCCCTCGTGATGCTTTTAGTCTTCGGCGTAGATGTCGTTGTCCTTGGTTTCCTTGACGAAGAGCAAACCAATGACGAAGGTGATCATTGCAATGATGATCGGGTACCACAGGCCGTAGTAGATATCGCCCTTGAACGCCACCAGCGCGAACGAGGTGGTCGGCAGCAGGCCGCCGAACCAGCCGTTGCCGATGTGGTAAGGCATGGACATCGAGGTGTAGCGGATGCGGGTCGGGAACATTTCCACCAGCGCGGCAGCAATCGGACCGTAGACCATGGTCACGTAGATCACCAGGATGAACAGCAGCAGCAAGACCATCGGCTTGTTCATCTGTTCAGGATCGGCCTTGGTGGGATAGCCGGCCAGTTTGATGTCGTCAGCCAGTTCCTTGGAGAAGGCCTTGTCTTTTGCTGCAGCATCTTCTTTTGACAGGCCGGCGGCGTCATACGAGGTGATGATCTTGTCGCCGATCTTGACGGTGGCGACGGAGCCAGGCGCGCCGGCCACGTTTTCATAGTTGACCGAAGCGGCGGACAGCTTGGCCTTGGCGATATCGCAAGACGAAGTGAACTTCTTGGTGCCGGTCGGGTTGAACTGGAATTGGCAAGTTGCCGGATCGGCAGTGACGATCACCGGCGCTTTTTGCAATGCGGCTTCCAGCGCAGGATTGGCGTAGTGGGTCAGGCCCTGGAAGATCGGGAAGTAAGTCACCGCGGCAATCAGGCAACCGCCCAGGATGATGGGCTTGCGGCCGATCTTGTCGGACAGCGAACCGAACACGATGAAGAACGGTGTCGCCAGCAGCAGCGCCAGCGCGATCAGGATGTTGGCCAAGGCACCGTCGACCTTCAGCGATTGCGTCAGGAAGAACAGCGCATAGAACTGACCGGTGTACCAGACCACCGCTTGACCTGCCGTCAGGCCGACCAGGGCAAGGATGACCAGCTTCAGGTTTTTCCATTGGCCGAACGCTTCGGTCAGCGGCGCCTTGGAGAGCTTGCCGTCGGATTTCATCTTCAGGAAGGCGGGCGATTCATTCATCGACAGGCGGATCCAGACGGAAACGCCCAGCAGGATGATCGACACCAGGAAAGGAATGCGCCATCCCCAATCGGCGAATGCAGCTTCGCCGACGGCGGTACGCACGCCCAGGATCACCAGTAGCGACAGGAACAGGCCCAGCGTCGCGGTTGTTTGAATCCATGCGGTGAACGCGCCGCGTTTGTGATCCGGCGCATGTTCGGCGACGTAGGTCGCTGCACCGCCGTACTCGCCGCCTAATGCCAGGCCTTGCAGAATGCGCAGGGAGATCAGGATGATCGGAGCGGCAATGCCGATGGAGTTGTAATTCGGCAGAATGCCGACGATGAAGGTCGATGCACCCATGATCAGGATGGTCATCAGGAAGGTGTATTTGCGACCGATCATGTCGCCCAGGCGGCCGAACACCAGCGCGCCGAAAGGACGCACGATGAAGCCGGCGGCGAATGCCAGCAAGGCGAAAATGAAGGCGGTGTTGGGATCCGTGCCGGCAAAAAATTGCTTGGCGATGATCGCTGCCAGCGAGCCGTACAGATAGAAGTCGTACCATTCAAACACAGTGCCCAGCGAAGAGGCAAAAATAACTTTGCGCTCTTCGGGCGTAATGGTGTGCGCAGTGGAAGCTGTCGCCATGCTTGTCTCCTAGATTATTGATGTAGTGGATGTACAAACGGGCGACCCGGGCGACTCAAACTGCGCAGGCGCCATTTGTGCACGCATGGAGTGTGCGACGTGAACCTTACGCAATACTTGCTTGAAACTTACACAAGCTTACAGGCGCAATACAGGCATCGGAGCGCAGCAGGAGCGGATTGGCAGGTGTATCGACAGACGCAGTGCAGCAAAAATCAGGCTGCCTGTTCTTGCAGGAAGCCGGATACTTTGGCGGCGGGCAGGCGATTGATCGCGGCCAGCAAACCGGGATCGATGCGAGGACATTTATAGTGACCGCGCAAACGGTCGCTCAGGTGCAGCAGCAATTCGGCAGATACTTCGGCATCGGCTTCGGCCCGGTGGGCGTGGCCGCTGAAGCGAATGCCCAGATCGGCGGCCAGGCTCGACAGGCGGTAGCTGGACAGTCCCGGCAACAAGCGGCGCGACAGCAGCAGCGAACAGACCAGTTCGGAATAGCTTGCCTGCAACTCCAGACGTTCGGCTTCCGCGGCCAGGAACTTGGCGTCGAAACTGGCGTTGTGCGCTGCAAGTGCATCGCTGCCGATGAAGCGCAGCAGCTCTGGCAGGACGCGTTCCACCGACGGCGCCGAATCGACCATGTCTTGCGTGATGCCGGTCAGCGTGGTGATTTCGTAAGGGACTTCAGCGCCGCAATTGATCAGCGTGACGAAACGCTCGACGATACGGCCGTCGACGATGCGCAGTGCGGCGACTTCGGTAATGCGGGCGCCTTGCGCGGGGCTCAGGCCGGTGGTTTCGAAGTCGAGCATGACGACAGGTTGATTGATCACGGTGACGCTAATCCAAAAAAATGATGACGTAAGGGCGTCATTTTAATACGCGCCGGCTTCTTCGCCGAAAACGAGGCGACGGCATGGCCTGCTTCCGTTGCCTCCTTCGCTTATCATTACGGCTTTGCCATTCATTCACCAATTTGCAGTCAGGAGAACTACCGTGCTCAAACATATCGTCATGTGGAAGCTGAAAGACCAGGCCGAAGGCGCCGACAAGGCGACCAACGCGCGCAAGATGAAGGCCTTGCTCGACGGCTGCGCCGGCCTGGTGCCCGGCATCCTCAAATTTGAAGCCGCGCTGGCGCAGCCTGGCTTGGAAGGCACTTACGACGTGGTGCTGTATTCGGAATTCGCATCCCGGGAGGCGCTGGATGCCTACCAGGATCACCCGGAGCATATCGCCATCAAACCTTTCATCGGTGCGATCCGCGAAGCACGTCAGTGCATGGACTACGAGGTCTGAGTTCGCGCCGACATGACTTATTCACTCTCTGAAGTCTTCACCAACGGCAATCCCTACCTCGAGAGCCTGGGCGTCGAAGTAGTTGAATACGGCGACGGCAAGGCCGTCATGGCGCTCAAGCTGTTGCCGGAATTCATGAACAGCTGGCACGTTGCGCAAGGCGGCATTTCCATGACGCTGATGGATGTGGCGATGGGATTGGCCGCGCGTACCGCCATCCCGGACGCCAAGTCGTCCGCGACGGTCGACATGAGCACCAGCTTTTTGCAGCCGGCAGGAAAGGCCGGCGAGACCATCGTGGCGCGCGGCAAGGTCTATCACCGCTCCACCACCATGTGCTTTTGCGAAGCCGAACTGTGGAACGGCGACAAGCTGGTCGCCAAGTCCATGGCCACATTCAAGGCGATCAAGCGCGTCGACATCGCGAAGAAACTCGCGCACGAAACAAGTGAAACGCCGGCTGCCCAGGCCGCATCGCAACAGGACCTCACATGAAACACAACATCAAGATCGCTGCGTGGAACGATCTGCGCGAAGACGCCGCATTGATCCGCAATGAAGTTTTTGTCGCCGAGCAGAACGTGCCGGCGGAACTGGAAATGGACGAGATGGACGCCCTCTGCGTGCATGCCGTCGCTTACGACGAAGGCGGTACGCCGGTCGCCACCGGTCGTTTGCTGCCCGACGGCCATATCGGTCGCATGGCGGTGCGCAAGACGGGGCGCGGCCAGGGCATCGGCGGCGCCGTGCTGCAGGCGCTGATGGCCGCGGCGCGTCAACGCGGAGATCATGAGGTGGCGCTGAATGCACAAACTCATGCAGCGTCTTTCTACGGCAGCCATGGTTTTACGCAAGAGGGCGAAGAGTTCATGGAGGCGGGCATTCCGCATATCCACATGCGGGCGGCGTTGGACTGATTTTTTTTGCTCTGCAACATTTTCAGACAGTTGCTCATGGCAGCGATCACTGTCGCTGTCTGGAAATTTTTTCGTTGCCTGCTGGCTATGTTTCGTCGTTTTGTTGTGGTTTCCCACAATATCTAGGGGTATGCTGCTAATGCATACTTGCGCCCGCAGTGACAGTTGCGGCTTTACGCTTGGCAATGTCGACTGCACGACAAGTTTCCTAAGATCCTAGAATAACGGAGAACCGCATGGGCAAGACGCCACTTTATAAATCCCTCTACTTTCAGGTGTTGGTGGCAATTGTCATCGGCGTCCTGCTGGGACATTTCTATCCGTCATCCGGCGAGGCGATGAAGCCGCTCGGCGACGGCTTCATCAAACTGATCAAAATGATCATCGCTCCGGTGATCTTCTGTACTGTCGTGCTGGGTATCGCCGGCATGGAAGACATGAAGAAGGTCGGCAAGACCGGCGGCCTGGCGCTGTTGTACTTTGAAGTTGTCAGCACGCTGGCGCTGATCGTCGGCCTGGTGCTGGTCAACGTGCTGCAGCCCGGCGCCGGCATGAACATCGATCCGAACACCATCGATACCAAGAGCATCACGGCTTACACCGGTCCCGGCAAGATGACCAGCACGATCGATTTCGTGATGAACATCATCCCGGTGAGCATGGTGGATGCGTTTGCCAAGGGCGATGTGCTGCAGGTGCTGTTGATCTCGGTGCTGTTCGGTTTTGCGCTGCATCGCTTCGGCGGTCGCGGCACGATGATTTTTGATTTCATCGAAAAGATCTCCCACGTCCTGTTCGCCGTTGTCGGCACCATCATGAAGGCTGCTCCTGTCGGCGCGTTCGGCGCGATGGCCTTCACCATCGGCAAATACGGCGTCGGTTCGCTGCTGTCGCTGGGCAAGCTGATGGGCACGTTCTACCTGACCTGCCTGATCTTCATTTTTGTCGTGTTGGGCATCATCACCCGTCTGCATGGCTTCAGCGTGTGGAAGTTCGTCAAGTACATCAAGGAAGAGCTGCTGATCGTGCTGGGCACCTCGTCGTCGGAATCGGTGCTGCCGCGCATGCTGGCCAAGATGGAAAACCTGGGCGCGAAGAAAACCGTCGTCGGCCTGGTGATTCCTACCGGTTATTCGTTCAACCTGGACGGCACCGCGATCTACCTGACCATGGCGGCCGTGTTCATCGCACAAGCGACCAATACGCCGATGAGCCTGACGCAGGAACTGACCTTGCTGGCAGTCTTGCTGCTGACGTCGAAGGGCGCAGCAGGCATCACCGGCAGCGGCTTCATCGTGCTGGCGGCAACCTTGTCGGCGGTGGGCCACGTGCCTGTGGCCGGCTTGGCGCTGATCCTCGGTATCGACCGCTTCATGTCCGAAGCACGCGCCCTGACCAACACCATCGGCAACGGCGTGGCAACCATCATCGTGGCGAAGTGGAGCAATGAACTGGACGAGAAGCGTCTGCATGCTCAACTGAACAACGAGACATCGGAAGAAGCGAATTCTCCGGAAGTCGTGCTGGATCGTACGGAAGCCAAGATGCATCAGTGATGATCGATAGCGGCGCCATCCGGCTTGCCGGATGGCGTAAAAAAACGGCGGCGGGACTTGATTGTCCTGCCGCCGTTTTTCGTTTTTATTTGCCGAAGCAAGTGTGAAACGGGCGCACAAAAGAAAAGACCCATAACGAAGGGGGAGCGTTACGGGTCTTGGTCTCCTCGCAGCCTCTTAAGGACTGGATTTATTTGGAGGTATTGTGTTCCCATTGCGCAGAATAGTCATTCTGCGGTGCAGCATGGCTTGCGGGGGAATTTCGGAGAAAGAAAATCGGCGGGGCTGGCTGAAAAAGGCAAAAAAAAGCCCGCAACCTTGCGGTGCGGGCTTAAATCCAATTCTTTAAGGAGGAAATTGGAGGAGACAGGTGTAACTTTAATGCTCCGCACAAATTCCGACTACTTTATTTCCCAAATATCAGTTATCCGTTTTACTTATATCTTGTCGTGTGGGTCATGTAGCGGCAATCAGCTCGGGCTTTCGGCATCCGGTTTGATCTTGAGCTTGCATGGAGAAGTCTTTTTTTGCGGCTCCGTGGCCGGTGCCGCCTGGCATGAACTGATCGGGTCGACCACGTGTTCGCTCAAGACCGGCTCGCCGATGATGGGCACCCGCACCACCGTCGAGGACCGCGTGCCGTAATCGGGCGAGCAGATGAAGATCGACGACAGGATGCGTTCCCATTCCAGGCTTACGCCGGTGCTCGGCAGGCGGCAATCGTTGGCGCGCGTGCTGTCGCTGAGCAGTTCGAAGAAGGTTTCTTCCGGGGCCCCCTGGCAAAGCAGGCTGGCGAATTGCGCCTTGGCGCGCGTCACCTTGGGCCAGGGCGTGTCGAGCAGGGCATTGGACAAGCCATACACGCCATAGCCGAGCGGTTTGCCGTTGCGCGGATCGTCGTCGCCCTTGTTGGAATACCACAGCAAAGTTTCTCGATCGCCGACGATGAGGTTGAAGCCGTTATATTCCGCCGCGCCCGGGCGGATATGTTCGACGTATTGTTCCGGCGTGAATGTGCCGGACAGATAGTCGGAAACCAGTTTGCCGCGCGTTGGCGCATCGGGACGTTTTTCCGAGGGCGCACGCACATTGGTCAGCGCGGCAAAACGGCCGTCGCGGGTGACGCCGAGCCAGGTGCCGCCGGCTTGCAGGTCGCGGCCGGCATAGACGTCCGGGCGATCTTCCCACCAGCCCGCGGCACTGGCGGGTCGTTGGTAAAACTCGTCGCGGTTGGCGGCGGCGATCAGCGGCATGCCGGGAATGACTTTCCACGCAAAAATGATCAGACACATGGTGAAAAGTCCAGGAAGTGTTCGGTGTGACGCGGGCCGTCGATCAGCTTGTCCAGCTGATTGGCGGCGATACTTTGTTTCAGCACCGACTCAAAGCCATCGGGCACATCCAGATAAACCTCCATCCAGGTGTGCTTGCCATCCTGGTCTTGCGGGCGGCGCTTCAGTTCGGTGGCGATCTTGTATTGCTGCGACAACTGTGCCTGCATGGCGCCGGCCTGCTTTTGCAACTGGTCGCTATCGCTCAGAAGCACGCGGTAATAGATGTAGAGATCCATCGACAATCCCGATCGCTTATTGCGGTTCCGCCAATTCGTAGGGCAGGGGCTGCAAGTGCAGCACGGGGCCATCGGCGGCGCCGAGATGGATGGTGCCGTTGTCGCTCGCCGCCAGTTTGATTTCCACCAGGCAGGCGGATTTGCCCGCGCCTGCCGGTTCTGCATTCACGACCATGCCGCATGGCTGGCCCGGATCTTCGCTGGAAAATACTTCTGCGCCGGCACGCGCATCGGCCGTATCAACCAGCGCCAGCACGCTGCGGCGCTTCAGTTTGCCCAGGTACTGGCTGCGCGCGACGATTTCCTGGCCGGGGTAGCAGCCTTTTTTGAAGTTGACGCCGCCGATCAGCTCGAAATTGATCATTTGCGGCACGAATTGCTCTTGCGTCGCTTGGGTAATGACCGGTACGCCGGCATAAATGTCGGTCAGGCGCCAGGCATGGGTGCCGACTGCGCTCAGTGCTTGCGTCAGCACGGGCCAGGCGGCAATCGCTTGCTCAACCGAGGTGATCCATTGATATCGCGGCGCCTGACGGCTGTCCGCGACACGCACCAGCGTGCCGTTTTCGTTGTCGATCTTGGCATAGGCTTGTGCCGGCAATTGCGGAAACCATTGCTGCAGGGCTGCTGCGGCGGCATTGCCGGCCAGGCCGAGCGCGACGTATTGTTCGCTGACATCGGCCAGCTTGGCCTTGGAGCGCATCACGAACATCTGCAAGCGCTTCTGGATCGCCGGCTGGATGGCGCGCGGCAGCTGCAATACGATTTGACCGGCATCCTTCCACATCAGGAAGGTCGCCAGCAGACGACCTTTCGGCGTGCAATAGCCGGCCAGGCGGGCGGTGGCGAGGTCGAGTTTTTCGACGTCGTTGGTAATCTGGTTGTGCAGGAAGCTGGCGGCGTCGTCGCCGCTCAGGGAAATCAGGCCGAGATCGGTCAGCGGGGCAACAAAGTTGTCAGGCAACTCCGCCGTTGCCGCCTGGCCGAAATACCGTACCTCGGCGCCGTTTGCGGCCTCGATGTGGGCGCCTTGCTGCGTGAGAAATGCTTGCCAGGGCGCGGATGCTTGAGTCGATTCGGTCATAAATTAGGTTACTGGGCTATACAGCGATTATCATTGATGCCTCGATTATAGTGGCGCTGCAAAAACGCGTCGGATTGCGCCGGATTTTGCCTCAACAATGAAAAAAATAGTTAACACTCTCCTGTTGCTCTGTGTCGCCCTTGCATGCGGGGCCGCCTACTGGCTGAGCCAGCCGATCATCGAAGAGGGGCAGAAGCCGGTCGAATTCACCATCACGCCCGGTGCCGGTATCAACGGCGCCGCCCGGCAGATCGCGGATGCCGGCGCTCCCGTCAACCCTATCCTGTTCGCCTTGCTGGCGCGCGGCAGCGGCAAGGGCAACCGCATCAAGGCCGGCAGCTATGAGTTGAAGCCGGGCGCCACGCCGCTGCGCTTGCTGGAACAACTGGTGCGCGGCGAATTCGCACAGGAGTCGCTGACGATCATCGAAGGCTGGAGTTTCAAGCAGATGCGCCAGGCCATCGCCGAACACAAGGGACTCAAGCACGATACGGCTGCGCTTTCCAACAGCGAGCTGCTGGCCAGGCTGACCACCGAATTTGCCGCGCCGGAGGGCTTGTTCTTCCCGGACACGTATCTGTTCGCCAAAGGCGCCAGCGACATGCAGATCTATCGCCAGGCATTTGCGCTGATGAACAAGCGCCTGGCCGAAGCCTGGAGCAAACGCGATCTGTCGCTGCCGTATAAAACACCGTACGACGCCCTGATCATGGCATCCATTGTCGAAAAGGAAACCGGGCAGAAGTCCGAGCGCGGCATGGTCGCCGGCGTATTCGTCAATCGCCTGAAAACCGGCATGCTGCTGCAAACCGATCCTACCGTCATCTACGGCATGGGCGATCGCTATCAGGGCGTGATCCGCAAAAGCGACCTGTTGACCGACACGCCGTACAATACCTACACCCGCAAGGGCATGCCGCCGACGCCGATCGCCTTGCCGGGAGCGGCATCGCTGGCCGCCGCGATGAATCCGGACAAGACCGACGCGCTGTACTTTGTTGCGCGCGGCGACGGCACCAGTCATTTTTCCAGCAACCTGAGTGAGCATAATCAGGCGGTCAACAAGTACCAGCGTTAATCCGCTTCGCTTTGATTTCGCTTTGATATCTCTCTGAACCAATTTCTATTTGACGAAAACTGAGCACATGGCATCGGGCAAATTCATCACCTTTGAAGGCATCGACGGCGCCGGCAAGTCGACCCACATCGCTTTCGTCGCCGACCTGCTGCGCGCGCGCGGATTGACGGTCGTCGCCACGCGCGAACCGGGCGGCACCGAACTGGGCGAGAGCCTGCGCGCTATGGTGCTGCATCAAAAGATGCATCTGGAAACTGAAGCCTTGCTGATGTTTGCCGGACGCCGCGAACATCTGGCGCAAGTCATCGAACCGGCGCTGGCGCGCGGCGATTGGGTCATCTCCGACCGTTTTACCGATGCGACGTTCGCCTATCAGGGCGGCGGCCGCCATCTGTCGCTGGACAAGCTCGACGCCCTGGAGCAATGGGTGCATCCGCATCTGCAGCCGGATCTGACGCTGTTGTTCGACGTGCCGCTGGAAGTGGCGCGTGCGCGCCTGGATGCCGAGCGCACGCTGGATAAGTTCGAGCAGGAAAAAGCCGACTTCTTCGCCGCCACGCGCGCCGAGTACCTGCGCCGGGCAAAGCAGTTTCCGCAGCGTTTCCGGGTGATCGACTCGACCCGTCCCATCGCCGACATTCAGCAGGAAATCGCGCAATTGCTGGCGGATGTCTGAGATGCCGATATTTTTCCGATCAACGCTTTATCCATGATTGATCACGCATGAGCAATACCGTTTTTCCCTGGCTGGAAGACAGTTGGCTGCAACTCCAGCAGTTGCGGGCCCGTTTGCCGCACGCCATTTTGTTCTATGGTCCGGAAGGCATAGGCAAGACCGACTTCGTCGAGTCGTTTGCGCAATCTTTGTTGTGCGAGAACATCCAGGCCGACGGCCATGCCTGCGGTGCCTGTGCTTCCTGCGGTTGGTTCTCGCAATACAACCATCCCGATTACCGCCGCGTGCGTCCCGAAGTTCTCGACGGCGACGATGCCGCCGATGACGGCGAAGGCGAAGAGAAAAAGACGGCGAAGGCCGGCAAGACGCCTTCAAAGGAAATCAAGATCGACCAGATCCGCGCCTTGTCCGACTTCATGAACGTGTCGACGCACCGTTCGGGCATGCGCGTGGTGGTGCTGTATCCGGCCGAAGCGCTCAATACCGCCGCCGCCAATTCCTTGCTGAAAACGCTGGAAGAGCCGCCGCCGAGCACCATGTTCCTGCTGGTGTCGAATCGTCTCGACCGCCTGTTGCCGACCATCCTGTCGCGTTGCCGTAAATTCGCATTGGCGTTGCCGTCGCATGACGAAGGTCTGGCATGGCTTAAGCAGCAGAACGTCAAAGACGCCGATGTCTGGCTGTCGGAGCAGGGCGGCGCGCCGCTGGCGGCGTTCAACGCATCGCAAGGCGATAGCCGCGAGACCATGGACGAATTCCTGCGCTCGCTGAGTCACCCCGGCATCGACGTGGCGCTGAAGACCGCCGAGCGGCTGCAGAAAATTCCGGTGGCCGATCTGGTGGGCTGGCAACAGCGCTGGCTCTACGATCTGTTCTCGCTGAAATCCGGTGGCTCGATTCGCTACTATCCGCGCTACGGCAAGGAGCTTGGCGTGCTCAGCGGTCGCGTCGACACAGCGACGATCGCTTCTGCGCTGAAGGCCGCCAACGATCGCCGCGCGATTGCCGACCATCCCTTGTCGGCACGGCTGTTCATTGAAGAAATGCTGATCGAGTATTCGACCTTGTTTGCCTGAGGCGGCAATCCAGGGCGCGTACCGACAGCTTGATAAGCTGATTCATTCACTACGTTTTCAATATGCGCTTTACCTACACCCATCGCCTGGCGCGCCAGGAAGACCTGAATGCCATCGTCGCCATCTATAACAGTACCGTCGCCTCGCGCGAAGTGACCGCCGATACCGAACCGGTTTCCGTGGAATCGCGCCAGGCCTGGTTCGATGAACATACGCCCGACAAGCGTCCGCTGTGGGTTGCCGAGCGCGACGGCGAAATCATCGGCTGGCTGTCGTATTCCAATTTCTATGGCCGTCCGGCATATTCCGGCACGGCCGAGCTGTCGGTCTACATTCACGAAAAGGCGCGCGGCCAGGGGCTGGGGCGTTACTTTCTCGAACAGGCGATTGCCTTTGCGCCGTCGATCAAGGTGCATACGCTGCTGGGATTCGTGTTCGGTCACAATCAGCCCAGCCTGAAGCTGTTTGAAGCGTTTTCGTTCGAACGCTGGGCCGACATGCCGCGCGTGGCGACGCTGGATGGGATCGAGCGGGATCTGGTAATCCTGGGCAAGCGCGTCGCGTGATGCGGCACAGCGCTGCCGATGCTCAGGCAGCGTTTCGACGGTCCAGAAAAAAAGAGAAGCCGAGGCTTCCCTTTTCGTTGATGGCACCGGCAATCAGAAATCGATCGACGCCGAGGTGATGAAGGTGCGTGGCGCGCCTTGCACCAGATAACCCAGGGCCGAGGATCCGCCTGCCGATTCCCAGTAGCTGCGGTTGGCCAGGTTCTGGATGCCGCCGCGCAGTGTCACGGCCTTGCCGCCGATGTCGGTCATGTAGCGCGCGCCCACATCCATGCGGGTCCATGAAGGAATCCTCTGGGTGTTGGCCGAATCGACATATTGCCTGGACGTATAGATCACGCGGCCGCTGACCGCCAGACCTTGTACGCCGGGGATATCCCAGTCTGCGCCGACGTTGGCCATGGTCTTTGCCGTACCGATGGCATCCTTGCCGTCATAGGTGCCGTCCTGGGTGCGTTTTTGCTTGGCGTCCAGCAAGGTCAGGCCGGCCAGCAAATGCAAGCCGCGCAGCGGATCGCCGAAGACGCCGATTTCCACGCCCTGGTTTTCCTGCTTGCCGCTGGTGGTGTAGGTTGGGGTGGCGGCAGGGCCGACCGTGATGACGTTCGGCTTCTCGATGCTGAACAGGGCCACCGTCAGGCCGATCTTGCCCGCGTCATATTTGACGCCTACTTCTTTTTGCTTCGACTTGTACGGCGCCAGCATGGCGCCGAAGTTGGTGGCGGTGGTATCCGTTACCTTGGTGCCCGGTTGCAGGCCTTCAATGTAGTTGCCGTACAGCGATACTTCCTTGGTCAATTTGTAGACGATGCCGGCGACCGGGGTGACCGTACCGTTGTTGTAGTAACTGTTTTGCAGATGCGTGTTGTAGTCGTAGCCGATCGTCTTGAGGCGCTGATAACGTCCGCCCAGGGTCAGTTGCAGGCGCTCATCCAGAACCGACAGCGTATCGGCCAATGCGATGCTCGACAGTTGCGTCTTGGTCGTGGTCTGCGGGCTGGCAAGGCTGCCGCCGAAGAAGCTCAGGGCCGGTTGCGCCGAGGCGCTTGGCGAATACAGGTTGCCGGTGGTTGCCGTGCCCAGCGCCATCGCATAGGCATTGCGCGAATCCTGCCAGTAGCTGGAGGCGGATGCGCTGACCGCGTGTTTCACGCCGCCGGTGGCGAACTTGCCGCGGATGCCGACTTCGCCGGTCCAGACATAGTCTTCGCGCGAGTTGTCGAAGCGGTTGGAGGTGAAGTTGCCGGTGGTGCTGTTCACATTCGGCGTGGCCAGGCTGTTGTTCTCCGTGCCCTGGCGCATGCCCAGCGCGAACCACGACGTGACATCCGGCGCCAGGTCCCATTCGCCGCGCACGGTGCCGAACAGATCGCGTTCGTTGGAGTAGAACCACTTCTGGCCATAGTTGGAGGAAGCGCTCGGCGCCGAGGGCACATAGCCGGCCGGGGCGGTAGCGATGCGTACGCTGGGGCGGGTCGAGGTCAGATTGTATTCCTGCAGGCCGAGGTCGGCCGACAGGCGGAAGCCGTTGCCGCGATAATCGACGCCGATGGTCGCCATGTTCAGTTCGCGGTTTTCATTGTCGATGGCAGTGCCGCCGGCGCGGCGTACGACATTGAGGCGTACGCCCAGGCGGTCGTCCGGGCCGAAACGGCGGCCGATGTCGGCGGCGACATAGGTCTGGCCGCCCGATTCGATGCCTGCGGTGAATTGCGTGGTCGGCTCGGACGACGCGCGCTTGGGCAGCAGGTTGATCGTGCCGCCGATGGCGTTGCCGCCAGGCGTGGCGCCGTTAAGGAAGGCGCTGGCGCCGCGGAACACTTCCACGCGCTCCAGCATTTCCGCCGCCACGTATTGGCGCGGCAGCAGACCGTACAAGCCGTTATAGGCCAGATCGTCCGAGTTGGTGATGAAACCCCGGATCATGTACGACTCCTGATAATTGCCGTAGCCGCGCGTGACGCGGATGGTCGGGTCGTTCAGCAGGACGTCGCCGACGCCCTTGGCTTGCTGGTCTTTGATCAGTTGTTCGGTATAGGCGATGCTGTTGAAAGGTGTTTCCAGGAAATCCTTGTTGCCCAGGAGTCCCACCCGGCCACCACGCGCCACCTGACCACCTGTGTAGGCGGGCGGCAAACCTTCCGCGGACGCATCGGCCGACGCGTTGACGGTCACTGACGGTAGCGCCTGGTCGGTTTTCGCTGCCGTTTGCGTGGTATCGGCTGAAGTCGCTTGCGCGCGCGTCTGGCTGGAGTAGGTCATCGGAACGATGAATGCGACAGCCAATGCTGCGGCGATAGGGGTAAGGCGGTATTGCATGAGGTCCTTTGATATGGAAAATAGTCGAAATCCTGGCGCTCGGACATTGCCAAAACTCGATACGTCAGGATGGCGCCGATCGTCATGGCGAGTATGCTGGATCGATCAAATTATAATTAAGAATCGTTATCATTTGTATTCAATATTTGATTGAGGAAGCGTATTTTTGCCTGAATGTTGCTCATTTACTTTAAAAGTTTCTTTTATGAAAACAAATGCCGCCCATTCTTGAATTCCTGCATCCGCGTCGCAGTGCCCGGGTTGTTCTCCCTGACTGCATCGCGATCGCGGCGACATATAATTCCCTCATGCCGATACTTTCCCTTTCCCGCCCGCTACCGCAGCATCAGCTCCTGCTGCGCCTGTTCTGGATGCGTTGCATTGCGACGCTGGCGCAGGCTTTGCTGGTCGCCGGCGCCTATCTGGGAATGGGGCTGCATTTGCCGCTGGCGCCCTTGTGCGCGGTGCTGGCGTTGATGCTGGCGTTCAACGGCCTGACGTGGTGGCGCATGCGGCGCGCGTATCCGGTGCGCGAGCCGGAGTTGTTCCTGCAACTGTTCATCGACGTCAGCGGCTTGTCGGCCTTGCTGTATTTCACCGGCGGCGCGACCAATCCTTTCGTTTCCTTTTATCTGCCCGCGCTGGCGGTTGCCGCCGCGATCCTGGCCCCGCGTTACGCCTTTGTGCTGGCGCTGTACTCCTTCGCCTGCTATTCCGGATTGACTTATCTGTACCAGCCGCTGCATATCCACGACCATGATCAGGCGATGGCCTATCATCTGGCCGGCATGTGGGTGAACTTCCTGATGTCGGCGGCGTTGATCACCTGGTTCGTGACGCGCATGTCGGCAACGGTGCGCGCCCGCGATGCGCAACTTGCCCAGGCGCGCGAGCAGCAGTTGCAGGATGAACGGATCGTTGCATTGGGAACGCAGGCCGCCAGCGCCGCGCATGAGATGAGTACGCCGCTGGCGACGGTGGCGGTGATCGCCGGCGAGCTGCGCATCGAGGCAGGACGCAATGGCGCCCTCACGATGTACCGCGACGATCTGGCTGTGGTGGAGGAGCAGATCGCCGCATGCAAGACCGCGCTCGATCGCATGGGCATGGATGTGCGGGTCTGGCATGCGGACGTTTCGGCGCCGGCACGCCTGAACGACTGGCTACGGCATTTCGTCGACACCTGGCGCTTGCGTCACCCGGCAGTCTCGATACGCCTGGCGCTGCCGGCGGAGACGGGACCGGCAAAGAACCAGCAATTGATCGGACAGATCTTGCTGACCCTGCTGGACAACGCCGCGCAGGCCGTCAATGAAAGCGGCAAGATCGAGATGACGCTGAGCGTGCAGCGCAATGAGGCCGTGATTCGCGTCGTCGACGACGGACCGGGCATCGCTCCCGATCTGCTCAAGCGCCTCGGCTATGAACCGGTGCGCAGCAGCAACGGCGGCAAGGGTATCGGCCTGATGCTGGCCTTTGCCACGGCGCGGCAAGTCGGGGCGAAGCTGGCATTGACTTCCGACGGCATGCGCGGCGTCAGTGCGAACCTGACGATTCTTTTATAAACCGGCCTACAGCAGAACAAAGACAATGAGCGCAGCTTTCCTGATCCTGGACGACAACGACGTATTTGCCGCGACCTTGGCGCGTTCGCTGTCGCGCAGAGGTTTCTCGGCAACGGTCGCGCATAGCGGCGAAGAGGCGATGAAAGCCGCTGCCGATACCGATTTTGCTTACGCCACGATCGATCTGCAGTTGCAGCAGGATTCCGGCCTGCAGTGGATTGCGCCTTTGCGGCAGAAATTGCCGCATGCGCGCCTGCTGGTGCTGACCGGCTATGCAAGCATCGCAACCACGGTGCAGGCGATCAAGGCCGGCGCCGACAATTATCTGGCTAAACCTGCCAATCTCGACTCCATCCTCTCGGCGCTGGAACACAGCGCCAACGACGCCGGCGCAGACTTTACCGATGCTGCAGCGCCCTTGTCGGTGGAGCGGCTCGAGTGGGAACACATCCAGCGCGTGCTGGCCGAGCATGAAGGCAACATCTCGTCGACGGCGCGCGCGCTCAACATGCATCGCCGCACCCTGCAGCGCAAGCTGGCCAAGCGTCCGGTCGCAAAGTAGGCGATCCGGCCATGGGGGGCATACCGGTCACACCGGTCGCGTCGGCATGACGATGGCGTAAAATAGCGCCCATCATGTATATCGATTCCCACTGCCATATCAATTTCCCCGAACTCGTAGCGCGTCTGCCCGACATCCTCGGCAAGATGGTCGAGAACCGCGTCAGCCATGCGCTGTGCGTGTCGGTCAACCTGCCCGAGTTTCCCCAGGTGCTGGCGCTGGCGGAACAGCATCCGCATATCTACGCTTCGGTCGGGGTGCATCCCGATTATGAAGACACGCCGGAGCCGACCGTCGAGCAACTGGTGGAACTGGCCGACCATCCGCGCATCGTCGCCATCGGCGAAACCGGCCTCGACTACTATCGCCTGGAAGGCGACCTCGAATGGCAGCGCGAGCGTTTCCGCACGCATATCCGCGCCTCGCGCATCACGGGCAAGCCGTTGATCATCCACACCCGTTCGGCCTCGGAAGACACCATCCGCATCTTGCGCGAAGAGGGGGCCAGTCCGGCAGCCGGCGGTGTTGCCGGCGTCATGCATTGCTTCACGGAGTCGCAGGAAGTTGCCGACGCCGCCATCGAGCTGGGGTTTTACATTTCATTTTCCGGCATCGTCACCTTCAAGAGCGCCAAGGCCTTGCAGGAAGTGGCGCGCACGATTCCGCTGGAACGCATGCTGATCGAAACCGATTCGCCTTACCTGGCGCCGGTGCCGTACCGTGGCAAGACCAATGAGCCGGGCCTGGTGCGCCATGTCGCAGAATTCATCGCCGACTTGCGTGGTATCCCGGTGGAAGACGTGGCGCGCCACACCACCGAAAATTTTTTCACCTTGTTCAAGATGGCCAAATGAGAGTTGTCGCATGCTGAAGCAGATCGTTGCCCGTTCCTTTTACCTTGCTTCGCTGGCGCTGGCCGCGTTGATGCCGCTGTCCGCGCAGGCCGGCTCCTATGAGGATTACATCACCGCCGTCAAAATGGACGCGCCGCGCGAATTGCAGGCGCTGATCAAGCGCGGCCTCGGCCCCAACGTGATTGAGCCGCAGCGCGGTTATTCGGCGCTGACCTTGTCCATTCGCGAAGATTCGATGAAAGCTTTCGACGTGCTGTTCAACACGCCAGGCATCGATCTTGAAGTCAAAGCCAAAAATGGCGATACCGCGCTGATGATCGCTGCGTTTTACGGCAATCAGCGCGTGGTGAAACTGTTGCTGGACAAGGAAGTCGAGGTTAACCGACCCGGTTGGGCCGCCTTGCACTACGCCGCCATCAACGGCAATCCCAACATCATCAAGCAACTGCTGGATGCGTCCGCCTACATCGATGCCGAGTCGCCCGACGACAAGATGACGCCGATCATGCTGGCGGCAATGCGCGGCCGGACTGCCGCCGTCAGGCTGCTCAAGGAAGAGGGCGCCGACGTCACGCTGAAAAACGCCGACGGCATGACGGCCCTGGATCTGGCGCGCCGTTTCGACCAGAAGGAGGTCGTCGAAGAATTGACCGGTCAGCACACGCCGTGGTCGCTACAGAAGCCGGGGCAGTAAGGCGCATCAATAAGGATCGCTCAGCAATAAAAAAATCCCGGCCACGTCTGACGTGAGCCGGGATTTTTTATAGCGAGGGTGATATCAGCGACGCGGAATCAGAATTTGCGGGCCGACATCCTTGATGTCCTTGGTGCCGGTCAGCGCCATGCTCACGTCCAGTTCCTTTTGCAGGATTTGCAGCATTTTTGTCACGCCTTCGCCGCCCATGGCGCCCAGGCTGTACAGGAAGGCGCGGCCGATCATGGTGCCCTTGGCGCCCAGTGCAGTGGCCTTCAGGATGTCCTGTCCGCTGCGGATGCCGCCGTCGAACCAGACTTCAATCTGGTCGCCGACCGCTTCGGCAATCGCAGGCAGCGCTTCGATCGAGGATATCGCACCGTCCAGCTGACGGCCGCCGTGGTTGCTTACGACCAGCGCATCGGCGCCGGTTTGCGCAGCGATCCTGGCGTCTTCCACGTCGAGGATGCCTTTGAGGATCAGCTTGCCGCCCCATTGTTCCTTGATCCAGGCAACATCGTCCCAGTTCAGGGTCGGGTCGAACTGGCTGGCGGTCCATTGGCTCAATGTCTGGATACCGCTGCCGCCGCCGGTGATGTGGCCGGCCAGGTTGCCGAAGGTCTTGCGGCCGGTCAGCGCGCGCAGCGCCCAGCCCGGCTTGCTCGCCAGATCCATCAAGGTGTCCAGCGTCAGTTTCGGTGGCACCGACATGCCGTTTTTCAGATCCTTGTGGCGCTGGCCGAGGATCTGCAAGTCCAGCGTCAGCACCAGCGCCGAGCATTTCGCGGCCTTGGCGCGCTCGATCATCGACTTCACGAAACCGCGGTCGCGCATCACATAGAGCTGGAACCAGAACGGCTTGGTAGTGACGCTGGCAACGTCTTCGATCGAGCAGATGCTCATGGTCGACAGCGTGAAAGGGATGCCGAATTTTTCCGCTGCGATCGCGCCCAGCATTTCGCCGTTGGCCCATTGCATGCCGGTCAGGCCGGTCGGCGCAATCGCTACCGGCATGGTGACGTCGTGACCGATCATGGTGGTGCGGGTGGAGCGCTTGTCAACGTTGATGGCGACGCGCTGGCGCAGCTTCAGCGCGGCGAGGTCGTCGGTGTTGGCGCGATAGGTGCTCTCGGTATAGGAGCCGCTGTCGGCATAGTCGTAAAACGCCTTGGGTACCCGTTTTTTTGCCAGAACGCGCAAATCTTCGACACAGGTGATGACGGGCATGTTTATATTCTCCGAAAAATGGAATCCGTAAAGTCAAAATATTGATACGTGTTTGCTGAATTTTGACCGTATCGTAGAACAAACAGGCTGGCCTTGGGGTGAATCCCTTTGGCGGCAAAGATGAAAAGTTTCGCTGAATTAAGTTGCGGCGGTGGCGTGGTTGCTTATAAAAACAGTTCAGCGGCCTTGATGCCGCTTTGCGCAGCGGCTTCCAGCGTGGCGGGGTAGTCGCCGGCAACATAGTCGCCGGCCAGCGCCAGCCCGGGCGGCATGGCGCTATTGTCCGGGCGCAACAGGCCCGGCATGCAGGAAAAGGTGGCGCGCTTTTCGGAGATGACCTTGCTCCACAGCGGTGTTGTCAACAGCGGATTTCGTAACTGCTGTGCCAGTTGAATGGTAATACCTTCGGTCAGGGCCGCATGCCCCTGTGCGATGGCGTCGCCGGCGGCGCTGACCACGACGGCCAGCAGGCCGGCATCGGCGGAGGAGCTGTCGACGCTGAGCTGGCCGCGATCGAAGACGAATTGTCCCCACGCCGCTTGCTGCGGATTGTCCGGCAAGGCGTAGAACGGCTGATCGAGACGCACCTGCGCCGGGTATTGCAGATAGCAGGTGGTGATCGGTTCGTAGTCCAGGGCGCGCAGCGAGGCGGTGTCGCCGATTCCTTCCAGTAGATCGGCCGCGGCTTCCGGCCCGGTGGCAATAATGACGCCGTCGAACGACGCAGGCTGGTCGTTTTGTTTGAAGCGGATTTGCCAGCGTCCTTGCAACGACGTGATCGAATCAACGGTATGTCCGCAATGGACGTCGCCGCCATGTCGCCCGATGAACCTTGCCGCTTGTTGAGGAAACAGCGACGTCAGGTCAGTGCGCGGGATCAGCATGTCGGACGCCGCACGACGTGCACCCAGGCTGTCGCGCAGCACGTTCAGGAAGACCTGCGCGGAAGCACGCTGCGGCGGCGTGTTCAGTGCGGCGATGCAGAGCGGCGCCCACATCAGGCGGGTCAGGCGTTCGGTCTGTTCGTAGCGCTCCAGCAATTCGGCGACGCTGCAATCTTCATGCAACTGCCAGCCCATCCAGCGCGCGGTGGTGGAAAAGCGCGCCAGCGCCATCTTGTCGTCGCGCGTCAGCCCTTTGGCCTTGATCAGCGCAAGCAGTACGTGCAAGGGGGCGGGCAGGTGCGGCGCGACGAAATCCATGCCGTCGGTGTGGGCCGGATAGCGCATTTGCAAAGGCAGGCGCAGCAAGGTTTTGCCGGCATCGATGCCGACGGTTTTCATCAGTTGCAACGTGGCGCGGTAGGCGCCGAGGAGAATGTGCTGGCCGTTGTCCAGTGTGCGGCCGTCGATCTCTACGCGACGGGCGCGGCCGCCGAGGATGCGGCTGGCTTCGAACAGGCTGACGCGCCGTCCTGCCTGCGCCAGGCTGACGGCGGCGGTGCAGCCGGCCCAGCCGCCGCCGATGACGGCGATGTGATCACTGCTTTTTTTCTCAGGGGATGTTCCCATTCTTGATCCGGTCCGGTAATTCCTGTTGCGGCACTTCTTCCCAGGCCGTGACCCGGCCGGTGGAAGAGACGTACAGCCGCAAATAGGTGTCGAGCGCCAATTGCTTGGCTGCCGTGAACGTCAGCGTCTTTTGCGCGCCGCTTTCTCCCACGGCCGGCAACTGGTATTCGTAGTGCTGTCCGGCATACGCGTCCGGCAATATCTTTTTGCCGGGATTGAGCACGTATACATAGAACTCGTCTTTGCCCAGGCGCTTGAGCAATTCCTTGAATCCCGGACTCATCAGCACGCAAGCGGCGAAAGCAACGCCCGCGAGCAAAGGTAGTACATAAATGCGTTTCATCTTCTGTCCGCCAATTTCGGAAAGTAAATTGACGTTTCGACAGAGCTAAAGTTCAGTCGTTCGGCGGGAAATACAGAGCGCGATTTTCAGCCGCGGATATATGTCTTCCACGCCAGCCAGAGCTTGCGTATCGGCGTGAGCGAAATGCGCTGATTCAGGACGTGGAAGCCGTCGCGCTCGATTTCACTGAGCAGCGTGCGGTAGATCGCTGCCATCATCAGGCCGGGACGCTGGGCGCGGCGGTCCTGTTTCGGCAACAGTGCGAAGGCTTCGTCGTACACGCGCTGGGCACGCTCCACCTGAAAACGCATGAGTTTCTCGAAGTTTTCGCTGTGCCTGCCATTGAGAATGTCGGCGGCAGTCACGTTGAATTGCTGTAATTCATTGACCGGCAGGTAGATGCGACCCTTGCGACCGTCTTCGCCGACGTCGCGGATGATGTTGGTCAGTTGAAAGGCCAGGCCGAGTTTTTCCGCAAACAGCAGCGTATCGCCTTGCGTGACGCCGAAAATGCTGGCCGACAAAATGCCCACCACGCTGGCGACGTGCCAGCAATAGCGTTGCAGGCCGGGGAAGTCGAGATAGCGGGTCTGATCCAGATCCATTTCCATGCCGTCGATGATGGACTGCAGGTGTTCACCCTTGAGGCCGTAGGTCGCCACGTGCGGCTGCAGCGCCAGGGTGACCGGATGGCTGGGATTCCCGTTGAGCATTGCAGCAATTTCCTTGCGCCACCACATCAGCTTGGTGCGCGCCACGCCGGCGTCTTCGATTTCGTCGACGGTATCGTCCACTTCGCGGCAGAAGGCGTACAGTGCGGTAATGGCGCGCCGGCGCTCAGGCGGCAGGAACAAAAAACTGTAGTAAAAGCTGGAACCGCTTTGGGCAGCTTTTTGCTGGCAATATTCGTCAGGAGACATGAAGTGGGATGGCGATGAAAGCGGGCGCAATGCGCGAAGCCGCTATGCTAGCCGACTGAGGGGCGAAGGGCAATCTGCTTTGCGCGCCGGGTGCGTTTTAAACGCCGAAAACAGCAGGGAAAGACCCCGATATATCTGGTTGCAGCAGTCGACTTTGTACATTAAGCTGAGGGCAAGCAGGCATGGCTGGCGGCAATGGCTTTCATCGCCGCGACGGTCATCCGGATGCTGTTGATAAAAACACAAAACAGAGGCGACGTCGCAACGACAAAGAACAGCGGAAAGACAAGAGGCCGGACCGGCGCAAGCTTCTCCACAAGAAGCCACCATCGGATGCGGCAGGGGTGAGCAGCTCATATTACAAGGCGAGGAGACTAATTCTTCATGAACAGATTGGAAGCTTTCAGAAGCATTGCAACGCAGGCCGGTCGCGGCGAACTGGTATTTCCCACCAACGTCAACGCCTCGATCAAACTGCAGCAAGCGCTTAACGATCCGAATTGCCATCTCGAAGCGGCTGCCAAGCTGGTGATGGCAGAGCCGCTGCTGTCGGCGCGTACCGTGGCGATCGCCAATTCGGCCGCCTACAATCGCTCCGGCGGTGAAATCAACAACGTCCGCACGGCGGTCATGCGTCTCGGCTTCAAAACCCTCAATGCCATTACGACGGCGGTCATCGTGCGCCAGTTGGGACGCAACATCTCCGACCCGGAAATGCGCATCAAGGCGGCGCAACTGTGGGAACACACGGCCAACGTCGCCGCGCTGTCGCAGGTGATCGCATTGAAGCTGACGCGCCTGGATCCGGAAACCGCCATGTTCGCCGGCATCGTCCACGAAGTCGGCGGGTTTTACCTGCTGTCGCGCACCGATGAGTTCCCGGGACTGCTTGACGGCAATGCGGAGGACTGGGCGGAATACGGCGAGAAGATGATCGGCCGGGCCGTGCTGAAGAAGCTCGGCATTCCCGAGGCCGTCGTGGCGGCCGTGGAGTCCTTGTGGCATGGCATCCGCGTGTTGCCGCCGGAAACCCTGGGCGACGTGCTGTTGCTGGCCAAGGAGTTGTCGCCGGTGCCGTCGCCGTTCCGGAAGAGTTTGCTGGAAACGGGGCGTCCGGCCGATACCATCGTCGACGACTTCATCGGCGACGAATCGCTGCGCGATGTGCTGGAAGATTCGGCCGATGAGATTCGTTCGTTGACCCAGGCTCTGCTGATCTGACGCCATTCCGCGAGTTAGGAAATAAAAAAGCAGCCGCTGATCCCGGCTGCTTTTTTATTGCGGTCCGTTGCGGGAAGGTCGCGTCAGGCGCTGCGCATCAATCGCATCTTGAAGTTGCGGCCCTTGATGTTGCCTTCGCTCAGGCGCGCATAAGCCTTCTCGGCGATGCGGTAGTCCAGCGCCACGTAGGTTGAAAACTCGAATACGTTGATCTTGCCGACTTGTTCCTTGGTCAGGCCGACATCGCCGGTCAGCGCACCCAGCAAGTCGCCCGGGCGCAATTTGTCTTTCTTGCCGCCCTGGATGCACAAGGTGCGCATCGGCGCGCGCAGCACCTTGTCTTCATTGGTGTCCAGCGCATTGAGGTCGAACCATTGCACCGGCGTTTTTTGATATTCCTCGATCAGCTTGACCCAGCGTTTTTCGGTCGGGATGCACAGGTTCAGCGCCAGGCCCTTGTCTTGTCCACGCCCGGTGCGGCCGATACGGTGGATGTGGACTTCCGTGTCGCGGGTGACGTCGACGTTGATGACCGCGCTGAGGTTGGCGATGTCGAGGCCGCGCGCCGCGACGTCGGTGGCGACCAGCACTGAACAGCTTTGATTGGCGAACTGCACGAGGATCTCGTCGCGTTCGCGCTGTTCCAGGTCGCCGTACAAGGCCAGTGCGCTGAACCCCTGCGCGCGTAATTCTTCCGCCAGTTCGCGGCAGTGGATCTTGGTATTGCAGAACGCCAGCGTCGAGACCGGCTGATAGTGCTGGAGCAGGCGCGCGACGGCAAAATTGCGCTGCTCGGCCGAGACTTCGAAGAAACGCTGTTCGATTTTTTCACCGTCGTGCTGGGCTTCGACCTTGATCTCGACCGGTTCGTGCAGGAAGCGCGCGCTGGCCTTGCGGATGTCGTCAGGATAGGTCGCCGAAAACAGCAGGGTCTGGCGTCGCGCAGGGCAGGCGCTGACGATGCCTTCGATGTCTTCGTAAAAACCCATGTCGACCATGCGGTCGGCTTCGTCCAGCACCAGCGTCTGAACGGCTTTGAGGTTGATCGTGTCGCGGCCGATGTGGTCGCGGATGCGTCCGGGCGTGCCGACGACGATGTGGCAACCGTGTTCCAGCGACGCAATTTGCGGACGCATGGCGGTGCCGCCGCATAGCGTCAGGATCTTGATGTTGTCGGTGAACCGCGCGAGGCGGCGCAATTCATTCGACACCTGATCGGCCAGCTCGCGCGTCGGGCAGATGACCAGTCCCTGGATCGCAAAATACGAAGGATTGAGCCGATGCAACATGGCGATGCCGAATGCCGCGGTTTTGCCGCTGCCGGTCTTGGCTTGCGCAATCAGGTCCCGTCCTTCCAGCGCGACGGGCAGGCTTTCCGCCTGGATCGCCGTCATCTCGCGATAGCCGAGCACGTCCAGATTGGCGAGCATGGCCGGCATGAGCGCCAGGCTCGAAAAAGGAAAGGAGGGCGTGGTGTTCACCATGATTGGACCTGAGCGCTAACGGAAGTGTGGGAAGTCTAACAGAGCGGCATCAGGAGCAGCCTGCGGTCTTGTCTGAGGCCGCCGGCGATGATCCGCTATAACGAAGAAGGTAAAACAAAAGGGCCTGCACGCTGTGCAAGCCCTTATGGTATCTGGTTGCGGGGGCAGGATTTGAACCTACGACCTTCGGGTTATGAGCCCGACGAGCTGCCAGACTGCTCCACCCCGCGTCTGAGGGACCGAAGTCTACAGAGGAACAATTTGAATAGCAAGAGATCATTTTCATTCTCCTGCAAATATATTTGCAGGAGGCGATAGACTGGCAGGGTGAGGACGCATACACTGCGCCGTTCGGCCGGGGCGCGAGCAACCGAGTATTGAGAAGAGGGAGACGCAAATGACTTACGAAGAATATCTGGATGAAGTGACCACGCTGATTGCGGAGCTGTACGACGTCAATGACGCCGATGCCATCAAGATGGTGGTGAAGGCGCAGGCCGATGAGTTCTTCGTCAAGCACGATGATTTCGAAGCGATGCGTACGCAAGAACGCGCTTTGCTGGACGCCAAAACGATCTACAAACAAAGCAAGAGAAAGGCGCCCAAGCGCTGAGTTGCGAGCTGCGCAAACGCTCTTGAAGCAAGGTCTTTAACAATCAGTTGCAAATCGCGCGAACCATTGCGGATTTCTGGTCTCTACCAAGCATGCCCGTCGCAAAGCCTTTGTGGGAGCGGTGTCCGGCGATGTCTGACAGACATCGCGCCACTTCTTTCTCAGCGCCGGATTTATTGAATAATGTAGAAGGAGATTCACACATGAAGACACGTCAACTCGTTATTACAGCCGCACTGCTGGCCATGACCGGCGGCGCCATGGCGCAACAACAAAGCACGACAGATGTGCCTGCATCGCCGGGCATGATTGCTCCTGCCTCGCCAGCCAACGGCGTATCCAGCGATCCGTATGTACAGAAGCGTCAGTCCGACGCCGATGCCAAGGCGGAGTACAAGGCGCAGAAGAAGGCTGTGAAGCAACAAGCCAAGGCTGATAAAAAAGCCGCCAAGCAAGATCTGAAGGCGGAAAAGAAGGAATCCACGGCCGAGCGCAATGCCCAGCTGGCGCAGCCTCAACCCAAGAGTGACCTGAACAAGGGGCAATAATTTCGTTGCAGCGGTCTGGCGTCGTGAATTGTTCTGGTGCTCAGGCCGGCAACAAAAAGCCTCTTCGATGAAGAGGCTTTTTTTATCGTCGTCACTTATTGCGACGCCGTCCATCGTCACATGACAATCGCGCGCCACAGGATCACGCACCAGTCCGGCGTGCCCAACTTCGGCCGGCGTCTGAAAACATCGCCGTCCGCTTGCTCCAGCCGTTCCAGGATACGCAGCCCGCCTTGTACAACCATGCGCAGTTCCCAGCCTATGCGTCCCGGCAATCGATGCGCCAGCGGCGCCGCCGACAGCATCATGGCGCGCGCGCGGTCGATCTCGAACTGCATGAGCGCGTGCCACGCCGGGCCGCTGATCGCGCCGGCGATGTCTTGTTCGTTGATGCCGAAACGCTGCAAGTCTTCCAGCGGCAGATAAATCCGTTCTTTCTTCCAGTCGATGGCGACGTCCTGCCAGAAGTTGATCAGTTGCAGCGATGAGCAGATGGCGTCGGAGTCGCGCACATTTTCCGGTGTCGCCGCTTGATACAGATGCAGCATCAGCAGACCGACCGGATTGGCGGAGCGGCGGCAATAATCGAGCAGCGTGCCAAAATCCTGATAGCGTTTGGTCGCAACGTCCTGCTTGAAGGCCGACAGCAGGTCGCGGAAGGGCGTCAACGGTAGTTGATATTGGCGAATGACTTGCGCCAGCGTGCCGAATATCGGATCGGAGACCGGCGTGCCGGCCTCGATCTTGTCCAGTTCCTGTTCATATACGGTCAGTGCGGCGAGTCGTTGCGTCGGGTCGGCGTCGCCTTCATCGGCGATATCGTCGGCGCTGCGCGCGAAGGCGTAGATGGCCTTGACGGCAGGGCGCAAACGGGCCGGCAGCAAGATCGAAGCGACAGGGAAATTTTCGTAGTGGTCGACGGCCATGCAAGCGGATATCCGGTGAAAATAGGTGAGGGTAGGCATGGCGATGCGGATAGCGCGTTGCTGCCTGCTTTTTCTGTCCCGAATAGTAATGGAAAAATCCACCGGCATCGGTTTCCATGGAGCCGCCAGTCCGTTCAAGCCGCCTGTCGACGAGGATTTGGCATGGCAGCCAGGGCACCGAGGGACGAGCCGGCGGTCGCTGAAAAATTGCGCCACGCCCCTACAAAAACGCAGACAGTCCGCCAAGCTTGCAGTAGAATAGCGGGCTGCAATAAAAATGCTACCTCATTGACAGGGCTTGGTTTTCCGGCAAATACGCTGAAAAGTCCCAACGCGGTCCGGTCGGTGATGCACCTTTCAGCGAGGGTGGCGAAATTGGTAGACGCACCAGGTTTA
Organism: Herbaspirillum sp. CF444; assembly: GCF_000282135.1. Taxonomy (GTDB): domain Bacteria; phylum Pseudomonadota; class Gammaproteobacteria; order Burkholderiales; family Burkholderiaceae_D; genus Herbaspirillum. The sequence goes on from NZ_AKJW01000023.1 coordinate 49,100, forward strand.
GGTCCTGACGCCAGCAATGGTGTAGGGGTTCGAGTCCCCTCCCTCGCACCAACATCCCCTTTGGTTTTTCTGTTCGCCCGGCAAGGATATGCCGACTTCGGTCGCAGCTTGTTCCGGGCCGGGCGTTTTCATTTTCCGGTCTTTCCATCTTTTGTTGAGGTTTGCATGCGTTACCAGCATTACAAGGGCGGCATTTACGAATATCTCCATGACGCGACGCTGGAGTCTGATCTGACGCCGATGGTTGTTTATCGCGCCGCCAACGGTACGGTCTGGATTCGTCCGAAAGAAGTATTTCACGAAATCGTCGAAGTCGACGGCAAGCGCGTGCCGCGTTTTGCGCCGCTGGACGAGGCGGGTTGATTTCCGCAAATCCGGCGATTCTTCGATGCGGCGGATTGGAGCGATCTGTTAATGTCATGGTTTCGTCTATTTCTGAGTCAGGCAGGAAAATCATGAACAAATTAGTCAGTCTGGTTGGCGCAATGTCGCTGGCGTCCGTGTTTGCGGCGTCATCTGTCAATGCGCAGGAACTCGGCGACGTCAGCACGGCCTTTCGTTGGCTGGGAAAGAATGATCGCATCGCCGTCGAGGCTTACGATGATCCGAAAGTGGTCGGCGTAACCTGTTATGTCTCGCGTGCCCGCACCGGCGGCGTCAAGGGTACGGTCGGGCTGGCCGAGGACAAGTCCGAGGCGTCCATTGCCTGCCGCCAGGTGGCGGCGACGGTGACGTTCAAGGGGACGGTGCCGAAACAGGAGGATGTGTTCTCCGAACGCATGTCCATCTTGTTCAAACGCCTGCACATCGTGCGGCTGGTCGATGTCAAGCGCAATACCCTGGTCTATCTGACCTATTCCGACAAACTGATCGACGGTAGCCCGATGAACGCGATTACCGCCGTTCCCGTGGCTGCGTCCACTCCCATTCCGGTCAAATAGGCAAGGAATAAGCGATGAAAACAATCAGGACACTCGCGGCAGAATTGCAGGCGGGGCAGATCACCAGCGTCAAGCTGGTCGAGCAGGCGCTGGAGCGCATTGCGTCGTATCGGGAGCAAGGGGGCGCGGCTTACGTCAGCGTCGACGCCGGGCGTGCGCTGGCATCTGCACGCGCCAGCGATGCGGCGCGCGCCGCCGGCAATGTGCCGTCGCTGCTGGCGGGCTTGCCGGTGTCGATCAAGGATTTGTTCGACGTACAGGGCGAAGTCACCGCCGCGGGATCGAAAGCTCTGGCGAATGCGCCGGCGGCAACGGCGGATGCGCCGGCGGTGGCGCGCTTGCGGCATGCGGGTGCGATTTTGCTTGGACGTACCAACATGAGCGAATTCGCTTTCTCCGGCCTCGGCCTGAATCCGCATTACGGCACGCCGCGCAATCCTTTTGATGAACAACGTGTAAGCGGCGGCTCGACCTCCGGCGGCGCGGTGACGGTGGCGCTGGACATGGCCGTGGCTGCGCTGGGTACGGATACCGGCGGCTCGATCCGGATTCCTTCCGCATTCTGCGGTTTGACGGGTTTCAAGCCGACCGCGCGTCGCGTGAGTCTGCAAGGTGCGGTGCCGTTGTCGACGACGCTGGATTCGGCGGGGCCGTTGTCGCGCAGCGTGGATTGCTGCGCCATCGTCGATGCGATTTTGTCGGGAGAAGTGCTGGAAACGGACGCCGTGCCGCTGGCGGGCTTGCGCTTCGGCGTGACGGACGATTTTGTTGCCGACGGCATGGACGCCACGGTGCGTGCGGCTTTTGAGGCGGCGTTGTCGCGTTTGCAAAGCGCGGGCGCGTTGATCCAGCGATTTGCATTTTCGGAATTGAAAGAGTTGCCGTCGATCAATGCCGGCGGCGGCTTCAGTGCGGCGGAGTCGTGGGCCTGGCATCGCAAGCTGCTGGCAAGCTCCGCCGATCAGTACGATCAGCGCGTGGCGGTGCGCATTCGTCGTGGATCGCAGCAGACGGCCGCGGATTACCTCGATCTTCTTGCAGCGCGCCGGCGCATCATTGCGCAAGCAAGGCGTCGCCTGTCGGTATTCGACGCATGGCTGATGCCGACCGTACCGGTGGTGCCGCCCCTGATACAGGCTTTGCAGGAAAGCGATGAGACTTTCTTTGCAAGCAACGGATTGGTTTTGCGCAATCCGAGCGTGATCAATTTTCTTGATGGCTGCGCACTGAACCTTCCATGTCCTTCTCCGGACGGATTGCCGGTTGGCATCAGCGTCTGCGGCCAGCATGGCGATGATGCGCGCGTGCTGGCCATCGGCCGGGCTGTCGAGGCGGTTTTGCTCGCAAAGCAAGGCTGACGGGCAAGGCTGGCGCAAGATTTACGGACAGCATCAGCCGTTTTTATTAACAGAACCGGGGCGTTTTGGCGCAACGGCATCTTTTCCGTATAAAATAGCGGACTTTAGCGCGGCCGGGCAGGGCGAAAAGGCATGGTTTTCATGCCGGTTCTTTCCGGGCCGCACCACGGAATTTATTAATTTTTGGACGATTCACATGGCAACTGCAGTCGAAACTCTGAGCAAACTTGAGCGCCGTATCACCCTGACATTCCCACTGGCCGACGTGCAGGCTGAAGTTGAAAAACGCCTGAAAGTGCGCGCTCGCACGGCCAAGGCGCCAGGCTTCCGCCCAGGCAAAGTGCCAATGAAGATGGTTGCCGCTCAGTTCGGCTATCAGGTCGAAACCGAAGTGCTGAACGACAAGGTCGGTCGCGCATTCAACGACGTCGCAGTCGAAAACAATTTACGCGTTGCCGGCTATCCGAAGATCGAACCGAAGACCAGCGAAGGCGTGGCGGACGGTTCGCTGGCATTCGATGCAACATTTGAAATCTATCCGGAAGTCGTGATCGGCGATCTGTCCTCGGCTGAAGTCGAGAAGACCACATCGGCTGTCTCCGACACCGAAATCGACAAGACGCTGGACATCCTGCGCAAGCAACGCGTGCACTACCACGTCAAGGGCGAGCAAGGCGCGCACGGCGACGGCGGCGAGCCGGTTGCACAAAACGGCGACCGCGCCACGGTCGACTTCGTCGGCAAGATCGACGGCGTTGAATTCCAGGGCGGCAAGGCCGATGCCTTCCCGTTCGTGCTGGGCGAAGGCCGCATGCTGCCGGAATTCGAAGCAGCGACGATCGGCCTGAAGGTCGGCGAGTCCAAGACTTTCCCGCTGGCATTCCCGGCTGACTACCACGGCAAGGACGTGGCCGGCAAAACTGCGGAATTCACCATCACGCTGAAGAAGCTGGAATGGGCGCACATGCCGGAAGTCGACGCAGAATTCGCAAAATCGCTGGGTATCGAAGACGGCGACCTGACCAAGATGCGCGAAGACATCAAGCGCAATCTGGAACGCGAAGTCAGCGCCCGCACCAAGGCCAAGACCAAGGACAGCGTCATGGACGCCCTGATCAAGGTCAGCGAACTGGAAGTGCCGAAGGCATTGGTCGAGCAAGACATCGAGCGTTTGGTCGAAATGGCGCATCAGGACATGGCGCAACGCGGCATGGACCCTAAAGGCATGCAACTGCCGCGCGAACTGTTTGCCGCTCAGGCAGAACGTCGCGTCCGCCTGGGCCTGATCCTGGCGGAAGTCGTCAAGACCAACAAGCTGGAAGCCACCGAAGAACAAGTCAAGGCGCAAGTCGAAGACTTCGCACAAAGCTACGAAGACCCGCAACAAGTCCTGAAGTACTACTTCAGCGACCGTCGCCGCCTGGCAGAAGTCGAGGCTCTTGTTTTGGAAGAAAACGTCGTCAACTACGTGTTGGGTAAATCCAAGGTTTCCGAGAAATCGGTCGCGTTCGACGCATTGATGGGCAATCAGCCGCAAGCGTAATCCGACCTTCTCGGGTAACATCAGAGAAGACTACTACGCATAAGGAAATGCACATGACAGGTTTCATCAAGCAGTCTGCACTGGATACAGAGATGCTCGGCATGGTCCCGATGGTGATCGAGCAGAGCGGTCGCGGCGAGCGTGCGTACGATATTTATTCGCGCTTGCTGAAAGAGCGCATCATTTTCCTGGTCGGTCCGGTCAATGATGCGACCGCCAACCTGGTGGTGGCGCAGCTGCTGTTCCTGGAAAGCGAAAATCCGGACAAGGACATTTCGCTGTACATCAACTCCCCGGGCGGTTCGGTATCGGCCGGCATGGCGATTTTCGACACGATGCAATTCATCAAGCCGGATGTTTCCACGCTGTGTACCGGTCTGGCTGCCTCGATGGGCGCTTTCCTGCTGGCCGCCGGCGCCAAGGGCAAGCGTTTTTCGTTGCCGAACTCGCGCATCATGATTCACCAGCCTCTGGGCGGTGCGCAAGGCCAGGCGTCGGACATCGAAATCCAGGCGCGCGAAATTCTGTACCTGCGTGAACGTCTGAACGTCATCCTGGCAGAGAAGACCGGTCGTACGACCGATCAGATCGGCAAGGACACCGATCGCGACAATTTCATGTCGGCTACCGCTGCGGCTGAATATGGACTGATCGATCAGGTACTGGAAAAGCGCGCGTAATGGCAGGTGGTTTTGTCCTGTAGTTCCGTACGTTGAGCATTGTGTTTTCAGCAAATGCCCGAACTTCGGTTCGGGCATTTTCTTTTTGCACTGCGTCATCGTGTAAGAAACTGTCAATGCCGAAATTAAGGCCTGATTTCCACCTCATTGCTTTTTTTGTTTTCAGTCTTACATGCGGTAGGCTAGAACCTGCTTTTACTGGCGCCCAAATATGGCGATTCCGTGACGAATCATGAAATCGCAGGTATTATCAAGCCGAACTCTATTCACATTTGCCCTATATGTCCGAGAAAAAATCTTCCAGTGGCGAAAAGCTGCTTTATTGCTCGTTTTGCGGCAAAAGCCAGCATGAAGTCAAGAAACTGATCGCAGGTCCGTCGGTCTTTATTTGCGACGAATGCATCGATCTGTGCAATGACATCATTCGCGACGAAGCTTCCAGCGTCGAGTCGGTTGCCGGTGCCAAGTCGGATCTGCCGACGCCGCAGGAAATTTCCGAATTGCTCGACCAGTATGTGATCGGCCAGCAGACTGCCAAGCGCATTCTGTCGGTGGCCGTGTACAACCACTACAAGCGTCTGAAGCATCTCGGCAAGAAGGACGATGTCGAACTCGCCAAGAGCAATATCCTGCTGGTCGGTCCGACCGGTTCCGGCAAGACCTTGCTGGCCCAGACACTCGCACGCATGCTGAACGTACCGTTCGTGATCGCCGATGCGACCACGCTGACGGAAGCCGGCTATGTCGGCGAAGACGTCGAGAACATCATTCAGAAGCTGCTGCAGAACTGCAATTACGAAGTCGAGAAGGCCCAGAAGGGCATCGTCTATATCGACGAAATCGACAAGATCTCGCGCAAGTCCGACAACCCATCGATTACCCGCGACGTGTCCGGCGAAGGCGTCCAGCAGGCCCTGCTGAAACTGATCGAAGGCACGATGGCGTCGGTGCCGCCACAAGGCGGTCGCAAGCATCCCAACCAGGACTTCGTGCAGATCGACACGACCAACATCATGTTCATCTGCGGCGGCGCATTTGACGGCCTGGCGAAAATTATTTCCGAACGCTCCGAAAAGAGCGGCATCGGCTTTGGCGCCAACGTCAAGAGCCAGACCCAGAAGACCGCCAGCGAAGTGCTGCTGCACGCCGAACCGGACGATCTGGTCAAGTTCGGCCTGATCCCGGAACTGGTCGGCCGTCTGCCTGTGATTGCGACGCTGAACGAGTTGAACGAAGAAGCGCTGATCCAGATCCTGCTGGAGCCGAAGAACGCGCTGATCAAGCAATACGCCAAGCTGCTGCAAATGGAAGGCGCCGAACTGGAAATCCGTCCGGCGGCTTTGCAAGCCATCGCCAAGAAGGCGCTGGCGCGCAAGACCGGTGCGCGTGGTCTGCGCTCCATCCTTGAGCATGCCCTGCTGGACGTGATGTACGAACTGCCAAGCCAGCAAAATGTCGCCAAGGTGGTCATCGATGAAAACACCATCACCAACGGCGCCAAGCCTTTGCTGATCTACCACGAGCAGCCCAAGGTATCGGGCGGCTGATCGCAGGCGGAAGCCATCGGGGAGCAAAAAAATACCGGATGGAATCCGCTTGAACTAAAAGCGGTACAATAAACCGCGAACATCACTTCGGCTTCCATCGTAAAGCCACCCGAGGGCGACTTCGTGTGTGGCTTTTTTTGTTTGCGGATTTGTTGCCTTTTTTGTCACTTTATTAACCGCAGTTCAACTTTGCCAAAAGTACATTTCGCCAAAAAGTTGTCGTGTTTTTATTCAGTTTGGGCTTGTGTTTTAGCAGCTCGCGCCAACATCACTAACAGTAACTTTTGATAAGGCTCGCCATGACGACTTCTACTCTCACAGAACAAACGCAATTGCCTCTGTTGCCGTTGCGGGATGTTGTTGTCTTCCCGCATATGGTGATCCCTTTATTCGTCGGTCGTCCAAAGTCGATCAAGGCTCTGGAAGCCGCTATGGAGCAGGGCAAGAGCATCATGCTTGCCGCCCAGAAAGCCGCCGCCAAGGATGAGCCGTCGGCTGACGACATCTATGAAATCGGCTGCGTCGCCAATATCCTGCAAATGCTGAAGTTGCCCGACGGCACTGTCAAAGTGCTGGTCGAAGGCGCACAGCGCGCGCGCATTCATCACATCAGCGAACTGGACACCCATTTTGTTGCCGATCTGACACCAGTCGAGTCCGAGCTGGGCGACGAGGCTGAAGTGGAAGCCATGCGCCGCACCATCGTTCAGCAATTCGACCAGTACGTCAAACTGAACAAGAAGATCCCGCCCGAGATCCTGAGCTCGCTGGCCGGCATCGACGACGCCGGTCGTCTGGCCGACACCATTGCCGCACATTTGCCGCTCAAGCTCGAGCAAAAACAAGTCATCCTGGAAATCTTCAACGTCGCCAAGCGCCATGAGCATCTGCTCGGCCAGTTGGAAGGCGAACTGGACATCCTGCAGGTCGAAAAGCGCATTCGCGGCCGCGTCAAGCGCCAGATGGAAAAGTCGCAGCGCGAGTACTACCTGAACGAACAGGTCAAGGCCATCCAGAAGGAGTTGGGCGAAGGCGAAGACGGCGCCGATCTGGAAGAGCTGGAGAAGAAGATCCTCTCCGCCAAGATGCCGAAGGAAGCGCTGGAAAAGGCGCAGTCCGAATTGCGGAAACTCAAGCTGATGTCGCCGATGTCCGCTGAAGCCACGGTCGTGCGCAATTACATCGACACGCTGGTCGGTCTGCCATGGAAGAAGAAATCCAAGGTCAACAACGATCTGCCGAATGCCGAAAAAGTCCTCGAAGGGGACCACTACGGCCTCGACAAGGTCAAGGAACGCATTCTGGAATACCTCGCCGTGCAACAGCGCGTCGACAAGCTGAAAGCGCCGATCCTGTGCTTCGTCGGTCCTCCGGGCGTGGGCAAGACTTCGCTGGGCCAATCGATCGCCCGTGCAACGAATCGCAAGTTCGTGCGCATGGCATTGGGCGGCGTGCGTGACGAAGCCGAGATTCGCGGTCACCGCCGTACCTACATCGGTTCCATGCCGGGCAAGATCCTGCAAAGCCTGGCCAAGGTCGGCGTGCGCAATCCGTTGTTCCTGCTCGACGAAATCGACAAGCTGGGCATGGATTTCCGCGGTGATCCGTCGTCGGCGCTGCTGGAAGTGCTGGATCCGGAACAGAACCATACTTTCTCCGATCATTACATCGAAGTCGATTTCGACTTGTCGGACGTGATGTTCGTGGCGACGTCGAACTCCTTCAACATTCCGCCGGCGCTGCTGGACCGGATGGAAGTCATTCGCCTGTCGGGGTACACCGAAGATGAAAAGACCAGTATCGCGCAACGTTACCTGATGCCGAAACAGATCAAGAACAACGGTCTGAAAGAAGGCGAAATCAGCGTGGCCGAGTCGGCGATCCGCGACATCATTCGCTACTACACCCGCGAAGCCGGCGTGCGTTCGCTGGAACGCGAAGTGTCGAAGATCTGCCGCAAGGTCGTGAAGATGCTGTTGCTCAAGAAGCAGGAGAAGAAGGTCACCGTGACTTCGCGCAACCTGGACAAATTCCTCGGCGTGCGTCGTTTCGATTTCGGCATCGCCGAAAAAGAAAATCAAGTCGGCCAGGTCGTTGGCCTGGCATGGACCGAAGTGGGCGGCGACCTGCTGACCATCGAAGCCGTGACGATGCCGGGCAAGGGCGGCGTGATTCGCACCGGCACATTGGGCGACGTGATGAAGGAGTCGATCGAAGCAGCCCGCACCGTCGTGCGCAGCCGCGCGCAAAAGCTCGGCATCAGGAGCGACGTGTTCGAGAAACGCGACATCCATATCCACGTTCCTGAAGGTGCGACACCCAAAGACGGTCCTTCGGCAGGTATCGCGATGACGACGGCGATGGTGTCGGTGTTTACCGGTATCCCGGTTCGCGCCGACGTGGCGATGACCGGCGAGATCACCTTGCGCGGCGAAGTGTTGCCGATTGGCGGCCTGAAGGAAAAACTGCTGGCGGCGCATCGCGGCGGCATCAAGACGGTCCTGATCCCTGAGCAAAACGTCAAGGATCTGACCGAGATTCCCGACAACGTGAAGAACAAGTTGGAAATCGTGCCGGTGCGTTGGATCGACAAGGTGCTGGAAATAGCTTTGGAGCGTCAACCGGTTCCTTTGACCGACGAAGAAGCGGTTGTCGCAGCGGTGGCCCCGAAGGAAGAATCGGCGGATTCCAGTGTCGTGAAGCATTGATGCCATGATTGTCCGGCAAGGCTCCTGGTCTTGTCGGGCAAGATGAAAAAGCGCTCTTCGGAGCGCTTTTTTTATGTCGTTGGCAAAAAAATAAAACGTTTTACGTATTTGGCAAAGCTGATTTTCAGGTCGGTGCGTGCCTCTGCAAACCGCTTGACACAAGGGTTTGCGGCTTGTTTAATAGCCTCTGCAGATTTTTCTGCATTGCGTGTGATGAGCGTCTGGCCTCATTCACAGAGGAAGACGCCGTTGCGAAATCCAATCTTTGTCTAAAGGGGCGTAAGTGAACAAAACCGAATTGATCGATCACATTGCCAAGTCTGCGGATATCTCCAAAGCAGCATCGGCCCGAGCGCTTGATGCCGTCATCGACGCAGTAAAAACCACATTGAAAAAGAACGGAAGCGTCACGTTGGTTGGCTTCGGCACCTTTTCCGTAGGCAAGCGTGCGGCGCGTACAGGCCGAAATCCGCGTACCGGCGACGCGATCAAGATCAAGGCAGCGAAAGTGCCTAAATTTAAACCTGGCAAAGCTTTAAAAGATGCGCTAAACTAGCGGTCTTTCGTCATTGACAGATGGCGAGTGATTGTTTGAGTTAGGTGCGGGTGCTTAGCTCAGTTGGTAGAGCAGCGCCCTTACAAGGCGCGGGTCGGGAGTTCGAGCCTCTCAGCACCCACCAGAATCTCAAACGGTCAGCAACAGTTTAGGAGTGGTAGTTCAGTTGGTTA
>NZ_AKJW01000024.1 GCF_000282135.1 Herbaspirillum sp. CF444
GGCGACCGCCTGTTCATCGGCTTGTTGAGCGCCGCCTACATCAATCTGGCGTGGGTCGCCGTGACCGACCTCGACCAATGGTATGCGGCCGGTCTTGGTTTGTTGGCATTGTTGGCAATCATGCGCAAGGGGTGAACAGCCCGGGCGTATTGAAGCGGTTGGCAGTAGGGCAGTATGGGTATTGAAATAACGCGCCGGAGAATGTCCTTCCCTCTTCTGCGCGCCATCTTTGGGAAGGTGACGAGGAGACGTGATGCATAAATTCAAACTAACCGTATTGGCCGCTGCGATTGCGGTGGCGGGCAACGTATGGGCCGACACCAAATCGGCCGAAAAATGGGTCGATTCGGAATTCAAGCCGAGCACCCTGTCGCGTCAGCAGCAGCTGAGCGAAATGCAATGGTTCATCGAGGCCGCCGCCAAGCTGAAGGCGAAAGGCGTCAAGGAAATCCACGTCGTGTCCGAAACGCTGGACACGCACGTCTATGAGTCGAAAACCCTGGCCAAGGCCTTTGAAGAAATCACCGGCATCAAGGTCAAGCACGACGTGATCCAGGAAGGCGACCTGGTCGAAAAGATGCAGACCTCGCTGCAATCGGGCAAATCGATCTACGACGGCTGGGTCAATGACTCGGACCTGATCGGCACCCATTACCGCAACGGCCAGACCGTGGTGTTGTCCGACTACATGACCGGTCCCGGCAAGGATTACACCAATCCCGGCCTCGACCTGAAGGATTTCATCGGCACCAGCTTCACCACCGCGCCGGACGGCAAGCTGTACCAGCTGCCCGACCAGCAGTTCGCCAACCTGTACTGGTTCCGCGCCGACTGGTTTGCGCGCAAGGACCTGCAGGACAAGTTCAAGGCCAAGTACGGCTATGAGCTGGGCGTGCCGCAAAACTGGTCCGCCTACGAAGACATCGCGGCCTTCTTCACCAACGACGTCAAGGAACTGGACGGCAAGAAGGTGTTCGGCCACATGGACTACGGCAAGAAAGACCCTTCGCTGGGCTGGCGCTTCACCGATGCGTGGCTGTCGATGGCCGGCGCTGCCGACAAGGGCTTGCCGAACGGTTTGCCGGTCGATGAATGGGGCATCCGCGTAGCGGCCGACAAATGCACGCCGGTAGGCGCGTCGACTTCGCGCGGTGGCGCCACCAACTCGCCGGCGGCGGTCTACGCACTGACCAAGTACCTCGACTGGATGAAGAAATTCGCACCGCCGGAAGCGCTCGGCATGACCTTCTCCGAAGCGGGGCCGGTGCCGGCGCAAGGCCATATCGCACAGCAGGTGTTCTGGTACAGCGCCTTCACCGCGGGCATGACCAAGCAAGGCCTGCCGGTGGTGAACACCGACGGTTCGCCGAAGTGGCGCATGGCGCCAGGCCCGCACGGCCCGTACTGGAAAGAAGGCATGCAGAACGGTTACCAGGACGTCGGTTCCTGGACTTTCCTCAAGAGCACCCAGCCTGACCAGATGGCAGCGGCCTGGCTGTACGGCCAGTTCGTGACGTCCAAGACCGTGTCGCTGAAGAAGTCGATCGTCGGCCTGACCTTCATCCGCGATTCCGACATCCATTCGGACTATTTCACCAAGAATGCGGCGAAGTACGGCGGCCTGATCGAGTTCTATCGCAGCCCGGCGCGCGTGGCATGGACGCCGACCGGCAACAACGTGCCCGACTATCCGAAGATGGCGCAACTGTGGTGGAAGAATATCTCCACCGCCATTTCCGGCGAGAAGACGCCGCAGGGTGCGATGGACAATCTGGCCGAAGAGATGGACGGCATCATGGCCCGCCTGCAGCGCGCCGGCATGAAGAACTGCGCGCCCAAGCTCAACGACAAGAAGGATCCTGCGACATGGCTGTCCGACAAGGGCGCGCCATGGGCCAAGCTGGCCAACGAAAAGCCGAAGGGTGAAACCATCCCTTACGACAAGTTGTTGCAAGCATGGAAGGATGGCAAGGTCCGCTAGGCATCCCCGCATAAGCTAAGCGCGATCCGATCTCCGGACTGCGATGCTCACCGTACTCGCGTACGGCTGCGCTTCTCCTCCGGAGCTCGGACCGCTCGCTGCGCTTCTGCAGGAATGCCGGGACTTCAGTAGCGCCACGACGTCATTCCGGTATCTGCCGGAATGGCGTTTTTTCTTCCAGCACGGAGCAATCGTTGTTACGCTGTGATTTCACAGTGATTTGTAAGGCAAATGTTATGGCATATCTGCTTGCTCTCGACCAAGGCACCTCCAGCTCACGCAGCATCATCTTCGACGAAACCGGCGCCATCGTCGCCACCGCGCAGCAAGAGTTTCGCCAGATCTTTCCGCAGCCCGGCTGGGTCGAACACGATCCCATGGATCTCTGGAACAGCCAACTGCAGACTTGCCGCCAGGTGCTGGCGCAGGCCGGCATCAAGGCCGCCGACCTGGCCGGGCTGGGCATCACCAATCAGCGCGAGACCACCGTCGTGTGGGAGCGCGCCAGCGGCAAGCCGGTGCACAACGCCATCGTCTGGCAGGATCGCCGCACCGAGGCAATCTGCGCCAGGCTGCGCGAGCGCGGCTTGGCCGATCCTATCCGGGACAAGACCGGCCTGGTGCTCGATCCGTATTTTTCAGGCACCAAGCTGCACTGGATACTCGACAGCGTGCCGGGCCTGCGCGAGCGCGCGCAGCGCGGCGAACTGGCGTTCGGCACGGTCGACGCCTGGCTGATCTGGAACCTGACGCAGGGCCGCCTGCACGTGACCGACGTGTCCAACGCCTCGCGCACGATGCTGTGGAACATCCATACCGGCAGCTGGGACGAGGAATTGCTGGAATGGCTGGACGTGCCGCGCTCGATGCTGCCGGAAGTCCATCCTTCCGCCCATCTCTACGGGCGCACCGACGCCGAACATCTGGGCGCGGCGGTGATGATCGGCGGCATCGCCGGCGACCAGCAGTCGGCCCTGTTCGGCCAGGCCTGCTTCCAGCCCGGCATGGCCAAGAATACCTACGGCACCGGTTGCTTCATGCTGCTGCATACCGGCGACCAGTGCGCGCAATCGCACAACGGCCTGATCAGCACCGCCGCATGCCAGGTCGGCGAACGCAAGCAATACGCGCTCGAAGGCAGCGTCTTTATCGGCGGCGCCGTGGTGCAGTGGCTGCGCGACGGCCTCAAGGCCATCAAGCATTCGACGGACGTGGAAGAACTGGCGGCGTCGGCGCCGGACTCCGGCGGCGTGGTGTTCGTGCCGTCGTTTACCGGGCTGGGGGCGCCGTACTGGAATCCTTCGGCCAAGGGCGCGATCGTCGGCCTCAGCCGCGGCAGCACGGTGGCGCACATTGCGCGCGCCGCGCTGGAATCGATTGCCTTCCAGAGCACCGCCTTGCTGACGGCGATGGTGCGCGACGCCGTGTCGCCGATCACCGAATTGCGCGTCGACGGCGGCGCTTCCGCCAACAATCTGCTGCTGCAATTCCAGGCCGACCTGCTCGGCATTCCGGTGATCCGTCCGCAAGTCACGGAAACCACCGCCCTGGGTGCCGCCAGCCTGGCCGGCCTGGCGACCGGCGTCTATCGGGACATGGCGGAATTGTCGGAACACTGGCGCATGGAGCGCACCTTCCTGCCGACCATGAGTCGCGATGAAGCGGCGACAAGGATGCAGACCTGGGAACGCGCCATCAGCCAGGTCAGCGCGGGCTGAGCCGGAGGTTGCTTATCAGGCGGGTGCGCTCAGCGTGACGGCGACGCCGGCCTGTTCCGTGACGGCCGCCGACAGTGTGGCATACAGCTCCGAACCGTCGCGCGCGCTGATCCATTGCGTGCCGTCGTACTTGTAATGGAAGCCGCCCGATTTGGCCGCCAGCCACAGTTCCTGCATGGGCGCCTGGCTGTTGACGATGATTTTGGAGCCGTTGTCGACGCATTCGATTTCCAGGACATTGCCGCTGCGGCTGCACTCGACATCGAGCTCGGTGTCGTCGGTGGCCTGCTCCAGTGCGGCCTCGATGGCGTTCAAGGCGGAATCCGCGAGGGCCAGGAATTCTGATTCTGTCATGCTACACTCCGAGACATTGATGTAAACCCGTGATTCTATCGTGAAGTCTCCATTTCATTTTTCTCCGTCCTTGACGGCGTTCGGCGGTACCGTGTTGGTGCTGGCGTTGTCGCTGGCCGGTTGCGGCCAGAAGGGCCCCTTGTACCTGGGAAAACCGCCGCCGCCGCACCCGGTGCGCAATGCGGGCGCGTCCGATGATGCCGCCGGCAACGTCACCAACATGAGCGGCGCCGTCGACATGTCGATAGCGCCGTCATCCGGCCCGGACCGCAACAGCGGCGCCGCAGCAAGCGATTCCAAATAATTTCCGTCGTCAATTCCTGTCGTTAATCTTCGCCGTCTTTAATCTATGTCCCATTTCTCTTATCGCGACGGCGTGCTGCATGCCGAAAATGTGCCTCTGAATGCACTGGCCGGGAAGTTCGGCTCGCCGCTCTATGTGTATTCCAAGGCGGCACTGACAGCCAACTATTCCGCCTACGCCGACGCTTGCAAGAAAGCCGGCCGCAGCGTGGATGCCGGCGACGGCGGCGCGCTGGTGTGCTATTCGGTCAAATCCAATTCCAACCTGGCGGTGCTGAACCTGCTGGGCAAGCTCGGTTCCGGTTTCGACATTGTCTCGGGCGGCGAACTGCTGCGCGTGATTGCCGCCGGCGGTGATCCGCGCAAGGTGATTTTCTCGGGCGTGGGCAAGGGCCGCGACGAAATGCGCCTGGCGCTGGAACACGACATCCTGTGCTTCAACGTCGAATCGATTCCCGAAGTGCATCGCCTCAACGAAGTCGCGGGCGAAGCAGGCAAGCGCGCGCGCATCTCGCTGCGCGTCAATCCCAACGTCGACGCCAAGACCCATCCGTACATTTCCACCGGCCTGAAGGAAAACAAGTTCGGCGTTGCCTACGAAGATGCATTGGCCTGCTACCGCGACGCGGCTGCGCTGCCGAACATCGAAGTGGTCGGCATCGACTGCCACATCGGCTCGCAGTTGCTCGACGACGCGCCGTTGCTGGAAGCGCTGGACAAGGTGATCGAACTGATCGACCAGCTGGAGTCCGAAGGCATCGCCATCCACCACCTCGACATCGGCGGCGGCATCGGCATCACCTATGACGACGAGCAACCGGTCCCGGTCGGCGACTACCTGGGCCGCCTGTTTGCCCGCGTCGATGCCTGGCGCAAGCAAAAATACGATGGCAAGGCCATCAAGGTCATGTTCGAACCCGGCCGTTCCATCGTCGGCAATGCCGGCCTGCTGATTACCGAAGTGCAGTATCTGAAGCACGGCGAGACCAAGAATTTCGCCGTGGTCGACGCCGCCATGAACGACCTGATGCGTCCCGCCTTGTATGAAGCATGGCACGGCGTGCAAGTCGTGCAGCAGCGCAAGGATGCGGCGCAGACCTACGACATCGTCGGCCCGGTGTGCGAATCCGGCGACTGGCTGGCGCGCAACCGCGAACTGGCAATCGCACCGGGCGACCTGCTGGCGCTGATGTCGGCCGGCGCCTATGGCATGACCATGGCGTCCAACTACAATACCCGCGGTCGCGCGGCTGAAGTATTGGTCGACGGCGACAAGGTGCACCTGATCCGCAAGCGTGAAAATCCGGCCGATTTGTTCGCGCTGGAAGCCATCGTCGACTGACCGGCGACCACTTCACGCTGAAAGCGGGGCGAGTTCCGGAAGGGCTCGCCCCGTTGCCATTGATGCGTCGCCGATGCGCCGGCCTGTGGTTGCAATCAAGGAAAACGAAGCGGATGCTGATCCCGAGGAAGACAAGATGCGCCAAAGTTCCCCTGATACCTCCCGGTTCACCATGTTGGACACGGCCTTTTTCGACCGGGACAGTCCTGCGCTGGCGCGTGCCCTCATCGGCAAGGTATTGCGCCGACGCTGGAAAAACCAGTGGCTCTCCGCCCGCATCATCGAGACCGAGGCCTATTGCCTCGACGAGCGCGGCAGCCATGCCTCGCTCGGTTATACCCACAAACGCCGTGCACTGTTCATGGACGGCGGCGTGATCTACATGTATTACTCGCGCGGCGGCGATTCGTTCAACATCAGCGCGGCCGGCCGGGGCAACGCGGTCCTGATCAAATCGGCCTATCCCTGGATAGACACGATCGCCGGCCCCGCCGCACTGGCGGTCATGCAGGCGGCAAACCCCGACGCGCAGGGCGCCGCACGACCTCTGCACCGGCTCTGTGCGGGGCAAACCTTGCTGTGCAAAGCCCTGGCCTTGCGCGTCCCCGACTGGGATGCGCGCTCCTTCGATCCGGAAGAATTGTTCGTCGACGATGTCGGCGAATCGCCGCACACGCTGATCGAAACCACGCGGCTGGGGATTCCGGCCGGGCGCGACGAGCATCTTCCTTACCGCTATGTCGATCCCGCCTATGCCCGGCACTGCACGCGCAATCCCTTGCGCAAGGGGCAGACCGCGCCGCTGGATTACCGCTGGGTCGACCGCGATGGAAAAATGGCCGCCGAGCAACAATTTCCGCGCGATGTGATTCCCGTCGCGGATTGATTCCGCAATCCTGCCGGGCATCGTTTTTAACGCATTCCGCCGATGGCGCGAAATTTGCTGACGGACTGCTGTCAGGAAGACAAAATCCAGCGCCAATGCCGCTATAATGCGCGTTTTCGATACTGGTCTCTCCCTTGGTCTCTCCCTTTTTCAGCCCCTTTTCGCGTAAGGAAATTGCATGAATGCCCTGATCTGGTTCGTCATACTTTATTGGGTGATTTCAGTCGGTATCGGTCTTTACGCAACCAAGTTCGTCAAGAGCTCAAGGGACTATGCCGTGGCCGGCCGTTCGTTGCCGATGTCGGTGGTGACGGCGACGGTGTTCGCGACCTGGTTCGGTTCGGAAGCGGTGCTGGGCGTGTCGTCGACCTTCCTCAAGGAAGGCCTGGGCGGCATCGTCGCCGATCCTTTCGGTTCATCCTTGTGCCTGATCCTGGTCGGCGTGTTCTTCGCCAAGCCGCTGTATCGCATGAATCTGCTGACCATCGGCGACTATTACAAAAAACGCTTCGGCCGCGCCGCTGAAATGCTGGTGACGATCTGCATCGTGATCTCCTACCTCGGCTGGGTGGCCGCGCAGATCAAGGCGCTGGGCCTGGTGTTCAACGTCGTGTCGGGCGGTTACATCCCGATGCACTGGGGCATGATCATCGGTGCCGCCAGCGTGCTGATCTACACCCTGATGGGCGGCATGTGGGCGGTGGCGATCACTGACTTCCTGCAGATGATCATCGTGGTGGTCGGCATGCTCTACATCGGCTGGGAAGTGTCGGGCATGGTCGGCGGCCCGGCGGTGGTGATCCAGCATGCGGCGGATGCCGGCAAGTTCAACTTCTGGCCTTCGCCCACGCCCAGGGAGGTGCTGTGGTTCTTTGCCGCGTGGATAACCATGATGCTGGGCTCGATTCCGCAGCAGGACGTGTTCCAGCGCGTGATGTCGTCGAAGAATGAGAAGGTCGCGCGCAATGCGTCGATTCTGGGCGGCGTGATTTATTTCTTCTTCGTGTTCATCCCGATTTTCCTGGCGTACTCCGCCACGCTGATCGATCCGGGCATGGTCAGCAAGCTGCTCGAAACCGATTCGCAACTGGTGCTGCCGACGCTGATCATGGAAAAGATGCCGGTGTTCGCCCAGGTGATGTTCTTCGGCGCGCTGCTGTCGGCGATCAAGAGCTGCGCCAGCGCCACCTTGCTGGCGCCGTCGGTGACTTTCACCGAAAACGTGATCAAGGAAATCCGCCCGTGGAAGAGCGACAAGGAGTTCCTGTTCTCCATGCGCGTGGTCGTGCTGATCTTCACCGTCGCCGTGACTTCGCTGGCGCTCAACAGCCAGTCCAGCATTTACCAGATGGTGGAGAACGCCTACAAGGTCACGCTGGTCGCGGCCTTCGTGCCGTTGGCCTTCGGCGTGTACTGGAAGCGCGCCACGCGCCAGGGCGCGCTGGCGGCAATGATCCTCGGCCTGATTTCGTGGATCACGCTGGAATACACCGCGCCGGAAGGCATGTGGCCGCCGCAGCTGGTCGGTTTGCTGATGAGCATCGGCGGCATGGTGGCCGGCTCGCTGATGCCGCAACTGGTGGCGCCGATTCCGCAGGCGCAGGCGGTGTTGAGCACGGATGGTCAGGGCAGTTGATTTGACCTTGCCGTAAGACGCTTGCTCATAAGCTGCTTCACGCAACACCGATAGACAAGGTTGAGCCTTTGGTGCACAACTGATTTTTCTCTTCCTTACCCTCGGGCGGTTCGCATTTTCAAGAAATGCAACGAATCGCCCGAGCGGCGCAGTTCCCCCGCTTTTATCTTTCTTTGCCATCTTTTCCCCGATCTTCCGGCTCAAGTTGTTTAAGGAGAATTATCGATTTGCATCGATTCAATTGTCGAAAAGCCAATTGGAACTAATCGGTATTAAATCGACCTCACAGAGCATGTCTCTGCAAACTCATGAATACGACTTTGCCGCTGATGCACTGTTTCTGGACTTCGACGGCACCCTCGTGAACCTGGCTCCCGAGCCTGGCAGCGTGGTGCCGGCGCCGGACCTGATCGACATGTTGCAGCGGATTCAGGAACTCTCGAACGGCGCGCTGGCGGTGGTCAGCGGTCGTCCGGTGGAGCAGCTCGACCATTATCTGGCACCGCTGCGTCTGCCTGCCGCCGGGGTGCACGGGCTGGAACGGCGCGACGCTACAGGACGGCTGATTCAATTGCCCGCACCCGACACGTCCCGATTGATGGAGCGCCTGGCAACGCTGGTGGCGCGTCATCCCGGCCTGATGCTGGAACCCAAGCGCGGCGCGCTGGCGTTGCACTATCGCAAGGCGCCGCATCTGGAGCAGGCCTGCATCGAAGCGATGAATCATGCCGTCTCGCGCGTGCGGGGTTTTACCTTCCTGCGCGGCAAGATGGTGGTGGAAGCCAAGGCGGCGCTGGCCGACAAGGGCGAGGCCATCGCCTCCTTCATGCGCGAAGCCCCATTCGCCGGGCGTCGTCCGGTATTTGTCGGCGACGACGTCACCGACGAAGCCGGCTTCGACTGGGTGCAATCGCATGAAGGATTCGCCATCAAGATCGGCGAAGGGCCGAGCAAGGCGAACATGCGGCTGGATAATCCGGCGGCGCTGCATCAATGGCTGGAGCAGGCCTTGAATGCGTCGGACAGGCGCCTTTGAGGGAAACATTTTTCAGCGCACCCGAAGCCGAATCAGCAAAGTAGTTAGTGCCAGTAGTGCCGGCAGTCAGGCGCGACGGCAACAACACTCGGGCAACAACAAAAAGAGTAAAGAGAGGAAAGGCAGCATGAGCACTTCATCCACGTCATCCATTGATACTCCCGGCAACGATACCTCCACCGGCGTCAGCAACGACGGCGACCGGCCTTCCACCTCATCCCTCGATCTCGGCGTCATCGGCAACTGTTCCTACAGCGCGCTGATCGACAAGCTCGGCCGCATCGTCTGGTGCTGCCTGCCGCGTTTCGACGGCGATCCGGTATTCAATGCCTTGCTCGACCCCGGCGAGAGCGGCAGCTTGTGGAGTTTCGAGCTGGAGAATTTCTCGCACAGCGAGCAGTGGTACGAACCGAATACCGCCGTCCTGAAAACGCGCCTCTACGACACGCTGGGACAGGGCGTCGAGATCACCGACTTCGCGCCGCGTTTTCCGAGCCGCGGCCGTTTCTTCCGTCCGCAGACGCTGGTGCGCCGCGTGCTGCCGCTGAACGGCGCGCCGCGTCTGCGCGTGCTGTTGCGGCCGCGTTTCGACTGGGGCCGCGAGCTGCCGAAAATCACGCGCGGCAGCAACCATGTGCGCTACGTCGGTACGGAGATGACGTTGCGCCTGAACACCGACGCGCCCATCAGCTACCTGCTCGATGAGACGGCATTCGTCGTCAGCCGGCCGTTCAACTTCCTGCTCGGTCCCGATGAAACGTTGACCGGCGGCATCGGCGATACCGCGCGCAGCTTCGAGCAGGAAACCGTCACCTACTGGCGCAACTGGAGCCGCAGCCTGGCCACGCCGCTGGAGTGGCAGGGCGCC
>NZ_AKJW01000025.1 GCF_000282135.1 Herbaspirillum sp. CF444
CAGGCCCATCCCTGACGGGATGAGCCTGATTTTCTACTCCTATATAGGATGTCGCGCGATGCCTGACCTTTACCCCTAAAGCAATCAGACGAACTTCGTAAAGTCCGGCTTACGCTTTTCAAAGAACGCCGTAAAAGCTTCCTTCGCCTCCGGCGCCGTCAACATCTTCGCAAAGTGATCGATCTCCACCGCCATCTGCGTCTCGGTTGCTGCGACACGGTTCTTCTTCATCAATTGCTTGGTGACGCGAATCGAACTTGCCGGCAACGCAGCCAGCTTGGCCGCCTGCTTCTGTGCATAAGGTAGCAACTCTTCCACCGTCAACACACGATTGACGATGCCCATGTCGCGCGCCTCGGCCGCGTCGAAGGCTTCGCCCAGCAGCAATTTCTCGGCGGCGCGCTGGTAGCCGACCAGATGCGGCAGCAGCAGCGACGATGCGGCTTCGGGGCACAAACCCAACTGGGTGAATGGCATCGAGAACTTGGCATTGTCCGCCGCATACACCAGGTCGCAATGCAGCAGCAAGGTAGTGCCGATGCCGACGGCAACGCCCGAAACCGCCGCCACTACAGGTTTGCTCGCGTGGCTGATCTCCCACAAAAACTTGAACACCGGCGCTTCCTTGCTATTGGGAGGATTCTTGAGGAAATCCTCCAGGTCATTGCCCGCGCTGAAAGCCTGCGGCTTGCCGGTGAACAGGATGGCGCGCACGGCATTGTCGGTCTCGGCGTCTTTGATGGCGTCGGCCAGCTGCTGGTACATCGCTGCGGTAATGGCGTTCTTCTTTTCCTCGCGATTGAAGCCGATGGTCAGAATGCCATTGTCTTTGGTGATTTGAATGTCCATATGTCTCCGATAAAAAAAAGCCGCACGGCCAGTGACTGTGCGGCTTGATTCCCAAGCTTTGTCGTTTTGGTTCTGACTTACATGCGTTCGAAAATGCCGGCCGCGCCCATGCCCGTACCGACGCACATGGTGACCATGCCGTACTTCAGATTCTTGCGGCGCATCGCATGGATGGTGGTCGCCGCGCGAATGGCGCCGGTCGCGCCGAGCGGGTGGCCGAGTGCAATCGCGCCGCCCATCGGGTTGACCTTGGACGGATCCAGACCCAGATCCTGAATCACCGCCAGCGCTTGTGCCGCGAAAGCTTCGTTCAGCTCGATCCAGTCCAGCTGGTCCTGGGTGATGCCGGCCGCGCGCAGGGCGACGGGGATGGCTTCCTTCGGACCGATGCCCATGATTTCCGGCGGCACGCCGCGTACTGCGAACGAAGCGAAACGCGCCAGCGGTGTCAGGTTGAATTGCTTGAGGATCTTTTCGCTGACCAGGATCAAGGCGCCGGCGCCGTCGGAAGTCTGCGAGCTGTTGCCTGCGGTGACGCTGCCCTTGGCGGCGAACACCGGTTTCAGCTTGGTCAGTGCTTCGATGGTGCTGTCGGCGCGCGCGCCCTCATCCTTGTTGACGGTGCGGGTCTTGATGTCGATCTGACCGGTCGCCAGGTTGGGAAAGCGTTCGACGATGTCGACCGATGTCGTTTCATCGTTGAATTCACCGGCCAGTTGCGCTGCAATCGCCTTCTGATGCGAGGCCAGTGCGAAAGCGTCCTGCGCTTCGCGCGAGACCTTCCATTGCTGGGCGACTTTCTCAGCGGTCAGGCCCATGCCGTAGGCCATGCCGATGTTTTCGTCCTTGAATGCGCTCATGTTGACCGATGGATGGAAGCCCATCATCGGCACCATGGACATCGACTCGGCGCCGCCGGCGATCATGACGTCGGCCTGGCCGACGCGGATGCGGTCCGCCGCCATCGCAACCGCGGTGATGCCGGATGCGCAGTAACGGTTGATGGTCACGCCGCCGATGGTGTTCGGCAAGCCGGCCAGCAGCACGGCGTTACGCGCCATGTTGAGGCCCTGCGCGCCTTCCGGGAAGGAACAGCCGATGATGGCGTCTTCGATCAATTTCGGGTCGAGGCCCGGGACTTGCGCAATCGCGGATTGAATCACGCGCACCAGCAGGTCGTCCGGGCGCACGTTCTTGAACATGCCGCGCGGCGCTTTGCCGATCGGGGTGCGCGTCGCAGCGACGATGTAGGCGTCTTGAAGTTGTTTGGTCATTTATGGCTCCTGATTTTTTACGTGGCTCGATGCATTGGCGAAAATTAATTCCGAACAGGTTTGCCTGTTTGCATCATTCCCATGATTCGCTCTTGCGTCTTCGGATGGTTCAGCAGTTCCATGAACGCCTTGCGCTCCAGATCCAGCAACCATTGCTCGTTGACCACGCTGCCCTCTTCGACTTCGCCGCCGCTGACGATCTCGGCGATCATCTGGCCCAGCTTGAAATCGTGGGCGGAGATAAAGCCGCCGTCGCGCATGTTGACCAGCTGCGCCATGATGGTGCCGACGCCATAGCGGCCGACCACCGCCACTTGCGGCGCCAGCGCCGGACGGTAACCGGAGTCGAACATCGCGCGCGCTTCGACCTTGGCCACGTGCAGCAATTCATAAGGATTGAAGACGATCACGTCGTCGGCCTTGAGGTAGCCCAGCTTGCGTGCTTCCAGCGCGGACTTGGAGACGTTGGCGGTGGCCGCAGCCAGCATGTAGTCCTTGAGGAATTGCAGGATGTCGTTGCCCTTGGCTTCCCTGGCGGCGCGCACGGCCGCTTCCTTCAGGCCGCCGCCGGCCGGGATCAGGCCGACGCCGACTTCCACCAGGCCGATATAGGACTCGATCGAGGCCACGCGCTTGGCGGTATGCAACAGCAGTTCGCAACCGCCGCCCAGCGCCAGGCCGGCGACTGCGGCGACGACCGGGACGTTGGCGTATTTCAGGCGTTGATGCGCCTGTTGCAGGTGATGCACGACCGGCTCGATGGCCTTGACGCCGCCCGACATGAACAGCGGCAGCATCGACTGCAGGTCGGCGCCGGCCGAGAACGCGCCGCCTTCGGCTGCATCCGCGTGCCAGATCACCAGGCCCTTGAAGTTTTTCTCTGCTTCGTCGATGGCCTTGTTCATGCCGTCGATGACGCCCTGGCCGATGACGTGCATCTTGGTCTTGAAGGACAGGATCAGGACGTCGTCGTTCTGATGCCAGATGCGGACTGAATCGTCCTCGAAGAACGTGGTGCCGGCGGTCTTGCCGTCGGCGGCGCCTTCGCCGACCAGCGGCGCGCGGAATGCCTGGCGTTGATACACCGGCAGTTCGGAGCGGGCAACGTTGGCCTTCTTCGATGGCGACCAGGAACCTTGCGCAGTGTGGACACCTTCACGACCATCGAACACCCATGCCGGCAGCGGTGCCGTCGACAACGCCTTGCCGGCGTCGATGTCTTCCTTGATCCAGGTGGCGACTTGCTGCCAGCCGGAAGCCTGCCATGTCTCGAACGGGCCGACGCTCCAACCGAAGCCCCAGCGCATCGCGAAGTCGAGGTCGCGCGCGTTGTCGGCGACGGTTTCCAGATGCACGGCGATGTAGTGGAAGGCATCACGGAAGATCGCCCACAGGAACTGGCCTTGCGGGTTGGTCGAATCATGCAGCGCCTTCATGCGCTTGACCGGATCCTTTTCCTTCAGGATGCGCGCGATGATGTCGTCGGCCTTGCCGCCGCCCGGGACGTAATCGCCCTTGGCCGGATCGATGCGCAGGATGTCCTTGCCGACCTTCTTGTAGAAACCGGCGCCGCTCTTCTGGCCCAGCGCGCCCTGCTCGACCAGCTTGGCCAGCAGCGGCGGCGTCGCATACGACGAGAAGAAAGGATCGTCCTTCAGGTTGTCCTGCATGGTCTTGATCACGTGACCCATGGTGTCCAGGCCGACCACGTCCGCCGTGCGGAAGGTGCCCGACTTGGCGCGGCCCAGCTTGGCGCCGGTCAGGTCGTCGACGACATCGACCGACAGACCGTATTTTTCCGCTTCAATAACGGTCGCCAGGATGCCGAACACGCCGACGCGGTTGGCGACGAAATTAGGCGTGTCGAACGCGCGCACCACACCCTTGCCCAGCGTGGTGGTCAGGAAGGCTTCAAGCTGGTTGAGGATTTCCGGATTGGTGGTGGCGGTCGGGATCAGTTCGACCAGATGCATGTAGCGTGGCGGGTTGAAGAAGTGCACGCCGCAGAAGCGCGATTTCAGTTCGGCGTCGAAACCTTCGGACAGCGCAGTGATCGACAGGCCGGAGGTGTTGGACGCGAAGATGGCGTTCGGCGCGATGTGTGGCGCGACCTTCTTGTACAGGTCGTGCTTCCAGTCCATGCGTTCGGCGATGGCTTCGATGATCAGGTCGCAGCCCTTGAGCAGTTCGATGTCGTCTTCGTAGTTGGCGACCTGGATCAGCGATGCGTCTTCCTTGTTGCCCAAGGGCGCAGGGCTGAGTTTTTTCAGGTTTTCGATGGCGCGCTGGACGATGCCGTTTTTCGGACCTTCCTTGGCCGGCAGGTCGAACAGGACAACCGGCACTTTGGCGTTGATGCAGTGCGCTGCAATCTGGGCGCCCATCACACCCGCGCCGAGAACGGCTACTTTTTTGACGATGAAGTTGGACACGCGTGTCTCCTTGTAGTGATGCAGAAATGAGGTCTGACTAGTCAGGAAGCAAAGGACAGTACGACAAACCCGGAAAACCCCGACGGCTTGCGACACTCTACGCCTTCCCGCAATTTTTTACAGCATGCTGTGCTGTGATGACACTGGCGTGACGGCGAGGTTCGAAAAACTTGCCGCCTGGCTGGTACTTCAGGCATTCACGCCTCTGGGTCCCAGCGTTCGCTGGGACGACGGATTAATTTGAGGTCGATGACAGAATCAAACACCTTCAAATCTCGCACCGTCGTCCTGACGAACGTCAGGACCCAGCGGCGTTTGTGACTTAGAACAGATCCGCGTCCAGGGCCATCAGATTGGCCGAGCCCGAACGGGCCTGACGAATCAGCGTTGCCGTTTCAGGCAGCAGGCGCGCGAAATAGAAGCGCGCAGTCGCCAGCTTGGACTTGTAGAAGTTGTCGCCCGAATCCTGTTTTTCCAATGCAATCTTCGCCATTTGCGCGAAGAAGTACGCATAGACCAGATGGCCCACGACGCGCAGATAAGGCACGGCGGCGGCGCCGACTTCGTCCGGATTCTGGAAGGCCTTCATGCCGATTTCCATGGTCAGCTTGGATACCTTGTCGCCGATGTCGGCCAGCGGCGAGATGAACTCGGACATCGCTTCGTCGGTGCCGTTGTCTTCGATGAATGCCTGGACTTGCGCACCGAACTTCTTGAGTTTGGCGCCGTTGTCCATCAGGATCTTGCGGCCCAGCAAATCCAGCGACTGGATGGTGTTGGTGCCTTCATAGATCATGTTGATGCGGGCGTCGCGCACGTATTGCTCCATGCCCCATTCGGAGATGTAGCCGTGGCCGCCGTAGACTTGCAGGCACTCGGAGGTCGCGATCCAGGCGTTGTCGGTGATGAAGGCCTTGATCACCGGCGTCAGCAGCGCGACCTGGTCGGCGGCTTCCTTACGGACTTCTTCGTCCGGGTGATTCAGTTCCTTGTCCAGTTGCAGCGCGACGTAGGAGCAGAATGCGCGGCCGCCTTCGGCGTAAGCCTTGGCAGTCAGCAACATGCGGCGCACGTCGGGATGGACGATGATCGGATCGGCGGCCTTGTCCGGCGCCTTGACGCCCGACAGGCTGCGCATCTGGATGCGGTCCTTGGCGTAGGCCAGCGCGTTCTGATACGCGACTTCGGTCAGACCCAGGCCTTGCATGCCGACGCCCAGGCGGGCGGCGTTCATGAACACGAACATCGCGTTCAGCCCCTTGTGCGGTTCGCCGATCAGCCAGCCGACTGCGCCGTCCAGATTCATCTGGCAGGTGGCGTTGCCGTGGATGCCCATCTTTTCTTCGATGGCGCCGCAGGCGATCGGATTGCGCGAACCCAGCGAGCCGTCGGCGTTCGGCATGAACTTCGGCACGATGAACAGCGAGATGCCCTTGGAACCTTGCGGCGCATCCGGCAGGCGCGCCAGCACCAGGTGGACGATGTTGTCCGACATGTCGTGCTCGCCGGCCGAGATGAAGATCTTGCTGCCGGTGATCTTGTAGGAACCGTCGGCTTGCGGCTCAGCCTTGGAGCGCAACAGGCCGAGATCGGTGCCACAGTGCGACTCGGTCAGGCACATGGTGCCGGTCCATTCGCCGGAAACCAGCTTCGGCAGGTACAACGCTTTTTGCTCGTCGGAGCCGTGCGCATGGATGCACTCGTAGGCGCCGTGCGACAGCCCGGGATACATGGTCCACGCCTGGTTCGACGAGTTCAGCATTTCGTAGAAAGAGTTGTTCATGACCAGCGGCAGGCCTTGGCCGCCGAACTCCGGATCGCAGGACAGCGCCGCCCAACCGGCTTCCACGTATTGCTTGTAGGCTTCCTTGTAACCCTTCGGCGGCGTGACGGTCTTGGTTTCCTTGTTGTAGGTGCAGCCTTCGCGGTCGCCGGAATGATTCAGCGGGAACAGCACCTGCGAGGTGAACTTGCCGCCCTCTTCCAGTACCTGGTCGATCAGTTCGCGGTTGGTGTCGGCGTGCGCCGGCAAGGTCTTGAGGACGTCTTCTACCTTCAGCAACTCATGCAGAACGAATTGCATGTCGCGAAGGGGGGCGTTGTATTGGGGCATGTTTTGTCTCCGGCAGAACTGATGAATCAAGAAATGAATCAGGAAATGACTCAGTAATAGTTGAAACTAAAATCGCAAACTAACTAAGCGGCTTTTTTGGCAGCCGCGCCTGTACTTTTCGTGCTTTTGCTGCCGGCGGCCTTGTCGGCTGCCGACATTTGCGGTGCCTGCGGGTTGCGGTAACTGTCGATCAGGCGGTCGAAACCGGCCTGCGCGCGTTCCACGCTGCCCGGGATCTTGAGGAAGCGCGCATCGTGGTGCAACGCCAGGATCAGGCCGTAGATTTCATAGACCATTTGCTCGACGTTGATGTCGTCGCGCAGGTGGCCCATTTCCATCGCTTGGTTGATGCAGCGATGCAGCGCGTCGCGCCAGGCCTGCACCATCGCTACCAGATGATCGCGGATGGCGCCCGGACGGTCGTCGTATTCGACCGCCCCGCTGATGTAGATGCAGCCGAGCGCGATTTCCACGCTGACCAGCTTGACCCAGCGCGCAAACATGCCTTGCAGGCGCTGCAGGCCGCGCGGCTCCTTGATGCTGGGATAGAAAACTTCCTGCTCGAAACGATGATGGTACAAGCGCACCACCTCGATCTGCAGGTCTTCGCGCGAGCCGAAATGGGCGAACACGCCGGATTTGCTCATCTTCATTTTTTCGGCGAGCAAACCGATGGTGAGGCCTTCCAGGCCGTCGCGACTGGACAGTTCCAGCGCCACGTCAAGAATGGCGGCGCGCGTCAACTCGCCCTTGCGCATGAACTTCGGCCGTGTCACGGAGGAGGATGTCTCAATCATTGTTGTATCTCGAAAAACGCCAACTGTTACGTGCTGCACCGATCTTTATTGTTGTATTCGGCCTACCCGGGCAGCGCAGAATTTTTTATGCGAACGGTCGTACTATTATTCATTGCATGGCAAATGTCAAACAAAAAATGGAGACTCTCTCAAATTGATTCTGGGGATGCGGCAGCGCCACTGTCTCGGCAAAGCCGGACGGTCATTTCGCACAGGGGAAAAGATGCCGGCCAGGCAAGTCGGCGCGGCAGGGATGGATGGTTCAGGAAGAGGATTGATCCAGCAAACGGCGGTCGCGCTTGGTCGGACGGCCCTTGATGGCGGAGGCGGGTTCGCGGAAAAAATGATGCTGTTCGGCAAGCAGGCGACGCTTTTCGACGCTGGCGGCGGTTTCACCGTACAGCGTTTGCGCCACGGCCGCCGACCCGCGTTTACCGGAGATACCGCAGACGACGACTTCCCATTCGGTGGAGCCGTTGTCGATCAGCAAGGTGTCGCCGATCTTCACATTGTGCGAAGGCTTGGTACGGTCGCCGTTCAATTTGACCTTGCCGCGCTCGACTGCATCGGTCGCCAGCGAACGCGTCTTGAAAAAACGCGCTGCCCAGAGCCATTTGTCGATGCGTATAACGTCAGCCATAGCTTGAATCGATGAAAAATGAAAATGCCGGCCTCGCATTCATCAAGGCCGGCATATCCGTTACTGCCAATGCCGGCGACAGCTGCCGCCGGCAAACCACATCAGCGCTCGACCGCCAGCGCCACGCCCATGCCGCCGCCGATACACAGGCTGGCCAGGCCGCGCTTGGCGTCGCGACGGACCATTTCGTGCAGCAGCGTGACCAGCACGCGGCAGCCGGAGGCGCCGATCGGGTGACCGATCGCAATCGCGCCGCCGTTGACGTTGATCTTGCTGGTGTCCCAGCCCATTTGCTTGTTGACCGCAATCGCTTGCGCCGCAAAGGCTTCGTTGATTTCCATCAGATCGAGGTCTTGCGGCGTCCAGCCGGCCTTCTTCAAGGTCAGTTGCGACGCCGGCACCGGGCCCATGCCCATGATGCTCGGATCCAGACCGGCCGACGAGTAGGACTTGATCTTGGCCAGCACCGGCAGGCCCAATTCGGCAGCCAGCTTGGCCGACGTCACGATCACGGCAGCCGCGCCGTCGTTGATGCCGGAAGCATTGCCGGCGGTAACGCTGCCTTCCTTGTTGAATGCAGGACGCAGACTTGCCAGCGCTTCGGCGGTGACACCCGGTTTGATGAATTCATCGGTGTCGAACAGGACGGTTTCTTTCTTGCCCTTGATTTCGATCGGCACGATTTCGTCCTTGAACTTGCCGGCTTTTTGCGCGGCTTCCGCCTTGTTTTGCGAAGCGGCGGCAAACTCGTCCTGCTCCTGGCGGGAGATGTCGTATTTCTTGGCGACGTTTTCGGCGGTGATGCCCATGTGGTACTGGTTATACACATCCCACAGACCGTCGACGATCATGGTGTCGGTCAGCTTGGCATCGCCCATGCGGAAGCCGTCGCGCGAATTGTTCAGCACGTGCGGCGAAGCGCTCATGTTTTCCTGGCCGCCGGCGATGACGATCTGCGCGTCGCCGCATTTGATCGCCTGCGCCGCCAGTTGCACCGCCTTCAGGCCACTGCCGCACACCTTGCCGACCACGAAGGCCGGGACCATGTCGGGCAGGCCGGAGCGGATCACCGCCTGGCGCGCCGGGTTCTGGCCGACGCCGGCTGTCAGCACCTGGCCGAGGATGACTTCGCTGATGCTTTCAGGTTTGATGCCTGTCTTCGCCAGCAATGCTTTGATGACTTGCGCGCCCAGATCGGAGGCGGCAATTTTCGACAAGGAACCGCCGAACTTACCGACTGCTGTTCTCTGTGCTGCAACAATAACGACGTCATCCATGTTTCACTCCTTTGATTAAATATCCGAAGTCTTTCCGGGGGTGGACTGACTTGCTTGTTGAAATCCGGACGTCCATCTTAGTCCATTTCAGAGGCAATGGCGATATGGTGTATTTTCGGTATGAAGAGGACGTTTATTCAAAGATTTTTGTCTATAGTGAAGCTGGATGTGCGACTGCCGAAAAACCGCGCATGCAGCGATCCGAACGCGGCAAACCGCGGTCGCGCATGAAGAACACCGGCATATTGAAGTGAAAAAGCGATGCACCTGTACAGATGCATCGCTTTCATTGTTACGACTCAGCACTGAGCCTGGATTGAAAACGGCATGTGCCCACGCCATTTTCACGTCATTACGCCAAATCGTAGCGATCGGCGTTCATCACCTTGACCCAGGCCGCGACGAAGTCTTTGACGAACTTTTCCTTTGCGTCGGATTCGGCATACACCTCGGCGAGAGAACGCAGCACGGAGTTTGAGCCAAAGACCAGGTCCACCCGTGTGCCCGTCCACTTGACTTCGCCGCTCTTGCGGTCGCGCCCCTCGAACACCTCTGCATCGGTCGCCAGCGGTTTCCACTGCGTGCCCATATCGAGAAGGTTGACGAAGAAGTCGTTATTCAGCACGCCCGGCGTATTGGTGAACACGCCGTGCCTGACGCCGCCGACGTTGATGTTGATCGCACGCAGGCCACCGATGAGCACGGTCAGCTCGGGTGCGCTTAAATTCAGCAACTGCGCCCTGTCAATCAGCAAGACCTCCGCTGGTACGCCGAACTTCTTGCCGGCGTAATTACGGAAGCCGTCAGCCCGCGGCTCAAGCACGGCGAAGGACTCCACATCCGTCTGATCCTGCCGCGCATCGTTACGTCCCGGTGTGTATGGCACGGTCACGTTGACGCCTGCGGCCTTGGCCGCCTGCTCCACCCCAACGCCGCCGGCCAGCACAATCAGGTCGGCCAGCGATATCTTCTTGCCGCCCGTGGCCGACTGATTGAAATCGGACTGAATACCCTCCAGCGTCTTGAGTACCTTGGCCAGTTGCACCGGCTGATTGACATCCCAATCCTTCATCGGGGCCAGGCGAATACGCGCACCGTTGGCGCCGCCGCGTTTGTCCGAGCCGCGGAAAGTCGAGGCTGACGCCCACGCAGTGCCGACCAGTTCGCTCGTCGACAAGCCGGAGAGCAGCACCTTGGCCTTGAGTGCAGCCACGTCGGCGGCATCCACCAGCTTGTAATCCACGGCCGGAATCGGATCTTGCCAGATCAGTTCTTCAGCCGGCACCTCAGGCCCCAGATAACGTGCACGCGGCCCCATATCGCGGTGCGTCAGCTTGAACCAGGCGCGGGCAAAGGCTTCGGCAAAGGCCTGCGGGTCTTCTGAAAAACGCTGGGAAATCTTGCCGAATTCCGGGTCGAAGCGCAGCGTCAGGTCGGTGGTCAACATCGTGGGCTTGTGGAATTTTCCCTTGACGTGCGCGTCTGGAATGATGTCCTCGGCATCCTTGGCGACCCACTGCTTCGCACCGGCGGGCGATTTGGTCAGTTCCCATTCATACTTGAACAGGTTCTCGAAGAAGTTGTTGCTCCACAATGCCGGGGTCTTGGTCCAGGTCACTTCCAGACCGCTGGAAACAGTGTCCTTGCCGTGGCCCTGGCCGAAATTGCTGACCCAGCCCAAGCCCTGCGCCTCTATCGGCGCGCCCTCAGGCTCAGCCCCCTTGTGCGATTCCGGTGCCGCACCGTGGGCTTTGCCAAAAGTGTGGCCACCGGCAATCAAGGCAACGATTTCTTCATCGTTCATCGCCATACGGCCAAACGTGGCGCGGATATCCTTGGCTGCGGCCATATAGTCGCCGCTGGCATTCGGACCTTCCGGGTTCACGTAAATCAGACCCATATGCGTCGCGCCCAGGTTTTCATCCAGTTCGCGGTCGCCGGAGAAGCGCTTGTCCGTGCCCAGCCAAGTGGTTTCCGCCCCCCAGTTCACGTCCGTATCCGGATCCCACACGTCGGCGCGACCGCCGGCAAAGCCGAAAGTACGAAAACCCATGGACTCCAGCGCCACATTACCGGTCAGAATCAGCAAGTCGGCCCAGGAAATTTTTTGACCATACTTCTGCTTGATCGGCCAAAGCAGGCGACGCGACTTGTCAATATTCACATTGTCAGGCCAGGAATTGAGCGGTGCAAAACGCTGCTGGCCGCGCCCGCCGCCGCCGCGCCCGTCCAGAGTGCGGTAAGTGCCCGCCGCATGCCAAGCCATGCGGATGAACTGCGGACCATAGTGACCGAAATCGGCCGGCCACCAATCCTGGCTGTCCGTCATCAACTTGACCAGATCGGCCTTGAGCGCCTTGTAGTCCAGCTGTTTGAATGCTTCAGCGTAATTAAACTCCTCGCCCAGTGGGTTGGACTTGTTGGAATGCTGGTTCAACAAGTCAACGCGCAACTGGTTTGGCCACCAGTCCTTGCTGGTCGTACCGCCACCGGCGGCATGGTGAAATGGGCACTTGGCTTCGGTTGACATAATGAAGTCTCCTGGTGTTGTCGCGGCCCGGAATGAACCGCGAAAAATTGATGAAAAAAGAATGAACCTATAGAGAGCCTTGCTCGATATTCCGTTCAATGTATTGACGCTAAGCCCGCTAACACTTCCAGCCAGCCGAGATGATCCATGGCCAGCTGGATGCGGTACTGCATGAACTTTAATTAAATTAATTAAAAATAAGAAATTGATTGTTTTTATTGATTGGATAGGAATTTCGTTGCAGCGACAAATTTGCCCGACCGCCGGCAAAAATAAAACTGCATTATCGAGCAAACCTGTGCAAAGACAGTGACAAGAAACGCGTATCAGGCGTCCTGCCCCAGCGTGATGACGTGGATGATCCCGCGGTAGCACAAAAAAGCCGTGCCGTACCAGAGCTTCTTGTACCACGGCGAATGCTCGAAATCCTGCAGCTGCACCAGCCGGCCCTCGCTCAGTCCTACTTCGATTTCGTTGCGCAGCGTATGAGCGAAATCGACGTCGCTGACGACCACGTTGGCTTCCTGATTGACGAACAGGCTCAGACCATCGTAGTTGCTGGAACCGACCGTCGCCCATTCGTCATCGATGACGGCAACCTTGGCGTGCAATTGCGTCTTGGTGTATTCGACAATGCGCACGCCGGCACGCAGCAGCTTCGGATAGAAAGAATGCGCCACGGCATCCTGCAGATAAAATTGCCCCACGCCCAGCAGCAAGGTCACCTTCACGCCGCGCATGGCGGCCTCCTCCAGCGCCCGCCGCAATTTACGGCCCGGCGCGAAATACGGATTGGCGAGGAAAGCGGTTTCGCGTGCCCGCCCCAGCGCCTGCAGATAAGCGCGCTGGATGGTGCGGCGGTTGCGCAGATTGTCGCGCACCACCAGCCCTGCCAGCGCCTGTCCGGGCTCGGTGCCATGCCGCGTGTAACGCGCCATTTTGAATTTGTCCCAGCGCGCACGCAGTTTCATCTTGCCGATGCGTATCCACTGGTTTTGCATTTCCTCGTGGATCGCTTCGACCAGCGGACCGCTGATGCGCACCGCAAAATCCCAGCGCGGTGCCGGCAGGGTTGCATGACTGGCGTCATCGAGAAAATCGTCAATGATGTTCAGGCCGCCGACAAACCCCCATTTGCGATCCACCACGCACAACTTGCGATGACTGCGCGCGACGCCACGGCGGAACCAGGGATTGAACGAGCGATGCTGGACGCCGGCCTCGACCAGCGTCGCCTTGACCTGCTTGCTGGCGACACGGCCGGTGCCGACCCAGTCGGTGATCACGCTGACGATCACGCCGCGCCCGGCCGCACGCGTCAAGGCATCGCGCACCAGGATGCCGGTGTCGTCGATGCTGAAAATATAAGTCTCGAGATAGATTTCGACGCGCGCTTCGTCGATGGCGGCGATCAGCGCCGGAAAAAACTCCGCACCGCTGCGCAG
Organism: Herbaspirillum sp. CF444; assembly: GCF_000282135.1. GTDB lineage: Bacteria > Pseudomonadota > Gammaproteobacteria > Burkholderiales > Burkholderiaceae_D > Herbaspirillum. The sequence continues at coordinate 13,358 of NZ_AKJW01000025.1, forward strand.
CAACGTGATGTCATTTTCGCCGCTATAGCTGATTACGCGCATGGCGGGACCGGAGATGGGAAGAAACTCGACGTCAAATTGGACAAGGGGAAACCGGGGGAAGTGGCGTTGCCGTCATTTTAAGCGCAAGGTGCTGACGATGGGCGCGTGATCCGACAGCGTAGCCCACAAGCCGCCGCGCAAGACCTGCGCCGACTCGACTTCAAACCCGCGCAGATAGATACGGTCGAGCCGCAGCCACGGCATCGACGCCGGGAAAGTACGCGCCGGCTGCACCACCTGTCGCATGCCGCCCAGCTTGCGCAGATAGCCCATCAGGCCGTGCGGCATGGATTGCTGCTCGAAGACTTCGGTGACGCCCAGGCGAATCCGCAGGAAGTCGCTGAGCTTGTTGCCCCAGTCGTTGAAGTCGCCCGCGATGATCAGCGGCACGTCGGGCGGCGAGGAAGCGCGCACGGCCTCGATGAGTGCAGCAGTCTGGCGATGGCGACTACGCGCAAACAAACCCAGATGGATGACATAGCAGTGCACTTCAACGCCGTCGATATTGACCACGCAATGCAGGATGCCGCGCGACTCATAGGCGTGATCAGAAACATCCTGATTACGCGAAGATGCAATCGCAAACCGCGAGAGGAAGGCATTGCCGTGATGGCCATGGTCGTACACCGCGTTCATGCCGTAGGCAACGTGATGCGACTCACCGGCAAGATATTCATGCTGGGCCTGCTGCGGCCAATGCGCGGCATGGCGTATAGCAATGCGATCGTGCCGCCCCTGCACTTCCTGCAGGAACAGCAAGTCGGCGTCGAGCTGGGTCAGCGCCTGCTTCAGCGCATGAATGCGCGGGCGTCCGCTGAAAGAGGTGACGCCTTTGTGGATGTTGTAAGTGGCTATGCGTAACTTCATAGATCGGCAAAACCCCTTGTTGATGTTGCTGTAGCAACTATGGATGGGAGCGATCTGGTCCGGCAGAAATATATTGCGGCAACTGCAGAATCGCCTCTGCATTCGACGGCGAAAAACATTGATCGGCGGCCTCGCGATACGGCAACCACTGGTAACGCGTATGTTCGCGCGGCGCCAGCGTCACCGGAATCCCCTGCGGCACCAGCAAGCCGAACACGTGCTCGGTGTTGCGCGTCACACCCGGCGCATAACGATGGCGCCAGACCGGATAAATTTCGTACACGTTGGACAACTGCCAGTCCAGCAGATGATCGCACGGAACCCGATTTGCGACTGTCGGCGAAACACTGATTTCGTCACTGACCAAGATCCCGGTTTCTTCACCCACCTCGCGCCGGGCAGTTTCTGCCAGAGGCTCATCCAGCATGTCTTTGGAACCGGTCACCGACTGCCAGTAACCAGCCTTGTCAGTACGTTCGATCAGGAGGACCTCGAGTTGTTCAGTGTAAATAACAACCAGGACGGACTCGGGAATTTTAAATGGACGGTTCATTTCTCTTGAGCATGTGACAACGTTGCCAACACTCATTGTATCGTCAGCGGGAACTCTGCGGTGCGCACAGTCATGCTTCCATCGAGGCCGCGCTCTCCTCCACCAGCCAGTTGCGAAAGCTGCGTGCCGCCGCATGTTCGATACGGTCGCGCGGCCACACCGCGTAATAACCGCCGCCCAAGCTGGCGCTCGCTTCACAGGCACGCACCAGCAGGCCTTCGCGCATGCAGGCATCGATCATGTGGCGCCAGGCCAGGACGATGCCATGGCCTTCCATCGCCAGCTGCAACAAAATCGGATATTGGTTGGAAAGGATCTGATGCTCGATGCGCACGTCGGCGAGATCGTTCTGCGCCATCCAGTTCTGCCAGGACAACCACTGGCGTTGACCGTCTTCCTGCATGAGCAGGGTTTCCTGCAACAAGTCTTTGGGTGCAAGCGTGCGTCCGGCCAGATAAGCAGGTGAACAAACCGGGAAGACTTCTTCATCGTACAGCCGCCGCGCCGCCAGGCCAGACGGCGGCCCGTCGCGCAGGAAGTAGATGCCCATGTCGAAATCGGTTTCCGACAAAGCGGCCAGGCTGTCGTTGACGATCAACCGCAGATGGCACTCCGGCTGCAGCGCCCGGAAGCGCGCCAGACGCGGCGTCAGCCACAGCACGGCAACGCCGGAAGAACAGGCGACGGTGAGTTCGCTGTGTCCTTTGCGCTTCATGATGTCTTCGGTGACCTCGGCGCAACCGACCAGCAGGCGCTGCACCTCTTCGGCGTAGCGCTGGCCGCTGACGGTCAGCCGCAAGGCGCGCGGTTCGCGGATGAAAAGCTTCTTGCCAAGGAAACGTTCGAGCTGCGCGATCTGACGGCTGATGGCACTCTGCGTCAGATGCAGCTCTGCCGCGGCGCGCGTGAAGCTGCTGTGCCGCATGGCAGCCTCAAACGCGATCAGCGACGGTAAAGGAGGAAGTGGAGAAATACGCATGATGGGGCCCGTGATCGAACAAGGGACAAAGAAACAAACTACTCAGAACCCCATCATAGAGCGAAAAACGTGCCCGGCAGGCACCGAATCACATACTGCTCAAAACCGGCTTAGATACGGCTGCGATGCAGATAGCCGCCTTGCATGACCAGCGACAGATGCTCGCCCTGCCCCGCCAGCAAACGAATGTCGTCAAGCGGATTGCCGTCGACCACGATCAGATCGGCACGCGCACCGGCACGGACGGTACCCAGCTCGCCCTCGCGCTGCAGGATGGCGGCGGCAATCGAGGTTGCCGAACGAATCGCTTCCAGGTTGCCGAGGATCTCGGCGCGGATGACGAACTCCTGCGACTGATCCTGATGCATCTCGCCCAGCAGATCGGAACCGAAACCCATCTGCACGCCGTGCTCGGCATAAATCTTCAGTGAATCACGACCGGCCTGGCGCACCGATTCGATCTTGGCAACCGAATCCGCCGGCAAGCCAAGACGCGCACCATCGCGCGCCAGCGAGTCGTACGTCACCAGCGTCGGCACCACGAAGGCGCCATGCTCACGCATGACGCATGCTGCATCGGCATCCGCCAGATTGCCGTGTTCGATGGTACGCACGCCGCAACGCACGGCGCGTGAAATGGCGCGTCCGGTGTAAGCATGCGCCATGACGTAAGTCTGTGCAGCTTCCGCTTCGGCGACGATAGCGCGGATTTCGTCTTCGCTGTATTGCGTGTTGCCGATCGGATCGGTCGGCGATGCGACGCCACCGGAGGCCATGATCTTGATCTGCGTGGCGCCCTTCTGGATTTCTTCGCGCGCAGCCAGACGCACGGCATCGACGCCGTCCGCCACGCGGGCAATCGCACCCGCGCGGAATGCGCAGGAGCATGGCTCCAGTACATCAGAACGCGGACGGAAATCGCCATGGCCACCGGTTTGCGACAAAGCCTTGCCCGATGGAAAAATCCGCGGACCCGGCACCAGTCCGATGGCAATGGCTTGCGCCAGTCCCCAGTCGGCGCCGCCGGCATCACGTACCGTCGTGAAGCCGCGGTTCAGCATGGCCTCGACAATCGGCAAGGCGCGAATCGAAGTCAATGAGCCAGGTTGCAGCGCATTCGCGCCCAGGTTCGCCAGTGAAGCCAGCACGTGGACGTGACAATCGATGAGGCCGGGCATGACGGTCTTGCCGCTGACATCGATACGCTTGGCGTCAGGCGCATCGATAGGTGTCGACGACACATCGATGATGCGATCGTTTTCAATCAGAACATCGTGGCGGAGCAGCAAACTGCCGTGGGCCGGATCAAGGATGTTTCCGCCCTGCAGGAGAATCTTGGTCATGGAAAAATTGAAAATTCGAAATTAAGCTTGTTGCAAATACGATGGCTCACGCACGAAACGGGTGCCGACCAGACTGATGGCGGCGGCGATCATGACGTAGAACGCCGGCGCCATGGTGCTGCCGGTGGCGGCGATCAGCCAGGTGATGAAGAACGATGCGAAGCCGCCGAAAATAGTCACCGCCAGGTTGTAGGCAACCGACAAGCCGGTCGACAGCACCTTGGCAGGAAACAGTTCGGAGAATGCCGCCAGAATCGGACCGGTGTAGGTCGCAATCAGGATGCCGAACACCAGTTGGAAAATCAGCAACGAGAACAGACCCGGCGTCGCGTTGATATAAGCGAACATCGGATAAGCCAGCAGCAAAATCAGCAGCGCTGCACCGGACAACAAACCGCGGCGACCGAAGCGGTCAGCGATGCGGCCGACGATAGGCGCAAACACCATGATGCACAGACCACCCACCATGCCGGCGATGAAACCGGTCGACTGCGGCAGCTTCAGCACCTTGATCGAATAGGTCGGCATGTAGAACAACAGCACGTAGGTACAGACGGTCCACAGGATCACCATGGAAAAGCTCGCCAGCGTTTCACGCGGGAAGTTGCTGATGATTTCCTTGAGCGGCGAATCGGTCTTGTCCTTGGCTTCAAGGAAAGTCGGCGTTTCGTCGAGGTGATGGCGGATGTAATAGCCGACCGGGCCGATAATGATGCCCAGCAGGAAAGGCAGGCGCCAGCCCCAGCCCGCCAGCGCCTCAGGACTCAGGCTGCTGGTGACAAAGGTGCCGACTGCAGCACCCAGCAACACGGCCACGCCGATGCTGGCCTGGATCCAGCTGGAATAGTAAGCACGTTGCTTGACCGGTGCGTACTCGGTGAGGAAGGCGGTGGCGCTGCCCATTTCGCCGCCGGCCGAGAAACCTTGCAGCAAACGCGCGACCACGATAATCAAGGGTGCAAACAGGCCGATCTGCTCATAGGTCGGCGCAATACCGATCAGCGTCGTGCCCGCCGCCATCAGCAGTATCGTCAGCGATAGCGCCGCCTTGCGGCCGACGCGATCGGCATAAATGCCGAGCAGGATGCCGCCGACCGGACGCATGAAGAAGCCCACTCCGAAAGTCGCCACCGCCAGCAGCAGGGAGGTCAGCTCGTTACCGGTCGGGAAAAACAGCTTGGCAATGATGACGGCAAAGAAGCTGTAGACGGTGAAGTCAAACCACTCGAGCCCGTTGCCGATCACGGTGGCGACAATCGCTCGCCGTCGTTGGTCGCCGCTGACAACAACCGGTGCAGCAGCATAAGCAGCATTGGTTTGCATGATCTCCCCCTTAGATTGAACACATGGACATGCGTTGGATAATAGGGTCAGCAAGAAGCAAGCCGGAAATGATATCTGCGCATGTCGCCATGCTTGCAGCGCATGCATGCGTAAAAGATTTATATCCAATCGTCATGCCGACATCCCCGATGCACAGACACCGGGCTGCTCACAACAAAGCATTCCACGGTGCGAACATGTGGCGACAACAAAAAACGTGGACGTAAAAAAAGGCGCAATGCATTGCTGCATGCGCCTTCCTTTTTGTCCGCGCCAATCAGGGCCAAGGCGCGGACGGTATTACAAAAAACTTAAGCCTTGATCGCAGGTTCCGCATTGCGCAGGCGGATGTGCAGTTCGCGCAGTTGCTTCTCGTCGACCGCCGACGGTGCTTGCGTCAGCAAATCCTGCGCGCGCTGGGTCTTCGGGAAAGCGATCACGTCGCGGATCGACTCGGCGCCGGCCATCATGGTGACCAGGCGATCCAGGCCGAAGGCGATGCCGCCGTGCGGAGGCGCGCCGTATTGCAGCGCGTCCAGCAGGAAGCCGAACTTCAGGCGTGCTTCTTCGTCGTCGATCTTCAGCGCGCGGAACACCTTGCTCTGCACGTCGGCGCGGTGGATACGGACCGAACCGCCGCCCATTTCCCAACCGTTCAACACCAGGTCGTAGGCCTTGGCGATGGCGGCGCCCGGGTTGGTCGAGATGAAATCTTCGTGGCCATCCTTGGGCGAGGTGAACGGGTGATGCAGCGCGACCCAGCGCTGGTTGTCTTCGTCGTATTCGAACATCGGGAAGTCAACCACCCACAGCGGACGCCAGGCGTCGTCGAACAGGCCGTTCTTCTTGCCGAAGTCGCTGTGACCGATCTTCACGCGCAGCGCGCCGATCGCATCGTTGACGACCTTGGTCTTGTCGGCGCCGAAGAAAATCAGGTCGCCGTCCTGCGCGCCGGTCTTCTCGACGATGGCGGCCAGTGCGGCGTCATGCAGGTTCTTGACGATCGGCGATTGCAGGCCGTCGCGGCCCTTGGCCTTTTCATTTACCTTGATGTAGGCCAGACCCTTGGCGCCGTAGATGGCGACGAACTGGGTGTAGGCGTCGATTTCCGAACGCGGCATTTCGGCGCCGCCCGGCACGCGCAGGCCGACCACGCGGCCGCCTTCACTGTTGGCTGCGCCGGCGAAGACCTTGAATTCGACATCCTTCATGACGTCGGTCAGTTCGGTGAATTCCAGCTTGACGCGCATGTCCGGCTTGTCCGAACCGTACATGCCCATCGCGGTGGCGAAGTCCATGACCGGGAACGGGTCCGGCAAGTCGATGTCGAGCACGTTCTTGAACACCAGGCGGATCATGCCTTCGAACAAGTCGCGGATTTCCTGCTCGTTCATGAACGAGGTTTCGCAATCGATCTGGGTGAATTCAGGCTGACGGTCGGCGCGCAGATCTTCATCGCGGAAGCACTTGGTGATCTGGTAGTAACGGTCGAAGTTGGCGACCATCAGCAGTTGCTTGAACAGCTGCGGCGATTGCGGCAGCGCGAAGAATTCACCGGCGTTCACGCGCGACGGCACCAGGTAATCGCGCGCGCCTTCCGGGGTCGACTTGGTCAGCATCGGCGTTTCGATGTCGATGAAGCCTTGCGCGTCGAGGAACTTGCGCACTTCCATCGCCACCTTGTAACGCAGGCGCAGGTTGTTTTGCATTTGCGGACGGCGCAGGTCCAGCACGCGGTGCGTCAGGCGGGTGGTTTCCGACAGGTTGTCGTCGTCCAGCTGGAACGGCGGCGTGACCGACGGGTTCAACACTTGCAGTTCGTGCGCCAGCACTTCGATCTTGCCCGACTTCAGGTTGGCGTTGCCGGTGCCTTCAGGACGGTTGCGCACGACGCCGGTAATGCGCAGGCAGAATTCGTTGCGCACGGCTTCGGCATTCTTGAACACGTCGGCGCGGTCGGGATCGCAGACGACCTGCACCAGGCCTTCGCGGTCGCGCAAGTCGATGAAGATCACGCCGCCGTGGTCGCGGCGACGATGCACCCAGCCGCACAGGCTGACGGTTTGGCCGAGCAGTGCCTCAGTGGTGAGGCCGCAGTATTGAGTTCGCATGGACATATTCAGGTTCCGTTTATTCAGTTTCGTTTGATTCAGTTCTTGTGTGTTCTTTGATGCTGGCAAAGTCAAAGTGAAGGCGGGGCAGAACAGCGCGCGCATGCATATTGGAAGCGCGCGGCGCTGGACGCCCCGTCAATTATGCTTGCCCGCATCGGTGGCGATGTCGGTGATGATCTTCTTGTCCGCCTGCATCTCCGGCGCCACCACGCCCATCGAGACGATGTACTTGAGCGCTTCGTCCACGCTCATGTCCAGTTCGACGGTGTCGGCGCGCGGCACCATCAGGAAAAATCCTGAGGTCGGGTTCGGCGTGGTCGGCACGTACAAGCTGACGTAGTCGCCTTGCAGGTGGTTCTTCACTTCACCGCCCGGGATGCCGGTCAGGAAGGCGATGGTCCACGAGCCCTGGCGCGGATACTGCACCAGCACCGCCTTGCGGAAGGCGTTGCCGGATGACGAGAACAGCGTGTCGGACACTTGCTTGACGCTGGAGTAGATCGACTTGACCACCGGAATGCGGGTCAGCAGGCCTTCCCACAGCGACACCACCTGGCGGCCGATGAAGTTGCGCGTGGCCAGGCCCGTGATGAAGATGATCAGCAACGTGAGGATGGTGCCCAGGCCGGGAATGTGGAAACCGACCAGCGCTTCCGGCCGCCAGCTTTCCGGCAGCAGCAGCAGCGACTGATCCATGGTGCCGATGATCAGGTTGAGCACCCACACCGTGATTGCCAGCGGGACCAGGATCAGCAGACCGGTGATGAAATATTTGCGCATGGGATGGGGTTTCGCAGTTTTGCTCAAGAAGCGCTAGGCGTACTTGGAGCGCTGGAGGCGCTCGGCGTACTCGGGGCCGCAGCAGGCGCAGGATTAGCCACCGGTGCTGCAGCAGTTGTGGATGCAGCGGCAGGCGCAGCAGCAGCGCCATCGGAAGACGCCGGCGCTTCGGTCGCAGGCAAGGCCGTCCCGGTGGCACCGGTGCTGTTGGCGACGCCGCTGCCGTTGCCGCGGAAATCGGTCACATACCAGCCCGAGCCCTTGAGCTGGAAGCCGGCGGCGGTCAATTGTTTCCTGAAGCTGTCCTTGTTGCAGGATGGGCAAACGGTCAACGCGTCGTCAGACATCTTTTGCAGCACATCTTTGGCAAAACCACACGCTTCGCAGCGATACGCGTAAATCGGCATGAATTACTCCGGCAAAAATCGTCCAAAACCCTGAATTATAAAGGTTTTTCAGACGTTTTTACGAGCGTGCTGCGGATCAGGCCAATCAATGCCGTTTCAAGACCGGCCAAGCGCCTGCCGGATGCTGCCCAATGACAATAAATTAGCGGTCAGACAACGATAAAATCGCTGCAACCGGCCGATTGTCTGCGGAAAAAGGATAAATTCGATTTTTTAACGCGATTGTTCCAGCGTTTGCAAGAAACTGCTGCACCACCAGTGCACGTTGAACTCGCGGATCCCGGCCAGCAAGGCGGCATGGCGTTGCTTGCGTTCCTCCAGCGGCATCTGCAAGGCATGCTGGATGGCCTGCGCGGTGCCGTGCGTGTCGTAGGGATTGACCAGCAGAGCCTCTTTCATCTGCTCGGCGGCGCCGGCAAAACGCGACAGCACCAGCACACCGGGATCATTCTCGTCCTGAGCCGCGACGAATTCCTTGGCCACCAGATTCATGCCGTCGCGCAACGGCGTCACCAGCGCCACCGCGCAGGCACGATACAAACCCGGCAGGCGCTTGCGCGCCACGGTGCGATGCATATAGCGAATCGGCATCCACTCGAAATCGCCATAGTCGCCGTTGATGGCGCCGCACAGGCTTTCCAGCTCGCGCTGGATGTCGCCGTAGGCGTCGACGTCTTCGCGGCTCGGCGAGGCTACCTGCAGCAGCGTCGCGCTATGCCGGTTTTCCGGATATTGCAGCAGCAGCTCGCGGAAAGCGCGGATGCGATGCGGCAGCCCCTTGGAGTAATCGAGCCGGTCGACGCCGATCAGCAGGCGTCGCCGCGAATATTCCTGGCGCGTCGTCTCGAAGGTCTCGCGCGCCTCGCGCGCGCGGCCGAGACGCTGGAAGTCGTCGACGTCGATCCCGATCGGAAAAGCCTTGGCCTGCACTGTGCTGTTGAAGGCGCGGAACTGACTGGCGCCGACAGTCTCTGCAGTGGCCTCGGCTTTGACGTAATGCGAGAAATGCAGCAGATCGGCTTCGGTCTGGAAACCCACCAGGTCGTAGGCAAACAAGGCGCGCATCAGCCATTCATGCGAAGGAATCGCCGCCAGGATCTGTTGCGGCGGCAACGGAATATGCAGGAAAAAACCGATGCGGTTGCCGCAACCCATGGCGCGCAATTCGGCGGCCAGCGGGATCAGGTGATAGTCGTGGATCCAGATCAGGTCATCGGGCTTGAGCAGCGGCATCAGCTTGCGCGCGAACAGTTGATTGACGCGACGATAACCGCCCAGATGCCCCGCTTCGAAATGCGCCAGATCGAGCCGGTAATGGAATACCGGCCACAGCACGCCGTTGGCATAGCCGCGGTAATAAGCGTCGTGGTCTTCGGCGCACAGATCGAGTTCGGCCAACGTGACGGATCCGGCCTGGCCGACATGCAAGGCGCCTTCGCCGGGCGTGCCGTCTTCGACGACCTTGCCGCTCCAGCCGAACCAGACGCCGCCGGTGCGTTTGAGGGTTTCACCCAGCGCCACCGCCAGTCCCCCGGCCGCCGGTTTGCGCGGATCGGCGAGACGATTGGAAACTACGACGAGGCGAGACATGGTGAAGCTCCTTTTTTGTTGCGTCGGATGGATTGAAACAATGGTAGATGCATAGGCCGAAGAACGTCAGATGACGCTCTCCCAGGAGGCGGACAAGCGCATCGCACAATTGATGATCCCGACCATCGAATACGTCTGCGGAAAATTGCCCCACATCTGACCGGTGACCGGATGCGTGTCTTCGGACAGCAGGCCGACGTGGTTGCGCGCCGCCAGCATGGCTTCGAAAATCTCGCGCGCCTGCTCCTTGCGACCGATGCGCGCGAGCGCGTCGATGCGCCAGAAGGTGCAGATGTTGAAGGCGGTCTCGGGACGACCGAAATCGTCGGGCGCCTCGTAACGGCGCATGTAGGGGCCGTCGCACAGGTATTTTTCCAGCGCGTCGACGGTGGCGATGAAGCGCTTGTCGGTCGGCGCAATCAGGCCGACCTCCACCATCAGCAAGACGCTGGCGTCGAGGTCGCGACCGCCGAAACTTTCGGCGTAGGTCTGGCGTTCCTCGTTCCAGGCTTCGGTCAGGATGCGCTTGCCGATCATGTCGGCGCGCCCATGCCAATGCGCTGCGCGATCGGCCAGTTCGAGCCGCACCGCAATCTTGGCGAGCCGGTCGCAGGCGGCCCAGCTCATCAGCGCCGACGAGGTATGGATACGCGAACGCGTGCGCAACTCCCACATGCCGGCGTCGGCCCGGTCGTACATTTCAAAGGCGCGCTCGCCGACGGCTTCCAGATGGCTGAACTGTTCGATGCCGGCGCGATGATGCAAGCGGGCATCGTGGAAGGCCTGCGCCGCGCCGAGCACGATGTTGCCGTAGACGTCATGCTGGAAATGTTCGTAGGCCTGATTGCCGACGCGCACCGGCGCATGGTGGCGATAGCCGGGCAGGTGGTCGAGGATCTGTTCCGGCAGAGCTTCTTCGAGGCCGATGCCGTACAGCGGCTGCACGTGGCCGCCGGCGGAACGCACCACGACGTTGGTGAGCCAGCGCAGATAGTCTTCCATGGTGCCTAGCTCGGAAATGCTGTTCAATGCGCGCACCACGAAAAAGGCGTCGCGCAACCAGCAATAGCGATAGTCCCAGTTGCGCGCGCTGCCCGGCGCTTCCGGCACGCTGGTGGTCATGGCGGCGATGATGGCGCCGGTGTCTTCGTATACCGACAGCTTGAGCGTGATGGCGGCGCGGATCACGGCGGCCTGCCA
>NZ_AKJW01000026.1 GCF_000282135.1 Herbaspirillum sp. CF444
AACAAACTGGCTACGCAAGCCGCCGACGATCTGCTGTCGCAAGGCGTGACGCCGGCGCAGATCGACGTCATCAAACGCGCCCACCTGCGCTATGACGGCACCGATTCGGTGATCGTGGTGGCCTTCGGCGATATCGCGGGCATGGTGGAGCAGTTCGAGTCTGCTTACAAGAAGCGCTATTCCTTCCTGATGCCGGAAAAGGCCATGATCATCGAAGCCATTTCGGTGGAAGCAATCGGCGTGTCCAATGACCGCGAAGAAAAAGCCGAGCAACTGCCGCCGCGCGCCGGCGCGTTGCAATCGACCGAAACCGTAAAGCTGTTCTCCGGCGGCCAGTGGCACGACACCGCGCTGTATCGCCGTGAAGACATGCGTCCCGGCGACATCGTGCACGGCCCCGCGATCATCGCGGAAAAGAATGCCACCAATATCGTCGAACCCGGCTGGCTGGCCGAAGTCACGCCGCTGAACCATCTGGTGATGCAACGCTATCAGGCGCGCACGCAACGCAAGGCCATCGGCACCACGGCAGATCCGGTGATGCTGGAAGTGTTCAACAACCTGTTCATGAGCATCGCCGAACAGATGGGCCTGCGCCTGCAAAACACCGCCTTCTCGGTCAACATCAAGGAGCGCCTGGACTTCTCGTGCGCGCTGTTCGACGCGCAAGGCAACCTGATCGCCAATGCGCCGCACATCCCGGTGCACCTCGGTTCGATGGGCGAGAGCATCCGCACCATCATCCGCGAGAACGCCGGCAAGATGCAGCCCGGCGACGTCTTCATGCTCAACGATCCCTACCACGGCGGCACGCACTTGCCCGACATTACGGTGATCACGCCGGCCTTCGACAAGGACGGCCGCGACATCCTGTTCTACGTCGGTTCGCGCGGCCATCACTCCGACATCGGCGGCATCACGCCGGGATCGATGCCGGCCAACAGCACCGTGGTGGAAGAGGAAGGCATCCTGATCAACAACTTCCAGCTGGTGCGCGCGGGACGTTTCCTCGAACAGGAAACGGTTGCCCTTCTCGGTTCCGGCCCCTACCCTGCGCGCAACATCGCGCAGAACCTGGCCGACCTGCAGGCGCAGATCGCCGCCAATCAAAAAGGCGTCGACGAGCTGCTGAAGATGGTCGATCACTTCGGCCTGGACGTGGTCCAAGCCTACATGGGCCACGTGCAGGACAACGCCGAAGAAGCCGTGCGTCGCGTCATCACGCTGCTCAAGGACAGCAGCTACGACTACCGGCTCGACAACGGTGCGGTGATCAAGGTGGCCATCCGCGTGAATCACGCCGAGCGCACCGCCGACATCGACTTCACCGGCACCTCGCCGCAATTGAACAACAACTTCAACGCGCCGAGCGCAATCTGCATGGCGGCAGTGCTCTATGTGTTCCGCACGCTGGTGGACGATGAAATCCCGCTCAACGCCGGTTGCCTGAAACCGCTCAACGTGATCATCCCGGAAGGCTCGATGCTCAATCCGCGTTATCCGGCGGCGGTGGTGTCGGGCAACGTAGAAACCTCCAGTTGCATCACCAATGCGCTCTACGGCGCACTCGGCGTGCTGGCCTCGGCGCCGGGCACGATGAACAACTTCACCTTCGGCAACGGCGAGTACCAGTACTACGAAACCATCTCCGGCGGCTCGGGTGCAGGCAAGGGTTTCAACGGCACCGACGTGGTGCAGACGCACATGACCAACTCGCGCCTGACCGATCCGGAAATCCTGGAGTGGCGTTATCCGGTCCGACTGGAGAGCTACGAGATCCGCGAAAATTCCGGCGGCATCGGCCAGTGGCATGGCGGCAACGGCGGCGTGCGCAAGATCCGTTTCCTTGAAGCGATGACGGCGTCGATCCTGTCCAACAACCGCATCGTCCCGCCGTTCGGCGCAGCCGGCGGCAGTCCCGGCCAGTGCGGCCGGAACATGGTGATCCGCAAGGACGGTACGCAGGAAGAACTCGGCTTCGTCGCCAGCACGGAAATGCAGCCGGGCGACGTGTTCGTCATCGCCACGCCGGGCGGCGGAGGTTACGGCAAACCGGTCTGAAGCCGTCGCATGGTTGTCAATATTATTTTCTGAGCAAGTCGTCCCTTTGCGGTATTGCCATCTTTCCGGAAGGCAATACCGCTTTTTTTTCAGGAAAAGGCTGAAGCTTTACCCGTTAATTCAACGTTTTCAAATACATGCATCGTGCTAAGATTTTTCATCATAAATACGACCAAGTATCTTTCGGCAAGCATCGTACAAAAACGATCAACATCGTGGTGTAGGATGCATTTACTCGTCGCAGGAAATATTTAAAAAAGGGGACACGCGGTGAACAACCTGTCTTTGAAACAGAAACTCTGGCTTCCGCTGATTTTTTCCTGGGTCGCGCTGTTTGCGCTGTCGCTCTGGAATATTTATGAAACCAGAAATCTCCAGATCGCCGACCGCCAGCATGCGCTGATCGATATCACGGAGATGTCCTACTCCATCGTCAACGGGCTTGCCCGGCAAGCCGCCGACGGCAAGATGTCAGTCGACGACGCCAAGAAAATGGCGATCGCCCGCGTCGCCGACCAGCGCTATACCGGCAGCGGCTACATCACGCTGGTGGGCGCCGATTCGACGGTGGTCATGCATCCGATGAGTCCCAAACTCAACGGCAAGAACATGTACGACTTCAAGGACGCCAAGGGCAACGAGCTGTACAAGATGATCGCCTCCACCGGTTCATCGGCGGCCGGCGAAGGCTTCCTTGAATACTGGTGGCCGCGTCCCAAGGAAGAAAAAGCCAGTTCCAAGATGGGCTTCGTCAAACGCTTCAAACCGTGGAACTGGGACTTCGTCGCCAGCGTCTACCAGGATGACATCCAGGCCGACTTTTATCGCGCACTGATCCGCGCCGGCGTCGTGCTGCTGATCCTCGGTGCGGTGATGTCCGGCATTGCCATGCTGGTGGTGCGCAACATCTACCGTTCCATCGGCGGAGAACCGGGCGAAGCCTCGCAGATCGCGCGCAAGATCGCCGAAGGCGACCTCACCGGCGTGATCGCCGTGCGCAAGGGCGACGAAGCCAGCCTGGTATCATCGATCGCCTATACCCGCGACCGCATGGTCGACACGGTCAACAGCATCCTGAGCGCAACCGGCTCGATCAAACAATCGGTCGATGAAATCGCCAGCGGCAACATGGACCTGTCCAACCGCACCGAAGAGCAAGCGAGCTCGCTGGAAGAGACCGCCTCTGCGATGGAAGAAATCACCTCGACCGTGAAGCAGAATGCCTCCAACGCCAGACAAGCCAGCGAACTCGCGGTGTCGGCCTCCGAAGTCGCCGAGCAAGGCGGCAATGTAGTGCAGCAAGTGGTGAAGACCATGGATTCGATCAACGCCTCATCGAACAAGATCGTGGAAATCATCAGCGTCATCGACGGCATTGCCTTCCAGACCAATATCCTGGCCTTGAACGCTGCGGTGGAAGCCGCGCGTGCCGGCGAACAGGGACGCGGTTTTGCCGTCGTGGCTTCGGAAGTGCGCAGCCTGGCGCAACGCTCGGCTGCGGCAGCCAAGGAAATCAAATCGCTGATCGACGGCTCGGTGCAGGAAGTGCGCGCCGGATCGGACCTGGTCGGCCAAGCCGGCAAGACCATGGGAGAAGTGGTCGACAGCATCCGCAAGGTCAGCGAAGTGATCAAGGAAATCGCTGTCGCCAGCCACGAGCAAAGCGAAGGCATCGATCAGGTCAACCTGGCCATCACGCAGATGGACGAAGTCACGCAGCAAAACGCCGCGCTGGTGGAAGAAGCTGCCGCCGCATCGAAGTCGATGCAAATGCAGGGCGACAATCTGGTGAAGGTGGTCAGCGTGTTCAGGCTGTAAGCGCCGTCCCCATTAAAAAAGCCCACGGTCTTGCGGCCGTGGGCTTTTTATTTTGTGCGGCACTGACGAATCAATACGGTCCGCGAATCGCTGCATGAATCTTGTCGCGATACAACGCCGCGAGTTTTTCGTGCAGCTCGACGGATAAGCGCGGCAAGGCCGAGACGCCGGCGTTCGACAGCACCTGCGCCGGCGAACTGGCGCCCGGGATGATCACCGACACGGCGTCGTGATCGAGGATCCAGCGCAAGGCCATCTGCGCCATGTTCATGCCGGCGGGAACCAGCCCGGCGATCTCCTGCGCCAAATCGACGCCGGTGTCGAACTCCAGGCCGGCGAAAGTTTCGCCGACGTTGAATTGCTGGCCGTCGCGGTTGAAGTTGCGATGATCGTCGGGCTTGAAGGTCGTCGCGCGGGTCATCTTGCCGCTCAGCAGACCGCTGGCCAGCGGCAGACGCACGATGATGCCGACGCCCTTCTCTTTCGCTTTCGGCAGCAATTCCGCCAACGGCTTTTGGCGGAAGATGTTGAAGATCACTTGCAGCGAGGTCATGCCTTCCTGTTCCAGGCAGAGCAGGCCTTCTTCCACGGTCTCGACGCTGGCGCCGAAACGGCTGATCAATCCATCCTGGCGCAGCTCGCGCATCCAGTCGAAAATCTTGCCGTCCTTGAGCACGGCCGGCGGCACGCAATGCAACTGCGTCAGGTCGAGTTTATCGACGCCGAGACGTTCCAGCGAGCGCTGTGTCGCCGCGCGCACGGCGTCGCGGCTGTAGCCGTCCGGATAAATCGCGCCGCGTCCGAGCTTGGTGGCGACGGTAAGGTCCTTGTGCGATTTCAGGAACTGCCCGATCGAGCGTTCGCTGGCGCCGTCGCCGTAAACGTCGGCGGTGTCGATGAAGCGCACGCCGGTGGCGTAGGCCTGCGCCAGCGTCTGCCGGGCGACGTCGTTGTCCCAATGATCGCCCCAGCCGCCGCCGAGTTGCCAGCACCCGAGGCCGACTTCAGGAACGGTAAGGCCATCGCTGGCGAGCTTGCGTGTTTGCATGTGTTGTCCTTGTTGTTGAATGCTGCCGATGTGCAGTCGGCACGGAGGCGGTCATGGTATGTCCGCTGCGGCGCGTTTTCCAATGAATTATTTGCGGCGGCGAATACGGTTTTTGGCATCGCTTGCCGAGAGTCCTGACCATCTCGGACAAGATTTTTCATGGCAAGTCGGCATGGTACATTTATCAGCGGGCTTTTGCAGACGGTCTGAAAAAAACCGTTTGCCGACACTGACTACATAAAAATTAATCGGGGAAAATCAAATGACAGCTTCCGGTACGGCGCGTTTTTCAGGTTCATCCAAATTCAGCATTCGTGCTCTCCTGATTGTTGCAAGCAGCCTGGTTACCATGCCTGGCTGGGCGCAAGAGACCAGCGGTTCCAGCGTGCAGTTCGATGCTGCCCTGTTTGCGCAACAAGCAGCGACCAAGGGAGTTGTACTGATGTCTGCCGACTGGAGCAGGCATTGGGGCTGTGCCCGATATGAAAATGCGCAGCTGCAATTCCTGGCGTTCGATAAGAACGGCGTGCAGAAAACCTCCGCCGACGGGCAATGGGATGTAATGATCAAGGATGGATCGATTTTGCCGTCGAAGAAAAATTACGGGAATTACGCCTTCATCGTCGAGCCCGGTGAATATTTGCTGACCGGATTCCGCATCAAGCTCGGCAAATCGGTCAGCAACGTCGGCAACTTTTACGGCGACCGCAAGAACATGCTGGAAAACGGCAAATCGAAGGGCGGCAGCTTTACCGTCGCAGCGGGAGAAATCGTCTACATCGGACACTTCAGCCTCGATTGCGCCAAAGCGCCGATGCCTTGGCGCTTTTATCCGGAGACCCGGGAGGATTTCAGCAAGTATCTGGATGAGATCCGGCAGGAATATCCCGGCATCGACAAAGATAAGGTGCAATTCCGGCTATTCGAAACGACGATCATGGGATATCCGTTTAGCCTGCCCTGAGCTGCCGCAATGCTGAAATCAATAAAAAAGGCCGGTGTCGCTACCGGCCTTTTTCAATCTGATCGGCTCATACTCAACGCGCAAAGAAAGCAATCACCCCATACACAAACCCCGCAAACGGCCCGACCACCACGATCGTGACCAGCAGCACTTCAGCCAGCACGTAGGCGACGAGGCCGGCGGCGATGCTCGACAGATAGGCGGTGGCGCCAAGCGTACCCGGCACGAACAGGTTGATCAGCGCCAGCACGATGGCGGCGATACCGAGACCGACGATGACGCGGAATGTGGTTGGACGGTAAGGGTTGAGCCAGCGGAACGGCGGCGCGGCAGTTTGCGAGCTGGGGGACAAGCTGTTGGATGTAGTCATGGCAGTACCGGATTTCGAACAGGGAACAGATTAAAGCGGCGCCGTTTCGCACATTGGATAAAACGCCGGACAGATGATCGTGGCCGCCATTATAAGCCTTTGCGGCCGGTCGACAAAGACAGCCGGCTGTGACGCATGGTCAAGCTGCTCAGAACAAAGGACAGCCTTCAGCAACCGCTCAGCAAAATGTTGCCGAGTTTTCAACCAACATTACTTGCACTAAATCACCGGTCGTCCTGACGAACGTCAGGACCCAGTGTCGTATCGACCGTCTTCACGACACTGGGTCCCAGCGTTCGCCGGGGCGACGGCAGAAGATGAAATAGCATTACCGTCGCCACTTTACGCCTGACTTAAGCGCTTTTGATCAGCACCGGCTCTTACGTTTTTTGCAATGCTTCGGCCATATCCAGATCGGCGCCGAAATCGTCCACCTGCACCGTGATGTTGCCGTAATGCGCGAAATCGTCCAGCACCACGCGCTCGTCGGCGCTGATCAGGCCCTGCTCCATCGCGCGTGCATTCCAGCGCCGCATTTCGATCAGGCTTTGCGGTATCGGCGGCAACACGCCGTCCTTGACGGATGGCTTGAGGCGCGTTTCGATGCCATGCACTTGCGGCAGCAAGTTGAAGGCGCGTTCGCCGCAGCCCAGCGGATCGGTTTCCGCATCGGGCTGATACACGTCGGCCACCAGCCGGTCGCGCGAGGCGCCCGGCGTCTGCATGGCCACCGCAACCTCGCTCGCCAAGCGATCCGACGGTTTGCGATACGAGAGACCGAGCGGGAACATCAAAATGCGCAAGGCCAGCGCGATGAAGGGATTGGGAAAATTGTCGAGCACTTCGAGCATCGCTTCCTGGGCGCGGTACAAGGCATCCTGCACCGACCATTCCAGATACGGCAGATCGTCGCGCTGGCGGCCATCGTCTTCGTAGCGCTTGAGCGTGGCGGAGATCAGATACAGCTGCGACAGCACGTCGCCCAGGCGTGCCGAAATGCGTTCTCGGAATTTCAACGAGCCGCCCAGCACCAGCATCGATACATCCGTCAACAGTGCAAAGCACGCCGACATGCGCGACACGGCGCGGTAGTAGACGCGCGTTTCTTCGGCAGCCTGGGTCGGCGCACCGGCCAGCAATCCCGCGCTCAGGCCGAACACCAGCGCACGCGCCTTGTTGGCGGCGACGAAATTCAGATGGCCGAAGAAGGCCTTGTCGAAATCTTCCAGCGCGCGGTCGTGGTCGGGATCGTTGGCGGCCGCCATTTCCTTGAGCACATAAGGATGGCAGCGAATCGCGCCCTGCCCGAAGATGATCAGGCAGCGCGTCAGGATGTTGGCGCCTTCGACCGTGATGGCGATGGGAATCTGCTGGTACACGCGCGCCAGGAAATTGCCCGGCCCCATGCAGATGCCTTTGCCGCCGATGACGTCCATCCCATCGTTGACGACGATGCGGCCGCGTTCGGTGACGTGGTATTTGGAGATCGCCGAAATCACCGACGGCTTCTCGCCCGCATCAACGGCAAGCGAGGACATGCGACGCGTGGCGTCCATCATGTAGAGATGACCGCCCATGCGCGCCAGCGCTTCCTGGATGCCTTCGAACTTGCCGATGGCGATCTTGAACTGGCGGCGCATGGCGGCGTAGGCGCTGGTGCCCCGCACCGCCATCTTGGAGAAGCCGACGCTGGACGACGGCAGCGAAATGGCGCGCCCTGCGGCGAGGCATTCCATCAGCATGCGCCACCCCTTGCCGACCTGCTCCTGGCCGCCGATAACCCAGTCGAGCGGGATGAAGACATTCTCGCCGGAGGTCGGACCGTTCTGGAACACGGCGTTGAGCGGCCAGTGGCGACGGCCGGTGACGACGCCGGGATGTTGGGTCGGAATCAGCGCGCAGGTGATGCCCGGTTCCGCATTGCCGCCCAGCAGATGGTCGGGATCGAGCGCGCGGAATGCCAGGCCGAGTACGGTGGCGACCGGCGCCAGCGTGATGTAGCGCTTGTTCCAGGTGACGCGAAAGCCCAGTACTTCGCGCCCTTCATGCATGCCCTTGCAGACGACGCCGACGTCGGGAATCGCCGCCGCGTCGGAGCCGGCGTAGGGGCTGGTCAAGGCGAAGCAAGGAATCTCATCGCCACGGGCAAGGCGCGGCAGGTAGTGGTTCTTTTGTTCTTCGGTGCCGTAGTGAAGCAGCAATTCCGCCGGCCCCAGCGAGTTGGGCACCATCACGGAAATCGCCGCGACCGAACAGCGCGAGGACAGCTTCATGATCACTTGCGAATGCATGTAGGCGGAGAACTGTTTGCCGCCGTATTGCTTCGGGATGATCATGCCGAGGAAGCCCTTGTCCTTGACGAACTGCCAGGCTTGCGGCTGCAGGTCTTGCCAGGCGACCGTGGTGTCCCAGTCGCTGACCATGGCGCACAGTTGCGTCACTTCGTTGTCGAGGAAGGATTGCTCTTCCGCCGTCAGCGTCGGCGGCGGCAGTTGCATGAGCTTGTTCCAGTCCGGCTTGCCGGAGAACAGGTCGGCGTCCCACCAGACCGTGCCGGCTTCGATGGCGTCGCGCTCGGTGTCGGACATGCTCGGCAAGATCTTGCGGAAGACGTCCAGCGCCGGACGCGTGATCAGCGTCTGCCGCACCGACTTGATGGCGATCAGCAGGGTCGGCACGCACAGCAGGATCGCCAGCAGCGCGCAGGCAACGAAATTGGCCTGGTCGGTGACGCCGCCTATCCAAATCCAGGCCAGTTCCGCCACCAGCCAGGTCCATGCGCCGACGCGCATCATCATCAATGCCAGAGCGCCTGCTACGAAAACTATGAGCCACAAGATCATGAGAGTCTCCCGTTCGAATTGTTGTTATCTGCATGACAACACCCCGAGGTGCAGATCACGCTGCTTATGGTGCAAAGAATGAGGCAAACGAGGATGCGCCGAGTACGCCGAATGCAGGACGCCAAGCGTATTGAGATATTCCCACAGAAGTTGCGATTGTGAAAACCTTTGCAGCAACCCGCCGTGCGATGTCGCAGCATCCTGCCTGCGCTTGTCTTGATGACCGCATTTCTCCGCAGAAATTCATTCTTTCCCTGATATCGGCATGTGGAAATCATCGCGCACGGCCCCGCTCCATTACAATCTCGCTTAATCAAGTCAGCAGCAATTCAAAGCAACATCAAGGAAACAATCATGAAATGGGAAGGCAATCGCGAAAGCGACAACGTTGAAGACCGCCGTGGCGATGATGGCGGCGGCGGAGGCGGCGGTTTCTCCTTCGGCGGCGGCCGCTCGATCGGGTTGGGCGGCATCGCGGTGGCGCTGGTGGCATCCTATTTCCTCGGCATCAATCCGCTCACGGTCATCAACATGCTCAGCGGCGGCGGGCAGATCGCACCCGTGCAGCATTCGGCGCCGGCGCACAAGCCGCCGCCGGACGACCAGATGGCGCGTTTCGTCTCGACCGTGCTGGCCGATACCGAAGACACCTGGGGCGAGATCTTCAAGGCCGGCGGCGCGACCTATGTGCGGCCCAAGCTGGTGTTGTTCTCCGGCAGCACGCCGACCGCCTGCGGCACCGGCCAGACCGCCACCGGTCCGTTCTACTGTCCCGGCGACCAAAAGGTCTACATCGACCTGAGCTTCTACAAATTGATGCAGCAACGCTTCAACGTCACCGGCAATTTTGCGCAAGCCTACGTGATCGCGCATGAAGTCGGCCATCACGTGCAGAACCTCCTCGGCATTTCCGGGAAAGTCGACAAGGCGCGCCGCAACATGTCGGAGAAGCAATCCAACGCGCTGTCGGTGCGCCTGGAACTGCAGGCCGACTGTTTCGCCGGCGTCTGGGCTTACCATGCCAATGAAGCGCGCCACATCATCGAGCAAGGCGACATCGAAGGCGCGCTCAACGCCGCCTCGGCCATCGGCGACGACGCCCTGCAACGCCAGGCGCGCGGCGAAGTGGTGCCGGACTCCTTCACCCACGGCACCTCGGCGCAGCGCGTGAACTGGTTCAAGCGCGGCATCACGCAAGGCAAGGTCAGCGCCTGCAACACCTTCGAAGCCAAGACGCTGTAAGAGCGGGACATCCATGCCTATTTCCTACTGGTGCATACTGATCGCCGGCCTGTTGCCGATGCTGACGGTCGCGCTCGCCAAATACGGCAGCAAGGATTTCAACAATTCCGAACCGCGCGCCTGGCTGGACAAGCAAACCGGCCTGCGCCGCCGCGCCGATTATGCGCACCGCAATCATTTCGAAGCACTGCCCTTCTTTGCCGCCGCCGTGCTGGTGGCGCAGCAAACCGGCGCCGCCCAGGCATGGATAGACGGCCTGGCGATGGCCTTCATCGCCGCCCGCCTGGCCTACACGGCACTCTACCTGAACGACTTGCCGAGCCTGCGCTCGCTGTCCTGGAGCGTCGGCTATGCCTGCGTGATCGGCTTGTTCGTCGTTTCCGCTTATCATTTTTAAACATCCATCATGAGCAACGCCAGCATCCAGACCCTGCACGACGCACTCAACGCCCTGCGCGACGGCGATATCAATGTCGCTGCCTTTTGCACCGCCTGGCGCGCGCAAAGCGATTTGCTCAAACGCCTGCCGCCGCGCTATGAAGAAGTCGCCGAAGACCTGCTCGGCCGCCTGGAGGCGGGCAGCCTGTTCACCGAAGAGAGCTGTTCCTTCAGCCAGGAAGACCTGCTGAACAATCTCGCCGTGTGGCTGCACAAGGCGGAGAAGACACTGGTTTGATTTTTATTGAAACACCACTACAAGGTTGATATGCAACACCTGGAATTCCAACTGCAAGGTCCCTACGTCGAACTGAACCAACTGTTGAAGCTGGCCGGATTGTGCGACAGCGGCGGCGCCGGCAAAGCCATCGTCGCCGACGGCCACGTCAAGGTCGACGGCAAACAGGAGCTGCGCAAGACCTGCAAGATCACCGCCGGCCAGACCGTGGCATTGGGCGACGTGCGCATCCGCGTACTGGCCGAATGAGCGCGCCCGAAAATATCGACGCCATCCTGGCGTTCTGGTTCGGCGCCGACGGCAGCAGTACGGACGCACCGGCCGCAACGGTTTCCGGCCGCCAGTCGGCGCTGTGGTGGGGCAAGGACGCCGTCGTCGACCAGACCATCAAAGCGCGCTTTGAAGCCGACCTGCTGGCCGCTGCCGGCGGCCGGCGCGACGACTGGGCCGAGACGCCGCAAGGCATGCTGGCGCTGATCCTGCTGCTGGACCAGTTCCCGCGCAACATGTATCGCGACGCCGCCCAGGCGTTCGCCTTCGATGCACTGGCGCAACAATGCTGCCATCTCGGCCTGGCCCAGGGGTTCGACCAGCAGCTGGCGCCGCTGCAACGCGTATTCTTCTATCTGCCGCTGGAACACTCCGAAGACATCGACGATCAGGAATACGCCGTGCAACTGTTCCGCGCGCTCGCCAGGCAGAGCGCCAACGAAGATCCGGCCTGCAAGGCAAGCTTCGACAACTACCTGAAGTTTGCGGACCGGCATCACGCCATCATCGAACGCTTCGGCCGCTTCCCGCATCGCAACCTCATTCTCGGTCGCCCTTCCACTCCCGAAGAAACGGCGTTTTTGAAAGAGCCGCATTCCTCGTTCTGAATAAGACGATCGCCTTCAATATCCCCGAGAGGGATCAACAAAAAATTTTAAATAGCAGGAAAATTGCGCGTTACGGCCATCGCAACGCGCAACTTCGTCTTTCCCGCCTTGGAAATTCCCTCACAATCTGGACTTTTTGCATGAACACGCCATGCGATTCCATGTGAACAAGACCGGTAGAACATCCCGCGAACGCGGCTTTACCCTCATCGAAGTCCTGGTCGCCGTCGTCATCCTGACGCTCGGCGCAAGCGGCGTCGCCGCGATGCAATTGCATGCCTTGCGCACGGCGCAGCAAAGCGGATTCCAGACCGCGGCGACGCAGCTTGCCGTCACGCTGGCCGAACTCATGCGCGCCGATCCTGAACTGGCGCGATCCGCCAACAGCCCGTTTTTGTTTTCATATGAAGCAGCTGCAACAGCGACCGCCACATTGCCACCTTCCGTCACTTGCGTGCAGCGTTCCTGCGACAGTGCCGCCATGACCATCGCTGATGTGCAGGGCTGGCAACAGCAATTGCAACAAGCATTGCCGCATGCCAAAGCCGTCGTTTGCCATGACGGCAATCCGGCGACGGCGAATGGATTGCAGTGGTCTTGCGATCATGCCGGCGATGCCGCCATCGTGATCAAGATAGGATGGTCGGCAAGAGAGAAGACGTCTGCTGCGGAGATGTCTTCCCCGGCGCAATCCGCGCCCTTCGTTGCCATCGCCGTCGCCATCTGAATGCGACGCGGCCCTTCCTTTCGACGCTTATTGCAACGCGGGCAATGCAGGCAAGCAGGCCTGAGCCTGATCGAACTGATGATCGCCCTGGCGCTCGGCATGGGCGTCGCGCTCGCCTCGCTGGCATTGCTCAACGCGGCGAAATCCAGCTACGTCGCCGTCAGCGACGGGGCGCTGGTGCAGGACACGGGACGCTACGCGATCGATGTGCTAAGCCGGGCGATCCGGCAAGCCAACTTCGTTCCTTACGACCATCCGGCGTTTGCCGCCACCGACTCGCTCGACATGACGCAGCTCTCTGCGGGCATCCTTGGGATGGACAACGCCAGACTCAATAGCCAGACCGCCGCGCTCACCGCTTCACAATCGAATACGGCCAACTACGGCAGCGATGTGCTGGCGATCCGTTATTTCGGTTCCAGCGCCGGCAACAAGGCGGACGGCAGCATCCTCAATTGCGCCGGATTCGCCGTGGCGGCACCGGCCAATGCGGCGGCGATTGCCACGCCCGCCGCCGCAGACGATGAACGCGGCTGGAGCATTTTTTACGTCGCCGCCGACAGCAGCGACGAACCGGAGCTGCGCTGCAAATACGTCACCAAAAACGACGGCTGGAGTTCCACCGCCATCGCACGCGGCGTCGAAGCATTCCAGGTTCTGTATGGCATCGGCGATGGCGTCGGCAATCACGTCGACGGCCCCGTCGCGCAATATCGCAATGCCTCGCAAATGACGGCGCAGCAGTGGCGTCAAGTCGTCGCCGTGCGTATCGCCATGCTGGTGCGCGGCGAACAGAACAGCGGCAACGATGCGCCGGAGACCGTCTATGAATTGTTCGGTCCGGCCTATCGCAACGGCCTCGATCCCGGAACCACCGTCACGAAACTCAAACAGCAGCACAGGATGCGCAAGCTGTTCCAGGCCACGGTTCGTTTGCGCAATATGCCGTCATGACGAAACCCCATCGCCAGTCCGGCGCCTCCCTGCTGATCGCCCTGATCATGCTGATTGTCGTCATGCTGCTGGGTGTGTCCGCTGCGCGCATGGCGCTGATGAATGAAAAATCGTCGCGTAGCGATCGCGACCGCCAGATCGCCTTCGAAGCGGCGGAGGCTGCCTTGCGCGATGCGGAACTGGATATTTTCGGTGATGCGGCGAATGCGCGCGGGCAGATCGAAGCATTTCCCGAGTTGCCCGGAAGCTGCCATGAGAGCGGCGCCTTCGCCGGACTCTGCAGCACCGGCGACACGCCACTATGGACGATATTCAACATGCGTGCGCCGACGCCCTGGATCGAGTACGGCCGCTACTCCGGGCAACGCTTTCCCTACGGTACGGCATCCCTGGCGTCGCGGCCGCCACGCTATCTGGTCGAGCTGATCGCGGTCGGCAAACCCGGCGCCGGCGCATCCGCCTTGCGACGCTATCGCGTCACCGCCGTCGGCTTCGGCACGCGAGAAAGCACGCAAGTCGTCTTGCAATCCATCCATGCCATCAACGCCGCTCCCGACCAGGCAAACAAGCCGCCCGTCAGGCTCGGCTGGCGAGAAATCGGCAACTGGAAGGAAAATTCTCATTGAAAGAAAACGGCAATATCATGAAACCCCACTCCCACGGCTTTACCCTGATCGAATTGATGTGCGTGGTCGGCATCATCGGCGTGCTCGCACTGTTCGCCTATCCGTCCTACCGCGGCGTCATCCTCAAGGGAAAACGGGCCGAAGCGCGCGCGGCCCTCATGCAGGCCATGCAACAGCAGGAGCGCTTCTTTTCCCGCTACAACAACTACCAGGCCTATGCCGCCGACAACGCAGGCTCGTTCATCTGGTATTCGGGCAGCGCAGCGGCAAGCAGCGCCTACCAGATCAGTGCAGCAGCTTGTCCCGGCGACGCCATCCGGAATTGCGTCCTGTTGTCGGCAACGCCGGGCGGACCGCAAGTCGATACCCGCTTCCAGGATGAAGTTTGCGGCACGCTGACGCTCAACAGTCTCGGCGAAAGGAGTGCGGCCGGATTGCCGGCTGCATCGACGCCTGCAATGTGCCGGTGAAAGCAAGACTGCGACATGCCGGCACACCAGACGCACAACACACGCCAGGCACGCTGCATACGCCGCGCCGGTTTCACCCTGCCTGAATTGCTGATCGTCCTTGGCATCGTCGGCGTTCTTCTCGCCGCCGGCGTGCCCAGCTTCCGCGCCTATCTGCAAACCCAACAACTTGTCACGGCATCAAGCCAGTTCCTGTTTGCGCTGAACCTGGCGCGCAGCGAAGCCATCCAGCGCGGCGCCCGCGTCGACCTCGGGCCGCGCGACGGTTTGCACTGGGAAAAAGGCTGGGTGGTCTTCGTCAATAAAAATGACGACAACCGCCCGCAATACGACGCCGGCGACGAGCTCATCTACAGCCACGACGATCTCGCGACAGGCTTGCAAGTCGCCACCACGCTGAGCGACAAGTCTTATCCCTACATCGCTTACAATGGTAACGGCAGGCCGCGCAACAACCTCAACGCACTGACGCCGCAATGGGGCTCCTGGCAGTTTTCGCTGAACGGCAAGGAAAGAGTCGTGCGCCTCACCCTGGCCGGTCGCGCCCGTTTATGCAACCCGGCGGACGACACCAGTTGCAGGTTCAGCGGCAGCAACACCGGCACGGCGGCAGAAGGCAACTGACCATACTCACCAACACAGACAACGCAAACTTTAACGTGTCCACTAATTTGTCCCTCTATTCCATCGACATCGACAACGACCGGCAAGCCATGACGCTGGCGCTGGCGCAGGCCGAACTCGGCATGTTCACCACCACGCCCAATCCGCGCGTCGGTTGCGTGATCGTCAAGGACCGCCGCGTCATCGGCGCCGGCTTCACCCAACCGCCCGGCGACAACCATGCCGAAATCCAGGCGATGAAAGATGCGCGGGAGCGCGGCAACGACGTGCGCGGCGCCACCGCCTACGTCACGCTGGAGCCGTGCAGCCATTACGGCCGTACGCCGCCGTGCGCCGATGCATTGGTCAATGCCGGCCTCGGCAAGGTCGTCTCGGCCATGACCGATCCCAACCCACTGGTCGCAGGCAAAGGCCTGGAAAAACTGCAAGCCGCCGGCATCGCCGTCGTGTCCGGCCTGATGCAGGACGCCGCCCATGAAATGAACATCGGCTTCTTCAAGCGCATGCAGCAAGGCACGCCCTGGATACGCATGAAATCGGCCGCCAGCCTGGACGGCAAGACCGCCTTGCACAACGGCAAAAGCCAATGGATCACCGGCCAGGCGGCGCGCGACGACGGTCACTTCTGGCGCGCGCGCGCCTGCGCCATCGTCACCGGCATCGGCACCGTCAAGGACGACAATCCGCAACTGAGCGTGCGCGCGGTCGACACGCCGCGCCAGCCGCGCCGCATCGTCATCGACAGCAAGCTGGCGCTGTCGCCCTCCGCCCATATCCTGGCCGGCGGCGGCACCTGGGTGTTCACCGCCAGCGAAGACCGCGAGAAGATTGCCGCCCTGGAAGACCAGGGCGCTGAAATCATCGTCCTCCCCAATGCCGACCACAAGGTCGACCTGCCGCGCGTGATTGCCGAGCTCGGCCAACGCCAGCTCAACGAAGTCCACATCGAAGCAGGTTCCAAACTCAACGCCTCGCTGATCCGCGAAGGCTGCGTCGACGAATTGTTGCTGTATCTCGCGCCCAGCCTGCTCGGCGACGGCCGCAGCATGTTCGACCTGCCGGCGCTGGACGACCTTTCCGGCAAAATCCCGCTGCACTTCCACGAGGTCAAGCAAATCGGCGAAGATTTGCGTATCCTTGCACGGTTCCGTTAATTTTTTGGGCTTCATCATGTTTACAGGCATCGTCGCCGCCGTCGGCAAGATCACTTCCGTTCAACCTCTGGGCAATACCGCCGACGCCGGCGTGCGCCTCGACATCGACGCCGGCGCGCTGCCGATGGATGACGTCGCGCTGGGCGATTCGATCGCCCTCAACGGCGCCTGCATGACGGTCGTCGAAAAGACCGCCAAAGGCTTCACCGTCGATGTCTCGCGCGAAAGCCTCAACCTCACCGCCGGCCTCGATGCCCCCGGCGAAGTCAATCTGGAAAAAGCACTGACCCTGGCGGAACGTCTTGGCGGCCACCTGGTGTCCGGCCACGTCGACGGCCTCGGCGTGGTGCGCAAGTTCGAACCGGTCGGCGAGTCCTGGGAACTGATCGTCGAAGCCCCGGCCTCACTCGGCAAGTACCTGGCCTATAAAGGTTCGATCGTCGTCAACGGCGTCTCGCTCACCGTCAACCGCGTGGAAGACGTCGCCGACGGTTGCCGCTTCTCGATCAACCTGATCCCGCACACGATTCAGGTCACCACGCTCAAGCACCTCAAGGTCGACGGCAAGGTCAATCTGGAGATTGATCTGATTGCGCGTTATGTTGAACGCATGTTGTCGGCTGCCAAGTAACGCCCCTCCCCCAACCCGGACAGACAGAGGCCTGTCCGGTTGCATCGCCTTCCGCCGTATCCCCCTGGCTGCGCCTTGCCCTCAGCAGGGTTGAAAATACCCAGCTCGTCGCCACCTTCCTCTCTGCCCTAACAAGCAAATTTTCGCATTAGACGACCGGTCTAATTTTAAGGTATCATGGACCCGTGTCGCGTTATTGCGAGCCGTATTTTCTGGTTACCGCCTGGTTACCGTTACTAAGACAGTGAAGCACCGCTGTCTTTTTTCTTGCTAAAGGATATTTCATGACATCCCTGTTCGATCCCATCCAGTTCGGCGATATCGCCCTCGCCAATCGCATCGTCATGGCGCCGCTGACGCGCAGCCGCGCAATCGAAGGTCTCAAGCCGGGTCCGCTGACGGTTGAGTACTATCGCCAACGCGCCAGCGCCGGTCTGATCATTGCGGAAGCCACGCAGATCACCCGCATGGCCCAAGGCTATATCGGCACGCCCGGCATCCATTCCGAAGAACAGGTCGCCGCATGGCGCGAAGTCACCGATGCCGTGCATGCCGCAGGCGGCAAGATCGTGCTGCAGCTGTGGCACGTCGGTCGCATCTCCCACAGCTCGCTGCTGCCGGACGGCGCAGCGCCGGTTTCGTCGACCGATCGCGCCGCCAACGCCAAGACTTTCACCGCCGACGGCTACACCGATGTGTCGACGCCGCGTGCGCTGCGCGACGACGAACTGCCGGGATTGGTGGAAGACTATCGCCTGGCCGCGCGCAATGCGATCGATGCCGGCTTCGACGGCGTCGAAGTGCATGCCGCCAACACTTACCTGCTGGAGCAGTTCCTGCGCGACAGCGTCAATGACCGCAGCGGTCCGTACGGCGGCAGCATTCCCAACCGCGCGCGCCTGCTGATCGAAGTCATGCAAGCCATCGCCAAGGAAATCGGCGGCGGCCGCACCGGCATTCGCCTGAGCCCGATGACGACCTTCAACGACACCGCGCTCGACAGCCAGCCGCAGGCGCTCTACAACTACGTGGTGGAACAGATCGCACCGTTGGGCCTGGCTTACCTGCATGTCATCGAAGGCGAAACCGGCGGCACACGCCAACCGGCCGGCGCAAGCTTCGACTATGCCGCGCTGCGCAGCCGTTTCCCGGGCGCCTTGCTGGTCAACAACGGCTTCACCGGCGCCGAGGCGCAATCGGTATTGGGCGACAAGCTGGCCGACGCCGTGGCGTTCGGCCGCCTGTTCATCGCCAATCCCGACCTGGTGCGTCGCCTGCGCGAAGCCCAGCCGCTCAACCCGCTCAGGGAAGAAGGCATGTACGGCGGCGGTGCGGAAGGCTATGTCGACTACCCTGTACTGGCAGCTTAAGCAAAGCGAAGAAACAGCAAGAGCATCCTGCCGCGTCGGCAACGACCGGCAGCAGCGAATGAAAAAACGCCGCCGGCATCACCCGGCGGCGTTTTGATTTTCCGGCGCCCGCAGCAAGGCCGCAGTGATTGCAGGGCAGGCTCTGGAACGCCGCTTATTTTTTACTGATTTTCGGCAACGAAAAACTGGCCACCTGATCGTGGCCGCGTTGCTTCGCCATCTGCAGGGCATGGTCGGCCGAGCGTATCAGATCGGCGCCAAGGTCGTTCTCATCCACCGGGTCCAGGCAGCTCACGCCGATGCTGACGGTGACGACGCCGTCGTCGCTTTCCCAATGGGGGATCGCAAGGCCGCGGGTCGCTTCGCACAATCGTTCGGCAAAACCCACTGCCGCCGTCAACGTGCAATTGGGCAGGATGATGCCGAACTGTTCGCCACCATAGCGTGCGGCAAGGTAAGGCGATTGCCTCAGGTTCGTCCTGATCGCGCCGGCGATGCTGCGCAGGCAGTCGTCGCTGCCGACATGCCCATACAGATGATTGAATACCTTGAAATGATCGATATCCATCATCATGAGCGCCACCGCCGCCTGCCGGTCCTTGGCCTGGTCGAGCTCGCTCTTTAGCTGCGCATCGAATTGACGGCGGTTCGGCAAGCCGGTTACGTCATCCTGCAAGGCAAGCTGTTCCAGCGACTGGCTGAGCCGCTCGGCTTTCGCCTGCGCATCCAGGGCACTGGTCTCGGTCCTGGAGCGTTGGCTGACCTGCGTGATCAATCTGTTGCCGGCGTACAGCAATGCAAACAGGAGCAATGCGACGCTGCCGCCGTGCAAAAAGGACTCGCGCCACCAGTCGGACAGGATTTCATCTTCGGACATCGCGACCGCCACGAACAAGGGGAAGCTTGCAACGCCGCGATAGACGTTGATGCGCGTGACGCCGTCCTGCGACGACTTGATGAGCGCGGAACCTGTCAGCGTATTTTCCTGGTATTGGCGGAACAAGGCGGTGCCGGTCATGTTCTTGCCGGCAAATTCGTCGCGCATGGGACGGCGATACAGGAGCATGCCGTCCGAACGAACCAGTACGATCGCGCCGTCGCTGCCGATGTCGAAGGTCCGATAGAATTTCTCGAAATACCCCATATCGATGTTGGCGACGACGACGCCGCCGAAACTGCCGTCAGGCATGTTGTAGCGGCTGCTGACCGTAAATCCCCAACGCCCTGTCGACCTGCTTTGTATCGGCACGTCGATATGGGTGCCGGGATCGACATGATTCTGATGGTAGCGAAAATAGGCGCGGTCGCGCCCGTTCAATTCCTTGTTGAGTTTTTCCTGCGACGTCATGATCAGATTGCCGTCCCGGTCCAGCACATAGAGACCGTCGATTTGCGGCAAGGAAGCCAGTCGCGCCCGCAGCGCCTGATGCGTGCGTTCCAGGCCTGCGGGCGATGCGCCATCGCGCGGCAATCGTTCGAGTACGTCGCCGATGACGATCCCGGCTTCTTTCAGGGTATCTTCGGCGTGCTGTGCCAGCGCGCGCGTCACGTTCGAGATGGATGCCCGGCTTTCCCCTATTTGTACCTTGCGGCTATAGCCTATTCCCCACATTTCAAGAATAACAATGGCCAGCGCGATGAACGCAATAAAAAACCGCGCTCGCCTGCCTGTGAAGACGTTCTTTTTGTCAGACATGATTCCCGGGTGAAATAAAAAATAGCTCCAGCAGCATAGTATTTTGAAAACCCGAGCAGCGATACTTCTATTCGCCATCCGGCGCCAACAAGTTTGCTCCGGAAACGGATCGCTTTCGCATGATAAAGTTGGCAAAGGGAAATGCACGCTTTCATGGCATCCCATGCCGATCATCGGTCCGTTTAATCATTCCAGAGGTCCCTTCCTTGTCGAATCAACAAGAACCCCGGCGCCAATCCAATCAAGTTGCCGGCATCCTCGGCACGGCGACTGTCCTGGCCCTGTTGTATTTCGGCCGCGACGTCCTGATCCCGATCACGCTCGCCATCATCCTGAGCCTGCTGATCACGCCCTTCATCCATCGCCTGCGTCAGATCGGCCTGGGGCAAACGCTGTCGGTGGGCGTCGCCGTCGTGACGCTGGCGCTGTCGCTGGCGGCGGTCGGGCTGGTCATCGGCACGCAGGTGGTGCGCATCGGCGCCAGCCTGCCGCAATATGCCGACACCATCCGCAGCAAGATTTCGGTGCTCGATCAGTTGACGCTGGGAAAACTGGGCGAGCTCAACGGCCAGGCCGGACGCTGGATCGAGCATCTCTCCGACGACAAGGACGCCGGCAGCACGACGCCGCCGCGCAACACCACGCTGCGCGGCAACAACACGGGCCCCATCCCCGTCGAAATCCATGCGCCGCCGCAAAAACCGCTGCAGCTGCTCACGCGCATCGTGTCATCGGTGTGGGCGCCGCTGGAAACCGCCGGCATCGTCTTCGTGGTCCTGATCTTCGTCCTGCTGGAACACGAAGCCCTGCGCGACCGCTTCATCCGCCTGGCCGGCGGCAACGACCTGCGCGCCACGACCATTGCCGTCAACGATGCCGGCGAGCGTCTGTCGCGTTTTTTCGTGTCGCAATTCGCCGTCAACATCGGCGTCGGCGTGCTGGTGTGGACAGGCCTGAGCATCCTCGGCCTTTCGCAGGCCTTGCTGTGGGGAGCGATGGCCGCGATCCTGCGCTTCATCCCTTATGTCGGCGTGTGGATCGCCGCCTTCTGCGCGACCTTGCTGGCGGCGGCGATTTCGCCGGGCTGGTCGCTGGCCGTCATGACGCTGCTGCTGTTCCTGGTCATCGAAGTCGTGTTTGCGCAACTGGTCGAACCCAAGCTGTACGGCCACACCACCGGCCTGTCGCCGTTGTCGGTGGTGATCGCTGCGATCTTCTGGAGCTGGATCTGGGGGCCGGTCGGGCTGGTGCTGTCGACGCCGCTGACCTTGTGCCTGGTGGTGGCGGGCAGATATTTCCGCGCGCTCAACATGTTTGAAATCCTGCTCGGCGAGATTCCCGCGCTCACCTTGCCGCAAAACTTTTATCAGCGCGCCCTCTCCGGCGACACGCAGGAAATCATCGCCAGCGCACGTCAGATCTTGAAGCGCAAATCCTTCGCAGCCTATTGCGACTCGGTGCTGGTGCCGGCGCTGCATCTGGCGCGCGCGGATCTGGATGCCAACGCGATCAGCAAGAGCGAACAACTGAAAGTCGGCAGCGCCATCGCCTCCGTCATCGAAGCGCTCGGCGAAAATCCGAAATGGTGGCGGCAATACAGCCGCATCTCCATGCTGGAAGACGTCAACATCGGCCGCCAGCTACGCCGTCGCCGCGAAGCCGTCATCGGCGGCACGCAAGGTTCCTTCGACGTCCCGGCCGGCACCATCGTGCTGGGTATCGGCGCCGGCTCCGGCGGTGACGAACTGGCGGCGGAAATCCTGGTGCGCATCCTGCGCAAGCAAAACGTCGACGGCCGCCACGTCACGCTTGGCGAAATGGGCGAGGCGCCGCCGCCCGACGTCAAACCCGGCATCGTGGCGATGTTCTGCCTGGTCAGCATCGAGCCGGCCAAGGAGCAGGCGCAGATCGAATCGGCGCTGATCCAGATGCAGCAACGTCTGCCTCACGTCAAACAACTGGTGCTGCAAATCGCCAGTCCGTTCGAGCAATTGCAGTTGCAGGACAACGCCATGGCAGGTGCACATGAGGTCGTGTATTCGTTTGAGGAAGCGGTGCAGAGTTGCCTGCGCACTTTGCATGTTTACGATAAACCCGGCGGCAAAACCTGAGTCTTCCATTGTTGCGACAAAACTGACCATTCGCTGACAAAAAAGCGAAGCGTAAATTTTGAATATCGCTGCCAGCCTTTTCTGATGTGATTTCCTTTAAATCACAAAAGCAAGCAACTCATTCCGAAATTCGTCAAAGCAAGGCCCACGGCGGCTTTCCGCCGCCCTGCAAAGTACTGAAAAATGCCGTACCGCAAACAGAAAGTGGGGATTGTTACTATAATTGCGCTGCAATTTTAATAACAATCCTTCCACCAAAAGTATGAGGAGAATTTCTATGCGGCTCTTACTCCTGTTGCCGTTCATTGGTCTATTGTGGGTCCCGTTTTACAACGACGAATTGCCCGCGCTGTTTGGCTTTCCGTTTTTCTACTGGTATCAGTTCATGTGGGTTCCCCTCACCGCGCTGATCATCTGGATCGTCTACAAAGACGGCCTTAAAAAGGGAGTCGAATGATGAATTCCTCTTCCATCAACTGGACGGCGCTCGGCGTCTTCATCTTTTTCTTCGCACTGGTCACCGTGATGGGCTTCTGGGCCTCGCGCTGGCAAAGCGGCGGCAAAGCCAACAAGGGGGCACACCTCGACGAATGGGGCCTGGGCGGCCGCAACTTCGGCACCTGGATTACCTGGTTCCTGGTCGGCGGCGACTTCTATACCGCCTATACCGTGATCGCGGTGCCGGCGCTGGTGTATGCGGTCGGCGCTTACGGCTTCTTCGCGCTGCCGTACACCATCCTGGTCTACCCGATCGTGTTCCTGATCATGCCCAAGCTGTGGCACGCCGCGCAAAAGGCCGGCCATGTGACCGCTGCCGACGTTGTCTTCGGCCGCTACAAGTCGCGCAAGCTGGAGCTCGCCATCGCCCTGACCGGCGTCGTTGCCACCATGCCCTACATCGCGCTGCAACTGATCGGCATGGAAGTCGTCATCAAGGCGCTCGGCGTCACCGGCGAACTGCCGCTGCTGGCGGCCTTCGTGATCCTGGCGCTGTACACTTACTCGGCCGGCCTGCGCGCGCCTGCGCTGATCGCTTTCGTCAAGGACCTGATGATCTACATCGTGGTGCTGGTGGCGGTGGTGCTGGTGCCGATGAAGCTCGGCGGCTACGGCGTGGTGTTCGCGTCGGCGCATGATGCGTTCGCAGCCAAGGGCGGCATGACCGGCCTGACGCTCAAGCCCGCGCAGTTCCTGCCGTTTGCGACGCTGGCGCTGGGTTCGGCGATGGCGGCCTTCATGTATCCGCATACCCTGACCGGCATCTTCGCGGCCAAGAGCGCCGACACGATCCGCAAGAACGCGGTCTTCCTGCCGGCCTATACCGTGCTGCTGGGCCTGATCGCGCTGCTGGGCTACATGGCCTATGCGGCGGGCGTCAAGGTGGAAGCCAACAACGACATCGTTCCTGCACTGTTCAACGCCATGTTCCCAAGCTGGTTCAGCGGTTTTGCGTTTGCGGCGATCGCCATCGGCGCGCTGGTGCCGGCGGCGGTGATGTCGATCGGTGCGGCCAATCTGTTCACGCGCAACTTCTGGAAGCCGTACGTCAACCCGAACGTGTCGGCAGAAGGCGAAGCCAAGGTCGCCAAGATCGTGTCGCTGGTGGTCAAGTTCGGCGCGCTGGTGTTCATCCTGTTCCTGCCGACCAAGTTCGCGCTTGATCTGCAGTTGCTGGGCGGCGTGTGGATCCTGCAAACCTTCCCGGCACTGGTGTTCGGCCTGTTCATCGGCTGGTTCGGCGCGAATGCGCTGCTGAGCGGCTGGGCGGTCGGCATCATCGGCGGCAGCTGGCTGGCGTATGCGGACGGCATCAAGCCGGTGCATACCTTCCACATCGGCGCAGATTCGTACACCATGTACACCGGTCTGATCGCTCTTGCGATCAACATCGTTGTCGCCGTCGTCGTGCAGTTGGTGTTCGGCAAGGGCGGCACCAAGGCGCCGGCATTGAAGCACTGATGCGGCAGCCTTGCCCGCGACAAGAAAAGCCACGTTCCTGCGAACGTGGCTTTTTTATTTGTAGCGCAGACCGATTCAGCGATTCACGATCTTCGCCGGAATGAAGCTCAGCACCAGCACCGCCGACAAGGCCAGCATCGCCGCCACGAAGAACAAGCCCGACGATACCGAATGCGTCTGCGTCTTCAGCCAGCCGATCACCGAGGGACTGACGAAGCCCGCCAGATTGCCGGTGCAATTGATCAGCGCAATCCCCGCCGCGGCGCCCGCGCCGCCAAGGAAAGCCGTCGGCAAGGCCCAGAACATCGCCACCGCCGTCACCACGCCCATGGCGCCCAGGCTCAGGCCGAAGATGGCCGGTGTGATCTGGTTCTCGCTCATGGCGCAGATGCAGAAACCGCCGGCGGCGACCAGCACCGGCACGATGACGTGCCAGCGGCGCTCACGGAAATGATCGGCGCTGCGGCTGGCCAGCAACATGGAAATCAGCGCCGCCGTGTAAGGAATCATCGCCAGCAAACCGATGTGGAAAGGATCGGCGATGCCCGCGCTGCGGATGATGCTCGGCAGCCAGAAGCCGATCGCATACGAACCCATGATCACGCCGAACAGGATCAGGCACAGCAGCCACACGCGCGGCGACAGCATGACGCTCTTGACCGAGCTGTGCGTGCGGACCTGGGCGTCCTGGTCGATCTCGTTCTTGATGAGATTTTTTTCTTCGGCGCTGAGCCATTTGACGTCGGCCACGCGGTCGTCGAGATAGCAGTAAATCACGATGCTCAGGATCACCGCCGGAATCGCTTCCAGGATGAACAGCCACTGCCAGCCCGACATGCCCATGGTGCCGCCGAAGGCGTACATGATGTAACCCGACAGCGGTGCGCCGACGATGCCCGACACCGGATTGCCGGCCATGAACATCGCCGTCATGCGACCGCGCCGATGCGACGGAAACCAGTAGGTCAGATACAGGATCACCCCGGGGAAGAATCCCGCCTCCGCCACGCCGAGCAAAAAGCGGATCACATAAAACATCATCGGCGAATCGACCCAGGCCGTCGCTGCCGACAGCACGCCCCAGGTAATCATGATGCGCGCGATCCAGCGCCGTGCGCCGAGCTTGTGCAGCAACAGATTGCTCGGCACTTCAAACAGGAAATAGCCGAGGAAGAACAAGCCCGCGCCGAGACCGTACACGGCGTCGCTGAATTGCAGGTCGTTGAGCATCTGCAGCTTGGCGAAACCGATGTTGACGCGGTCGAGGTAAGCCACGACGTAGCTGACGAACAGCAGCGGGATGAAGCGCCAGGCGGCGCGTTTGAATACGGCGTTGGCGGCGTCTTGCGACGCCGCAGGTGCATTGAGTGTCGCGCGCGCGGCCGAAGCCGGCGTGGTATTGGGTTGCATGATGTCTCCTGTTGTCTTGTCGGCGACGGTGGCTCCGCACGTTGTACGCCGGCCTCGCCGCACTTTTTTATATTCTGTAGTGATGTTCTGTGATGTTCTGTATATGTCGCTGCCTTGATTCAATGTGCCGCAGCTTCCTCCACCTGTCCGCGATAGAGCCGGAAGCCGAGCGCATCAAGTTGCCGCAGCAGGGTCTCGCGCTGGATCCGGTCCAGCTCCACCAGCGGCGCGCGCAGCTTGTTCCAGGCCGGGTCATTGAGACCGGACGCCATCGCTGCCTTCATCGCCGCGATGATCGGAAACTGGCCGAAGGTCGCACGCACCTGGTTCAACGCCGCCTGCCTGGCGTCGGCATCATCCTGCCGCCAGTCGCGCAGCAAACCTGCAATGCCGCCCGGATTGACGTTGGCCGTGGCGGAAATCATGCCGGCGCCGCCATGACGCATGGTGTCGACCAGACAGGTTTCGCTGCCGGCAAAGACATCGAAACCGTCCTTGCCGAATTCCTTGAGCATGGCCACCGTATTCTGCCAGTCGCCGGAACTGTCCTTGACGCCTGCCACCACGCCGGGGAAGGCCTTCAACAGGCGTTCAATCAATGACAGGCTGATGCCGACCTGCGTCACCGGCGGGATGTGATACAGGTAGACGCGCAGGCGCGCATCGCCGACGGCATCGATCATGCCCGCAAACGACCGGAACAAACCTTCTTCGCTCACGCCTTTGTAAAAAAACGGCGGCAACATCAGCACGCCGCCGCAACCGGCAACCATCGCATGGCGCGCCAGCTCGACGGTGTCGTCGAGATTGCAGGCGCCGACGCCGGGCATCATGCGCGCGGCCGGCATGCCTGCGGCGAGGACGGCGTCGAGCAAGGCGCGCTTTTCTTTCACGCTCATCGAGGTCGCTTCGGAATTGGTGCCGAAGATCGCCAGGCCGACGTCGTGATTGAGCAAGGTACGGCAATGTTCGATGAAGCGCGGTACCGATGGCGCGCCGTCCGCCTCGAAAGGCGTCAGCACCGGCGACAGCACGCCGCGCAGTTTGGGGATAAGTGAAGTGGACATGAGCTTGGTCTCCTGATGTATCGCTGATGACCGCCAGTATTGCGCGATCAGGGCAGGAGAATAGTTATGCTCTGCTTGCGTCAATCAATAGAATTTTTATCTTTCCGATCGGCAAGCAGTTGAGGTCTATCTGACCTCTTTCCATTTCTTGACCAGTTCAAGGAAAGAACTCACCAGCCGCGTACGCGCCGAAGTGCGTGTCCAGATCATGCCGACGATGCGCTTGGATGAGCGATGCGGCAAGGGCCAGCGCTTGAGCGCCAGATTGTTGCCGCGCGCCGCCAGCCAGGCCGGCACCAGCGACACGCCGATGCCGCGATCGACCAGCGCCGCAATCGAATCGAGACCGTCGAGTTCGCAGCGCTGGCGCGTGCGGATGCCGTACTGGCGCAGATAGGCATCGGCGAACTGGCCGCCAACGGTGCCGCGATCGTAGCGCAGGAAAGGCTCGCTCTCCAGCGTCGCATGCACGTCGGTGACTTTCATCGAGGCCGGCGTGAGCAAGACCAGCGGTTCTTCGCGCATGGTGTGCCAGCCGCAACTCTTGGGCAGCTCGAACAGCGGCTGGATCAGCAGCGCCGCATCGAGATCGCCATCGACCACTTTGCGAAACAGCGTGGCGGAAGTACCTGGTTCCAGGTAAGTGTCCACTTGCGGATGCCGGCTCAGGAACTGCGACACCAGATCCGGCAACACCGCCAGCATCATGGTCGGCGCACCGCCGAGACGCAGTTGCCCGGACAAGTCCGAACTGTCGTTGAGGTCGTCGCGCAGATCGCGAATGTCGCGTAAAACCTTGCGGCCGCGTTCGAGGATGCGCGCACCCGCCTCGGTCGGCGCCACCGTGCGGCCGGAGCGGCGGATCAGGCTCATGCCCATTTCCTCTTCCAGCATCTTTACGCGCTGCGCCACGGCGGCAGGCGTGAGGTCGAGCCGGCGCGCCGCCTCGGCGATGGAGCCGAGTTCGGCCACGTGGATGAAGCTTTGCAAAAACCGTGAATCCATGATGTCTCCTCCCTGCGGGCGATGATCGCATCTCGCCCATTCAATAGAATAATTATCTTTTCAAGATATCGGAACGTACTGTTTTCATCGATTGGCGTCAATCAGAATGTGCCCGACGCTGCACCGGATCTACATCACTACATGTGACGTGCAGCGCACTCATTCATCGACCAATCAGGAGGAAACACAACATGCCCATCATCCAATCCATCTCGGTCTGCTTCGCCGAAGTGCCGCTCGACCGCGTCACCTCGTTCGCCACGCGCACGGTGTCGTCGCGCCATTACGGCCTGGTCAAGGTGCGTTCGACCGACGGCGTCGAAGGCATCGGCTTTTGCTACGTCGGCAGCACCGGCGGCGCGATCCTGACGGCGGCAGTCGAACAGTTGCTGGCGCCGGTGCTGATCGGCAAGGACTCTTACGCAGTCGAGGGCCTGTGGCAGGCGATGTACCAGGAAGCTCTGCTGCAAGGCCGCGCCGGCACCGTCATGCGCGCGCTCAGCATCCTCGATACGGCGCTGTGGGACCTCAATGCGCGCACCCACAAGCTGCCGCTGCACAAGTATCTGGGCGCGGTGCATCTCGATGAAGTGCCGGCCTACGCCAGCGGCGGCTACTATCTCGACGGCAAGACGCCGCAGATGCTGGGCGATGAAATGGCCAGCTACGTCGACAAGGGTTTCAAGGCGGTGAAAATGAAATCCGGCCGCCTCTCGCCCAAGGAAGAAGAAGCCCGCGTGCGCGCCGCGCGCGAGGCCATCGGCCCGGACATCGAATTGATGCTGGACATCAACAACGGCTGGGGCGACGTCACCGAAGCCTTGCAACACGTGAACCGCATCGAGCAATACGATCCCTACTTCATCGAAGAACCGTTCTCGCCCGACGACATCGACAGTCACGCCAAACTCGCCAAGCTGACACGCGTGCCCATCGCCACCGGCGAAATCGGTTACGGCCGCTGGTATCACAAGGAGTTGCTGGACAAGGACGGCGCCGCGATCCTGCAAACCGACGCCGTGGTCTGCGGCGGCATCACCGAATGGCGGCGCATCGCCGCGACGGCGGCGAGCTACGGCAAGATCATGTGCCCGCATTGGTTCCATGACGTGCATGCACCGCTGGTGGCTGCCACGCCGAATGCGCGCTACGTGGAGTTCTTCTGGGACGATCAGGTGCTGAACTTCCGCCGCCTGATCGACCGCCAACTGGAGCATCGCAACGGCAACGTGATCCTGCATCAGACGCCGGGGCTGGGTTTCAACTTCGACGAGGCGCAGGTGGCGAAGTACGGTAAGTGGATAACGATCAATCAGTAAACGCATTAAAAAATGGCAGGACCGGATCACCGGTGCCTGCCATTCTCAATTACTGCTTACGTCCTCAAGATCTCATGCCATCAGAACTTGTGGCGCAAGCCCAGACGCACCACGTTCTGCGAGCTGTCGTCGGCAGGCGACGACGAGTACGCTGCGTTCACCACACCCGGATTGATGGTGTCGCTGGCGCGCTGGTTGGTGTACAGCGCATAAACGTCGGTGCGCTTGGACAGGTAGTAATCCACGCCGACGTTCAGCTGCGTGGTCGAGACCTTGGTCTTGCCGGTGGTCACGCGGTTGATGTTGGCGCGGTCATAGATCACGCTGCCCAGCAAGTGGAAGTTGCCGGTGAGTGCATAATCCACGCCGACGTCGAAGATGTTGGCTTTGGTCGCGGTCGTGATCTGCACCAGGCCTGTCGATGCCACGGCTGCCGCTGCCGGCTGCTTGGATTGCGACCATGCCGCGTACAACTTGGCCGGACCGGCCTGATAGCTGGTGCCGATGGTGAAGGTCTTCAGATTGGTGTCGCCTGCGCGGGCCGGTAATGCGTCCGCCGCCAGCTTGCTTTGGTAATAGGCGGCGCCGATGCCGAACGGACCATTGGCATAGTTGCCGGCAAAGCCGAACGCCTGACCTGCCGAGGTCTTGCCCGCCACTTCGCCGAAGCCGTAGAACAGGCTGCCGGTGAAGCCGCTCAGGTTGGCCGTGTCGTAACGCACCGAGTTGTCGGTACGCGCGCCGCCTGCGGTGCGATCGAGGTTGTTGAAGTGGCCGCCCTTGACGCCGTTGCCGCCGAAGGTCTGCACCGAAGTGTACTTGGAGCCGATGTCTTCAAGGTAATCGGTTTGACGACCGATGGTCACGGTACCGAAGGCGCCGCTCAGGCCCACGACCGATTTACGATCGAACAGCACGTTGGCGGTGCCGAGGCCGCCGTTGTCGGCGTTGAAGCCGTTTTCCAGATTGAAAATGGCGGTCAGACCGCCGCCCAGATCTTCCGCGCCTTTGAAGCCGATGCGCGAAGTTGCCAGATCGCCGGAATCGATGCTGAAGCGGCTGCCGTTGTTGGCGCCGACCTTGCTGGTGTAGGTCAGGCTGGTGTCGATGACGCCGTAGACGGTGACGCTGCTTTGGGCGTGGGCGGTGATCGAGGCGGTCGTGGCGGCCAAGGCAGCCAGAGTCGCCAGGGCGAATACGTTTTTCTTCATGAAATCCCCTGAATTGGATGTGGATAGGTAGGTATATGTTCGATTTCTTTTTTTTCGTTCGGATGAACGCCTGCGGTATCGTGTGGTGACGACCCGTCAATGGAAGGTGCTGCAGCGGGATTGTAGGTGTGCAGCCCTGGATCGAACATGGGCCGGATTATATTTTCGTCATATCCAAGGAGGTATAGCGGATAACCCTTACTGATGCATT
This sequence comes from Herbaspirillum sp. CF444, assembly GCF_000282135.1. Classification (GTDB taxonomy): domain Bacteria; phylum Pseudomonadota; class Gammaproteobacteria; order Burkholderiales; family Burkholderiaceae_D; genus Herbaspirillum. The sequence continues at coordinate 30,446 of NZ_AKJW01000026.1, forward strand.
CTTACAACAAACCAACTGGCATGTTTTAACTTGATCTGCCTGTGAGCAGCATAAAAAAAGCCGCTCTGATGAGCGGCTTCGGATTGCCTGCCGACAGAAGAAAGTCTAGTCGAAGCTCAACTGCACCTTCATCATCTTCGAACGGTCGCCGGCAATCTCAAACGCTTCCACCGATTTCTCGAACGGATACGTCGCCGAAATCAGCGGCTTCACGTCGACCAGCTTCTTGTTCATCAATTCCACCGCCAGCGCGAACTCTTCGTGGAAACGGAAGGCGCCGCGCCATTCCAGCTCTTTGCCGACCAGCAAGTTGGCCGGGAAGTTGATGTCCCCGCCCAGGCCGACCTGCACGATCACCGCGCCGGGACGCAGTGTGTCGAGCGCGCCGCGCAAGGCTTGCTCGTTGCCGCTGACTTCGAACAGCACGTCGAAGCTGCCCTTCTCCTGCGTAAAAACCTTGAGCGCCTCGGCATCCTGCGCAACGTTGATGGCCTGGTCGGCGCCAACTTTGAGCGCGCTTTCCAGAGGCATCTTCGCAACGTCGGTAACGACGATCTGCAAAGCGCCTGCGTGGCGCGCCGCGATCACGGTCAAGGCGCCGATCGGACCGCAGCCGGTGACCAAAACGCGCTTGCCGAACAAAGGACCGGCGCGACGCACGGCATGCAGCGCGACCGATAGCGGCTCGGCCATGGCGGCTTCGCCGTCGGTGACGTGATCCGCGACGACGTGCGCCTGTGCGCGCTCAATGACGATCTCCTGGCGGAAAGCGCCCTGCACGTGCGGCATGCGCATCGCGCTGCCGTAGAAACGCATGTCGAGGCAATGATTGTGTTTGCCTTCCTGGCAGTATTTGCACAGGCCGCAAGGATTGCTCGGGCTGATGGAAATGCGCGTGCCCGGCTTGATGTCGCCGATGGCGGAGCCGGTTTCGGCGATCACGCCGGAGACTTCATGGCCGAGCACCATCGGCTCCTTGATGCGCACGGTGCCGAAGCCGCCGTTGTGATAGTAGTGCAGGTCCGAACCGCAGATGCCGCCGGCTTTGACTTTGACCTTGAGCTGATGCGGTTGCAGTGCAGCGGTTTCCAGTTCCTGTACGCGCAAATCGTGCGGCGCGTGGATGACGATGCCTTGTTGCATGGTGTTTGTCCTTGTCTTTTCGAATTGCTTAGAGTGTTGCCGTCACGCCGCCATCGACGTAGAGGATGTGGCCGTTGACGAACTTCGATGCGTCGCTGGAGAGGAATACGGCTGCACCGACCAGGTCTTCGACGTCGCCCCAGCGTCGCGACGGCGTGCGGCCGATCAGCCACTCGGAGAATTTTTCATCGGCCACCAGCGCCATGTTCATCTCGGTCTTGAAGTAGCCGGGACCGAGACCGTTGACTTGCAGGCCGTACTTGCCCCAGTCGATCGCCATGCCCTTGGTGAACATTTTCACCGCGCCTTTGGTGGCGGTGTACGGCGCGATATTGGGACGGCCAAGTTCGCTCTGCACCGAGCAGACATTGATGATCTTGCCGCGGCCGCGTTTGATCATGCCTTGTGCGACCGCCTTGGCGGTGAAAAAGACGCTGTTGAGGTTGGTGCTGATCAGGTCGTTCCAGTCGGATTCCTTGAAATCTTCCAGCGGCGCGCGGCGTTGAATGCCGGCGTTGTTGAACAGGATCTCGATCGGGCCGATCTCGGCTTCGATCTTCGCCACTGCCGCTTCCACCGACGCCGACGAGGTCGCGTCGAAAGAAGACTCGTGGATGGTATAGCCCTCTTCGCGCAGCTTCGCGGCAACGCCGGCCAGCTTGGCGGCATCGCGACCGTTGAGCACGATGGACGCGCCCGCCGCCGCCAGACCGCGCGCCAGCGCCAGGCCGATGCCGCCGCTGGAGCCGGTGATCAATGCCAGTTTGCCGGTCAGCGAAAAACTCTGCAGACCTGCGGGTAGTGTTGCACTCATTCTGTCTCCTTGTTTGGGTTGTACTGCATGTCTACTTCACGCTCAGCCGCTGGAACTCGGACAACGCCCGGTATTCATCGGCCAGCTTGTTCGGGATAGCCAGGAAAATCGGGCGCAGGCGTTCGTAGATCGCGACATTCTTCTCGATCGGCACGTGGCGGTTGGTCGAACCGACCATGTCGGAAATCACATCCAGCGAGCGAATCATGCCCAGCGCAAACAGGCCGAGCACGGCGGCGCCCAGGCAAGACGATTCGACGCTTTGCGGCACCACCACTTCGCGATTGAAGATGTCGGCCATCATCTGGCGCCACAAGGCCGAACGCGCGAATCCGCCGGTGGCCATCATGCGTTGGGTCGGACCGATAAGGTCTTCGACCGCCGGCAGGATGGTGTAGAGATTGAAGATCACGCCTTCGAGCGCGGCGCGGATCATGTGTTCCTTGCGGTGATGCAGGGCCAGTCCGAAGAAGGAGCCGCGCAGGTCGGCGTTCCACAGCGGCGCGCGCTCGCCCGCCATGTAGGGATGGAACAGCAGGCCTTCGGCGCCGGGAGATACTTTTTCGGCGATGTCGGTCAAGGCATCGTAAGGATCGACGCCGGCCTTGCGCGCGGCGTCGGCTTCGGCGGTCGCCAGCTCGTCGCGCACCCAGTGGAAAATATTGCCGCCATTGTTGACCGGACCGCCGACGACCCAGTGCTTTTGCGTGAGCGCATAGCAGAAGGTGCGGCCGGAAGGATCGGTCATCGGCCGGTCGATCACGGTGCGCATCGCGCCGGAGGTGCCGATGGTGACCGCGACCTGGCCCGGGTGGATGGCATTGACGCCGAGGTTGGACAACACGCCGTCATTGGCGCCGAGGACGAAAGGCGTATCGCTGTTCAGTCCCAGCTGCGCGGCGACGTCGGCCGGCAACCCGGCGACGTGATGCGTGGTCGGCACCGGCTCGGACAATTGCGCGGCGTCGATGCCGAGCAAGGCCAGCGCGCCCTTGTCCCAGTTCAGTTCCTGCAGGTTGAACAGGCCGGTCGCGGAGGCGATCGAGTAGTCCACCAGCCAGCGGCCGAACAAACGGAAGAATACGTATTCCTTCACGCCGACGAAACGTTCGGCGCGGGCATAGATGTCGGCATGGTCGTAACGCAGCCACATCAGTTTGCACAGCGGCGACATCGGGTGGATCGGCGTGCCGGTGCGCTGATAGATAGCCTGGCCGTCATGCTCCTCGCGGATGCGGCGCGCCCACAGGCTGGCGCGGTTGTCGGCCCAGGTGATGCTGTTGGTGATCGGCTGGTTGTCCTTGCCGATGGCGATGACGCTGTGCATCGCGGCGCTGAAGGACACCAGCGCGATTTCGCCGCTACTGGCCTTGGCCTTTGCCTTGGCCGCTTTCACCGCCTCGCCGATGGACGCCAGCACGGCGTCGTAAATCTGCAGGGGATCCTGCTCCGCCATGCCGGGCACGGTGCAGAGCAAGGGGTATTCGACCGCATGCTGGGCAACGACCTGGCCGTCCAACGTGAACACGACAGTTTTGGTGCTGGTGGTGCCGATATCGACGCCGAGCATGAAGTGCGACATGAGTGTTTCCTTTACTGCGGGTCTCAACGTTACTGTGTTCAGACCACTAAATTGAGCAACATGATGAAAACGAGCGCCACCACCGAGATGATGGTCTCCATCGCCGTCCAGGTCTTGAATGTTTCGCCGACGCTCATGTTGAAGTATTCCTTGACCAGCCAGAAACCGGCATCGTTGACGTGCGACAGGATCAGCGATCCGGCGCCGGTGGCCAGCACCAGCAATTCACGGTTGGTGCCGGGAATCAGCGTCACCAACGGCGCCACGATGCCTGCACCGGTAATCGTTGCCACGGTCGCCGAACCGGTCGCCACGCGAATCACGCCCGCCACGAACCAGGCCAGCAGCAACGGCGAAATCTGCGCATGCACGGCCAGTTGACCGATGGCGGTGCCGACGCCGCTGTTGACCAGCATTTGCTTGAAACCGCCGCCCGCGCCGATGATCAGCACGATGGCCGCGGTCGGCGCCAGGCTTTGATCGACGAACTTCAACACTTGCTGGCGCGTGAAACCGCGCGCCACGCCAAAAGTGTACAGCGACAGCAGCAGCGCCGCCAGCAAGGCCACGATCGGGTTGCCGATGAAATCCATCAGGTCGCGCATGGCGCTGCCTTCCGGCAAGGTGACGTCGACGAAGGTCTTCAGCAACATCAGGAAGACCGGCGACAACACGGTGATCAGCGTGATCCCAAATCCCGGCAGGTCCTTGGTTTGCGGTTCGCGCGCCAGTTGTTCCATCAGCTCGTCCGACGGCTTGATGTCGACGTATTTGGCGATGAAGGCGCCGAACATCGGGCCGGCGATGATCACGGTCGGCAGGCCGACCACGAGACCGTAGAAGATGGTCTTGCCGATGTCGGCGCCGAAGATGCCGATCGCCAGCAACGGACCGGGATGCGGCGGCACCAGGCCGTGCATCACCGACAGGCTGGCCAGCATCGGCATGCCGATCTTGAACAGCGGCACGCCCGAGCGGCGCGCCACGATGAAGACCAGCGGGATCAGCAGCACGAAGCCGATTTCAAAGAACAGCGGGATGCCGACCAGGAAAGCGCCGATCATCATGGCCCAGTGCACGCGCTGCTTGCCGAAGGCACGCACCAGCGTCTGCGCGATCTGATCGGCGCCGCCGGATTCGGCCATCATCTTGCCCAGCATGGTGCCCAGGCCCAGCACGATGCCGACGAAGCCGAGCACGCCGCCGAAGCCGTCCTGGAAGGACTTGACGATCTTGGGCAAAGGCATGCCGGAGATCAGGCCGAGGAAGCCGGAGGTGATGATCAGGGCGATAAAGGGGTGGATGCGCAGGCGCGTGATCATGACGATCAGCACCACGATGGCGAGGAAGGCGTTCAACAACAGGCTTGCTTCGTTACTCAATCCGAACATGAGGATGTCTCCAGGGTCGATAGCGCACAGAGGCATCCGGAAGCAAAAGCCGCCATTGCCGCGCCGTCGACACCATGCCTGCCATCCACTACGGAGTCTTTACATTGTCTCGACGACGCGCCTTGTCGCTCAGTGCTGCGTTCAGGCTGCCGTGCCACTATCTGCGTAGTGTTTATTAAAGGAAATTTTCTTGTTACTCGCCGATCACATGCCGATTGCACATTGAAATGTTAGCGTTAACATCGGCCGCGATGATAACGCTACCAAAATTTATGTGTCAAATCATTTGTATGAATATCTGCGCGTGGAGAGGCCCGCGGCAACTGCGATGCGGCGGCGCAACATGATTGATGACGGCGGTTAAATCGTCTGGGGAAAGAGCGCTCGGGTATGATGTCGCCAACAGAGATTCCCGCCCCATCATGAACAAAAAAGCCGTTGCCGAAAAACTTGTCAAAACCAGCAAAGGGAGCCGCGCCACCGGTCGCGTGACGATCGTCGACGTCGCCGGCGAAGCGAAGGTCAGCCCGATGACCGTTTCGCGCGCGCTGAAGACGCCGGAACTGGTGCAGCAGGAAGCGCGCGACCGCATCGCCGCCGCCATCAGGAAACTCGGCTACGTCCCCAACCAGGCCGCCAGCACGCTGGCTTCCGCGCGTTCGCAGGTGATCGGCGTGCTGGTGCCGTCGCTGACCAATGCGGTGTTCATCGAGACGCTCAGCGGCATCCGCGACTACCTGTCGCAAGCAGGTTATCAATTCCTCATCGGCGAGACCGGCTACTCGAAAGAGAAGGAAAGCCGGCTGATCTCCACCTACCTGGCGCATGCGCCCGCAGGCTTTCTGCTGTCGAGCTCGGACCAGCATGAATTGCTGCGCCGGCAATTGGCAAGCAGCAATATTCCGGCCGTGCGCATGTTCGACCTCGGCAAAAGCAATGCCGACATGTCGGTGGGATTTTCGCAAACCAAGGCCGGTTATGCGGTGGCGCAGCATCTGATCGAACGCGGCTATCGCCGCCCCGCCTTTCTGGCGGCGCAGCTCGATCCGCGCATGATGAAACGCCGCGAGGGTTTCCGCAAAGGCCTCGCCGAAGCAGGACTGGATCCGAACGTCGAAGTCTTGCTGCCGACGCCGACCACGGTGGACATGGGTGCGCAGCTGCTGGCGCGGGTGCTGGATATTTCACCCGATTGCGATGCGGTATTTTGCTGCAACGACGATCTCGCGCTGGGCGCACTCTTCGAATGCCAGCGCCGCGGCATCAAGGTGCCGCAGCAAATGGCGATTGCCGGTTTCAACGACTTGTCATGGGCTGCCTGCGCGACGCCATCGATCACCACCATCATCACGCCGCGCTACGACATCGGCTACAAGGCGGCGGAATTGCTGATTCGTCAACTCAAGGGCGAACCGGTCGAAAAGGCGCGCCTCGATCTCGGCTTTCAACTGGCCGTACGTGAAAGCACGTAGATCCTGCGGCTGGTGCCTGCCACACGTAGCGCGTGACTCATCAATCATCATGTCCGGCAAGGGATTGATGCAACGAGCACAACGCATGCTGTACCGCACATAAAATTTATCAATAAATTCTATGGACACGATTTCTCCTGAAGCTACAATCGTCTGGTGCGAAAGCATACGCATCATCATAACTAGATTCAAATCAAGATAACCTCCAGGAGAATCACCCATGCGGAAAATCAACGGCTTGCTCAAGCCGGCCACCATGGCATTGCTGCCCCTCTGTACTTCCCTCGCCTTCCTGCCTGCCCACGCACAGACCGCTGCGCCGGCAGCCGCGCCAGTGGTCAAGTACGACCTGACCTACGACATCATCAGCCCGGTGATGGCGAAAAACGGCATGGTCGCGTCCGAGCAGGAACTGGCGACGCAAGTCGGCCTCGACATCCTCAAACGCGGCGGCAATGCGATCGATGCCGGCGTTGCCGTCGGCTTCGCGCTGGCGGTCGTGCTGCCGAATGCAGGCAATATCGGCGGCGGCGGCTTCATGATGATCCACGATGCGAAGACCGGTAAAAACGTCGCGCTCGACTTCCGCGAAATGGCGCCTGCCAAAGCCAGCCGCGACATGTACCTGGACGACAAGGGCAACGTCGCACCGGGCCGCTCGCTGTACACCCACCTGGCCATCGGCGTCCCCGGCACGGTCGCGGGCCTGACCCACGCGCTGCAAAAATACGGCACGATGAAACTGTCCGACGTGATTGCGCCTGCCGTCAAACTGGCGGAAAAAGGTTATCCGGTCAGCCCGAGCCTGGCGCTGATCCTGGCCGCGGAACGCGACCACCTCGGACAATGGGAATCGAGCAAGGCGATCTTCTTCAAGGATGGACGTCCGCTGCAAGCCGGCGAAAAACTGGTGCAGAAAGACCTGGCCAAATCGCTCAAGCTGATCGCCCAAAAGGGTCCTTCGGTGTTCTATGAAGGCGAAATCGGCAAGAAGATCGTCGCTGAAATGGACAAGCACAACGGCCTGATCACTGCTGCCGACCTGAAGAACTACAAGGTCGTCGAACGCGAACCCGTGGTCGGCAACTATCGCGGCTATCAGGTGATGTCGATGCCGCCGCCAAGCTCGGGCGGCATCCACATCATCCAGATGATGAATATCCTGGAACGCTATCCGCTGAAGCAATACGGCGCCGACAGCGCACAGACCATCCACCTGATGGCCGAAGCGATGAAGCTGGCCTACGCCGATCGCGCGGAATACCTGGGCGATCCGGATTTCAACAAGGTGCCGGTCAAGGGCCTGACCTCGCGCGGCTATGCCGACGAACTGGCGAAGAAGATCAATCCCGATCGCGCAACGCCGTCTTCGGAAATCAAGCCGGGCAAGCCGCAACCGTATGAAAGCGACCAGACCACGCATTTCTCGGTCGCCGACAAGCAAGGCAACCTGGTCGCCACGACCTATACGCTGAACCTGAACTTCGGCAGCGGCATCGTCGCCACCGGCACCGGCATCACGCTCAACAACGAGATGGATGACTTCTCCGCCAAACCGGGCGTGCCGAACGCCTTCGGCCTGGTCGGCGGCGAAGCCAACGCCGTCGGCCCGGGCAAGCGTCCGCTGAGCTCGATGTCGCCGACCTTCGTGCTCAAGGACGGCAAGCCTTTCCTGGTCACCGGCAGCCCGGGCGGCAGCCGCATCATCACGACCACGATGCAGACCATCCTGAACGTGATCGAGCATGACATGAACGTCGCCGAAGCGACCATCACGCCGCGCATCCATCATCAATGGGCGCCGGACCAGCTGCGTATCGAAAAGGGCATCAGCGCCGACACGATCAAGATCCTGCAGGACAAGGGTCAAAAGATCAGCGTGCAGCCTTCGATGGGACGTACGCAGACTATTCAGATCAAGGATGGCGCTTTTTATGGCTATTCGGATCCGCGCAATCCGGATGGACGTACGTTGGGGTTCTGATGGTTTAGCTGTTTCTGCTTCATACAATGAGAATGCCGCCTGGTGAGAGTCAGGCGGCATTTTTTATTGGTGTGCGGGTTTTGTGTAGCGGTCTTATTGTGTTTTGTTCCGACGACCGCTTTACGCTATTTGATCTTGTTCTATCGTCGATCAACCGTGCCGGGGGTAGCCCGGCGGCTACTCACTTTCTTTGCTTCGCCAAAGAAAGTAAGCAAAGAAAGGCGACCGCGGGATCCAGGCCCTTCGGGCTTCCCGGTGCTGCGAAGCAAAAAATGGGAAGGGAAAACAACTCGCTTCGCTCAGACATTTTTCCCTTCTTTTTCCATTTTTCGCATCGCATCACCGGCTGGCTCCAAGCGGTAACTGCCACAGCGGCTCGCCTTCGGCATCGCGCTGTCAAACTTACTGCGGGTGTTTTTTAGGCCCTCGTCCCAGCGAACGCTGAGACCCAGTGGCGTCAGCGCTTCTCTCAACCGTCTTTACGCCGCTAGGTTCCAACTTTCGTTGGAACGACGAAGTAAGAGGATTCAACCACCTCTGTACCCTGGCGAGGCGAAGCGAGCCAGTCTGGCAGTTTCCGCTTGAGAGTAGCCGGTGTCAGCAGGTGAAAATCGGATTAAGAAGGGAAAAATGTCTGAGCGAAGCGAGTTGTTTTCCCTTCCCGATTTTCACCTGCTGGAGCCGGGAACCCCGAAGGGGCTACGACCCAGCGGTCGCCTTCTTTTGCTTACTTTTCTTGGCGAAGCAAGAAAAGTGAGTGGCTGCCGGGCCACCCTCGGCAAAGGTTGATCGAAGAAAGAAAAGATTCAATTACCGATATAGCCAGTCAGAACAACACAAAAACACGCTTAAGGCCGCTCCACAATCTTCCTCAACACAAACCCCGCCGCCACCAACCCAAACGAAGCCGTCACCACCATCGCCGACCCAAACCCGGCACAATTCAATCCGGTAACGCCAGCCTCCTGACGACGCCCATCCGCATCGACGGTATCCAATCCGTCGGCCGCATCATCAGTATCCACCTCGCAAACCTCACCCTCGGGAAACCGCAACGGCTCCGTCGAGAACACCGCATCGATGCCGAATTTGTTCTTCGTCCCGCGCGGAAACTTGTGCCAGGCGCGCAGACGCTTGCGCACCTTCGCCAGCAACGGCTCCTGCTCGGTCCGGCACAGATCGCGGATCTCGATCTTGGTCGGGTCGATCTGACCGCCGGCGCCGCCGCTGGTCAGCAACGGCACCTTGTGTTCGCGGCAATAGGCGATCAGCGCCACCTTGGCGCGCACGTTGTCGATGGCGTCGATCACGTAGTCGAAGCGGCCGACGCCGATCATCTCGCCGACGTTGTCGGGCGTGAGGAAGTCTTCCACCTCGGTGACTTCGCAATACGGGTTGATCTGCGCGATGCGCTCGTGCAGCGCCGTGACCTTGGCCTTGCCGAGCGTATCGGTGAGCGCGTGGATCTGGCGGTTGACGTTGGACTCGGCGAGGTTGTCGAGGTCGATCATGGTGATCTTGCCGATGGCGCTGCGCGCCAGCGCTTCGACGATCCACGAACCGACGCCGCCGACGCCGACGATGCAAATATGCGCAGCACGAAAACGTGCCAGGCCTTGGGCACCATACAGACGGGCGATGCCGCCGAAGCGGCGGTCGAAATCGATATCGGCGTCGCTGGATGCGACGACAGGTTGAACATTGGACATCATGGTTATCCGGGTAACAAAGTAAAACAGGCTGTTTCCTGAGAAACAGCCTGCAGAACAACAATTCTAACGATTAAAACAACTTCCGGTTTTTACACCACCGCACCGTCAGTTTCGTCTTTCGGCTTGGCCGGCTTGATCAGGTCTTCGCGCTTGACGCCCAGCCACATGGCGATCGCTGCCGCAACGAACACCGACGAATAGATACCGAACAAGATGCCGATGGTCAGCGCGACGGCAAAGTAATGCAGCGTCGGGCCGCCGAAGATCAGCATCGACAAGACCATCATTTCGGTGCTGCCGTGGGTGATGATGGTACGGGAAATCGTGCTCGTGATCGCGTGGTTCAACACTTCCGGCGCGGACAGCTTGCCGTAGCGGCGATCGCGGAAGGCTTCGCGCACCCGGTCGAACACCACCACCGATTCATTGACCGAGTAGCCCAGCACCGCCAGCACCGCCGCCAGCACGGTCAGCGAGAATTCCCACTGGAAGAAGGCGAAGAAGCCGAGGATGATCACCACGTCATGCAAGTTGGCGATGACGGCGGCGACCGCGAATTTCCATTCGAAACGGAAGGCCAGGTAGATCACGATGCCGATCACCACCATGCCCAGCGCCATCAGGCCGTCGTGCGCCAGTTCGTCGCCGACCTGCGGGCCGACGAATTCGACGCGCTGCAGCTTGACGTCAGGATCCTGCGCCGTCAGCGCGGCGATGACTTTTTCGCTTTGCTGGGTGGAATTGACGCCATGCTGGGCCGGCAGGCGGATCATCACGTCCTGCGCCGTGCCGAAGCTCTGTACTTGCGTGTCGGTAAAGCCCAGGCCTTCGACCGACTTGCGGATGTTTTCGATGTTGGCCGGCTTGGTGTAGGCGACTTCCATCACGGTGCCGCCGGTGAATTCGATCGAGAAGTGCAAGCCCTTGCTCAGCAGGAAGAACACTGCCAGCACGAAGGTCAGCGCCGAGATGACGTTGAATATCAACGCATGGCGCATGAAGGGGATATCTTTTTTGATGCGGAAAAATTCCATCACATACCTTTCAGTTCTGCGCCTCTGCCGTCTGTCGGGCAAAGGCGCACGGGATTCTGTTCGCTGCGCTTATTTGACTTTGACCTTGACGTCCGACTTCGTGTCGGTGCCGGCGCCCGGTTTCCAGATCTGGCCGATCGCCAGGCTGGTCAGTTTCTTCTTGCGGCCGTACCACAGGTTGGCCAGGCCGCGCGAGAAGAACACCGCCGAGAACATCGACGTCAGGATACCCAGGCAGTGCACCACCGCGAAACCGCGAATCGCGCCCGAACCGAAAATCAGCAACGCCAGGCCGGCGATCAGGGTCGTCACGTTGGAGTCGAGGATGGTCGCCCATGCACGGTCGAAACCGATGCTGATCGCTGCCTGCGGCGAATTACCGTTGCGCAGTTCTTCGCGGATGCGCTCGTTGATCAGCACGTTGGAGTCAATCGCCATACCCAGCGCCAGCGCGATCGCCGCGATACCCGGCAAGGTCAGCGTGGCCTGCAGCGTCGACAGCACGGCGATCAGCAGCAGCACGTTGACCGACAGCGCCAGCGCGCTGAACAGACCGAACAACTGGTAGTACACGATCATGAAGATGGCCATGGCGGCGAAGCCGTACAGCGTCGCGTCGAAGCCCTTGCGGATGTTTTCAGCGCCGAGTTGCGGGCCGATGGTGCGTTCTTCGATGATCTCCATCGGGGCGGCCAGCGAACCTGCGCGCAACAGCAGCGCCAGATCGCTCGAGGCTTCCGCCGAACCCATGCCGGTGATCTGGAAGCGCGAACCCAGTTCGGAACGGATGGTCGCCACGGTCAGGACTTCCCCCTTGCCTTTTTCAAACAGGACGATGGCCATCGCCTTGCCGACTTTTTCACGGGTGGCGTCGCGCATCTTGCGGCCGCCGTCGCCGTTGAGGTCGATGCTGACGGCAGGCTGGTGATTCTCATCGAAGCTGGCCGAGGCGTTGGAGATGTAGTCGCCGGTCAGGACCGGGTCCTTGTACAGCACGACCGGTGCGCCCTTGCCGACCTTGAACAACTCGGAGCCGAAAGGAATCGCTGCGGTTTCTTCGGTGCCGCGGGTCACGGAGTCGTCGACCATGCGCACTTCCAGCGTGGCGGTGCGACCGATGATGTCTTTCGCGCGGGAGACGTCCTGCACGCCCGGCAGCTGGACCACGATACGGTCGGCACCCTGGCGCTGGATGATCGGTTCAGCCACGCCCAGTTCATTGACGCGCTTGGACAGGGTCGAGATGTTTTGCTTGACGCCGTCTTCCTGCGTTTGCTTGAGCGCTTCAGGACGCAGTGTGGCGACCAGCTTCAGGTCGTCGCCGGTGCCGGCGTCTTGCAAGGCCAGTTCGGAGACTTCGCCGGCCAGCACGTTGCGCGCCTTGTCGCGGGTGTCGGCATCGCGGAACAGGATGTCGATCTGGTCGCCGTTGCGGTTGATGCCGTTATGACGGATGTTCTTGTCGCGCAGCACGCTGCGCACGCTGGACTGCAAACCTTGCAGACGCTTGTTCATCACTGCCTTGACGTCGACCTGCATCAGGAAGTGCACGCCGCCGCGCAAGTCCAGACCCAGGTACATCGGGAAGGCATGCAGGCTTTGCAGCCACTGCGGCGTGTTCGGCAGCAGGTTGAAGGCGACGATATAGGTCGGATCGGCAGGATCGGTATTCAGGCCTTTTTCCAGCAAGGTCTTGGCCTTGAACTGGGTGTCGGTATTGGCGAACCGGGCGCGCACGGACGGCGCGGTGCTGGCGTTATCGAAAATCACGCTCTCTGGCGCGAGGCTGCCTTGTTGCAGGAGCTGCTGCACGCGCCCGGCGACCGAGCTGTCCACCTTGATGGTGGATTTGGCGCTGCTGATCTGCACGGCAGGCGATTCGCCGAAGAAGTTGGGCAGCGTATACAGCGTGCCGAACAGCAAGGCGATGACGATTAGGACGTACTTCCAGAGAGGATAACGATTCATATTGATTCAGCGTTGATGATGAACATCCAGGATGGATTCGTTTGCAGCAAATGTGAACAAGGGCGCATCCGCGTCAAAAACAAAATACGCGATGCGCCCATGTCAGCCATGCGGCCGGACCGATTACAGTCCCTTGATGGTGCCCTTCGGCAGCAGCGTGGTGATCGCGGCTTTTTGCACGACGACTTCATTGCCTTCGGAAACTTCAACGGTCACGTAGGCATCGGTCACCTTGACGACCTTGCCCAGCAAACCGCCGGAGGTCACGACTTCGTCGCCCTTGGCCAGTGCGTCCATCATGGCCTTTTGTTCTTTTTGACGCTTCATCTGAGGACGGATCATCAGGAAGTACAGCACAACGAACATCAGGACGATGGGCAGGAAGCTGGTCAGATTGCCCATCAGGCCGCCTGGGCCTGCAGCAGTAGTTTGTGCAATTGCATCGGTAATAAACACGTGTCGCTCCAAATGGTTGTTTAAAAAATAGCCCCGCATTTTAGCACTGCGCCGGACGCTTACCCCCATTCCGGACGGGCCGAATCGGGGGAAAGCGCCGATAACGGAAAAAAGCGGCGAAAAAGCTGACGAAAAACGGGAGAAAACTGTCTTGCCGCGAGGAAAACTTGTTATATCGGCATCGCCAATATGGGGGTACGGGGGTACATTAGCAAGCCGACAAGAGCAAAGAATTGCCGCGCATTTTGCCAATCACCTCAGGAGACCCGTTCCACCATGCTGCCCATCGAAGCCCGGCCTTATCAGGAAATCAACGACGCCTTCCGCTGGAATATCCCCGAGTACTACAACATCGGCGTCGACGTCTGCGACAAATGGGCCGAAACCGATCCGGGCAGGCTTGCTCTGATCCACGTCGCAGCCGATGGTTCCAGCCGCCGCTACAGCTTCGGCGAAATCAAGGAAAGCTCCGACCGCCTCGCCAATCTGTTCCTGGCTAGCGGCGCAAACACCGGCGACCGCATCGGCATCCTGCTGCCACAAGCGCCCGAAACCGCGATGGCGCACGTCGCCGCCTACAAGATCGGCGCGATTGCGATCCCGCTGTTTGCGCTGTTCGGCGCCGAGGCGCTGGAATACCGCTTGCACAACAGCGGCACCCGGGTAGTCGTCACCAACGCCGCCGGCGCCGCCAAGCTGGCCGGCATCCGCGACCGCCTGCCGGCGCTGCAAACCATCCTCACCATCGACGGCGCCTTCCACGGCACGATGGATTTGCATCAGGCATTGAAGCAGGCCAGCAGCGACCTGACGCCGGTCAAGACCAAAGCCGACGATCCTGCCGTCATCATCTACACCTCCGGAACCACCGGCCAGCCCAAGGGTGCCTTGCATGCGCATCGCGTGCTGCTGGGGCATCTGCCGGGCGTGGAGCTGTCGCACAATCTGTTTCCGCTGGAAGGCGACCTGCTGTGGACGCCGGCCGACTGGGCCTGGATCGGCGGCCTGCTCGACGTCTTCCTGCCGGCCTGGCATCACGGCGTCCCGCTGGTGGCGCATCGCTTTGAAAAATTCACCGGCGAAGCGGCCTTTCAGTTGCTGCAGGATTACGGCGTGCGCAACACCTTCCTGCCGCCGACCGCATTGAAGATGATGCGCACCGTCGCCGAGCCGGAAAAGCGCTGGCGCTATCAGCTGCGTTCCGTCGCCAGCGGCGGCGAATCGCTGGGGATGGAATTGCTCGACTGGGGCCGCCAGACCTTCGGCCTGACGATCAATGAGTTCTACGGCCAGACCGAGTGCAACATGACGGTGTCGTCTTGCGCCGCCATCATGGATTGCAAACCCGGCGCCATCGGCCGCGCCGCCATCGGGCACAAGCTCGCGATTGTCGATGCTCAGGGCCGGGTGCTGCCGCCCGGCAGCGACGGCAACATCGCCGTGCAGCGTCCCGACCCCGTGATGTTCTTGCAGTACTGGAATAATCCGCAGGCCACGCAAGACAAGTTCGTCGGCGACTGGCTGCTGACCGGCGACACCGGCTGCATGGACGAGGACGGCTACATCCGCTTCGTCGGCCGCGACGACGACGTCATCACTTCAGCCGGCTACCGCATCGGCCCGGGCGAGATCGAAGACAACATCCTCCAGCATCCCGCCGTGAAGATGGTCGCCGTGATCGGTTCGCCCGATGCGCAGCGCACCGAAATCGTGGTGGCCGTCATCGTGCTCAAGGATGGCGTCACCGGCGACGACGAGCTCAAGCGCGAGATTCAGGAGCACGTCAAGGTGCGCCTTGCCGCGCACGAATATCCGCGCGAAATTTTCTTCGTCGATGAATTGCCGATGACGACCACCGGCAAGGTGATCCGGCGCGAGCTGCGAGCGCGCGTCAGCGAGTGGCGCACACAGCCGCAGCAGGCATGATGGCGATGCTCTAGGCGGCCAAGGCAATCGTCAGCTGCAGCCAGCCGCCGGCCTGCTCTTGCGCCAGCAAAGCCCCATTGACGACGGAGATCCGGCGCTTTTCGTAGGCCGGCAGATGTACTTGCACCGAGTTCTGCGGACGCGGCAACTGACCGCTGAAGGACAACTCCAGACTTAGCGTCTCGTCGTCGCCGCGCGCGGCAACACGCCAGTGGCCGTAGCCGCCGTCGCGCCAGGCTTCGGAAACGCCATCGTCTTCAATACAGCTGCCCTCCACTTCGGCAGCGCCTTGCGGCGGCACGATCAGGAAGGCGCGTTGATCCGACGGCTTGCTGAAATGCTGCTCGGCCACGTTCAACGGCACCACGCTGCCTTCGCGAATCAGAAATACCGGCTGCTCCCACGGCGCAGGCAGGGTAACGGTCTTGCCGCCGTCGAACAATTCGCCGCTCCAATACGATACCCAGCGCGCGCCTTCCGGCAGATACACCTCGCGCTCGGTCCGGCCTTCATCCACCACGGAAGCCACCAGCAAGGCGTCGCCCACCATCATGTCGTCGCCGTCTTCATAGCAGCGCGGGTCGCAGGGAAACTCGGCGAAGGTCGGGCGCAGCACCGGCTCGTAGCTGCGATGCCATTGCCACAACAAATGATAGTAGTAAGGGATCAGCCGGTAACGCAGCTTGATCAGGCCGGAAATCTGCGCCGTGACCTGCGGATGCATCCACGGCTCGTTGGCGCTGCGGTCGTCGTTCCAGGAGTGGATGCTGAAGCGCGGCAGGAACACGCCATGCTGCACCCAGCGCAGCAGCAGCTCCGGCCCCGGCGCCGGACCGGCGAAGCCGCCGATGTCGTGGCCGATGTTGGAGATGCCCGACAAGGCCAGCCCCAGCGCCATCTTGATGTTGTAGCGCAGCGTTTCCCACGACGTGTAGTTGTCGCCCGACCAGGTCTGCACATAGCGATGCATGCCGACGCCGCCGGAGCGCGACACCAGGAAAGGCCGCTTTTGCGGCGCATGTTCGCGCTGGGCGTCGCGCGAGGCGCGCATCATCAGCATGGTCTGCAAGACCTTGGCCTGGTGCGCGGGAAAGGCTTTGCCGAAACCGTTGGCGACGGCCTTGGTGTTCCAGACTTCGAATTCGTTGTTGTCGTTCCAGGTGGAGGAGATGCCGTAGTCGAGCAGCGCGGTTTTGACCTGCCCTTTCCACCAGTCTATGGTGGCGGGATTGGTGAAATCGAGATAGGCGCCGACTTCATCCCAGAACTGCACCCAGGACGGCGAACCATCGGGCGCCGCGATCAGCAAGCCGGCGCGTTGCACCTGCTCGAATGCGGGATGGTCCTGCAACAGGCAAGGCTTGATGTTGGCGCACAGCGACACGCCGTTGTCGGCATAGCCTTTGGTGAAGCCGTGGATGTCGGGGAATTTTTCGCGGTTCCAGTTGAAGACGTAGCGCTTGGGCCCGATCGAGGTATAACCGGAAGACAGATGGAAGGAGTCGCACAGGATGTCGTGCTCGTGGCACTTGTCGATGAATTCGTTCATGCGCTCCTGCGCATCGGGAGCATCGGTATAACTCATGGTCGAACCGGAATAACCCAGGCCCGACTTCGGCATCCAGGCCGGCGTGCCGGTCATCCACGTGAAGCGCCTGACCGCATCCAGCGGCGAGTGCGCCGAGGCGATGAAGTAGTAATCGAGATCGCCGTGCTCCGCCACGAAATGGCGATACAGGCCGTGGTAGTTGTCCAGCTCGCGCCCCATGTCGAAGGTGCAGTCGGCCAGCGTGTCGTAGAACAGGCCGAAACCGAGCGCCGCCTGCGGCTGCCAGGTCAGGTAGAACGGGATGTGCTTGTAGAGCGGATCGGAAGTCTTCGCGCTGTAACCCATCGAGTCGACGTTGACCATCTTGTAGCTTTGGTTGGCGCGGTTGAGCGAGCCGGCGCGCTCGCCCAGGCCGAGATAGATTTCGTCGGCGCGGCGCGCCTTGTAGTGATAGACGCGGTCGTCCCACCAGTTGAAGTTGTAGGCTTGCGTCGCGCGGTCTTCCAGCACGGCATGCCAGACGCCGTCGCGCCTGAGCGACCAGCTGCAGCGCCCGCCGTTGAGCGCGATCTCCAGGCGCACGTCCTCGGTCTGCACGTGCAGCTTGTCGGCCTCTTCGCGCAAGGTAAACGCCGGCAGCGCAAAGCCGCTCAGGTCGAGCCGGTCGCGACCGTCGATCGCCACGTCTTCCTGCCCCGGCGCGATGGCCCAGCTGCGCGGGCCGCGCGCCAGGCCGTCCGGCAAGACACGTACGCGGAGGATGTCCTGCTCCAGCACGAAGATGTCGATCGCGGCCGCCGTGTCGCTGAGCAGGCGCAGATGGTTGCCGTCTTGTTTGTCGAGCTGGAATTGCGGTGGGTGCAGCAATGAGGTCATGGCGAAATCCGATGTGCTTGTGTGCTTGTTGCGATATTTATTTTTACGCGGCGTGGCGCTGCATATCAAGTTCGATCCGCGCGCCGTCGGCGCCGAAGCAATGCAACTGCGCCGTCGGGAAATCCAGCAACACGCTGCTGCGCTCCTGCAAATCGGTCTGGCCGTTGACCACGAATTCGAAGTTGCCGTCCTGATTGTTGCCGATTTTTCCGCGAACGAGACTGCTGCCGCCCATGCGCTCGATCTGCGTGATCTGCAAGGCGATCGCACCGGCCGCGTCGGGCACGACATGCTCGGGACGGATGCCGATGGTGTGCGCCGTCGCCGGTAATTGCAGCCGCTGAATCAGATTGGCGTCCAGCGCCGCCACCGGCAGGAAGTTCATGCGCGGCGATCCGATGAATCCGGCCACGAAACTGTTGGCGGGACGGTTGTACAGCTCCAGCGGCGCGCCGATCTGTTCCACCTTGCCGGCGCGCAGCACGACGATCTTGTCGGCCATGGTCATGGCCTCGACCTGATCGTGCGTGACGTAAATCATGGTGGTGCCGAGCCGCGTGTGCAGGTCGCGGATTTCGGCGCGCATGGAGATGCGCAGTTCCGCATCGAGGTTGGACAGCGGCTCGTCGAACAGGAACAGCTTGGGATCGCGCACGATGGCGCGGCCGATCGCCACGCGCTGGCGCTGGCCGCCCGACAATTGCGTCGGCTTGCGCTGCAGCAGTTCTTCCAGGCGCAGCATGCGCGCCGCCTCGCCGACCTTGCTCAGTACGTCGGCTTTCTTGACGCCCGAGTTGATCAGGCCGAATGCCATGTTGTCGTACACGCTCATGTGCGGATACAGCGCGTAGGACTGGAACACCATCGCGCAACCGCGTTCGGCGGCCGACCTGTCGGTGACGTCCCGGCCGGCGATCAGCACCTGGCCCGATGTCGCCGGTTCCAGCCCGGCGATGACGCGCAGCAAGGTCGACTTGCCGCAACCGGAGGGACCGACGAAAACGACGAATTCGCCGTCCTTCACTTCCAGGTCGATGCCGTGCAGGGTGGTCGTGGTGTCGAAACGTTTGACGACTTGTTGCAACTTCAATGTGGCCATTACTCAGCTCCAGATTTTTCAATACCTATTTGACGCCCGCGCTGGCAATGCCGGTGGCGATGTATTTTTGCAAAAATGCGAACACCAGCGTGACCGGCACCAGCGTGATGACGGTCATGGCCAGCAGGTAGTGCCACTCGGTGGTCAGCTCGCCCTGGAAAGAATTGAGCGCCAGCTGCAGCGTGAAATTCTCCGGTTTGGACAAGACCAGCAGCGGCCACAGGAAATCGTTCCAGCGCCACATGACAGAAAAGATCGCCAGCACCGCCAGCGCCGGCGCCGACAACGGCAACACGATCTTCCAGTAGATGCGCCACTCGCTGGCGTTGTCCATGCGCGCCGCTTCGATCAACTCATCGGGAATGGTCAGCATGTACTGGCGCAGCAGGAAGACGCCGGTGGGCGTCGCCACCGCCGGCCAGATCACGCCCCACAGGCTGTTGAACAAGCCGACGCCGGACACGATCAGGAAGGCCGGCACCAGGATGATGGTGGGCGGGATCATCAGCGTCGCCACGATCAGCAGCAACACCGCCTTCTGTCCGGTGAAGCGGTACTTGGACAAGGCAAACGCCGCCATCGAATTGAACAGCAAGGTGATCGCCGTCGCCATGACGGTGATGAAAACGCTGTTGTTGAGGTTTTGCAGGAAGTTGAACTTGCCGAACAGCTCGGTATAGTTGCCCGTCGCTATGCTGACTTCGCGCACCGGCTTGCGTTCCTTGATGTTGATCTTCAGTTCCTGTCCAGGTTGGGCCGGATCGACCATGGTGGCGATGATGCCCATGCGGCGCAGCTCCACCATCTCGCGCGGCTTGCCGTCGGCGCCTTTGACGGTGAACACCGGGTGAGGCTTGCCGTCAAAGGCTTCACCGGTGAGCTTCACCATTTTTTGCGTGTAGGGCAGCAGGGTCGGCGGGAATTCGCTGATCGCCGCCTCGCTCTTGAACGACGACAGCACCAGCCACAGCACCGGCGCAAACATCAGCAGCAGGCCCATCAACAAATACAGGTAACTGAGCCAGTCGGTCCAGTGCAGGCGCCGGCGACCGCGCGTACGGATAAGAAAATTTTTCATGCGGGCAGTCTCAATAGTCTCGTGTCAATTTGCTTTCGGATCCGCGGAGTCATCAGCGCTTTCTCTTTCCCGCTTCACCGGCGCGCGACAGCTTCAGCTGCAGCAGCGTCAGCACCAGGATGCCCGCCGCCAGCACCAGCGAAGCGGCGGCCGCCAGACCGTAGAGATGGATCTGCTCCGCAAAACCGACCTGATAGATGTACTGGACGATGAAGGTCGTGGCCGATCCCGGACCGCCGCCGGTCAGCACGAATACTTCGTCGAAGATCTGGATCGCGCGGATCAGGGCCAACACCACGACCACGATCAGATTGGGCATCAGCAGCGGAATCGTGATGCGGCTCAGGGTGCGCCAGGGCGACGCGGCATCCATCTCGGCGGCGTCGTACACGTCGCGCGGGATCGCCTGCAAGCCGGCGAGCAGGATCAGCGTGTAAAAACCCATGTGCGCCCAGATCGACACGAAGATCACCCAGAAGAAAGACCAGTTGGCGTCGGTCAGCCATTCCTGCGCGTCGTAACCGCCGGCCATCAGGCCGGCATTGAGCAGGCCGTGCCGCTGCAATATCCACTTCCACAACAGCGCCACCACCACCGGCGACAACAGCACCGGATAGAAAAACACGCCGCGCCAGAAACTGCGGCCGATGATCTTGCGATTGAGCACCAGCGCCGTCAGCAACGAAAAGAACACCATCAGCACGACTTGCAGGACGGTGAACTTCGACGTATTGGCAATCGCCTTCCAGAACAAATCCTGGTTGCAGGTGGAGATGTCGAAATGATTGCTGCACTCGAACAGCATGGAGAAATTTTCCGCCCCGACAAAGGGACGCGCCGACGGCATGATCTGCACGCCGGAAGTCATCGCGTAATGGAAATTGATGACGATGGGCAGAAAGGTGAACAGTCCGAAGATGATCAGATTGGGACCGACGAACAGCCAGGCGATGCGCGACAGGCCGAGCCAGCGCTGGCCGATGCGGAAAAACGGTTCGAACAGATTGAAAAAACAGCTTGCGATGAAACCCACGACTTCTCCTGAAGAGCAAAGCTCCGGCAAAAACCACGAAAAAGCAGACGACAGAACGCGGAAAACTCTGTCCGGTAATCAGATCGCGATGGCCCGGCTTGCGGCCATCGCGGCCCGCGGTTTATTTTTTCGCCTGCCTGACCGATTCGGCCATGTCGCTGGAGAGTCGCGTCATGGCGTCGTTGACGCTCATCTCGCCGACGATGGCCTGGGTCACGCGCGTGACGGTCGGGAACATCAGCGAGCGATTGTATTGATAGCCTTGCAGACGATACGCCAGCGGCGACAGACGAGGGATGTCGGTGGAAAAGACTGCCAGTGCGGCCTTGATCTCCGGCGCCGAGGCGTAGTTGATGCCCTTCTGCACCAGGCCCTGATGCGCCGGCAAGTTTTCGGTCTTGGCCATCATCTCGGCGTAGATGTCTTCCTGCGCCAGGAAGTCGAGGAAACGACCGGCTTCCTTGGGCGACTTGCTGCCCTTCAACGCGACGAAGGCAGCGCCGCCCGGCATGCCGGAACAGGCCGCCGGTCCGCAAGGATTGGGCACCACGATCCAGTCGAAGTTTTTGCCGATCTGGCTGCTCATGCGGCGGATCTGCCAGGAGCCGCTCAGGTACATCACGATACGGCCGTTCTTGAAATCTTCAAAACCGTCGCGATAAGCGGAACCGCCGGCGCCGGCCCAGACTTCCTTGGACATGGTGCCGTCCTTGTTCCAGCCGACGAATTTTTGCACCAGCGCCTTGTAACCGTCGTCGATGACCAGATCGCCGTTGGCGTTAAACAGCTTGGCGCCATAGCTGATGGCGGGACCGGCAAAGCGGTGGCCGGAGCGGTCCCATGCCATTGCCGCTTCCAGCTGCGTCGCCTTGGCGACTTTGCGCGTGGCGGCGACCCAGTCGTCCCAGGTCGCTTTCGGCCCCGGCAACGGCACGTTGGCTTGTTCGAACAAGGTCTTGTTGACGTAAGGCCCGGTCACCGTCAGTTGCGACAGCAGACCATAGATGCCCTTGTCGCCGGCGCTGGTGCGCATCCACGACAGGGTGTTGCCGAAATTCTTTTCCCAGTAATTGCGATCCTGCACGTAGGGGCCGATGTCCAGGTAGTACTTGGCCAGTCCGCCGATCTCGGTCACGCGGGCGATGTCGGGGCCTTGGCCCGATGCCAGCTGGACGGGCAGTTGCTCGACCACGGTCTTGTAGGGGACCTTGTCGATGATGATTTTGGTGCCGGGATTTTTTGCCTCGAAACGTTTGGCCAGCTCGGCGGTGACGTCGCACTCGTTGCCGTCCTGATAGCACATGACGCGGACGTCTGCGGCCCATGATGCGGCGCTGCAGCCCACTGCTGCGCAAAACGCCAACAAGCGCATTGCATGACGGTTACGGCCGGGGCGCGCTTTCGATTGACTCATGTTGTCTCCACTGTATTGCGCCGCCTTGAAGCAGCTGCTGATTTTTATTTTTTGCCAAAAAAGCCACCTGTACCTTAGCAGGTCCAGGTGGCCAACCTCAAGCTATTTCAGTCCACAAGCTTACTCAGTCAAACTTAGAAGAAATGACGGAAGCCCGCCATGATCACAGCCTGGTTGCGTCCTGACGATGGCGAACTGTTTTGCGAATCGCCGACGACAGCGACAGCATTGACGATATTGCCGGTGCCGGCTTTACCCAACGTCTGGCCGCGCGCCAGCTGATAGGCTTGCAGCAGGTAGAACGCCGTACGCTTGGACAGCGAGTAGGTTTCTTCCAGCGCGATCTGATGATACTTGGCCGGATCGGTGATGCCGTTGGCGGCGCGCTCGCGGGTATAGCTGTAACCTGCCGCCAGCATCCATGCCGGAGTCGCCTGGAACGTCGTGATCAGGCCCAGCGTATCGAAGGTGGCTTTTTGCGAGAACAGCGAACCGTTGCCAGGCTTGTACTGTGCATTGGCGTAGTTGGCGCCGAACATCCAGTTGCCGGTGGTATAGCGCGTGGCGCCGGCGATCATCACGACGTTGTCGGAAGATGCATAGCCGTTGTTGATTGCCGAGGTGGCGAAACTGCCGGAGGCGGTCGAGTTCCAGGTTGTGGCCGAACCGGAGCCGTTCTTCAGGCGTTGAAAGCCGAGTGCGAAATTCCACGGACCGACGTCGTACTTGCCTGCCAGGCTGTAGGCATTGCCGGTGGAGGTGGAACCGGCCGTTTCACCAAAACCGTACAAGGCGCTGATCTGCGCACCGCCGCCGAAGGTCGGCGAGATGTAGGTGACCGCGTTGCTGATGCGCACGGTGGTGTCCAGGCCGTCGACGTCGCCCGGGTGGGCGCCGGTTGCACCGGTCAACACGCTGGTCGGTCCGATGGCGCCGACATACTGGAAGTAAGGCGTGTACTGGCGACCGAGCAGCGCGCTACCGTAAGTGTTGTTGACCAGGCCGACGAAGGACTGGCGATTGAACAAGGTATTGGCCGAGCTCATGCCGCCGGTGTTGACGTCAAAGCCGTTTTCCAGCGTGAACACCGCTTGCGAACCGCCGCCCAGGTCTTCCGATCCCTTGAAGCCGATCTTGCTGGCGTTCAGGTTGCCGGTGCGCAGATACAGATTGTGCAGACCGCCTTGATTGTTGGTGTAGACCAGCGCATCGTCGATCGCGCCGTAGATCGTCACGCTGCTCTGCGCGGAAGCCTGCACCGATGCGCCTGCCGCGACAATTGCCAGCCCTCCCATTGCCAAACTGCGTCGTAGTTTCATTTCTTCTCCTCTTCTTATGCTCGGATATTCGCGGTATTGCTCCGCCCTAAATTGATTCCGGTATGCAGGGCATGGCCGAACTCAAAACCTGTACAACAACAAATCGAAGACGCAGGAATCCCCGGCAGTACGGACATGCCGACTGCATTGATTTCGTTTTTCAGGGGATGCCGCCGGCGCGAGGCCGGTTACCGCAGAAAGCGTCCTATGCCTATGTATAGGGCGCAAAAGTGCGTGCAAAGGTGCACAGGCTGCTGCAGATGCTGATCATGTTCATCGCTGTCTCCGTCCTGGGTGACGTCCTCTGCGGGACGTTCTTTCATCACGCATGACGAGACCGGGGTCCGGTGTCTTAACGCCATGCCTTTTTAAACTCGTTCATCACACGCTCGAGATGCTCGCGCATCGCGTCGCGCGCCGCGACCGGGTCACGCGCCACCAGCGCATCGAAGACCTTCTGGTGTTCTTCCAGCGAGGCTTCGCGCAACTGCTGCGTGTGGAAATGCTCTTCCAGCTTCTTCCACAACACGCCGCGCAACTGGTCCCACAAAGCCGTGACGACTTGCGCCATCACGCTGTTGCCGCTGGCTTCGGCGATGCGGATGTGAAACAGCCGGTCATCCGCTTCGTTGGCCAGCTTGTCCTGAAAATTGCGCCCCATCGCCGCCAGTTGCGTATAAATCTTGTCGATGTCGGCATCGGTGCGGTTCTGCGCCGCCAATGCCGCCACTTCCGACTCGATCACCCAACGTGCCCGCAACAACTCGAACGGTCCGGCGCCGCCATCGGGGATGAATCCCACCGGCTTGGTCGCCGCGTCGCAGACATAAATGCCTGACCCGCCGCGCACTTCCACCAGCCCCTGCACCTCCAGCGCGATGATCGCTTCACGCACCGAAGTACGACTGATCTCGAACCGGTCCGCCAGGCTGCGCTCCGAAGGCAGGCGCTCGCCCGCCTTGAACTCGCCTTGCAGGATCAGATCTGCAATCTGTTCCGCCAGACGCTGATACGAGCGCTCCGGCGCTGACGCTGGTTCCAACAATTCTGAACGCACTGCTTTTCTTGCTACTTTTGCTGCCTTGTTTGCTGAATTCGTTGCTGCTGCATCCACAGTTGAGGCTGATGATCGAATCTGACGATCTGCCATAAAACCCTCTTTTTTAGCTTTAAATTGGTCTATCCACTGTATAGAAAAGCAGCATTCAAAGCAATCAGTGGCTTACCAATTTGAGCGATACTCTCATTTTGGTCTAACCATGTCAATCATCATGCGCACCGGTTTGTGGCTTAAAAACAAAAGACTACGGAGATCCGGTCCTGTTCGACTATTGCGCCGAGCAAATTGGAATGCCATAATCAATATTGGTTAGACCACATTAAAAATCCACCCAGAACAGCCGGGCGCCCAGGCAATCCAAAACCAGACCGCTCGCATCGAGACAAGGAAATCGCATCCATGAAGATCCTCAGCGCCAAGGTCATCGTGACCTGTCCAGGCCGCAACTTCGTCACCCTCAAGATAGAAACCGACCAGGGCATCTACGGTATCGGTGACGCCACCCTGAACGGACGCGAACTTGCCGTCAAATCGTATCTGGAAGATCACATCATTCCTTGCCTGATCGGCCGCGACGCGTCGCGCATCGAAGACACCTGGCAATACCTCTATCGCGGCGGTTACTGGCGCCGCGGCCCGGTCACCATGACCGCGATCGCAGCCGTCGACATGGCGCTGTGGGACATCAAGGGCAAGGCCGCCAACCTGCCGGTGTACCAGCTGCTGGGCGGCAAGAGCCGCGAAGGCGTGATGGTCTACGGCCACGCCAACGGTCGCGACCATGCCGAAGCGCTGGATGCCGTCGGCCATTACATCGACATGGGTTACAAGGCGATCCGGGTGCAATCCGGCGTGCCGGGACTGGACAAGGCCTACGGCGTCGGCAAGGGCAACATGTATTACGAACCGGCCGACAAGGGCTTGCCCGACGAAGAAATCTGGGACACGCCGCTGTACCTGCGCCATACGCCCGACCTGTTCGAAAAAGTGCGCGTCAAATACGGCAGCGACCATCACCTGCTGCACGATTGCCACCACCGCCTCAAACCGATCGAAGCGGCGCAATTGGGCAAGGCGCTGGAACCGTTCAAGCTGTTCTGGATGGAAGACGCCACCCCGGCCGAAAACCAGGAAGCCTTCAAGCTGATCCGCCAGCACACCACCACGCCGCTGGCCGTCGGTGAAATCATGAGCACCATCTGGGACTGCAAGGACCTGATCCAGAACCAGCTGATCGACTACATCCGCACCACGGTCGTTCACGCCGGCGGCATCACGCACCTGCGCCGCATCGCCGATCTGGCCTCGCTGTATCAAGTCCATACCGGCTGCCACGGCGCCACCGATTTGTCGCCGGTGAGCATGGCCGCGGCGCTCAATTTCAACATGTGGGTGCCGAATTTCGGCGTACAGGAATACATGCGCCACACGCCGGAAACCGATGCGGTCTTCCCGCACGGCTACTACTTCGACAAGGGCTATCTGATGTTGCCCGACGCACCGGGTCTGGGCGTGGACATCGACGAAGCGGCGGCGCTCAAATTCCCTTACGAGCGCGCCTACCTGCCGACTTGCCGACTGCGTGACGGCACGGTGTGGAACTGGTGATGGCGATTTGATTCTACCGCCGTCGTCCTGACGAACGTCAGGATCCAGCGTCGTATCGTAGTCCGTCACGACACTGGGTCCCGGCTTTCGCTGGGACGACTGCCAAATTCTATAGCGGCAATCAGGCGCCGCGCGCGCGGTCTTCCTTGAACCTGGCGACGAATTGGGCGAACTGTCCGTCGTCGATGGCGGCGCGGATTTCCTTCATGATCTGCAGGTAGTAATGCAGGTTGTGAATCGTGTTCAGGCGCGCGCCGAGGATTTCGCCGGTGCGATGCAGGTGATGCAGGTAAGCGCGCGAGAAGTTCTTGCAGGCGTAGCAGTCGCAGGTTTCGTCGAGCGGCTTGGTGTCTTCCTTGTAGCGCGCGTTCTTGATCTTGATGTCGCCGAAACGCGTGAACAGCCAGCCGTTGCGCGCATTGCGGGTCGGCATGACGCAGTCGAACATGTCGACGCCGCTGGCCACGCCGGCGACCAGGTCTTCCGGCGTGCCGACGCCCATCAGGTAGTGCGGCTTGTCGGCCGGCAGGCGCGGGCCGATGTGATCCAGCACGCGCATCATGTCTTCCTTCGGTTCGCCGACCGACAGGCCGCCGATGGCGATGCCGTCGAAGTCGAGTTCGTTCAGGCCCGCCAGCGATTCGTCGCGCAAGGTTTCGAACATGCCGCCCTGGACGATGCCGAACAGCGCGTTGGGGTTTTCGCCCTTGTCGAATTCGTCGCGCGAACGTTTGGCCCAGCGCAGCGACATGCGCATCGATTGCGCCGCTTCCACTTGCGTGGCGGGACGGCCGTCGATTTCATACGGCGTGCATTCATCGAACTGCATGACGATGTCGGAGTTCAGCACGCGCTGGATCTGCATCGACACTTCCGGCGAGAGGAACAGCTTGTCGCCGTTGATCGGCGAGGCGAAGTGCACGCCCTCTTCGGTGATCTTGCGCATGTCGCCCAGCGAAAACACCTGGAAGCCGCCGGAGTCGGTCAGGATAGGCTTGTCCCAGCCCATGAAGCCGTGCAGGCCGCCGAATTTCGCCATCACCTCCAACCCCGGGCGCAGCCACAGGTGGAAGGTATTGCCGAGGATGATCTGGGCGTCGATCTCCTTGAGTTCCAGCGGCGACATCGCCTTGACGGAACCGTAGGTGCCGACCGGCATGAAGATCGGCGTCTCGACCACGCCGTGGTTCAGTTTGACGCGACCGCGACGGGCGTTGCCGTCGGTTTTGAGCAGGGTAAATTCAAGCATGATGTGTACAGGTTAGCAGCATGGCGTCGCCATAGCTGAAGAAACGATATTGATGCGCGATGGCGTGCGCGTAAGCCGCACGAATATTGTCGTAACCGGCAAAGGCCGAGACCAGCATCAGCAGCGTGGACTTGGGCAAGTGGAAGTTGGTGATCAGGCGATCGACGGTTTTAAACGCATAGCCCGGCGTGATGAACAGCCGCGTGTCGGCGCTGCCGGCTTCCAGCGTGCCCGATTGCGACGCCGACTCCAGCGCGCGCATGCTGGTGGTGCCGACGGCGACCACCTTGCCGCCCGCCGCCTTCACCGCGCGCACCTTGTCCACCGTCTCCTGGGCGATGGTGTACCACTCGCTGTGCATCTTGTGCTCGGACAGGTTTTCCACCCGCACCGGCTGGAAGGTGCCGGCGCCGACGTGCAGCGTGACGAAAGCGGTATCGATGCCCTTGGCTTTCAGCTTGTCGAGCAAGGTTTCATCGAAATGCAGACCGGCGGTCGGCGCGGCAACCGCACCCGGCTCCTTGGCGTACACGGTCTGGTAACGCGTCTCGTCGAACTCGTCGGCTTCGTGTTCGATGTACGGCGGCAACGGCAGGCTGCCGTATTGCTCCAGCAGTTCGAACACATCCGACGGAAATTGCAGCGTATAGAACTCGCCGTAGCGCTCGCCGACGATCACGTCGAAAGCATCTGCCAGACGGATCTGCGTACCCGCCGGCGGCGACTTGGAAGCCCGCACCTGCGCGTGCACGCTGCGGCTGTCGAGCACCCGCTCGACCAGCACTTCGACCTTGCCGCCGGTTTCCTTGACGCCGAAGAAACGCGCCTTCAGCACGCGGGTATCGTTGAATACGAGCAAATCGCCCGGCGACAGCAAGTCGACCACGTCGGCGAAGCGACGGTCGGTCAATGCAAGGTTGCCTGACTGCGCGTCGACCTGCAGCAGGCGCGAAGCACTGCGTTCGGCCAGCGGCAACTGCGCGATCAACTCAGGCGGCAAGTCGAAATCGAAATCGGAAAGTGAATACATGGAAAATAAGTCATGGAAGCGGCAACACTGTAGATAAACACAGTAAAATAGCGCCGAACCCTCTATTTTACGCTTTCTCGACATAGAAACCTCACTGCATGCCAGCACCGAAGAAGAAAGCTTCCGCCGACAGCACCAAGGCCGCCCAAAGCGCTCCGCCGCTGAGCAATGCCCAGAAGGCGCAAAACAAGCTCGCCAAACTGGGCTTGCGCACCGACATGGATCTGGCGCTGCATCTGCCGCTGCGCTACGAGGACGAAACCCAGGTCATGAGCATCCACGACGCCAGCCTGCGCGGCACGCAAGTGGTGCAGGTCGAGGGCATCGTCAGCAAGAGCGACGTCCAGTTCCGCCCGCGCCGCCAGTTGGTGGTCACCATCGCCGACGACAGCGGCCCGCTGGTGATGCGCTTCCTCAATTTTTACGGCAGCCAGGCCACGCAACTTGCCGAAGGCGTGCGCGTGCGCGTGCGCGGCGAATTGCGCCACGGCTTCTTCGGCGCCGAGATGGTCCACCCCACCTATAAAGTCGTGCTCGAAGGCGCGCCGCTGCCGACCGCGCTCACGCCCGTCTACCCGGCCGGCGAAGGCCTGTCGCAGGCGTATCTGCGCAAGGCCATCGGCGGCGCGCTGTCGCGCATCGACTGGCGCGACACCCTGCCGCAGACCACGCTGGACGAACTGAAGCTGGGCGGCTTCGAATCTTCGGTGCGCCTGCTGCACAATCCGCCGACCGACGTCGACGAATACGCGCTCGAAGAACGCTCGCATCCGGCCTGGATACGCATGAAATTCGACGAGCTGCTGGCGCAGCAACTGTCGCTCAAGCGCGCCCAGGCCGCGCGCCGCGCCCGCAATGCCAGCGCGCTGCCCACCATCGGCAAGATTTCCAGGGCTTTCATCAAGCAGCTGCCGTTCAAGCTGACCGGCGCGCAGCAACGCGTGCTGGAAGAAATCCGCCACGACCTGCAGGAATCCTTCCCGATGCAACGGCTGCTGCAAGGCGACGTCGGCAGCGGCAAGACCGTGGTGGCGGCGCTGGCTGCTGCACAAGCCATCGACAGCGGCTTCCAGGCGGTGCTGATGGCGCCGACCGAAATCCTGGCCGACCAGCATTTCCGCAAGATCGCCGCATGGATGGAACCGCTCGGCGTCCAGGTCGCCTGGCTCACCGGCAGCCTGAAGAAAAAAGAAAAGGCCGAAGCCAACGCCCGCATCGAATCCGGCGAGGCGCGCCTGGTCATCGGCACGCATGCGCTGATCCAGGACAACGTGCAGTTCCGGAAACTCGGGCTGGTGATCGTCGACGAGCAGCATCGCTTCGGCGTCGGCCAGCGTCTGGCGCTGCGCAACAAGGCCTTCGACGCCGAGAACGGTGCGCCGCAAACCGTGCCGCATCAACTGATGATGTCGGCCACGCCGATCCCGCGCACGCTGGCCATGACCTACTACGCCGATCTGGAAGTCTCCGTCATCGACGAGCTGCCGCCCGGCCGCACGCCCATCGTCACGCGCACCATCGACCAGAACCGGCGCGACGAAGTGATCGCGCGCGTGCACGCCGCCGCGCAGGAAGGCCGTCAGATTTACTGGGTCTGCCCGCTGATCGAAGAATCCGAGGCGCTGCAATTACAGACCGCCACCGACACCTATGCGATGTTGGCGGAAGCCCTGCCCGACCTGCGCATCGGCCTCGTGCACGGCCGCCTCAAGCAAGCCGAAAAACAAGAAGTCATGGACGCCTTCAGCCGCGGCGACATCCACGTGCTGGTCGCCACCACCGTGATCGAAGTCGGCGTCGACGTACCCAACGCTTCGCTGATGGTGATCGAACACGCCGAGCGCTTCGGCCTGTCGCAACTGCACCAGTTGCGCGGCCGCGTCGGTCGCGGCGCCGCGGCCAGCGCCTGCATCCTGCTGTACCAGAGCCCGCTCGGCGGCACCGCCAAGCAACGCCTGATGACCATGCGCGAAACCGCCGACGGTTTTGAAATCGCCCGGCGCGACCTCGAGATCCGCGGTCCCGGCGAATTCCTCGGCGCGCGCCAGTCGGGCGAAGCGCTGCTGCGTTTCGCCGATCTGGCGACCGATCAGTGGCTGGTGGAAAAAGCCCGCAACCTGGCACAGACGCTGTTGCAAAACGACGATGCCATCGTCGATGCGCATTTACAGCGCTGGCTGGGCGGCAAGGAAGACTTTCTCAAAGTCTGACGATTTCACCGGCTTTCTTTCACGCCTTACCGTCCGGGCATTTACAACTCGGCCTGCATCGCCGACATTAGCGTTTTTCAATGGAGACTTCATGCAAAACGCCGCGCCCGCAGACGACAACGACACCCTGCAATCTCCCGTCAGCATCTTGTCAGGCCGCCTGCGTGTTGCGCTCGGCATTGTGCAAGGCTTGCTGCTGTATGCGCTGTATTCGAGCTGGACGGCCAGGTCCGGGATCTCCACACAGCCGATGCTGTTCATCCCGACACTCATGCTGGCGGTATTTTTGCCGATCATTGCGGTATCGGGCATCGGCCATTTGTCACGCCGCAATCTGCTGATCTGGCTGGCGACGCTGGCCGTCGTACTGTGTGGCCTGGGAATGTATGACGCCTGGCGCGCCGATTTGTCCTCGCTCTTGCCGCCCCGGCATATCGATGATGCCTGCTGCGGCAATGGCTCAACCGGTGAATCAAAGAGCTTGCCCTCGTCGGCACTGATCTTCCTCACGATCACAGGCCTGTTTATCGCGCAGGCCATGATGCTGGCCGGCGACGCCGACGGACGGCGCATTGCCAGCTATCGCAGCTATTTTGAAATGGCGTGGAAGCTGCTGGTGCAACTGATGTTTGCGGCGCTCTTTACCGGCTTGTTCTGGCTAGTGCTGGAAACCGGCAACGCCCTGTTTTCACTGATTAAGCTCACTTTCCTCGGCAAGCTGCTCGAAAAGAGCTGGTTCAACATCCCCGTCACGACGCTGGCGTTCTCGTTCGCGCTGCATCTGAGCGACGTTCGCCCGCAAATCGTCGCGGGAATCCGCAAACTGCTGCTGACCTTGCTGTCGTGGCTGCTGCCGATGGCGACGATCGTGATCGGCGCCTTTTTATTGAGCATCCTGACGACCGGGCTGGAACCTTTGTGGCAAACACGGCGCGCATCGTATGTGCTGCTGGGCGCGACAGCCCTGCTGGTCGTACTGATCAATACGGTATACCAGGACGGCTATCACCTGACGCAAAAGACGCACCGTTTCTTCTCGATCTGTACGCGCATCGCCTGCCTGTTGCCGGTTCCGCTGGTATTGCTGGCGACGTATTCGCTGGGCCTGCGCGTCGCCGAATACGGCTGGACCGTCAGCCGCATCACCGGTGCGACATGTGCGCTGGTTGCTGCGATGTATGCGACCGGCTATGCACTCGCCGCCATTCGCATGCGCGACAATCTTCAACGCATCTCGGCGACCAACGTGCTGGCCAGCTTCGCCATCCTGGTGATTTTTCTGGCCTTGCTGTCGCCGGCGGCCGATCCGGCGCGCATTGCGGTCGCCGACCAATTGCATCGGCTCACTCAAGGCAAGACCGGCGCGGATGGTTTCGACTTTCGTTTTCTGCGCTTCAACGGTGCGCGTTATGGCGTACAGGAGTTGAAGCGGATCAGCGAGCAAAACAACAGCGCCTATCCTGCGGCCGTTCAGGACAAAGCCCGTCTGGCACTGGCAAGCACCGACCGCTGGGCGACGGACGAGTTCGTCGTGGCGGCGCCTGACCTGAACGCGAACATCCTCATGCATCCCTCCGATCGGAAATTGCCGAAAGAATTCGCTGCGCAGGACTGGCGCAATGCAGCTGAGCGTTATCACCTGCCTCTTTGCATGACCAAGCGAAGCCATCTGTGCGATGCCTATGTCGTCAAACCCGATCTTGCCGCCGGCGAGCAATTACTGGTTTTTGAAAGCAGCAGCGGACCAGCCCTGTTCAAGCAAAATACCGACGGCCAATGGCAGCTCATCGGCAAATTGCTCGCCTTGCCAGGATGCGTCGAACAATTGCGCAAGAGCGCCGGGCTGGACACCTTGAACTGGCAATTGCCGCAACAGCGCGACATCGAAATCAACGGCGTGCGCGTGCACATGGAATCGGTGCAAACCGGGATAACAGACTGCACCAAAACCGACGCAAAGAAATAAAGCAAACGGCGGTCGTTGAACGGCTAGGAAAAGGTCTTCATATACGCCAGCAGATTATCCAGATCCTTTTCATTGCCGATCCCCCAGAATCGCATCTTGGTCCCCGGCACGACATCGCCGGGCGACTTCATGAAAGCGCGCAACTTGTCTTCGGTCCAGACGATGCGCGAATTCTGCATCGCAGGCGAATAGCGATAGTCCCTGGTCGAAGCCGCCGGCCGGCCGACGATGCCGTTCAACTGCGGCCCGAAACCGGCGCGCGCCGACGGGCCGATCTGATGGCAACCGGCGCATTTGGCAAACGCCGCCTTGCCGGCCGCGGCGTCGCCGGCGGCCTGTGCCGATAGCGACAGGCAGAGCATCGCGGCCGCCAGCACCGAGGCCCGCATCCATACTTGTTTTTTACTCATGTTCTGCTCTGCCGATCCGGAGTTTTTTCTGCGCTTGGGCGCAACTCTAGCATGCAGGCGCCGCCCTGCATGTCACCTGCAAATGAGCTATAGTCTGCGCATATCAGCCCGCATAAGTTCATATGACACTCACCGAACTCAAGTACATCGTCGCCGTCGCGCGCCAAAAGCATTTCGGCCATGCCGCCGAGGCCTGTTTCGTGGCGCAGCCGACCTTGTCGGTTGCGATCAAAAAACTGGAAGACGAACTCGGCGTCATCATCTTCGAACGCGGCGGCACCGAAGTCTCGGTCACGCCGCTGGGCGCGCAAATCGTGGCGCAGGCCGAACGCGTATTGGAACAGACCGCCGCCATCAAGGAAATCGCCAGCCAGAACAAGGACCCGCTGTCGGGCCCGCTGCGCCTGGGCATCATCTACACCATCGGCCCCTACCTGCTGCCCTCGCTGGTCAAGACCATGATAGAGACCGTGCCGCAGATGCCGCTGATCCTGCAGGAAAATTTCACCACCCGCCTGATCGAACTGCTGCGCCAGGGCGAACTGGATGCGGCCATCATGGCGCTGCCTTTCCCCGAGCACGGCCTGATAGTGCAACCGCTGTACGACGAAGAATTCGTCATCGCCCTGCCCAAGCATCACCGATGGGCCGAGCGCAAGGAAATCACTGCCCAGGACCTGAAGACCGAAACCATGCTGCTGCTCGGCAACGGCCACTGCTTCCGCGATCAGGTGCTGGAAGTCTGTCCGGAAATGTCGCGTTTCTCGACCGCCGGCGACGGCATCGCGCGCACCTTCGAAGGTTCGTCGCTGGAAACCATCCGCCACATGGTGTCGTCCGGCATCGGCATCACCGTGCTGCCGCAGGCGTCGGTGCCCGACATGCACGCCAAGGACGGCATGGTGCGCTATGTGCCGTTCAGCAAACCGGTGCCGTCGCGTCGCGTGGTCATTGCCTGGCGCAAGAGTTTTACCCGCCACGCCGCCATCGATGCGGTGCGCAAGGCCGTGCTGTCCTGTAATCTGCCCGGCGTCGACATGCTGCATGAAGCGGAAGTCACGGAAGGCTGAAGCCGTCACCGATGAAAGAGCTCCCGGTAATCCGCCATCCCTTTCCCACCTTTTCCGCCTGGAGGAAATGTTTTGAACTCGTCGTCTTTCGCGCTGTACGTTGATGCCCAATTCCTCAGTCCTTATGCGATGTCCGCCTTCGTCGCGCTGACCGAGAAGAACCAGCCTTTCGAACTGCGCACCGTCGACCTGACGCTGCAACACAATCACCTGCCGGAATACGCGCAATTGTGCATGACGCATCGCGTGCCGACGCTGTGCGAAGACGATTTCCATCTGTCGGAGTCGTCGGCGATCGACGAATACCTGGAAGATCGCTTTCCGGAAGCGGCGCCGCTGTATCCGCAGGATCCGCGACAAAAGGCCAAGGCCCGGGAAATCCAGGCGTGGCTGCGCAGCGACCTCGGACCGATACGCCAGGAGCGGCCCACCGAGGCCGTGTTCCTCGGCAAGAAGTACGAGCCCTTGTCGACTGCCGCGCAGTTTGCCGCGCGCAAGCTGATTGACGCCGTCGACGGCTTGCTGGGCGAAGACGCCGCCAATCTGTTCGGGCAATGGTGCATTGCCGACACCGATCTCGCCGTGATGCTCAATCGCCTGGCCCTGCATGGCGACGCCCTGCCGCCCAAGCTGATCGCCTATGCCCGGCAACAATGGCAGCGGCCGTCGGTACAGCGCTGGCTGGCGTTGGAGCGGCCGACCGTCTCGTAACAAGCACCTCCCATCGACCTTCAACAAGAAAAATCAAGGAGTGTTCATGTCTTTGTCTTCATTGACCAAACGTTGCGGCCTTGCCGTTTCAATCTCGGCTTTGCTGCTGGCCGGACCGGCGACGGCGCAAAGCGCGTCGCTGCAGTTGATCAACGAATATCCGGCCACGTCGATCACCGCCAGTGCCGACCTGCAGTTTGCGGCCGCCGTCAAACAGTTGTCCAACGGCGACATCGCCGTGACCACGCTGCAGGAAGCCGCCAACCCCTACAAGGGCAAGGACCAGGTCAGCGCAGTGAGCAGCGGCAAGGCGGAAATCGGCACGCTCTTCGCCGGCATCCTGGGCGGCAGCGACTCCTTCTTCCTGCTGTCGTCGCTGCCTTTCGTGGTGGATGATTTCGATCAGGCACAAGCGCTGTTCACCTGCACCCAGCCGGAGCTGGAACGCCATCTGGCGGCGCTGAACATGCGCCTGCTGTATGCCACGCCATGGCCGCCGTCGGGCATCTGGTCGGCCAAAGCGCTGCCGGACGTCGAGGCGGTCAAGGCGCTCAACATCCGCACCTACGACGACAACAGCCGCGGCGTCTTCCAGCGCGTCGGCGCCAACAGCGTCAACCTGCCGTTCTCTGCGGTCGGTCCAAAACTTGCCTCGGGCGAACTCAATGCCGTGCTGTCGTCGGGCGACGGCGGCGCCGGCAATCGCCTGTGGGACCAGTTGCCCAACTTCACCGCGATCAGCTATGCGATCCCGCTGAGCTACACCATCATCAACAACGACGTCTGGAACAAGCTGACGCCGGCGCAGCAAAGCATCCTGACGCAAGCAGCCAAGACCACCAGCGACGCCAGCTGGGCCAACGTCAAGAACCGCATCCAGGACAACTACGCGCGCATGAAGGAACACCACATGCAATTGAATCTGCAACCGGCGGCAAGCATGCGCCAGGCGTTGCGCAAGGCAGGCCAGGAGCAGGCCGACAGTTGGTGGCGGCAAGATAAAAATAGCGACATCCGCACACGCTGCGCGGCCGTATTGCAGGCAAAATAAGCAAAGTTAAGAACCGCCGGAAAACGAAGCAAACCGAGGAGATCCTGATGCCAAGCAAAGACACACTGGAAAAGTTCATCGCGCGCGTCGAAGCGAATGCGCACATCGAGGCCGTGGAAGAGTTCTACGCCGAAGATTCCACCATGCAGGAAAACGGCAACCCGCCGCGCTTCGGCCGCGACGCCCACGTCGCCAACGAACGCAAGGTCATGGCGCGCGCGAAGTCGCTGCAGTCAAAGTGCGTGCGACCGGTGTTCGTGGAAGGCGACAAGGTGGTGATACGCTGGATCTTCCGCTTCGAATGGCTGGACGGCACCGTCACGCGGATGGAAGAGCTGGCCTACCAGCGTTGGGAAGGCGAACATATCGCCGAAGAGACCTTCTTCTACGACCCGGCACAACGCGTGCCGCTCGTAGAAGAGAAATACTGAAAAATCAGAACAAGTCGATATCGCCGCCGACCGGCTTCTTGGACAGTTTGCCGGCGTAATCGCGTTCTTTCATTGCCAATGCCGGATCGGCGGACTTCAGCTTCTTGACCAGAACCTTTCCCGAACGCGGGAAATAGTGCACCTTGCGCGGCCAGATGTCGTTCAGATCTTCCGCCACCACGCGGATGCCTTCGGTACGCAGATAGTTCCTGACGAAAGCCGCATTGCGCTCACCCACGTTGATCGCGTTGAATCCGCGCAACACCGCGCCGCCGCCGAACACCTTCGACTCCAGATTTTCGCGCTTGGCGCCGGCCTTGAGGACTTCGTTGATGAGAATTTCCATGGCGTAAGTGCCATAACGCATCGAGGATGAAATCGGGCTATCCGCATCGTTGCCGCCATCCGGCAGCATGAAATGGTTCATCCCGCCGATGCCGTTGACGCGGTCGCGGATGCAGGCCGACACGCACGAACCCAACACCGTCACGATCATCATGTCGTGGTGCGTGTAATAGTACTCACCGGGAAGAATTTTTGCCGTATCGCAATTAAAGCTGCGGTCGTGATAGACATGGGATGCGAACTGCTCGATATTTGCGTTCATCGTTTTTCCTTTTCCGGTGCGGGGGGACCGATCGTTGTCTTAGGCAACATCTTATTAAGTATGTTGAAACGATTTTATGTGCCCGGACGCGTTGCCGATATAGGGGAATCCCCTATGCCCTCGCAAAGCCAGCCCGTCCCCCATTCGGCAAAACGGCCCGGCATCCATGACGATGCCGGGCCGTTTTTGCGGGCTCTTCCCTCTTACACTTCCGACCGGATCGGATTGCGAATGATGCCCACTCCGGTAATTTCGGTTTCCAGCAGATCGCCCGGTTTCAGGAATTCCGGCGGCGTGCGCGCAAAGCCGACGCCCGACGGCGTGCCGGTGGCAATGATGTCGCCCGGCTCCAGCGTCATGCCGCGCGACAACTCGGCGATGATGCGCGGGATTTTGAAATACATCTGCTTGTAGCTGGCATTCTGTTTTTCGACGCCGTTGACGCGGCAGATCACGCGCACCTCATCGAGCTGCACGCCTGCGGCGGTGACGATCCACGGCCCCATCGGACCGTGCCCGTCCAGGCTCTTGCCTTTGAACCATTGCCCGCCGTGGCGCTTCTGCTGCACCTCGCGCGAGGTGGTGTCGTTGTAGGCGGCGTAGCCGAAAACGTAATCCATCGCCTTGTCTTCCTGGATGTTCCGCCCGCGCTGGCCGATGACGACGGCCAGTTCGGCTTCCCAGTCTGTGGTGTTGGAATTGGTGATGTCGTGCGGAATCGGATCGAAGGGGCCGTTCATCGTATGCGTGGCCTTGGTGAAAAACACCGGATGATCGGGCAGCTTTTGCACCGCCTTGTCGGCGCGCGCGTTCTTGCCTTCTTCGAAGTGATCGAGGTAGTTCCAGCCGACGCAATAGATGTTGCGGTCAGGGCGCGGGATCGGCGACATCAGCGTAGCGTGGCTGAGGT
Source organism: Herbaspirillum sp. CF444 (assembly GCF_000282135.1). GTDB lineage: Bacteria > Pseudomonadota > Gammaproteobacteria > Burkholderiales > Burkholderiaceae_D > Herbaspirillum. The sequence goes on from NZ_AKJW01000026.1 coordinate 68,609, forward strand.
TCGGCAAGCCGGATTGCCGGGCGGCGCGGTCAACCACCGTCTTCACCTGGGCAAATCCTGCGTTGCCGCTGGCGACCAAAGCCAGCATCGACGAGGCATCGAAACCGAGCGTCACGTTCTGGCGTTGCGCCTCGCTTTTGATATCGACCACGCGGCCGTCGTCCAGCACGACGATGACGGTCGGCGCGCCGGAACCGCCCAGCCTTGCCGTCGCCAGACGCATGCCGACCTTGCCTGCCAGCGGTGTGACCAGCAGCGATTGCTGGCCGCTGTTCGCCGTCTGCGCCTGCGCCAGGTTCTGTCCCATCAGCATGCTGCCGACAGCCGCCGATGCGCCGGCCTTGATCCAATTACGACGATTTTTGTCCATCCTTGTCTCCTCTTCTTTTAGTGAAGTTATTTTCCGGTCAACTCCTTCCAGAACTGCCGGTCTTTTTCAAACGACTGCAATAGCCAATTGGTGAAAGCAGCGACGTTGCCGTTCATCTCGCCCTCTTGCGGATACACCAGCCAGTAAGCCTGCGCGGTCTGCTTCAGCGTCAACGTATCCGCCAGCGGCACCATCAGGCGTCGCTGCTGCAAGGCATGCGCCACCAGCGAAGAGCGCGCCAATGCGACACCCTGCCCCGCGATCGCCGCATCGACGGCGGCGCTTTCCTGATTGAAGACGACACCGCCGCCGACCGCAACCGGCTCATCCTGCTCGCCCTGCTCCGCGAACCAGTCCGTCCATGCCTGACGGTCATTCACGTGCAGCAGGCCGGCGCCGGCGATCTCGCTCAGCGACCTGAAGCCCGCAAGAGCCGGCGCGCAGACCGGCAACAGGAACTCATCGCCCAATCGGGTGCAGGACAAGCCGGACCAGGGGCCTTCGCCGTAGCGGATGGCGACGTCGATGTCTTCGCGGATGAAGTTTGCATGACGCTCGCTCTGGTCGAGCCGCAATTCCAGCTCCGGATATTGCGCGGTGAATTCGCCCAGGCGCGGCACCAGCCATTTGGCGGCGAAATTGGGTGAGGTGGAAATCGCCAGTTGCTGCCGGTCCGCTTGCGCGTACAAGCCGCGCGTGCCGCGTTCGATGCGATCGAAGGCGTCGCCGACGACGTCCAGATAGCGCTGCCCGGCCTGCGTCAGCCGCAATTGATTGGACAGCCGCTCGAACAGGACCACGCCGAGCTCCTCTTCCAGCGCCTTGACCTGATGGCTGACGGCGCCCGCGGTGACGTTGAGCTCCTCCCCCGCCAGCGTAAAACGCCGATGCCGCGCCGACGCCTCGAAAGCGCGCAGGGCATTGAGCGATGGCAGTTTGCGAGCGGTCATCGTGACATGAGAAATATTGAGGCCGGCCTGAGAAAAGATGCTTTGCAGTTCCGGCACGAGGAAATTTATTATAGACCGCAATGCACGCACCCATCTTTTACTCTCGTGAGGAATCACCATGAATCTGGAACAACGTCTCGCCGAACTCGCCATCACCCTGCCCGCCTCCGCCGCACCCGGTGCGCAATACGCACCCGGCGTCGTCCATCAGGGACTGGCCTGGATCGCCGGCCAGTTGCCGCGCGACGGCGACCGCGTGCTGGTGTCAGGCAAGCTGGGCCGCGAGGTCAGCATCGACGATGCAAAAATGGGAGCGCGCGCGGCGCTGATCCGCGCCTTGGCCGCCTTGCGCGATACCGTGGGCGATCTGAAGCGTGTCGACAAGATCCTGCGACTGAACGTCTACGTCAATAGCGCCGACGACTTCAGCCAGCAGAGCGCCGTGGCCGACGGCGCCTCATCGCTGATCTATGAACTGTTCGGACCTGAACAAGGTCGCCACGCGCGCACCAGCGTCGGCGTCGCGCAATTGCCGCGCAATGCCGCCGTCGAGCTGGATATCGTGGTGGCGTTGGAGAGCTGAACCCCCGGTAACCGAATACAAAAAAAAGCCGGCAAATTACTGCCGGCTTTTTCATTGCAATGCATTGGTTTAATCAATACGATGCGTCGTTTGCGGATCGAACCAGTGCAACAGGTTGGCGTCGAAACCGGCCGTCACCGATTGACCCATCGCCACGTCGGTGCCTGCCGCGCAACGGATCACCATGGACTGCCCGCCGCAACGCGTGTGCACCAGCAACTCGGCGCCCAGCGCTTCGACCAGTTCGACTTGCATGTTCAGGCCGGGACGCCCCAGTTGCAGATGCTCCGGACGAATGCCCAGGATGCGCGCTCCGCCGCCGATGTTCTTCGAGGCCGGCAACTCGACCGTCGAACCGTCGTCGAAGGTGAAACGCGCACCATCATCGCTGAGCTTGCCGTTGAGCAGGTTCATCGGCGGCGAGCCGATGAAGCTGGCGACGAAAGTCGTCGCCGGCTTGCCGTAGACTTCCGCCGGCGTGCCGATCTGTTCGGCGCGGCCCTTGTTCATCACGATCATGCGCTGGCCCAACGTCATCGCTTCGACCTGGTCATGCGTCACGTACAGGCTGGTGGTGCGCAGCGAAGCATGCAGCTTCTGGATTTCCAGGCGCATTTGCACGCGCAGCTTGGCGTCGAGGTTCGACAGCGGTTCGTCGAACAGGAACACCGCCGGCTTGCGCACGATCGCACGCCCCATCGCCACGCGCTGGCGCTGGCCGCCGGACAGTTGACGCGGCGTGCGTTCCAGCAGTGCACCCAACTCCAGAATCTCCGCCGCGCGTTGCACGCGCGTGTCGATCTCGGCCTTGGGCAAACCCTGGATCTTCAGCCCGTAAGCCATGTTCTCGTACACGCTCATGTGCGGATACAGCGCGTAGTTCTGGAACACCATGGCGATGTCGCGCTCTTTCGGTTCCAGGTTATTGACCACGCGGTCGCCGATCATGATGTCGCCGGAACTGATTTCTTCCAGCCCCGCAACCATGCGCAACAGCGTCGACTTGCCGCAGCCGGACGGACCGACCATGACGATGAACTCGCCGTCGGCGATATCGATGTCGATGCCGTGGATGACGTCGACTGCTTTCGGCGCTTTGCCGTAGGTCTTCTTGACTTGCTTGAGATGAATTTTTGCCATGTTATTTCTCGGAATCGACCAGACCTTTAACGAACCACTTTTGCATGACCACGACCACCAGCCCCGGCGGCAACATCGCCAGGATCATCGTTGCCATCACCATATTCCATTCCACCGCCGAGTCGCCGCCCGAGATCAGCGTCTTGATGCCGATGCCGATCGGGTACATGGTTTGCTCGGTGGCGATCATCAGCGGCCACAGATACTGGTTCCAGCCGTAGATGAACATGATCACGAACAGCGCAATCACATTGGTGCGCGACAGCGGCCACAGCACGTCTTTCAGGAAGCGCAACGGCCCCGCGCCGTCGATGCGCGCCGCCTCCGCCAGCTCGTCCGGCACCGTCAGGAAGAATTGCCGGAACAGGAAGGTCGCCGTGGCCGAGGCGATCAGCGGCACCGTCAGGCCGGCATAGCTGTTGAGCATGCCGAAGTCCGACACCACCTGATAGGTCGGCGTGATACGCACCTCGACCGGCAGCATCAGCGTGACGAAAATCATCCAGAAGAACAGATTGCGTCCGCGGAAACGGAAGTAGACCATCGCGAATGCCGACAGCATGGAGATCGAAATCTTGCCGATCGCGATCACCAGTGCCGTCACCAGGCTGACCCACAGCATGCGCGACACCGGCGGCGAGGACACGTTGCCGGAAGCGCCCTGCGTCAGGACGGTTTTGTAATTGGCGACCATCTCCGTGCCGGGCATCAGCGACAGCGGCGACATGGCCGATTGCTCGGCGGTCTGGGTGCTGGCGATGAAGGCGACGTACAGCGGAAAGATCACGATGATCGCACCGATGATCAGCACCAGGTGGCTGACCGCGTCGAGAATGGGGCGGCGTTCAATCATGCTGGCGCTCCCTTCAGAATGAAATCAGGCATATTGCACCTTCTTTTCTACGTACTTGAACTGGATGACGGTCAACAGGATCACGATCACCATCAGCACCACCGACTGCGCCGCGGCGCTGCCGAGGTCGCCGCCCTTGAAGCCGTCGCTGAACACCTTGTAGACCAGGATCTCGGTGTCCTTGCCCGGACCGCCGTGGGTGGTCGCTTCAACGATCGCAAACGTGTCGAAAAACGCATACACGATGTTGACCACCATCAGGAAGAAAGTGGTCGGCGAGATCATCGGGAAGATGATCGTGAAGAAGCGTTTGACCGGACCGGCGCCGTCGATGGCGGCCGCTTCGATCAGCGATTTCGGAATCGATTGCAGGCCGGCGAGGAAGAACAGGAAGTTGTAGCTGATCTGCTTCCAGATCGCGGCGATGACGATCAGGGTCATGGCCTGGTTGCCGTTGACCATGTAGTTCCAGTTGATGCCGAGCCAGGCCAGCACGTGCGAAATCAGCCCCAGCGAAGGACTCAGCAGGAACATCCACAGCACGCCGACCACCACCGGCGACACCGCGTACGGCCAGATCAGGAAGGTCTTGTAGATCGCCGCGCCCTTGACGACGCGATCGGCGAACACCGCCAGGATCAGCGACAGCACCATGCCGCCCACCGCCACCAGCACCGAGAAGATCGCCGTGGTCTGGAAAGCGGCCAGATACGTCGGGTCGCCGAACAAGGCGGCGAAGTTGTCGAACCAGACGAATTCGGAATAACCGCCGAAGGCGTCCTGCAACAGCACCGACTGGTACAGGGCCTGCACCGCAGGCCAGAAGAAAAATAATATCGTGATCAGGATCTGCGGTGCGACCAGCGCATACGGCAGCCATGACGATATGAAGCGAGCGCGTTTTTCCACGATAGCTTGTGTCCTATAAACGATGCGATGCCGGGATTGCCGAGAACGTTTACATCCGCATCAGTGAATTCAGCTGGCAGCTAAAAAATGCATCGCCCCGGCGCGGGCCGGGGCTGAGTGTCTTGCCATCGCTTGTTCAAACCGCATTCCCGATTGGCTGAAGTCAGCGCCGGGAATGCAGTTCATACGATTTTTACTTATTGGCTTTTTCGAAGCGTGCCAGCAATTCGTCACCGCGTTTGGCGGCGCTGTCGAGCGCATCCTTCGGTGTCTTCTTGCCGGTCCAGACGTTTTCCAGTTCTTCGTCGATCACGGTGCGGATCTGTGCGTAGTTGCCCAGACGGATACCGCGCGACTTGTCGGTGGTCTTGACGATCATCTGTTTCACAGCGACGTCGGTGCCTGGATTGCGCTCATAGAAACCGGACTTCTGGGTGATTTCGTAAGCGGCCTTGGTCACCGGCAGGTAGCCGGTTTCCTGATGCCACTTGGCTTGCACTTCAGGCTTGGACAGGTAAGTGAAGAACTTCGCTACGCCCTTGTACTCGTCGGCCTTCTTGCCGCCCATGACCCACAGCGATGCGCCGCCGATGATGGTGTTTTGCGGTGCGCCTTGCACGTCGCTGTAATAAGGCAAGGTCGCTACGCCGAACTTGAACTTGGCGTTCTTGCGGATATCGGCGTAAGCGGACGACGAACCGGTGATGATGGCGCATTCGCCGGCGTTGAACTTGGCGTTGGCTTCATCCTTGCGGCCTGCGTAGATGAAGTAGCCTTGCTTGGCCCAGTTGGACAGGTTTTCAATGTGACGCACTTGCAGCGGACCATTGATCTTCAGACGCGCGTCGAGGCCGCCGAAGCCGTTGCTCTTGGTAGCCGTCTCGGTGTTGTGCCAGGCCGCGAACGACTCCAGCTGCACCCACGATTGCCAGGTGGTGGTGTAAGGACAGGTCACGCCGCTGGCTTTCATCTTGGCGGCCATGCCGACGAACTCTTGCCATGTTGCAGGCGGCTTGTTCGGATCCAGGCCGGCCTTGGCGAACAGGTCCTTGTTGTAGAACATGATCGTGGTCGAGCTGTTGAACGGGAAGGACATCATGCCCTTCGCCGTCGAGTAGTATCCGGAGATGGCTGGCACGTAGGCGTTCTGGTCGAACTTTTCGCCTGCTTGCTGCATCACTTCGTAGACCGGCTTGATCGCGCCCTTGGAGTAGACCATGGTCGCCGTGCCGACTTCAAAAATCTGCAGGATGTCTGGTGCATTGCCCGCACGATAAGCGGCAATCGCCGCAGCCATCGATTCGTCATAGGTGCCCTTGTAGACCGGGGTGACCTTGTAATCGGACTGGCTCTTGTTGAATTCGTCTGCCATGGTGTTGACGCGTTCGCCGAGGGCGCCGGTCATGGAATGCCACCACGAGATCTCTGTAACCGCGTAAGCGGAGCTTGTCATTGTCGCCATCACAGCTGCTGCTGCAAAGGCTTTCAGGTGCAGGTTCATTAGGGTAATCCTCCCGGAAAAAAGGTGACCGATGTTATCAAGTCATTGTGACTGTCTCGTTACACCGGGCGTACATTAACGTCTAATTTCGCCATTCGCAAATAATTTCGCAGTTGCCGATCATCAATCCCTCTCATTTGCTACAAGTGTTCACGTCGATAAAAAGCCGGTGAAAAAAAGTTCTCTCGATTCCTGTCGGCACTGTCAGAAATCTTCTTCGTCGCGCGGCCGTGACCAGCCGCTCACCCTCCGCTCACCCTCCGTTTACCCACCATTTATAATGGCATTTTTCCTCCCGGCCGCCCCGACATGAATCATTTGAATCAGCGCCTGAATCTTTACTTCCGACTGATCCGCCTGCACAAACCCATCGGCATCCTGCTGCTGCTGTGGCCGACGCTGATGGCAGTCTGGCTGGCGTCGGACGGCCGTCCGGACTGGCATATCGTGGCGATCTTCACGGTGGGCACGATCCTGATGCGCTCGGCCGGATGCGCCATCAACGACTACGCCGACCGCGATTTCGACAAGCACGTCAAACGCACCGTCGACCGTCCGCTCACCGCGGGCAAGATCAAGGCATGGGAAGCGGTCATGGTGGCGACGGTGCTGGCGCTGGTTTCCTTCCTGCTGATCCTGCCGCTCAACGGGCTGACCAAACAGTTGTCGGTCGCGGCGCTGATCGTCGCCGGCAGCTATCCCTACTTCAAACGCTTCTTCGCGATTCCGCAGGCTTACCTGGGCATTGCGTTCGGTTTCGGCATTCCGATGGGATTCGCGGCGGTGCAGGAATCGGTGCCGCCGGCGGCATGGCTGATGCTGGTCGCCAACATCTTCTGGGCGGTCGCCTACGACACCGAGTACGCGATGGTGGATCGCGACGACGACATCAAACTGGGCATGAAGACATCGGCCATCACCTTCGGCCGTTTCGACGTGCTGGCGGTGATGCTGTGCTATGTGACGGCGCTGGGGATTTTCTGGGCGGTGGGATGGCAGTATGGTTTGCGCACCTGGTTCAGCCTCGGCATGCTGACGGCGGCCGGCTGCGCGATCTACCACTACCGGCTGATCCATGAACGCGATCGCACCGGCTGCTTCGCCGCGTTCATGCACAACAACTGGCTGGGCGCGGCGATGTTTGCCGGGGTGGCGCTGGACTATGCTTTGGGTTGAGCAGAACACATCTCATGCATAGCGCAAATAAGCGCGAGCTGCATTCCAGATCTGTCGTCAGCTGTGCGGCTTCGGCAGCAGCGGCGTCGGATTGATCGGCTTGCCGTTGCTGCGGATCTCGAAATACAGCTTGACCGTGCTGCTGTCGGTGTCGCCCATCTCGGCGATCTGCTGACCGCGGTTGACGGTCTGGCCTTCCCTGACCATGATCGATTTGTTGTGGGCGTAGACCGACAGCAAGGTGCGGCTGTGCCGGACGATGATCATGTTGCCGTATCCGCGGATGCCGCGTCCCGCATAGGTCACCTTGCCGGCTTCGGCAGCCCAGATCGGCTGTCCGGTGGTGCCGACGATATCGATGCCCTTCAGATTGCGGTCGGTGGTCGGGCTGAGCTTGCCCTGCGCCGGCCACATCCAGTTCAGTTGCCCGGCTTCGGCGACCGCGGGCGCCGCCGATGTTGCCTGAGCTTCCGATGCGGCGTCCTTTTTCGCTTCGGCGGCTTTGCGCTCGCGTGTCGCGGTCGACTCTGTCGGGCGAGCAGGCCGCGCGCGCGAAATCGGCGCAACCGATGGCGGCGGCCTGATGCGCAAGACCTGGCCGACCTCGATGTCGTCCTTGTCGGAAATTTTGTTCCAGGCAGCCAGGTCGCGATAGTTCTGACCGAATGCACGGCCCAGCCCCATCAGCGTGTCGCCTCTCCTGACCGTATAAAAATCCCCATCCGCTTGCGGGGCGCCTGCGCAGGCTGCCAGCAGCACTGCGCACAAAACATGACTGTATCGACGCACGTTCAGACTAATCCTTGCCAAACTCCTCCCCCAATTCCTTCCCTCTCGCAGCGGCGGCTTTGACCGCAGTAATAATGCGCGGCCCGACGCCGTCGTTTTCCATGCTGGTGAGCGCCGCATAAGTGGTGCCGCCCTTGGACGTCACGCGTTCGCGCAGCACCGACAGCGGTTCCGGCGAACGAATCGCCAGTTCGACCGCACCTGCAAACGTGGCCTTGGCCAGCTCGACGCCTTGCTCGGCGCTGAGGCCCAGTTCGGCGGCGGCCTGCTGCATGGCTTCCATGAAGTAGAACACGTAGGCCGGACCGCTGCCCGACACTGCCGTCACCGGATCGATCAGGTCTTCGCTGGCCAGCCAGATGGTCGTGCCGACGGCGCGCAGGATCGCATCGGCGCCGGCGCGTTGCTCGGCGCTTACGCCTGCCGTCGCCACCAGGCCGGTGATGCCTTTGCCGATCAGCGCCGGCGTATTGGGCATGGCGCGCACGACGGCCTGATGGCCGCCGAGCCAGCGCGACAGGTCGACGCTGCGGATGCCGGCGGCGATCGACAGCACCAGTTGCGTGCCGATGAAAGGCTTGAGACTGTCGGCCACCTGGCGCATCTGCTGCGGCTTGACCGCCAGCACGATGACGTCGACCTTGGCGAGCATGTCGTCGACCTGCAGCGCCGTGGTGACGCCGAAACGCTGGTTCAGTTTTTCCAGCGACTCGGGGTTGAGGTCGACCACGTGGATGTTGCTGCCGTCGGTCAGCTTGCCTGCAAGACCGCCGATCAATGCCGCGGCCATGTTGCCGCCGCCGATGAAACCTATCTTCAACATATGCTCTCTTCCTGTAGATGACGACGGATAAATGCGAATAATTTTAATGAACCTGACGCTGTCCGAAAATGGCCGTGCCGACGCGCACGATCGTCGCGCCTTCGGCGATGGCGGCGTCCATGTCGGCGGACATGCCCATCGACAAGGTATCGCAGGCAATGCCGTCGGCGACCAGCAACGCCGCCAGTTCGCGCAGGCGCCGGAACGCCGCGCGCTGTTCCTGTTCCACTTCGGTCGGCGCCGGGATCGCCATCAGCCCGCGCAGGCGCAGACCGGGCATGGCGGCAACCGCCTGCGCCACCGGCAGCAATTCCTCGGGAGACAAGCCGCTCTTGCTGTCTTCCGCGCTGATGTTCACCTGCAGGCAGATGTTCAGCGGCGGCAGTCCCGGGGGACGTTGCTCCGACAGGCGACGCGCGATTTTTTCGCGATCGACCGAATGCACCCAATCGAAATGTTCGGCAATCTGACGCGTCTTGTTGCTCTGTATCGGTCCGATGAAATGCCACGCGACCTGCGCTTCGGGCGCCGCGAGTTTCAACGCGGCGATTTTATCGAGCGCTTCCTGAACGTAATTCTCCCCGAATGCGGCCTGCCCTGCGTGTACGGCGTCCAATACAGACGCAACATCAAAAAACTTCGATACAGCCAACAGTTGAATTTCTTGCGGATGGCGGCCGGCGGCCAGCGCGGCAGCGGCGATGCGAGCGTTAACAACTTGCAACTGTTTGGCGATTGACGACATAATTCTTTGGCTCGGGGAGGGGCAACGCTGTTTTTTCGGTAAGAGATTATAAATGGACATTCCCGGCCTGCTCGCCTTTTCGGTCAAGAATCACGCTTCCGACCTCCATCTGTCCACTGGTTTGCCGCCCATGCTGCGCATCCACGGCGACATCCGGCGCATCAACTTGCCGGCGCTGCAGGCGCACGACCTCGGCAACATGCTCGACGCCATCATGGACCAGGCGCAAGCCGATGCCTGGCGACGCGATCTGGAATGCGACTTCGCCATCGACATCGCCGGGCTGGCGCGCTTCCGCGTCAACGCCTTCCACCAGGTGCGCGGCCCGGCGGCGGTCATCCGCACCATCCCGCATGCGGTGCGCAGCCTGGACGAACTTGGCGCGCCGCCGGTGCTGGGCGAACTGGCGCTGCGCCGGCAGGGCCTGATCCTGGTCACCGGTCCCACCGGCTCGGGCAAATCGACCACGCTGGCGGCCATGATCCGGCATATCAACGCGCATCGCCCCGGCCACATCCTGACCATCGAAGACCCGATCGAATTCATCCACGAACCGGATAAAAGCCTGATCAGCCAGCGCGCCGTCGGCGCCCATACGCACTCCTTCGCCAATGCCCTGCGCTCGGCCCTGCGCGAAGATCCGGACGTCATCCTGGTCGGCGAACTGCGCGACCTCGACACCATCCGGCTGGCGCTGACCGCGGCGGAAACCGGCCATCTGGTGCTGGCCACGCTGCACACCTCGTCCGCCGTCAAAAGCATAGACCGCATCGTCGACGTGTTTCCCGGCGACGAGAAAGAGATGGTGCGCGGCATGCTGTCGGAGTCGCTGAGCGCGGTGGTTTCGCAAATGCTGCTGAAAACCAGGTCAGGCGACGGCCGCGTCGCCGCCCACGAAATCATGCTGGGCACGCCCGCCATCCGCAACCTGATCCGCGAAGGCAAAGTGGCGCAGATGACGTCGGTGATGCAAACCTCGGCCGGCGCCGGCATGCAGACGCTCGACCATTGCCTGGGCGAATTGCTGCGCAAGGACCTGATCGCGCCGGAGACCGCGCGCGCAGCGGCCAAGGCGCCGGAGCAGTTCGCCTGAAGTTAGCCCGAAGTTCACCGGCGGTGGGCTATCATGGTGTCCTTCCCACTTACTTCGACGAGGCCATCATGCCCACCATCTACGACTTCCAGCCCGCCCTGCCCGACCACACGCCGGCGGCGCTGGAGCAATATCGCGGCAAAGTCGTCCTGATCGTCAACACCGCCAGCAAATGCGGCTTCACGCCGCAGTACCAGGGTCTGGAAAAAATTTATCGCGAGTTCAAGGACAAGGGCGTGGAAGTGCTCGGCTTCCCCTGCAACCAATTCGGCGGCCAGGAGCCCGGCACGGCGGAAGAGATCGGCGCTTTCTGCGAGAAGAACTACGGCGTCAGCTTCCCGCTGTTCGCCAAGATCGACGTCAACGGCGACAAGGCCGATCCGCTGTTCACCTACATCAAGACGGAAGCGCCCGGCCTGCTGGGCAGCAAGGCCATCAAATGGAATTTCACCAAATTCCTGGTGCGCAAGAACGGCACCGTCTTCAAGCGCTACGCGCCGGCCACCAAGCCGGAAGACATGGTGGCCGACATCGAGAAGCTGCTGGCTGAATAAGACGGTTCAATGCACGCGACAGATGCCGTCGCCATATGGCGCGGCGGTGAATTCCGGCAGCGCTTCGGCCGCTTTCGACAAGGCCGCCAGCGCCGGATAGCGGTCGGCCGGCACCACGTCGGCCACCAGTTGCTGACTGAAGTGCCAGGCCACCGCAGTCGTCAGCGTAGCCTGGTCGATGGTTGCGCTGGTCACCGCGCGCGGCCGCTTCTCGAATTCCTCTTCCAGCGCCTTGTAGGCCGCCGACAGCTGGAGGGATACGCGCGACAGCCAGGGCTGGTGCAACTTCTCGGCCGGACGCAATGTGTGTTCGTAGACGATCTGCACGCTCTTCTCGCAGGCCGTCATCGCCAGGCCGATGATGCGCAAGGCGCGCTGCAACTCTGCCAGATCGGTAGGCAGCAAGCTGCGCTTTTTCTGCGGAAACGCCTCGGCATATTGCGTGATCAATATCGAATCCATCAGCACCATGCCGTCGTCGCAAATCAGCGACGGCGCTTTCACCAGCGGATTGATTTCACGAAAGCGGTCGAAAGTGCTGAATACCGAGATTGACTGATGTTCGAACGGCAAGCCGAGCAATTGCAAAGAAATGGCGGCGCGGCGGACGTAGGGAGAATCGAGCATACCGATGAGTTGCACTTGTATCTCCTTGATTGGAAAAATGGGGAACGAGAGACCTCGGGCCGTAAACATACCGCGAAACGAAAAAGGACGCCTTGGCGTCCTTTCCTTCAACCGGTCTTCTCCGCATGACCGTCGTCCCAGCGAACGCTGGGACCCAGTGGCGTCCAGTGCATCGGTCAACCGCTTTTACGACACTGGGTTCCAACTTTCGTTGGAACGACAATTCCGAGGTACGAATTAGTTCTTCGACTGGTCCACGAGTTTGTTGGCCTTAATCCACGGCAGGCCGGACGGGAATTCGCAAAGCACCGCTTTGCGCCGTCCCGCCCAGGGCACGCATACTTGCGCGTCCTGTGATGATGCCTATGATCGCGGTCCGGGGTCGTATTAGTTCTTCGACTGGTCCACCAATTTATTAGCTTTGATCCATGGCATCATCGCGCGCAGCTTCTCACCCACGATTTCGATCTGGTGTTCCGCATTGATGCGACGACGCGACAGCAGTGTCGGTGCGCCTGCCTTGTTTTCCAGGATGAAGCTCTTGGCGTATTCGCCGGTCTGGATGTCCGTCAGCACTTGCTTCATGACCTTCTTGCTCTCTTCGTTGATGATGCGTGGGCCGGTGACGTATTCGCCGTATTCCGCATTGTTGGAGATCGAGTAGTTCATGTTGGCGATGCCGCCTTCGTAGATCAGGTCGACGATCAGCTTCAGTTCGTGCAGGCATTCGAAATACGCCATTTCGGGCGCGTAACCGGCTTCCACCAGCGTTTCGAAACCGGCCTTGATCAGTTCGACGGTGCCGCCGCACAGGACTGCTTGTTCGCCGAACAGGTCGGTTTCGGTTTCTTCGCGGAAGTTGGTTTCGATGATGCCGGCGCGGCCGCCGCCGTTGGCGGTGGCGTACGACAGCGCGACGTCACGGGCGGTGCCGGACTTGTCCTGGTACACGGCGATCAGGTGCGGCACGCCGCCACCCTGGGTGTAGGTCGAACGCACGGTGTGGCCTGGAGCCTTCGGCGCGATCATGATGATGTCCAGGTCGGCGCGCGGCACGACTTGACCGTAGTGGATGTTGAAGCAGTGCGCGAACGCGACGGTCGCGCCTTGCTTGGCGTGCGGCGCGACGTTTTCTGCGTAGACCTGGCCGATGTTTTCATCCGGCAGCAGGATCATGATGACGTCGGCGCCCTTGACCGCTTCGTTGACTTCGGCAACGTTCAGGCCGGCGTTCTTGGCCTTGTTCCACGAGGCGCCGTCCTTGCGCAGTGCAACGGTGACTTTACAGCCGGAGTCATTCAGGTTTTGCGCGTGCGCGTGGCCTTGCGAACCGTAACCGATGATGGTCACGTTCTTGTTCTTGATCAGGGACAGGTCTGCGTCTTTGTCGTAAAAAACTTTCAT
>NZ_AKJW01000027.1 GCF_000282135.1 Herbaspirillum sp. CF444
CCGGCGTATAGCGCAGCGCGAATCGATTCGGCGCTTGCATCGCCGCGATACCAGCGCTGCGCACCGCCCCATTCGATCAGTTGCGTGCCGGCCAACGGCAGCGGTTGCGCCACCGATGGCAAGGAGAGTCGCCACAACGGCGCCGCCGTGTCGGCGAAAAAGCCATGGCTTTGCTCGCGCACATCGCGCCAAAAATCATCGCCGTTGGTCAGCGCCGTGCCGCCCAGTTTTTTCTGCGCCGCGTCGACAGCCGCCTGTGCACCCGACAAGCGTATCGTCAGCACGCCGTTGACCCAGGCGCTGGCCGATACCGGCAATGGCTGGCCGCCCCACTCGTTGAGCAGGCGAATCGCATTGGCCTCGTCGACTTCGAACACGCGCGTGCTGCTCGCGAACGGCTGCGGCAAGACTTTCAGCGAGACTTGCAGGATCAGGCCCAGCGTGCCGAGCGAACCGGTCAGCAGGCGCGAGACGTCATAACCGGCGACGTTCTTCATCACCTGTCCGCCGAAGTGCAAGATTTGCCCCTGCGCATCCATCAGATCGGCGCCAAGCACGAAGTCGCGCACCGATCCGCTGAACTGGCGGCCCGGTCCGGACAAACCTGCCGCGACCATGCCGCCGACGGTTGATGCGCCGCCGAAGCGCGGCGGTTCAAACGCCAGCACCTGGTTGTTGGCGGCCAGCGCGGTATCGATCTCCGACAGCGGCGTGCCGCAACGCGCGGTGATCACCAGCTCGGTCGGCTCGTAGTCGACGATGCCGCTGTAGGGTCGTGTATCGAGCACCTCGCCGCGCAGCTCCTGGCCGTACCAGTCCTTGGTGCCGCCGCCGCGGATCTGCAGCGGCGTTGCGCTTGCCGTGGCCGCGACGATGCGTTCTTTGAATACGTGCAATGGTTCGGTCATCTTCAGAATCTCGGCAAATCGGGAAATTTGATCTGGCCGCGCTGCACGTGCATCTTGCCGTACTCGGCACAGCGATGCAGCGACGGGATGGCCTTGTCGGGATTGAGCAGGAAAGCCGGGTCGAAGGCGCGCTTGACCTTGAAGAAGGCTTCGCGCTCGTCCGGCGAAAACTGCACGCACATGGAGTTGATCTTTTCGATGCCCACGCCATGCTCGCCGGTGATAGTGCCGCCGACTGCGACGCACAGCTCCAGGATCTCGGCGCCGAACAATTCGGCGCGGTGAAATTCATCCGCCAGGTTGGCGTCGAACAGAATCAGCGGATGCAGATTGCCGTCGCCGGCATGAAACACGTTAGCGCAGCGCAGGCCGTATTTGCCTTCCATCTTCGCGATGCCGAGCAAGACTTCCGCCAGCTTCTTGCGCGGAATGGTGCCGTCCATGCAGTAGTAATCCGGCGAGATGCGGCCCGCCGCCGGGAAGGCGTTCTTGCGACCCGACCAGAAGCGCAGGCGCTCGGCTTCGGATTGCGAGACGGCGATGGCGGTGGCGCCGCTGGCGTTGAGCACTTCGCTCATGCGACCGATTTCTTCCTCGACTTCTTCGATGGTGCCGTCCGATTCGCACAGCAGGATCGCTTCGGCGTCAATGTCGTAGCCGGCCTTGACGAAGGGCTCCACCATGCGCGAGCTGGTCTTGTCCATCATCTCCAGCCCGGCCGGGATGATGCCCGCGGCGATCACGTTGGCGACGGCGTTGCCTCCCTTTACCACGTCGTCGAACGAGGCCATGATCACGCGCGCCTGTTGCGGCTTGGGCACCAGCTTGACGGTGACTTCGGTGACGATGCCGAGCATGCCTTCGGAGCCGATGAACACCGCCAGCAGATCAAGACCGGGGGCATCGAGGCCGGCGTTGCCGAGCTCGACGACGTCGCCTTCGATGGTGACCATGCGCACGCGCAAGACGTTGTGCACGGTCAGGCCGTATTTGAGGCAATGCACGCCGCCGGAGTTTTCGGCAACGTTGCCGCCGATGGTGCAGGCGATCTGCGACGACGGATCGGGTGCATAGTACAAACCGTAAGGCGCAGCTGCCTCCGAGATTGCCAGGTTGCGCACGCCGGGCTGGACCACGGCGGTGCGCGAATACTTGTCCATGCTGACGATCTTGTTGAACTTGGCGGTCGACACCACCACGCCGTCGGCGATCGGCATCGCGCCGCCCGACAAACCGGTACCGGCGCCGCGCGGGACGATCTGGACTTTCAGGTCATGGCAGGTCTTGAGGATGGCGACGACCTGCGCTTCGTTCTCGGGCAAGACGACGACCATCGGCAACTGCCGATAGGCGGCAAGACCGTCGCATTCGTAAGGACGGGTGTCTTCTTCGTCGAACAACACGCAATGCGGCGGCACCACCGCTTTCAGCGCGGCAACCACCTCGCGCTGGCGCGCGGGAGAAAATAAGGGGGCAACTGGGGCGTTCATGCGTGACCTCGTTTGGCTTTGGGCTGGGACGCGGCGATGACGGGTAGTTGATTTTTTGCCGGCTTATCGTGCAGGCTTTGAAATGCTTGTCTCGCTATTGTCTTCGCAATGCCTGAAGTGTAGCGAATTTCGGCTCCGGATAGCGAAAAGCGTGGTCTGGGCGCACTGAAAAGAATTCACGCCGGGCTATGAATAACTTTCAGGGACGCTGAACATATCTGATGCGTCGTCCGCGCACGCTGGGACCCAGTGTCTTACGACGGCCAAGATGATCGATACGTTCTTAACGCCGCTGGGTCCTGACTTTCGTCAGGACGACGGTGGTGTTTGTATGAGCCTGGGGAAATAATTAACGCTTAGATATTCTTGAACGCGTTCTGCAGCCAGTCGATGAAAGCATCCACCTCAGGCCGCTCGCGAATCTGCTTCTCGTACACCACGTAATAGGCATGCGGCGGCGTGCGCAGGCGGACGTCGAACAGTTCGACGATTTCGCCGCGGGCCAGCAGTTCTTCGGCGAAGTGCTGGCGCGTCAGGCCGACGCCGTAGCCGTGGCGAACCGATTCCAGCAACAGGCCGAGGTCATCGACGCGCAGGCCGGTGGACGGCTCCGGCCAGTCCTTGAGGCCGGCGGCTTCGAACCATGGTTGCCACGGCTCCAGTGCGGAACGCAGCAGGTTGGCGTGTTGCAGGTCTTGCGGCGTCTTCAGCGGCGCGATGGTCTTCAGATAGGCCGGGCTGGCGACGGCGAAGGCCGGCTCTTCGAACAGTTTTTCGGTAACGAGGTTGGGATAGTTGCCGGCGCCGAAGCGGATTTCGACATCGCTTTCCGACAGGCTCAGGTCGTACAGCGGCACCGACAGGTACATCTCTACGGTGATGTCGGGATAGCGCTGCGTGAACTCGGCGATGCGCGGCACCAGCAGGTGGCGGGCAAAGGTCGGCGGCAGCATGATCTTGACCTTGGGCTGCACCGTGGCATTGCGATGCGGCATCGGGAAATCGGTCAGCGTGCGCAGCGCGGAACGCACCACGTCGAGATAGCGGCGACCGAATTCCGACAGGCCGATGGAGCGGCCGTCGCGATAAAACAAGCGCTCGCCGACGAAGTCTTCCAGCAGGCGAATCCGGTGCGACAGCGCCGAGGGCGTGATGCAGAGTTCTTCGGCCGCGACGGCGAAGGAGTTGTGACGCGCCGCAGCTTCAAATGCCGAGAGGGCATGGACGGGAGGGAGGCGTGTTGCCATGTCTTGTTTTACCTGCTGTTGTTGTGCGGGACGGCCATCCTGTTTGATGGCCCATCCCGGGTACTGCCTGATGATGTTTAAACGACGATACGTTGCCGCTTACCAGCGCACGATCTTGCCGGGGTTCATGATGTTCTTCGGATCGAGCGCATGTTTGATCGCGCGCATGACGTCGATGGCGCCCTCGCCGTGCTCCTGCACGAGGAAGTCCATCTTGTGCAAACCGACGCCGTGTTCGCCGGTGCAAGTGCCGTCCATGGCGATGGCGCGCGCGACCATGCGTTCGTTGACGCCTTCGGCGCGGGCGACATCGGCCGGATCGTTGGGATCGACCATCATCTGCACATGGAAATTGCCGTCGCCGACGTGGCCGATGATGGCGTGGACCAGTCCGTTGGCTTCGCAGTCGGCCTTGGTTTCCAGCACGCATTCGGCCAGGCGCGAAATCGGCACGCAGCAATCGGTGGAAATCGCGCGCGCGCCGTGACGCAATTGCAGGATGGCGAAGTAAGCGTTGTGACGCGCCGCCCATAGACGCGAGCGATCCTCCGGACGCGTGGCCCATTCAAAGCCGAGCGCATTGTTGTCGTTGGCGAGTTCCTGCACGACTTCGGCCTGCTCCTTGACGCCATGTTCGCTGCCGTGGAATTCAAACAGCAGCAATGGGTTTTCGGGCAGCGTCATCTTGTCGTGGGCGTTGATGGCCTTGACGCCGTTTTCGTCGAGCAGCTCGACACGCGCCAGCGGCACGCCGACCTGGATCGCCTGGATCACGGTGTTGACGGCGTCGGCCACGCTGGGGAAAGAACAGATGGCGGCGGAGACGGCCTCCGGCTGCGGATAGAGGCGCACGGTGATTTCGGTGATGATGCCCAGCGTGCCTTCGCTGCCGACATAGACGCGGGTCAGGTCGTAACCCGCGGAAGATTTCTTGGCACGCGTGCCGGTCTTGATGATGTTGCCGTCGGCGGTGACCACCGTCAGCGCCAGCGTATTTTCGCGCATGGTGCCGTAGCGCACGGCGTTGGTGCCGGAAGCGCGGGTCGAGGCCATGCCGCCGATGGAGGCGTCTGCGCCCGGATCGATCGGGAAGAACAGGCCGCTGTCCTTGATCTCCTGATTCAACTGCTTGCGCGTGACGCCGGCCTGCACGGTGGAGGTCAGGTCTTCGCCGTTGACGGCCAGCACCTGGTTCATCTGCGACAGATCGATCGTGATGCCGCCTTGCAGCGCCAGCACGTGGCCTTCGAGCGAAGTGCCGGTGCCGTAGGGGATCACGGGGACTTCGTAGCTGCTGCACAGCTTGATGAAGGTGGCGACTTCCTCGGTGGTATGCGCAAACACGACGGCGTCGGGCAGCATCGGATCGTAGGAGGATTCATCGCGGCCGTGATGCTCGCGCATGGCCTGGGTGGTGGAAAAGCGATTGCCGAACAGGGCCTGCAAGGACGTCAGCAGCGCCTCGGGAACGGGCTTGCGCAATTTCTGCGCATCAACGATATGGTTCATTGCTTGTCTCTCTGTCTGTTGGAATAGTGACGCAAGGGAATATGTCGTTATGCCGGAAATGTACTGAAACTCCAGCTCGCTCGTCGTCAAAACCTCTGTGGGATTTTACTCTCTTGCCGCAAACATATTTTATATTTGTCTGACAACTTGAGCCTTAAACGCAAATTTTTAGCCTATCCTTGAGACTTTTTCTTGCAGAGAAAAGCATGGGCAATCGACTTTCCAAGATCACGACGCGCACCGGCGACGACGGCAGCACCGGACTCGGCGACGGCAGCCGCACGGCGAAAGATCATCCGCGCATTCACGCATTGGGCGAGGTGGACGAACTCAATTCGCATATCGGTCTGCTGTTGTGCGAAGACTTGCCGACGAGCTTGCGCGAGGAATTGCTGGCGATCCAGCATGACTTGTTCGACCTCGGCGGCGAGCTTTGCATCCCGGGCTACAGCCTGATTGCGGAAACACAGGTCGCGCGGCTGGATGCGTTGCTGGAGAAGTACAACGCCGGCTTGCCGCCGCTGAAAGAATTCATCCTGCCCGGCGGTTCGCGCGCGGCGGCGCAGATGCATGTGTGCCGCACCGTCTGCCGCCGCGCCGAGCGCGTCGTGGTGACGCTGGCGCAATCCGAAGCCGTGCATCCGCAGCCGCGGCAATATCTGAACCGGCTGTCCGATCTTTGCTTCGTGCTGTCGCGTGTGCTCAACCGCTATGCGGGTGGCAGCGACGTGTTGTGGCGGAAGGGCCGCACTGAAGACGAAAAGAAATAAACCATATAAATAAAAAAGCGGCCAAGGCCGCTTTTTTACGTCGTCATTCAGCTAACTCAAGCGTTGTTGACCACCAGACGCGGCTGATCCTTGCCGAAGCGTTGCACGATCGATGCGGCAATGCCGTCGCCGTCCAGGCCGCAGCTGGCCAGCAATTGCCCGGCGTCGCCGTGATCGATGAAGCGGTCCGGCAAACCCAGGTGCAGGATCGGTTTGACGATGCCGGCTTCAGCCAGCGCTTCGGCCACGGCAGCGCCGGCGCCGCCCATGATGCAGCCTTCCTCGACCGTCACCAGGGCATCGTGGCTGGCGGCCAGTTGCCTGATCAGCGCGACGTCGAGCGGCTTGATGAAGCGCATGTTGGCGACGGTGGCGTTGAGCTTGTCGCCAGTGGCCAGCGCCGGCGCCACCATGGTGCCGAACGCCAGGATCGCGATGCCCTTGCCTTCGCGGCGCACTTCGCCCTTGCCCAGCGGGATGGCGGTCAATGTTTTCTCGACTGCGGCGCCGGTGCCGGCACCGCGCGGATAGCGCACCGATGCAGGGCCTTTGTATGCGAAGGCAGTCGACAGCATCTGGCGGCATTCGTTTTCATCGGACGCGGCCATGACGACCATGTTGGGGATGCAACGCAGGAAGGCCAGATCGTAATTGCCCGCGTGCGTGGCGCCGTCGGCGCCGACCAGGCCGGCACGGTCCAACGCAAACGTCACGTCCAGGTTTTGCAGCGCGACGTCATGGATCAGTTGATCGTAGGCGCGTTGCAGGAAGGTCGAATAAATCGCCACGACCGGTTTCAAACCCTCGCAGGCCATGCCGGCGGCGAAGGTGACTGCATGCTGTTCGGCGATGCCGACGTCGTAGTAGCGATCGGGGAATTTCTGTTCGAACTTGACCATGCCCGAGCCCTCGCGCATGGCCGGCGTGATGCCGACCAGGGTCTTGTCTTGCGCGGCCATGTCGCACAGCCATTCGCCGAAGACTTGCGTGTAGGTCAGTTTGCTCGCCGCCGCCGGCTTGATGCCTTCGGCAGGATTGAATTTGCCGGGACCGTGGTACAGCACCGGATCGGCTTCGGCCAGCTTGTAGCCCTGGCCTTTCTTGGTGACCACGTGCAGGAACTGCGGGCCCTTGAGGTTCTTCAGGTTTTGCAGCGTCGGGATCAGCGAGTCGAGGTCGTGGCCGTCGATCGGGCCGATGTAGTTGAAGCCGAATTCTTCGAACATGGTGGCCGGGACGATCATGCCCTTGGCGTGCTCCTCCAGACGCTTGGCCAGCTCCAGCATCGGCGCCGGCAACATGGACTTGCCGACGTTCTTGGCCTTGGCATAGAACTGCCCCGACATCAGGCGCGCGAGATAACGATTGAGCGCGCCGACCGGCGGCGAAATCGACATGTCGTTGTCGTTGAGGATCACCAGCAGATTGACGTCTTCGCAGATGCCGGCGTTGTTCATCGCTTCGAAGGCCATGCCGGCGGTCATCGCACCGTCGCCGATGACGGCGATGGCGTGACGGTCTTCACCCTTGGTCTTGGCGGCCAGAGCCATGCCCAGCGCGGCGGAAATCGAGGTCGAGGAATGCGCGGTGCCGAAGGTGTCGTACTCGCTCTCGGCACGGCGCGGGAAACCGGAAATGCCATCGAACTGGCGCAGCGTCGACATCTGGTCGCGACGGCCGGTGAGGATCTTGTGCGGATAGGTCTGGTGGCCGACGTCCCAGACGATGCGGTCTTCCGGCGTGTTGAAGACGTAATGCAGGGCAATCGTCAATTCCACCGTGCCGAGATTGGACGAGAGATGTCCGCCGGTCTTCGACACCGAATCGAGCACGAAGGCGCGCAGCTCGTCGGCCAATGGCTTCAACTGGGTGCGCGGGAGTTGCCGCAGATCGGCTGGGCTGTTTATCGTATTAAGCATGCTGGTTGATCACCGTTAATTTGCTACTGCGAAGATGGCGTGGCTGACCGATCATGTCGTCTTGTTGCCGCCATCGCATTCTTCGTACACTTCATTTCGTATTCTTCGTTCTCTTCGCTATTTTCTTATGCCTTGCGTTGCACGATCAGATCGGCAAGCTCATGCAGGCGGCGCGCCTTGTCGCCGAATTGCGCCAACGCCTGGTGCGCATCTTCGCGCAGTTTTTCCGCCAGCGCCTGCGATTCGCTCAACCCCAGGATGGACACATAGGTCGGCTTGTTGTCGGCGGCATCCTTGCCGGCGGTCTTGCCGAGCGTGGCGGAATCCGCCGTCGCGTCGAGAATATCGTCCACCACCTGAAACGCCAGGCCGATGGCGCCGGCATAGACTTCCAATGCCGCCGCTTCCGCCGTCGACAGCAACTTGCCGCTGTAGGCGCCGAGCAAGATCGATGCGCGCAACAGCGCTCCTGTTTTGAGCCTGTGCATCCGTTCCAGTTCCGCCAGCGACAAGGTCATGCCGACGCTGGCAAGATCGATCGCCTGGCCGCCGCACATGCCCGCCGAGCCTGCGGCTTGCGCCAGCAAGTTGACCATCTTCAACTGACGTGCGGCCTGCGCTTCGTCAACGATGTCGGACAATACCGAGAATGCTTGCGCCTGCAAGGCGTCGCCGACCAGCAAGGCGGTCGCTTCGTCGTACTTGACGTGGACGGTGGGTTTGCCGCGGCGCAAGGCGTCGTCGTCCATGCAAGGCATGTCATCATGCACCAGCGAATAAACGTGGATCATTTCCACCGCCGCGGCGGAACGCGCGAGCAGTTGCTCGGGAGCATCGAACAATTCGCCGGCGGCGTAGACCAGCAGCGGCCGCACGCGCTTGCCGCCGTCCAGCGCGGTGTAGCGCATGGCCTGGTGCAGGCGGGCCGGCATGTGAGTTTCCGGCGGCAGCCAGGTGTCGAGCGTGGTTTCCATGCCCGACTGGACATGCTGCATCCAGTCCAGAAAGGACGAGGACAAGGACGAGGAGGCACCGATTCTGGCGTTCATTCGCGGTCCTCATCGTCGGAAGACCCGGCGGCCAGCGGCTTGAGCATGTCGCCCTCGAGTACTTTGACCTGGCTGTCGACCTTGTCCAGCTGGGCGGCGCAGAACTTGACCAGTTCGGCACCCCGCTTGTATGCCGCGACGGATGCTTCCAGCGGCAGTTCGCCCGCTTCCATCTGGACGACCAGTTGTTCCAGCTCTTCCATGGCTTCTTCAAACGAGGCGGGAGAGCTGGCTTTGACAGGATTTTTTGGCATAGTGGCTGATTTCGAATATAGCCCGTTATTTTAGTGCAAACCGCCACAGATAGGCGTTCGAACGCGAACTTGATGGTGATTTACACGGTCGAACGCTCCTGATATCCCGGTTTTATGGTACTATCCACGGTTCTGTCCAAAATTTCCTCTTCATATCATTTGAACCCAGGTTTTTGCGGATTCTTTCTCTCTTAGGTTGGTGCAAATTAATTTGGGGGCGGAGATGTCCGATCTTGCTACTTTTGCCAAACTGGCGCGCTCAAATGCGCAATTGCCGGTAGGCGTCTATTTTGACGCGGCGCTTTTCAAGCGCGAAATTCACCAATTGTTTCAGAAGGGCCCGCGCTACGCCGGCCATGAATTGATGGTGCCCAATGTCGGCGACTATGCAACGCTGCCATGGGAAAACGAAGGTCGCATGCTGGTGCGCAACGCGCAAGGCATCGATCTGCTTTCCAACGTCTGTCGCCACCGTCAAGCCAAAATGTTGGACGGGCGCGGCAACGCGCGCAATATCGTCTGCCCGCTGCACCGTTGGACCTACGACCTCAAGGGCGACCTGATCGGCGCGCCGCATTTCGGCGAAACGCCGTGCCTGAATCTGTCCAACACACCTTTGCAAAACTGGAACGGCCTGCTGTTCGAGAACAACGGCAAGGACGGTGTCGACGTCGCGGCCCAATTAAATCAATTGGGCGTGAGCAAGGACCTCGATTTCTCGGGTTATCTTTTCGACCATGTCGAAGTCCACGAATGCGATTACAACTGGAAGACGTTCATTGAGGTCTATCTGGAGGATTATCACGTCGAACCCTTCCATCCCGGTCTGGGCAGCTTCGTCAGCTGCGACGACCTGAAATGGGAATTCGGCAAGAACTACAGCGTGCAGACCGTGGGCGTCAATCACGGCCTGGCCAAATCCGGTTCGCCGACCTACAAGAAGTGGCAGGAGCAGGTGCTGCGCTTCGGCAACGGCCAGGCGCCGAAGTACGGCGCGATCTGGCTGACGCTGTATCCGAACATCATGGTCGAGTGGTATCCGCATGTGCTGGTGGTATCGACGCTGTGGCCGAGCGGCCCGCAAAAAACCACCAACGTCGTCGAGTTCTACTATCCGGAAGAAATCGCCCTGTTCGAACGCGAGATGGTCGAAGCCGAACGCGCAGCGTATATGGAGACCTGCGTCGAGGACGACGAGATCGCCCTGCGCATGGATGCCGGTCGGCGTATACTGATGGATCGCGGCACCAGCGAAGTCGGCCCGTACCAGTCGCCAATGGAAGACGGCATGCAGCATTTCCATGAATGGTACCGGTCGCAGATAGCGGTGCAAGAAAACTGATTTCCCCAAGGAGGAGAGCATGCAGAAAGCAGCGAAGATGCGATGCAAACGATGTAGCCTCACGATATTCGCAGCATCCGTAGCTTCAGACGAATTCTGCATCGCCTCCGATTAACGCAATATCCGAAGGCAGCGCCGGCACCAGCTCGCGCTGCCTGTTTTTTTGTCATCGTTTTTGAATAGAGTACCGTCATGCAATCCCTCTGGATGCTTGTTGCCTCCTTCCTGTTTTCCATCATGGGCGTCTGCGTCAAGCTGGCCGCCGATCACTACTCCACCGCTGAAATCGTGCTCTGCCGCGGCATCGTCGGGGTCTGCTTCATCTACGGCCTGATCTGCATCAAGGGCGGCACGCTGAAAACGCCCTACCCGCGCGACCACATCATCCGCGGCGGCGTCGGCGTGATCTCGCTGTGGCTATGGTTTTACTCGTTCAGCCTGCTGCCGGTGGCGACCGCCACGACGCTGAACTACATGTCATCGATCTGGATTGCCGCGATGCTGTTCGGCATGGCCTGGTGGCAGGGAAAAAAGCGTTTTGAATGGGGCCTGGCCGGCACGGTGCTGCTGAGCTTCGTGGGCGTCGCCTTGCTGCTGCGTCCGTCGATCAATCCGGACGAACTGCTCGGCGGCGTGATCGCCTTGTTTTCCGGCGTGCTGTCGGCGCTGGTATATCTGCAGGTGCGCAAGCTCGGCCTCCTTGGCGAGCCGGAATATCGCGTCGTGTTCTACTTCTCTTTCACCGGCCTGCTGGCGGGCATCGCAGGCTGCATCGCCACCGGCAGCGTGCCGTTCTGGCATGCGCACAGCATCAAGGGCGTGGCGCTGATCCTCACCATCGGCCTGACCGCGACCATCGCCCAGATCGCCATGACGCGCGCTTACCGGCTCGGCAACACGCTGGTGACGGCCAACCTCCAATACACCGGCATTGTGTTCGCCAGCATGTGGGGTATGCTGATCTGGAAAGACGCACCGGGCTGGCTGGGTTTTGCCGGCATCGCGATCATTCTGATCAGCGGCGTCGTCTCCACGTTCTACAATCAACGCTCGCAGCAAACCTCCAAGAATCTGCCGGCGATCGATCCGATCGCCTCCGAAGTATAGGAAAAACCATGACCTACGCTACCCTCATTTCCGCCGCCGAACTCGCCGCCCACGCAGGCGACGCCAACCTGCTGATCGTCGACTGTCGTCACGACCTGGCCAATCCCGCCGCCGGCCTCGACGCCTATCGCGCCGGCCACATTCCCAACGCGCGCTTTGCGCATCTGGACCAGATACTGTCCGGCGCCAAGACCGGCAGCGACGGCAAATTCAAGGGCCGCCATCCGCTGCCGGAGCGCCAGGATTTCATCGACGCCATGCGCGTCATCGGCGTCAACGCCAACACGCAAGTGGTTGCTTACGATGCCCACGGCGGCATGTTCGCGGCGCGCCTGTGGTGGCTGCTGCGCTGGGTCGGCCATGTACAGGTGGCGGTGCTGGACGGCGGCCTGCAAGCCTGGCAGGCACAAGGCGGCGCCGTGACGACCGAGATGCCTGCGGCCACGCGCGGCGACTTGCAGGAACAGCCGTCGCTGGTCACCACCATCGATGCCGAGGGCGTGCTCGACAATCTCGACAGCAAAGCCATGACCGTGGTGGATGCGCGCGCGGCAGATCGCTATCGCGGCGAGAACGAAACGCTGGATGCCGTCGGCGGCCATATCCCCGGTGCGAAGAATCGTTTCTTCAAGGACAATCTCGCCGCCGACGGCAGCTTCAAATCGCCGGCAACGCTGCGCGCCGAATGGAATGCACTGATCGATAACCCGCAAACCGCGATCATGCAATGCGGCTCGGGCGTGACCGCCTGCCACAACTTGCTGGCGCTGGAAGTCGCCGGCTTGCCGGGCGCGAAACTGTATCCCGGTTCGTGGAGCGAATGGAGTTCCGACTCCACTCGTCCGGTCGCCACCGGTCCGCAGCCCTGATAGAAAATCAGCGATCAGGGAAGGCGTCGCCGGCCGGAGAAAGAAGGACACACCGGCAACTAACGCCTGGCGATCTCAATGCGCGTGCGCGTGGCTGGTCAGCACCAGCACGATGGCAACGCCAAGCGCGATCAGGATCACTTGCGGAATGGTTTCGCGCAGCGTCGCCCGGCGTTGCATTTGCGGCATCAGGTCGCTGACGGCAATGTAAATGAAACCGGATGAGGCAAACACCAGCACGTAGGGAATCCATTCCATCCCGCGCTCCAGCGTGATGTATCCCAAGACGCCGCCCAGCACCGCCATGAGACTGCAAATCAGGTTGTAAACATAGGCGCGGGTGCGCGAGAAACCAGCATTGAGCAGCACGATGAAGTCGCCGATTTCCTGCGGAATTTCGTGCGCGATGATGGCCAGGCCGGTCACCAACCCAAGATGCGGGTCCGCCAGAAAGGCCGCGGCGATCAGGATGCCGTCGGTGAAATTGTGCAGGCCGTCGCCGACCAGAATCATCCAGCCGGCCTTGCCTGCTTCACGTTTGTCATGACCGTGATGGTGGCCGTGACCGTCTTCTTCGTGGTGATGGGAATGGCGCAGGATGGACAGTTTTTCCAGCAGGAAAAACGCCAGCAGGCCGCCCAGCAATACGGCGAACAACTTGTGCGGCTCGGCCGAGGATTCAAAGGCTTCCGGCAAGGCGTGCAGCAACGACGTCGACAGCATGATGCCGACCGACAGGCTGACT
This sequence comes from Herbaspirillum sp. CF444, assembly GCF_000282135.1. GTDB lineage: Bacteria > Pseudomonadota > Gammaproteobacteria > Burkholderiales > Burkholderiaceae_D > Herbaspirillum. Next base: position 13,210 of record NZ_AKJW01000027.1, read on the forward strand.
AGGCGCTCGACCATCTTCGACAACAAAGCGAACGAGAAAATCGCCGCAGCCGTGATGCTGACCACCCCGGCGATCGCCGTGGCAAGCAGGATGGAAACCAGAGTGGAATTAATTTTGGGACCCAATCATCAGAGATAGCGCGGTCTGCGCGACAAGAAGTGGCAGATTAGACCATAGCTGATTTTTTTCGGCAAATCGGATCAACGCGCCTGATCGCCCGTCCCCGGCAACGCGGCGCCGTCGGATACGGGCGCTTCCGCTTGCGCGAACAGCACTTCGTCAATGTTGTCGGCATCTTCGCCGGTCAGGCGACGTATCGTCTCCAGCAACACCTTTTCCTGATAGGGCTTGCCGAGATACTCGTTGACGCCCAGCTCCATGGCGCGCTCCCGATGCTTGGCGGCGGTGCGCGAGGTAATCATGATGATGGGCAGCGTAGCGGTGCCGCTCATGTCGCGAATGTTGCGCGCGAGATCGAAGCCGTCCATGCGCGGCATTTCAATGTCGACCAAGGCAACGTCGGGACGCACGTCTTGCAATTGATGCAAGGCATCGACGCCGTCGGTCGCCAGCACGACGTGGTATCCCTCGCGCGTCAGCAAACGCTGCATGACGCGCCTGACCGTGAGGGAGTCGTCGACCACCAGGATGGTTTTCTTGTTGCTGTTGTCGCCGCCCGCGGCAGGCTCGACCTGGCGCAGCACTTTTTGATAACCGTGACGCTGCGCCAGCTGGATGGGATTGAGGATCAGCGCAATGCTGCCGCTGCCCAGCACCGTGGCGCCGACGACACCGACCATGTGGGCCAGTTGCGGCCCGATGTTCTTGGTCACGACTTCGCGGTTGCCGATGATGCGATCGACCAGAATGGCGAGGAAGTCATGGCCGCTCTTGACCACCAGGATCGACAAAGTCTGCCCCGCCGGCACGCCTTTGTCTTCGCCCAGCAAGACGGGCAGATAATGCATGGGCAACTTGCGACCGTGCCAGTCGAGACTGCCCTCGCGGAACACCTCGGCCTGCTCGGCGGCTTTCAATTGCAAGACCTGTTCGACCAGAAGCGACGGGATGGCGTAGGTTTGCTCGCCCAACTCCAGCAACACGACCTGGGTAACGGCCAGCGACAGCGGCAGATGGATAATGAAGGTCGCGCCTTCGCCGGCGACCGTGTCGATACTGATGCGACCGCCCAGCGAGGCGACTTCGGAGCGCACCACGTCCATGCCGACGCCGCGTCCGGCGATGGCCGTCACGTCGGCGCTGGTGGTGAATCCCGGCTGAAAGATCATGCCGGTCAGCTCCGTGTCCGACAGCACCTGGCCGGCGTCGATCAACCCGAGACGCACCGCCTTCTCGTGAATGCCCGCCAGATCCAGTCCCTGGCCGTCGTCGGACAGGCAGATCATGACTTCATAACCTTCCTGGCTGATCTCCAGCGACAAGCGCCCAACGGCCGGCTTGCCGGCCTTGCGCCTTTGCTCGGCCGTTTCAATGCCGTGCGCCGCGGCGTTGCGCAACAGATGTTCAAACGGTCCGACCATTTTTTCCAGAATGCTGCGGTCCACTTCGACGGCGCTTCCGCGAATTTCCAGCTCCAGCTCCTTGCCGGTTTCCTTCGCCATCTGGCGCACCAGCCGGTGCAGCCGCTCTTCCACGCCGCGGAACTGCACCATGCGCGCCCGCATCAGTTCCTGCTGCATTTCGCGGGTGAGCCGGGCCTGCTGCGTCAGGCTGTTCTGCGCATGATCGACGGTCTCCAGCAGGTTCTTTTGCAACGAGGCGACATCGTTGACGCTCTCCGCCAGCATGCGCGTCATTTCCTGCAGATGGGTAAAGCGGTCGAACTCCAGCGGATCGAAATGCTGGTTCTGCGGCTGGCGCTGGTTGGAAGCCGCAATCTGGATTTCGGCCTGGATTTCCACTTCGCGCAACTGCGTCGTCAGCCGCGCGACATTGCCGCCCAGATCGGCCAGATGCTGGCGCAGCACGTCGACTTCGGACTCCAGCCCTGAGCGTGAAATGGAGATCTCCCCGGCCTGATTGAGCAAACTGTCCAGGATGCCCGCGCGAATGCGCACCAGCGGCGCGGCATTGACGGTTTTTCCGATATCGGCCTCGGACGATCCTGCGGCGTCGCTTCCCGTCAAGACGACCTGCACCGCAGGTTTGTCCGCGCCTTGCTCGTCGGGTGCGAACAAAGGCGACATCGGCGGTACTGCCAAGGGAGTCTGGAGCGCTTCGAACAATTGCAAGCCGTGATCGTAACGCGCCAGCAAGTCGTCGATCTGCATGACCGATGGCGTACCGGTGCGCACCATCTCGTCGATCCTGGATTCCAATTCGTGCATGTGCTGGCCGAGGCGCATTGCACCGGCCATGCGGGCGCTGCCTTTGATCGTGTGCAGCGGTCGCAGAAGATACTGAATCAACCCGCGACTATCCGGCGATTTTTGCAGCTTGTGCAGGCTTTCGCCTATCTGAGGCAGGAGATCCCTGCCTTCTTCCAGGAATATCTCAAGCAACTCAGGATCGATAAGATCGGCCCCGGCATCGGCGGAATCTTCTTCCGGCGAGACGGCGGTGAGCGGATGACCTTGGCCAGGGACATCCGGCGAGGCTTCCCGACGGAGCAGCTTCATTCCGTCCAGCAAGGCATGCAATTGCTGTTGCAAATCCGCGCGCGCGGGAGGCATCCGGCGCGATGCAAACATCTGCTGCATGGTTTGCAATTGACGCACGATCTGCAGCAGGCTGGCGGAGACATTGGCGTCAAGCGCGCCAGGAAAATGTGCAATGCATTGGATGACGTCGTCCAGCGCTTGCGCCAATGTGTTGAGCGCCGCAAATTGCACCGACGCCGAACTGCTCTTGAGCGAATGCGTTGCGCGCAGCACTTCCGGCGCCACCGCAGTCGGCAGAATCTCCTGCCACTGCTCGAGATGCGAACTGATTGTGGCCAGCAAGCTTGCCGACTCCTTGCAATAAACCAGGTGCAGTTGCGCCGGTATTTCCATCTCGCCGATGCGGACGGATTGCTCCTCGCCGGCAACGGCTGGCGACGTGGTCTCAACGTCCGTCTCTGCGCCGTCCATGCTCTTTCCTTGCCTCGCTTGTTCGACTGCCTCGATCAATGCATCGGGGCGTCGCGCGGATTTTCCGCGTTCCCTGAACTCGCCGATCCAGCCGGTCATCTCCCGCTTCGCATGCTCAAGCAAGGCATATGCGTCGGTGCTTCCCGGCGTCGCTTGCGTCAACCACTCGTTCAGGAAGGTTTCGATCGCCATGGCGCCGTCGCTCAAGGCATTCAAGCCAACCATGCGGCTGCTGCCCTTGAGCGTATGAAAACCGCGCCGCAATGCGCCGACGTGCGCCATATCGTCCGGCGCGCCGCGTGAAGCTGCCAGCGTGTTATCCATGTTGTCCAGGATCTCTTCGGCTTCCGTCAGAAAGATATCCAGAAACTCGGGATCGACATCTTCATCGACCGGTTCTTCCGAGGCGGTGCCTGCGGCAAGGCCTGGCGCAGGCGATTCGACTTCTTCACGCTGCTCCGGCTGCGCAGTCTTGGCGGCCAGCGAAGGAGCATCGCTCTCCGTATGCGCGACCTCTGATTGCTTTCCCCGATAAGGAATCACGCCGTCACGCCGCATCAGGGGCAGGGACAAACTCAATGCGGCAAGGTTATAGATGGCGCTTTTTAATGCCGCCGGTTGCAAGGTCGCAGCTTCATCCGCGCCGGAAGCATTTTCTATCCTGAGTGCGTCCGCACCGAGCATTTGGGCCGGAACATCCAGCTTCAGGCGTTCTGCGACACCGGCAAGTTCGCGAATCGCCTTTGCCACTCTTGCCGCTTCAGCCTGGCTGTACGCTTTATTGAAACTGCTTTCGATCAAGGCCTCGGTGCGGCCGAGCGCGCCCTCCAGTTCGGCCAGCGCAATCTGGCCAGGATCGCGGACGGCCGGCGCTGCATATGTTGCGGATGTTGCGGATGCTGCCTGCACCGCATCGATAGCGGCGTAACATGGCTGCTGATAGTCTGCCTGCTGTATCTCCGGCAACGCGTTGGCTTGTTTGATCGCGCGCGCGGCTTCATTCGCAGCAGGGGCCAGTGCAATGAAAAAAAGGCCCTCGCGCAGCAACCGCGCATCGCCTTCACGCATGTCGCTCACGAGGCGCCGCAGTTGCAAATTGACCTGTCCCAGGAATTTTTTGGCGTACTGGTCGACGTCGATGCCGCCGCCGGCGAACAGCATGACGGCCGCCTCGATGGTGCGCCAGAAGTTCTTGTGGTGCGAGACGACAACCATATTGACGACTTTGCCAATGACGTCGGCCATGCGCTGCAAGAAAGGTGCGCCGACGTTCGCGTCCGTTGCGTGCAGATAATTCAGCTGCGAACTCTCGAACTCGGTCCGGCATGCCGCCAGAGTGGTTTCGGATAACTCGGGAGCCGCTTCGTCGGAACAGGGAAACCGCAAGTCGTTGTCGCTGATGGGTTTCGGAAAAACCAGATCGACCGGATGAATTCTTTCCTGGCCTGTTGTCGCAAGCAGTGCTTTATAGGCGTGGAACAAACGCAATGGATGCGGCAATGGATGCGGCACCGAATCCGCGGTCAGATCGTCCAGATAGTGCAACAAGGATACGCAGGCGCTCTCTGCGACCTGGGCCCTTTCGGAGCGAGCGCTACCGTCCTGTTCGGCAGCAAGCACCAGCGCCATGGCGTTAAAAAAAACGGCCAGCGACGGTTCATCGACGAAGTTCAGCGCCTGCGTGATTTTTTGCAGGGTGACGCGAATCCGAGCGATGTCTTCGGCAGTCCTTGCCGCCTCCAGCAACTGGCGCGTCTCAAGCATCGCGCTCTTCAACGCCGGTGCCAGTATTGTCAGACCACCGGGCATTTCCTCGGTCTGCATATCGGAGAAATCCTGGCTGTCTGGATGGGGATGCATGATGGCGTTTGACATCGGGGCGTTGAATATCGCGGAGCGAGCGTCAGGAAATCGTTACCCGGAAGCGAGATACCGAATTCTTGAGCAATTCGGCGAGATCATTCAGTTCATTGAGCAGCGAAACCACTTCTTCGCGACGGCGCTCGATGCTTTCGTTTTCAGAGAGGATGTTCTGAATATTCTGTGCGACGCTGTTGGCCGACGTGGCTTGCTCTCCCGTCGAAGAAGAAATTTCCTGGATCAGTTCCGCCAGTTGATTGGACACATGCCGGATATCGAACAGCGAAGCGCCGGCGGCATCCGACAGTTTGGCGCCTTCCACCACGCCGGCGGTCGATTTTTCCATCGCCGCGACGGCATCGTGCGTGTCCGCCTGGATCATGCGCACCAGTGCGCCGATCTGGCGCGTTGCGGCGCTGGACCGCTCCGCCAGTCGCTGCACTTCTTCGGCGACAACGGAGAACCCGCGCCCGGCCTCGCCTGCGGAAGCCGCCTGGATGGCGGCATTCAGCGCCAGCACGTTGGTCTGTTCGGTGATGTCGGAAATCAGCTCGGTAATTTCGCCGATCTCCTGCGAGGATTCGCCCAGGCGTTTGATGCGCTTGGAGGTTTCCTGAATCTGTTCACGGATTTCATTCATGCCCTTGACGGCGTCTTCCACCGCCTTGGCGCCGCGTTCAGCCACCACCACGGAATGCCGCGCGACATCGGCGGACTTGTTTGCCGAGATCGAGACGTCGGTGATCTGGACCGACATTTCCAGCATGGATTGTCCCGTTTCATGAATTCTGCGCGCCTGGATTTGACCCGCGGTGGTCAACTGCTGCGTGTTGTCCTTGACCTTGTTGGATGCACCCGCGACCTGCGACGCGGTGCGCGTGACCTGCCCGACCAGCCCCCGCAAAGCCTCGACGGTGTAGTTGACGGAATCGGCAATTGCGCCGGTGATGTCTTCCGATACGGTCGTGTGCACCGTCAAATCGCCGTCCGCCACCTTTTGCAACTCGCTCATCAAGCGCAGGATGGCGGCCTGATTGATGGCGTTGGTGCGCATGGCGCGCTCTTCCTGCTGCTGCGCATGCAATCGTTGCGCCTCGGCTTCCTGACGCCGCAGCTCGGCCTCTTCGGCGTTGCGCCGGCTGCTTTGCAATTGCACCCAGGCGATGCCGATGCCGCAAATCAGGGCCATCAGCATCGACAGCAGCATGATCCAGAACGTCCAGGAGCGTGTTTCCTGGGCCAGTCGGTAGTCGTTTTGCAAGACGGTCAGATGTTGCTTGAGCGTTTCGTTCTCGAGAAAGACCAGTTGCTCCGATTGTTTGGCGGCGATGAAGTTTTGCAGGTTGCCGAGGATGTTGGCGACCAGCGGCTGATATTCGCCGAACACTTTTTCCAGTTCGCTCAGTTTGTCGCGCACATCTTTGTTGCGCACCGCGGTCAGACCGAGGATCTCGCTGCCGTTGAGGAAACCGTCAATGATGTCGCGAAAGGTGTTGACGTCTTTGCCAAGAAGAAAGGCGGTCTCCGGATTGACGCCTTCGGAAGTCAGGAATTCATTGGCGCTGCGCCCCAGCCGCAAGGTCAGCAGCACCAGTTGGCCGGCAGCGGCGATTTCACGCGGAGAATTGCCGCCTTGCGATTGCAGCATGGAGATCTGTTCGCTCAGGTCAAGCAAAGGAGGAGACAAGGAACGCAGGCGCGCCAGGGTGACGCCAAATCCGGTGAGCTCGGGCTGCAGCTTGAGTATCGTAGTGGCGGCCTTGTCGGTGTGATCCCAGATTTTCTGGACATCGGTCAGCACCGCGCGCATCTCCGGTTCGGGCTTGCGTATCGCATATCCCTGGTATTCGCCGCCCAGTGTCAGCACGCTGATGCCCTGGTTGAATTCCCGGCGGCTTTCGCTCAACTGATTGAAGGCTTCACGATTGCCCTGGATGGCGTTGGGTACCGCCTTGCCGATGCGCTGCGAGTGCATGACCAGATCGCTGGTGATGTGCGCCTGAAGACTCGCATGAATGTAATGCTTCGACCCCAGCCAAAGGAAGAAGAACATGGAGACCAGGGCGAGTATCAGCAACAACAGCAAAATGCGCGTTTGCGCGCGCAGGGATTGCCGACCGATAAAAGGCAGGCGCGTGTGCTGGTAGCGCTGTATGTATTTTTCCGCCGTGGCACTGACGGTCGCTGACGCGCTTGCAAGGCTCTCTGCCGGTGCGGTCGTTTTGTTTTTTGACAACTGAGGCAGCTTGAATGCCATCACTGAGACTCCTTAGCGGAATGCCGCACGCTCATAAACCGACCTGCAAAAACCGCGCGTCGCCAATGATGGCGGCAAGGCTGATTTCAATCCACTCCTGCTGGTTCCGATCGAGATAGCGCTTTCCCGTGCTGATTTCGGATGCGTCATCCATGCCATGCAGCAAGGTCATTTCCTGAATATGCCGCAAACCCAGCACGCGCGACACCATGAAACCACTGGTCCCCGACAGTACGGTGGAAACAACGATGACGCGACTCTCCTTACCCCATGCTTGCTGCTCGCCGCCCAGATATCTCTCCAGATCGACGACGCCAATCAGGTTGCCGCGCACGTTGGCCAGCCCCAGATACCAGTCCTTGGTCAGCGGCACCTTGGTCACCGGCATGAAGTTGGCGATCTCGCTTGCTTCACGCAGATCGAGCAGGCAATGCCGGTCACCCACGACAACGCCAAGGCGGCCGTCGCGCATGCCGGAACCATCGCGAGCGGCTTCCATGCGCTCCAGCAAGCGCGCCTGGAAGTCGCGCAGGCGACTGCTCTTCCATTGTTCCGGCGGCAAATTCGTTACCTCTTCTTGCGCCATCGCTCCTCTTCTTCCTGCTTCCGGCCGACTGTAGTCGCTCCTATTGCGCAAGGGCCGCAATCTTGGCCACCAACTCATCCGCGTTGACCGGCTTGACGATATAGTCGCACGCCCCCTGGCTCAAAGCCCAGATGCGGTCCGTCTCCTGCCCTTTGATGCTGCATATCATCACCGGAATGTGTTTCAGATCGGGATCGCGTGCAATCTGGCGTGTGATCTGAAATCCGTTTTTTCCCGGCATGACGATATCCATCAAGATCAATTGCGGCTCGGATAGTCGCATTTTATTGAGCGCCACATCGCCATCATCGGCCGTGTCGACCTCAAATCCTTTCTTGATCAGGATGTCCGCCAGCAGGTAGCGGTCCGTCGGTGAATCGTCGACGACAAGTATTTTCTTTATCCTCATCGAGCCATTGCTCCTTGCTTGAAAGTACGCTGATCAGGACTCAACGGCGGTAGGGCGACCCTTGGCATGAGTATTGACTGCCTCCAGCAACCTCTCTTCCGAAAACGGCTTGGTCATGAACGCGGTCGCACCGACGACTGCGGCGCGCGCCCGATCAAACAGACCGTCCTTGGACGATAGCATCACAACCGGAGTTGCATGAAATCTTGCATTTTTTTTAATTAACGCACAAGTCTGATAGCCATCCAGCGCCGGCATCAGGATGTCGCAAAAAACCAGGTCGGGATTGCTGTCGGCGATGACGGCGAGAGCGTCGAATCCATCAACGGCAAGAACCACCCGATGACCTGCCTGGCGAAGGAACAGATCGGCGGAACGCCGTATGGTGGCGCTGTCGTCAACGACAAGGATGGCGAGGGGGCCTTGCTGTGCGATATCGGACATTGATTCCCTCTGCGATGCCGACCGATAAAGGTCTGTGGGCCGACTATAACAAAACGGGAAGCAGGCCATAAACTGAACAGGCCCGCCTTCCACCCTTATTTGGCGGGAAAGCAGGCCTGGCGGCACGACAGGAATCCGTGGCTGGATTGATGGCGGATTTAGAGCGCAACCATCTCGAAATCTTCCTTGCGGGCGCCGCATTCAGGACAGGTCCAGTTGATGGGCACGTCTTCCCAGCGCGTGCCGGGAGCAATGCCTTCGTCCGGCAGGCCGGCCTCTTCGTCGTAGACCCAACCACAGATCAGGCACATCCAGGTCTTAAATTCTGTTTTGCTATCGCTCACGGCTGACTATCCCTCAAATCAATCAAGTAAAATGGTAAACCAGATATCTTAATCTACTCGTCGTGCAAAACCAAACTTCTCCCCTGATATTAACTTTTGGCGCAGCCGATCCTGTCGGTGCCACCGGCATCCAGGCCGATCTCGCCACCTTTGCCGCCATGGGCTGCCATGGCTTGTCCATCATCACGTCCCTGCTGGTCAGCGATACGGCGCGTATCGAGGATATCCAGGTGATCGACGTCGACTGGATGGCCGACCAGGCGCGCGTGATTCTCGAAGACATGCCGGTGGCGGCATTCAAGGTTGGCGCGGTGGGCAGCATCGAAAACATTTCCGCCATTGCCGAAATCGTCTCCGATTATCCCGACATCCCCCTGATTCTGGATCCTTTCATCACCGCCATGCCCGCACAGGATGGCGACGATGACGACAACCTGATCGCCATTCGCGAGCTGCTGATCCCGCAAACCACGCTGATGCTGGCCTCCGCGGTGGAGCTGAACCGCCTGGCGGAAACCTGGCGCGAACCGGTTCCCGGCGATGCCTTGCAGCTCGATGCCACGCGCATCATTGAAATGGGCTGCGAATATCTCTTCGTCACCGGCATGCCCGGCGAGATGCACGAGGTCGTCAATGCGTTGTTCGACGATACCGGCGTCATCCGCCGCGACAGCTGGCAACGCCTGCCGGGTTCGTTTACCGGCGCCGGCACGACCTTGTCCGCGGCCATCTGCGCGATGCTGGCCAATGGCCTGGAAATTCCGGAGGCCGTCTCCGAAGCCCAGGAATTCACCCTCGCCGCTCTTGCCCATGCGCAACGCCTGGGCATGGGCAAGCTGATTCCCGACCGCTACTTCTGGGCGCGCGAATCGGACGAAACCAACTGACACTTTTCCCACATTCCCGTATGAACCTGCAAAGCTCCGGCACCACCAACGAATCCCTGTTCGCGCGCGCTCAACAAACCACGCCCGGCGGCGTCAACTCGCCGGTACGCGCCTTCCGCTCGGTCGGCGGCACGCCGCGCTTCATCACCAGGGCGCAAGGCCCCTATTTCTGGGATGCCGAAGACCGTCGCTACATCGACTACATCGGTTCCTGGGGCCCGGCGATTGTCGGTCATGCCCATCCGAAAGTGGTGCAGGCGGTACAAGAAGCCGCCGCGCGCGGCCTGAGCTTCGGCGCGCCGACCGAAGGCGAGATCGAGATGGCCGAAGAGATTTGCAAACTGGTGCCGTCGATCGAGCAGGTGCGCCTGGTGTCCAGCGGCACCGAAGCGACCATGAGCGCCCTGCGCCTGGCGCGCGGCGCCACCAAACGCGACAAGATCGTCAAGTTCGAGGGTTGCTACCACGGTCACGCGGATTCCCTGTTGGTAAAAGCCGGCAGCGGCTTGTTGACGTTCGGCAATCCGACGTCCTCCGGCGTGCCGGAAGATTTCGTCAAGCACACGCTTGTGCTGGATTACAACAACACGCAACAACTGGAAGATGCCTTCGAGGCCGCCGGCAATGAAATCGCCTGTGTGATCGTCGAGCCGGTCGCCGGCAACATGAACCTGGTGCGTGCGACACCGGAATTCCTCCACACCATGCGCCGCCTCTGCACCAAGTACGGCGCCATCCTGATTTTCGATGAAGTCATGTCGGGCTTCCGCGTGGCCCTGGGCGGCGCGCAGTCGTTGTACGGCATCACTCCCGACCTGACCGCATTGGGCAAGGTCATCGGCGGCGGCTTGCCGGTTGCAGCCTTCGGCGGCCGCGCCGACATCATGAAGCACCTGGCGCCGCTGGGCGGCGTTTATCAGGCCGGCACGCTGTCCGGCAACCCGGTGACGGTCGCTGCCGGCCTGACAACGCTGCAGATCGTCCAGGAAGCCGATTTCTACACCCGGCTTGGTACGCAGACCCGCAAGCTCGCCGACGGCCTCTGCGAGGCTGCCAGGGCCGCCGGCGTGACGTTCTCGGCCGACACCGTGGGCGGCATGTTCGGCCTGTACTTCGCATCGACGGTGCCGGTCAGCTATGCCGAAGTCATGCAAGGCAACAAGGACAAATTCAACGTGTTCTTCCACGCCATGCTGGATGCCGGCGTTTATCTGGCGCCGTCGGCATTTGAGGCGGGATTTGTTTCGGCTCAGCATGACGATGCCGTGATTGAAGCGACCATTGCCGCTGCACGCACCGCTTTCGCTGCGATCAAATGACCAGGCAGGAAATGCGGAAAATAAAAAAGGACGCCTGAGCGTCCTTTTTTATGTCTGAAGAAACGGTTAAAACTGTTGTTTCCCGGTCAGATATCCTGGCGAATCAAGCCGAGAACGACGAACCGCAACCGCAAGTGGTCGTTGCGTTCGGATTCTTGATCACGAATTGCGCGCCTTCCAGGTCATCCTTGTAATCGATCTCCGCACCGACCAGGTACTGATAGCTCATCGAGTCGATCAGCAATTGCACGCCGTTCTTGGTCATGGTGGTGTCGTCTTCGTTGACGATTTCATCAAAGGTGAAACCATACTGGAAGCCCGAGCAGCCGCCGCCTTGCACGAACACGCGCAACTTCAGGTCGGGGTTGCCTTCTTCTTCGATCAGTTGCGCAACCTTGGCGGCGGCGCTGTCGGAAAAGATCATTGGCGATGGAATCGATGTTTCTGGAATTTCTGCAACGGCATTCATAGTAAGCTCCTGCTAATCAGCGGACAATGGAGTGATTATAAGGCTTATGGGAAATTCATGCATCGCCGCCGGCCGAAGCCGCCAGTTTGAGCACCGGCGCCTCTTCGGTCTGCCCGTGGCTGAGCTTGCCGGATACCAGCGCGCCGCCATGCATTTCCAGAGCCTTGTAGTAGACATCTCCAGTTATGCGGGCTTTCGGCTGTAATTCAAGGAGTTCGACCGAATGCACGTCGCCGATGATCTCCCCATTGACGATCAGGTGCACGGCGCGAATCTCGCCGACGATCTTGGCATGCTCGGAAATGACCAGCACGCTAGGCTGGCCCGCTTCGGCATTGATGTTGCCCTTGATATGGCCGTCAATACGCAGGCCGCCCTTGAAATGGACGTCGCCCTGGATACTGGTGGAAATGCCGATCAGGCTGTCGATGGTGCTTTTGGATTTACGTCCCAACATGATTCACCTCACAAATTCACGGATTGCTGAGCTCGCGTCTGGCCTCTTTCGAGAACGCGAGCCTGAATCGACTTGATGGTTGCACCTTCGGGAAGCGTCAAGACACCGTCGACCCGTTGATAGTACTTGAATGCGAGCTTATAGCGCGCGAGATCCGTGGCGTTTTGCTCGGGGAAGTTGATAATAACACTTTTGCCCCCCTGCAACACCGTAACGCTGAACTGCACATTCCCCACGAACTGCCGGCCTTTTTCACCCTGAATGGCGAGCAACTGGTAACGCACCTGGTTCGGCGCGACAATCTCGGCTTTCAAACGCTGTATGGTGACGCCATCGGCGCCCACATTGGTCGGGAGCAAGCTTTGGAAGAAAGAGAGATCTTCTTTCAGCTTAGCATTTTCCGCCTCGAGTGTCTTGATCTGCCCGGCCAGTTGCGCCTGCGCCGAACGCTCTATGTTGAGCTGGCTTTCCGCGGCATTGGCCGTGGTGGAAAACTGGTCGCGCTCGGCATTGAGCTTCTTGATCTGCTCCGACAAGGCATCGACCCGGTCGCGCATGCCATCGGGATTCAACCCCGAGAAATTGTTGCGCCCCAGATCGTAGGCCCACATGGCCATCGCGCCGCCCACGCCGATAACAACCGCCAGAATCAGTGCCCGCAGCGGCCACGGCATGTGGCGCTTGATCGTCATCTTCGGCGCTGAAATCGACATGCGCCGAACCCACAGCCTGTATTTCACGGTAAAACGGGGACGTGCAGCAGACCGGTGGTTTCTTCCAGTCCGAACATCAGGTTCATGCATTGCACCGCCTGGCCGGAAGCGCCCTTGACCAGATTGTCCTGCACCACCAGCACCACCACGGTGTCGCCGTTGTCCGGACGGTGCAAGGCGATGCGCAACATGTTGGAGGCGCGCGTGGTGCGTGTTTCCGGGTGCGAACCGAACGGCATGACGTCGACGAAAGGCTCATTCTTGTAGGCGTCCTCGAACAAGGCTTGCAAGGCGGCGTTGTCGATTTCCCTGGTCAGGCGCGCATACAGCGTGGAATGCATGCCACGGATCATCGGCACCAGATGCGGCGTGAACAGCAGGCCGACTTTGTCGTCGGTCAGCTTGCCCAATTGCTCCAGGGTTTCCGGCGAGTGGCGATGGCCCGACACGCCGTAGGCTTTGAAGTTGTCCGAGGCTTCCGAAAACAGGGTAGCGATTTCCGCCTTGCGTCCGGCGCCCGACACACCCGATTTGCAATCGGCGATGAGATGCGACGCATCGATCACGCCGGCCTTCAGCAGCGGCGCGTAACCCAACTGCATGGTGGTCGGATAGCAACCTGGATTGCCGATGAGGCGCGCCTTCCTGATGTTTTCGCGATTGAGCTCCGGCAGGCCGTAAGCAGCTTCCTTCAGCAGCTCCGGGCAGCTGTGCGGCATCTTGTACCACTTCTCGAACGCAGCAATGTCTTGCAGACGGAAGTCCGCCGCCAGGTCGATGACCTTGACGCCGGCAGCCAGCAGCTCTGGTGCCTGCGCCATGGCGACACCGTGCGGCGTGGCAAAGAAAACCACGTCGCAATCGTTCAGCCGGGCATTGTCAGGAGAAGAAAAAGCGATATCGACGCGGCCGCGCAGCGACGGATACATGTCGGCAACCGGCATGCCGTCTTCTTTGCGCGACGTCACTGCCTGCAATTGCACCTGCGGGTGCATGGCGAACAAGCGCAGCAACTCCACGCCTGTGTATCCTGTGCCGCCGACGATACCTACCTTGATCATGTGTTTTCCTTGCTGAAAGAGCGTGCCCGAGAGCGTTTTATTTTAACAGGAGAATATTTCTGCCACATTACCCCAAACTGCTTCGATTCAAAGCGCGAATAAGGCGGAAAAATAACGTTGATACCGAAATGGAACCGAGGCTGACGACACTGCAGCCGCCCCTTCCTGAGCCACGCAAACACGGCCCGCAAAATGCAAAAAGCCGCCAAGCTTGTCGCTAGCGGCTTTTCGTTGTGCTGAAACAGCACGCGTCGTGATTAACGCTTCGAGAATTGCTTTGCGCGACGTGCTTTGCGCAGACCAACCTTCTTACGTTCGACTTCACGTGCATCACGAGTAACGAAGCCTGCCTTGGACAGTTCCGACTTCAGTGTTGCATCGTAGTCGATCAGAGCGCGGGTGATGCCGTGACGAACAGCACCAGCCTGGCCGGATTCACCGCCGCCGTGGACGTTGACCATGATGTCGAAGCGCTCGACGTTGTTGGTCAGCTCCAGTGGTTGACGAATCACCATCAGACCGGTTTCGCGCGAAAAATATTCATTCGCTGGCTTGCCGTTGACGACGATCTTGCCCGAGCCGGACTTGATGAAAACGCGAGCCACTGCACTCTTGCGACGGCCGGTTCCGTAATTGTAGTTACCGATCATGTCTATTCCTTAGAGTTCGAGTGCTTTGGGTTGCTGAGCAGCGTGCGGATGGTTGCCATCTGCATAAACCTTCAGCTTCTTGATCATCGCGTAGCCGAGCGGGCCCTTGGGCAGCATGCCCTTGACCGCTTTTTCCAGCGCGCGACCTGGAAAACGCTGTTGCATTTTCAGGAAATTGGTTTCGTAGATGCCGCCTGGGTAGCCGCTGTGACGGTAGTACGTCTTTTCAGTTGCTTTGGTGCCAGTGACACGCAGTTTGCCGGCATTGATCACGACGATGAAATCGCCCGTGTCGACGTGCGGAGTAAATTCTGGTTTGTGCTTGCCGCGCAGTCGGAGTGCCACTTCGCTGGCAACACGTCCGAGGACTTTGTCCGTCGCGTCAATCACGAACCACTCGCGCTTTACCTCATGGGCTTTAGCGGAAAAGGTTTTCATGATGACTTCCTAATGTAATTAAATAAACGCTCAATTTGGCGGTTCTGCGGCTACCGAAACGATGCTGATCCTATGCTTCGTATTCGTCATACCAACGCAGACTCTTCCTTGTTGTCTTTCCCAGAGCGCACGGAAAGCCGAGAATTATAGCCTTTTCAAGGACTTAGCGTCAAACCCTTTATTGGCCTGGCCTTGTACCGTGGACTTTTCAGCACATTCGTCTATGAGGAGGCTCGCAGGACGCCGGGCCGTTACGGACAAAAAAAACCCGAAACGAGGGTTTCGGGTTTAAATCCACACCAAAGGAGGAGGGTGGAGGAGACAAGGTTTGATTGCGTCGAAACGTCAATCAGTGAATCCAATATAGCAAACAGAATTGTGCAGCGCAAGATTTAATTTCTCCTCTATGAGTCAATTAAAAGTTAAATAAAAGTAAGTCTTTTTGCTGCTTTGCAATATGCATTTTTTTGCCTATTTACTCTACCCCGGCCCTATCCGCTCCAGACCGGATTTCCCGAAAAAGTTACAATAGCCGCCTCCCTCTAATTACCCTGCGAGAACGCACATGGAATGCACAGTACGCTGGACCGGTCTTTCCGGCATGACCTTCTTGGCTGAAACCGGCTCAGGCCACGTGGTGGCGATGGACGGCGCCCCGGACGGCGGCGGCCGCAACCTGGCGCCGCGCCCGATGGAAGTGGTGCTGCTCGGCACCGGCGGCTGCACGGCTTACGACGTGGTGGTGATTTTGCGCAAAAGCGGCCAGGATATTCGCGGCTGCGAAGTGACGCTGAAGTCGGAACGCGCGGAACAGGATCCCAAGGTCTTCACCAAGATCCACTTTCATTTCACGGTGCGCGGCCGCAACCTGAAGCCGAATGTTGTCGAGCGCGCCATCAAGTTGTCGCATGACAAATATTGTTCGGCATCCATCATGCTGGAAAAGACTGCGGAAATGACACACTCTTTCGAGATCGTCGACGACCTCAGCGACGAAGTGCAGGCCCAGACGCAACAGTAAACGTCCCCCATCTCTCTCCGTTTGCAGCGGAACCGGGGATACAAAATAAAACAGGGCTTTGCGCCCTGTTTTTCATATGCGGTAAGCCACCGTGGTCATGACTCTGGACATCATTTTCATCACGCCCCGAATCGGCGCCGGCATCTCAGCCGCACCAAGGGCTTTCGCCGCTGCGCCGTGCGCCGCTTCATCCTTGCGCATCTGATCGACGATGGCGCGCGATTTGGCATCTTGCGGCGGCAGTTTTTCCAGATGGCTGATCAGGTGCAACTCCACCTGACGCTCGGTTTCGGCAACGAAACCCAGATTGCGCGCATCGCCCACGCGCGCGGCGATAGTGCCGAGCACATACGAACCGGCGTACCACAAGGGATTGAGCAGACTGGTATGCGAACCGAGCTCGCGCAAACGCTCGGCGGTCCACGCCAGATGGTCTTCTTCCTCGATGCCGGCATGGGCGAATTGCTGCTTCAACGCCTGTGCCTGGGCAAAACGCCCCTGCGCGTCGTACAAAGCCTGTGCGCACACTTCGCCGACGTGGTTGACCCGCATCAGGCCGGCGCTGTGCAACTTCTCTTCGTCGCTCATCGCGGCGTCGCCGACATGGGCTGCCGGGTTCGGACGCGATGACGCCACCACGCCGCTGACCACGCGCAAAGCCTTGTCCAGATCAGTAATCAGTCGATCGACGAATTGCATGGATAGGCATCCCCGTAAAAATTAATCGCTGCCGAGCAAACTCGCTCAGGCCATCTTCCAATTCATGGTTTCGCCGCCGTTCAGCGGCACGACGGTCGCGTCGCCCATCGGCAGCTCCGCCGGGATCGTCCAGCTTTCGCGACGCAAAGTAACCGTACCTTCGTTGCGCGGCAAATCGTAGAAGGCCGGACCGTTGAAGCTGGCGAAGGCTTCGAGCTTGTCCAGCGCGCCGGCCTGATCGAAAGCTTGCGCGTACAGCTCCAGCGCATGCAGCGCGGTATAGCAGCCGGCGCAACCGCAGGCATGCTCTTTCAGGCCCTTGGCGTGCGGCGCCGAATCGGTGCCGAGGAAGAACTTGTCGCTGCCGGAAATCGCCGCGGCGACCAGCGCCTGGCGATGCGTCTCGCGCTTCAGCACAGGCAGGCAGTAGTAATGAGGACGGATGCCGCCCTTGAAAATTTCATTGCGGTTGTACAGCAGGTGATGCGCGGTGATCGTCGCCGCCGTCGGTCCTGCCGACGCCATGACGTAGTCGGCGGCATCCTTGGTGGTGATGTGCTCGAAGACCACCTTCAGTTCCGGCATGTCTTTGCGCAGCGGCGTCATGACGCGATCGATGAAAACGGCTTCGCGATCGAAAATGTCGATCGCCGGGTCGGTGACTTCGCCATGGACCAGAAAAGGCATGCCGACTTCCTGCAGTACTTCCAGCGTCTTGTAGCACTTGCGCAGATCGGTGACGCCGGCGTCGGAATTGGTGGTGGCGCCGGCCGGATACAGCTTGACTGCCTTGACGAAGCCGCTTGCCTTGGCCTTGCGGATTTCTTCCGGCGGCGTGTTGTCGGTCAGGTAGAGCACCATCAGCGGCTCGAATTGCACGCCGGCCGGCAGCGCGGCAAGGATGCGGCCGCGGTAGGCGCCGGCCTGCTCCGTCGTCGTGACCGGCGGCTTCAGGTTCGGCATGATGATCGCGCGCGCGAATTGATGAGCGGTGTGCGGCAATACGCTTGCCAGTGTCGCGCCGTCGCGCAAATGCAAATGCCAGTCGTCCGGACGGGTAATGGTCACTACGTCGCTCATCGCTCTTCTCTTCCCTCAAAATCGGTGCTCGTGCCGGGTGCACGAAATCCCGCTATTTTACCGCAAGGGCTGCCGCGCCCGAATTGCGGCAGCTCAAACATCTGCCCGCGAATGCGGCCCTGAAAACAAAAACCGCCGCGGCCTGAACCGGGCGGTTTTCGTCGAAAGACTGGATTTACCGGTTCAAAACGCAGACAACGCGCTCCGATCCGGCAGATTCGGCGTCTTAGTGCGTGATGATCTTGGCCAGGAAGTCGCGCGCGCGTTCCGAGCGCGGCGAACCGAAGAAGTCTTCCTTCTTGCAGTCTTCCACCACCAGACCTTTGTCCATGAAGATGACGCGATTGGCGACCTTGCGCGCAAAGCCCATTTCGTGGGTCACGACCATCATGGTCATGCCTTCTTGCGCCAGGCCGACCATGACGTCCAGCACTTCATTGATCATTTCCGGATCGAGCGCCGAGGTCGGTTCGTCGAACAACATCGCGATCGGGTCCATCGACAGCGCGCGGGCAATCGCCACACGTTGCTGCTGGCCGCCGGACAGCTGCCCCGGGAATTTATCCTTTTGTGCGATCAGGCCGACGCGGTCCAGATACTTCAGGCCCTTTTCGGTCGCTTCGTCAACGCTGCGACCCAGCACTTTAACCTGGCCGATGGTCAGGTTTTCGCGGATCGACAGATGCGGGAACAGTTCGAAGTTCTGGAACACCATGCCGATGCGCGCGCGCAGTTTCGACAGGTTGGTCTTCGGATCGCCGACGGACACGCCGTCAACCGTGATCGTGCCCTTCTGGAACGGCTCCAGGCCGTTGACGGTCTTGATCAGCGTCGACTTGCCCGAACCCGAAGGACCGCAGACCACGACCACATCGCCCTTGGCGACGCTGGTGGTGCAATCGGTCAGAACCTGGAAGCTGCCGTACCACTTGCTGACGTTATTGAGTTCAATCATTTATTTCTCCTAATTCCTGAATACGGTATCGGCCGGCCACGCTTTGGATGGCCGGCGTGTGTCGGTTAGCGAATGATGGCGATCTTGTGCTGGAAGCGCTTCACGGTTTGCGACAGCACGAAGCTGAGCACAAAGTAGACCACGGCGACGAACAGGTACATTTCCACCAGACGGCCGTCGCGCTGAGCGATCTTGGATGCGCTGGTCACGAAGTCCGGCACCGAGCCCAGCACGTACACCAGCGACACGTCCTGGAACAGCACGATGGTTTGCGTCAGCAAGATCGGCGTCACGTTGCGGAAAGCCTGCGGCAGCACCACGTTGCCCATCATCTGCCAGTAGTTCATGCCGATGGCGTAGCCTGCAAACACCTGGCCGCGCGGGATCGACTGAATGCCCGAACGCATGATTTCGCAGTAATACGCCGCTTCAAACAGAATGAAGGTAATCAGCGCCGATTGGAACGCGCCGACCTGGATCGGTTCGCTGGCGCCGATCACCCAGGCGCCGATGAACGGCACCAGGAAGTAGAACCAGAAAATCACCAGCACCAACGGCACCGAACGGATCAGGTTGACGTAGGTCGTTGCAACGAAGGACAGCGGCTTGTTGCTGGACAGGCGCATCATCGCCAGCAGGGTGCCGAGGATGATGCCGCCGACCATTGCGGAAACGGTCAGCACCAGCGTGAACTTCAGGCCGGTCGTGATCAGATAGAACCACGAACGCTGAATGATATCGAAGTCGAAATTGGAAAACATAGTTTAATGGCCTCCCGTACTGGAACTGCCGGTCGTGATGTAACCTGGCACGGCGGTAACTTTTTCCAGGATGCGCGCCAGCAGCAGCGCAATGACGGAAATGATGATGTAAATGATGGTGGCGCCGGTGAGCGATTCGAAGGTCTGGAACGTGAATTCGCGCATCGAGTAAGTCGCCGCCGTCAGCTCCACCAGGCCGATGGTCAAGGCCACCGAGCTGTTCTTGATGATCGCGGCAAACTCGTTGGTCAGCGCCGGAATGATGATCCGGAAAGCCATCGGCAACAGCACGTAGCGGTAAGTCTGCACGGGCGTCAGACCCAGTGCGGCGCCGGCCATGCGCTGACCGCGCGGCAAGGCGTTGATCCCGGTGCTCACCTGCACCGCGACCCGCGACGAGGTAAAGAAACCCAGCGCCAGGAAGGCAGTGATGAAAGATGCTTCCGGCAGGCTCTTGAGCCAGTCGCCCACTGCAGCGGGAACCAGTTCCGGCATCACGAAGTACCAGAGGAACATCTGGACCAGCAATGGAATATTGCGGAACAGCTCAACGTAGCCGTTGGCGATGCGAACGGCCCACGGCTTCTGGGTCGTGCGGATGGTGCCGATGATCGTGCCGAGAATCAGCGCCATGATCCAGGCCAGTACGGCCGTGGCGATGGTCCATTTCAGGCCGTTCATTAATGTATCGATGTAGGGAATGCCATCGGGAGACTGCTCCCAGAATATGCCCCAGTTCCAGTTGTAATGCATAGATGCCCTCGTCTTCTCGTCTCGACTCGTTTGCGATCAGGAATAGCGTATTGCCACGATATTCCCAGGCGGCCTGCACCGGATTTACGGGGAAGTAAAAAACGGTTTTCTGAGCAGGTCTTGCTTTCTTCGCCAACTTAAACAAAACGGGGGACAACTCCCCCGTTTCGCTTTTCATGCTACACAGCAATGAAATACTGTGTTTTCAGCCATTTCTTCGACTTATTTCTTCTTCGAAGATTGCTTTTGCGCTTCCGGCACGGCTGCGTAAGCAGACGGTTCGCCGGAATCGGTAGGCTTGGCGAAGACGGCTTGCAGCTGCGGGCTCATCGGCACGTTCAGGTTGACACCCTTCGGCGGGATAGGCGACTGGAACCACTTGGCATAGATCTTCTTGATGTCGTCGCCCTTGTAGACGTTGATCATCGCATCGTCGACAACCTTCTTGAAGGCGGTGTCGCCCAATGGCAGGATCAGGCCGTATGGCTCAACCGACAGCGCTTCGCTGGAAACGACGTAATCGCCAGGCGCCTTGGAGTTGGCAGCCAGCGAAGACAACAGAATATCGTCCATCACGAACGCGACTGCACGGCCGGTTTCAACCATCAGGAAAGCTTCGGCGTGGTCCTTGGCGGCCAGGATGTTCATACCCAGGTTGCGCTCGGTGTTCAGCGTAGTGATTTGCTTCAGGTTGGATGTACCGGAAGTCGACACGATGGTCTTGCCCTTCAGGTCGTCCAGAGTCTTCAGATTGGCGGCCTTCTTCGACAGGAAGCGGTTGGCGGTAACGAACTCGGTCACGGCGAAAGCAACTTGCTTCTGACGTTCCATGTTGTTGGTCGCCGAATCGCAAGAGATGTCGGTAGTGCCGTTGGCGATCAGTGGAATACGGGTTGCCGAAGTCACAGGAACCATCTTCACGTTCAGCGAAGTCAGGCCCAGTTTCTTCTGGATCGCTGTTGCCGCCTTCAGGCACAGGTCGATCGAATAACCTTGGTACGATTGCTTGTCATCGAGGTAGGAAAACGGGATCGAAGCATCGCGCACGCCCAGTGTCAGCGTGCCGGTTTCTTTGATCTTCTTCAGACGACCGGTGAATTCTTCCGCATGGACCGAACCCATCAACACACTTGCCCCAACCAATACCCCTGCTAGCTTTAATAACTTCATGTGACCTCCTGGAAAAATTTTTACGTAGTGTACCAAAAGCCATTCTTCAAAAATAGCCTTCATTCCTGAAAAGAGGCTATTTCGCCTTTAAATTACCTTAGTTTTCAAAAACCTTCCTGCGCTGCAGGATGCGGTCCAAAAAACCGTCATCTCACGCGGAAATCCCGCCAAATTCACTCATCCGCGACTTTATCGGTCGGGTAACGCAAGGTATCGCGCAACAGATATCCCATCGGCATGTTCATCGCCGGGATCGTTGCACTGATCGGCTTCATGAACCAGCGGTCGTAAATCCTGAAAATCTCGCCCGAGCGGATAATCTTCACCATCTGCAAATCCACGTACCGCTTGAATTCCGGATCGCCCTTGCGCATCATGATCCCGTAAGGCTCCAGCGACAGCGAATCGCCGACCACCATGTAGCGTTCCGGATGCGGCACCGACAACAGATAGCGGCGCAACAATACGTCTTCCATCACGAAGGCGTCCGCCTGACCTTTTTCCACGCTGTTGAAGGCCTCTTCGTTGTAGGTCACTTCCACGATCCTGATGCCGAGAGAGCGAACCTTGCTGCGCTCTTCAATCTGCTTCACCATCGGCGTGTTGCGCGGCACCACCACGGCCCTGCCGCGCAGGTCTTCCCAATTGCGAATCCCCGAGTTGGCTTTCACCAGCATGCGCACCGATGCGAAGAAATGCGGCACGGTAAATGTTTCAATCTTGCGGCGCTCTGCATTGTTCGTCGACGTGCTGCATTCCAGATCGGCCTTGTTCTGATCCAGTGCGATAAAACGCGTCACCGTATCGACTTCCATGAACTGAACCTGCATCTGCGGCAATTTAAAATCCTTGCGCATCTCTTCCGCGATTCTTCGGCACAGTTCGATGGTATATCCCGTCACCTGCTTGTCGTCGCCTACAAACGCAAACGGCATCGTCCCGTTCAGGTAAGCGATCACCAGCGTGTTCGTGCGTTTGATCTTGTCGAGCGTTCCTTCCGCATGTACCTGCAATGACATGCAGATACCCAACGCAGCCACTGCCCAACGACACCATGCCTGCCTGACCGGTCTCTTCGCCATTCGCGACTCGCTTGCCGGCCTTGCGACCGGAGAAGTTTATTGAGCAAGTATCATGCCAGAAAATCAAACAGGCAATCCTGCAATCAAGGGCATAATTCGCGGCCTTATCCGGTCGTTCATGCATAAAGCGAGTGCGTGCGACGGCGCTGGCTACGCAGCCGGATACGATTTTCAAGAAGAATATTTTTTGCCGCCTTCGAGAAGCATTGCAGCAAGCGCCAATGCGCTCGCGCCGGCGACGCAATGGTCGTCGGCATGTTTCGAATGTTGGGCGTGGACGTCTCCTCCTTACGCACAAATCAAACGGTCACGGCGTGGACAAAAAATGCGATCAAAACGCACGCGCGCTTTTCGCATTTTCCATCACAGGCCGACACAGGCACGCCTGCAATCGCCGCTTACTCTTTTTCTATTTTCGGCAGCAGGAATGTTGATTTTATTGTTTTCCCTGCCGCCGTTTGTTTCACCTGCCTGTTTCACCTGCCTGTTGTTACCTGCTTGCCGCCGGCAGCATCAAGGATACAAACCGCGCATTTCACGCGCTTGCAGCACGCGCGTACATGCGACGATGAATGCCGCCGTGCGCAAGGACACCTTCTTTTCCTCGGCCAATTGCCACACCGCCGCGAAGGCTTCGCGCATGATGCGCGTGAGGCGCAGATTGATTTCGTCTTCGGTCCAGAAGAAGCTCGAAAAGTCTTGCACCCATTCAAAGTAACTCACCGTCACGCCGCCGGCATTGGCAATCACGTCAGGCACGATCAACACGCCTTTGTCGGCCAGGATATCATCGGCGGCCGGCGACGTCGGACCATTCGCGCCTTCGAGAATGATCTTCGCCCGGATCGACGAAGCATTGTTCACCGTGATTTGCTGTTCGAGTGCAGCAGGCACCAGAATGTCGCAATCGGTTGCCCAAAACTGGGCGCGGTCCTTGACTTCATCCGCGCCCGGGAAACCTGCAACGCTGCCGTGTTGCGCAACATAAGCGTGCAGCGCCGGCACATCCAGACCGCTGGCGCGCACGACCGTCGTGATGTGGTCTTGCACCGCGACGACCTTGGCTCCCGCTTCTGCGAACAGACGCGCAGCGATGCCGCCGACGTTGCCGAAACCTTGCACCGCGACGCGTGCATCCTTGATGTCCAGGTGGCGTTTTGCCGCCGCTTCGCAACCGACCACAAACACGCCGCGGCCGGTCGCTTCATGACGACCGAGACTGCCGCCGAGCGAGATCGGCTTGCCGGTCACCACGCCCGATGCCGTGCTGCCCTGATTCATGGAATAGGTATCCATCATCCAGGCCATGATCTGCGAATCGGTATTGACGTCCGGCGCAGGGATATCCTTGTTGGGTCCGATGATGATGCCGATTTCACTGGTGTAACGGCGCGTCATGCGCTGCAATTCACCGCGCGACAAGGTCTTGGGATCCACGCGGATGCCGCCCTTGGCGCCGCCGTAAGGCACGTTCACCGCTGCGTTCTTGACCGTCATCCAGGCCGACAACGCCATCACTTCGGACAGCGTCACGTCCTGGTGGAAACGCACGCCGCCCTTGCCCGGGCCGCGCGAAGTATTATGCTGCACGCGATAGCCTTCGAAGTGGGCAATGGTGCCGTCGTCGCGCTCGATAGGCACGTCGACGATCAGCATGCGCTTCGGGCGCTTCAGGGTTTCCACCCAGCGCGCCAGCGAGCCGAGGTAAGGGGTAACGCGGTCGATTTGTTCGAGATAATCACCCCATGGGCCGATGCCATGCGGAGTAAGGTAGGAAGGTACTTCGTGCTGCTTGACTGGTTCGTTCGACATGATGCAATCGCTCCTTGATGTTGCCACGCTTTAGCCATGCTGGCCGAGGCTGCTGCAAAATTAATCAAACCGCGAAACTCAGGGTTACGCCATCCTACTCCTTCCGGAGTCGGAGTTGTCGCGCGATGTTGCTTAATTTTTCAACCGCCGGCGAGGAGAAAGCCTCGCCAGGCGCGTGGACGCATCTGCACAGGAAAACCGTGCAAACCCGACTCCAGGGCACGCCATCGACAGCGACGCCATCGTAGGGCAATGCAACGCAGCAAAGCTAATGCTTTGTGCGCATGCAACTATGCAATCCATGCATAACCATCAAAGAGCCCACGTATTACGCGCCTTTCGGAGGTTTTTTTGCCCGTGCAGCCGCATTCTTCCGACCTTCTTCGAGCTCCTGGAGGTAATCCCACAGGCGCGCGACGATGACTTTCCCGCTGCGTTGCGGCGTCGGCCGTTCGCGGTACAAGCGGATTTCCATCTCGACTTCCCAATCGCCGTGGGCGCCGTCGGTACGCGCGAGCTGCTTGTTGCGCACCTCGCGGATGACGGACGACTCCGGCAGGAAGGCGACGCCGTGCCCCTCCAGCGCCATCATCTTGAGACTTTCCGACATATCGGTCTCGTAGTGCTTTTCCAGATGCAGCGGCTTCTTGGCATCGGTCAGGATCAGCTCGACCATGCGCCCCAGATAGGCATTCGGCGTGTATGACAGGAACGGCAGCGGCGCCTTGGCGCTGCCGGGGAAAACGTAGTCCGGCTTGCCGGTGCGGTCGCAACGCGCATACGGACGCACGCTTTCGCGCCCCATGGTCAGCATGTCGTAACGACTGGAGTCGAGCTGTACCGGCTGGCGCGGATGGTGGTAGCACAGCAGCAGATCGCAGCCGCCCTCGACGATGGTCATCACGGCGTCATGCACGTTGAGTGCAATCAGGCGCGTATTGAGCGCACCGAAACCCGACTCCAGCGACCCCAGCCATTTGGGGAAATACGTCAGCGACAGCGTATGCGGCACCGCGAAATCGACCGTGGTCTGCGCCGCCGGCCTTTTGCCGCGCAGCATGGCGCGCGTATTGTTGATCTGCCCGAGCATTTCCACCGCCTGCTCGTAGAACACCTCGCCCGCCGCCGTCAGCCGCGTCGGATACGAGGTGCGATCGATCAGATCGGACCCCAGCCACGCTTCCAGCGATTGTATGCGCCGCGAAAAAGCCGGCTGCGTCACGTGTCGCAATTCGGCCGAGCGGCTGAAACTGCGCGTCTCAGCCAGGGAAATGAAATCTTCCAGCCACTTGGTTTCCATTCGTTCCGTCCCGCCTCAGGAGAGCATGATGCCAACGATGCTTCGAT
The DNA here is from genome assembly GCF_000282135.1 of Herbaspirillum sp. CF444. Classification (GTDB taxonomy): domain Bacteria; phylum Pseudomonadota; class Gammaproteobacteria; order Burkholderiales; family Burkholderiaceae_D; genus Herbaspirillum. The sequence goes on from NZ_AKJW01000027.1 coordinate 38,876, forward strand.
TTGTTTTATAGTCTATGCCAGTTGCAGCGATGGCGATGGCTCGGACGCGCCTTCGTCCTCATCATCGTCTTTGGCTTGCTGTCTCGCCCACATCTGCGCATACGCGCCGCCCGACGCCAGCAATTGCGTATGCGTGCCGCGCTCGATGATGCGACCATGCTCCAGCACCAGGATCTGATGCGCATCGACGATGGTCGATAAGCGATGCGCAATGACCAGCGTGGTGCGATTCTGCGCGATTTCGCTCAATTGTTCCTGGATCGCCTGCTCCGATTTGGAATCGAGCGCCGAAGTCGCTTCGTCGAAAATCAGCACAGCCGGATTTTTCAGCAAGGTGCGCGCGATCGCCACGCGCTGCTTTTCGCCTCCCGACAATTTCAGGCCGCGCTCGCCCACCGTCGTCGCATAACCGTCCGGCAGCGACTCGATGAAATCATGCACGTAGGCAGCCTTGGCGGCGGCAATGATTTCTTCCTTGCTGCTGCCGGGCTTGCCGTAGGCGATGTTGTATTCGATCGTGTCGTTGAACAGCACGGTGTCCTGCGGCACGATGCCTATGGCCTGACGCAGCGACGATTGCGTCACCTTGCGCAGATCCTGGCCGTCGATGGTGATGCTGCCGGCGTCGACGTCATAGAAGCGATACAGCAATCGCGACAGGGTCGACTTGCCTGAACCGCTGTGACCGACCACCGCCGTCGTGGTCCCGGCGGCGATCTCAAAATCGACGCCGAACAGGATCTGACGCTTGCTCTCGTAGCTGAAATCGATGTTCTTGAAACGCACTGCCGCGCCGTCCGTGACGAGCGGTTTGGCGTCGGATGTATCGGCGATTTCCTTGTTCTGCTCCAGCAGCGAAAACAAACGCTCCATGTCGGCCAGGCTCTGCTTGATCTCGCGATAGATCACGCCAAGGAAATTCAGCGGAATATACAACTGGATCATGAAGGCATTGACCAGCACCAGGTCGCCCAGGCTCATCTTGCCGCTGATCACGCCCTGCGTCGCGCGCCACAAGATCAGCGTCACCGCGATCGCGATGATCGCCGACTGCCCCGAGTTCAGCAACGACAGCGACGATTGCGATTTGATGGCGGCCGTTTCGTAACGCTGCAAACCTTCGTCGTAACGGCGCGCTTCGAAATCTTCGTTGCTGAAATATTTCACCGTCTCGTAGTTGAGCAGCGAATCGATCGCCTTGGAATTGGCCCGCGAATCGAGATCGTTCATCGTGCGACGGAAGTGCGTGCGCCACTCCGTCACCGTGATCGTGAAGAGGATATACAGCACCAGCGCGCCGCCCGTGATGACCGTGAACCAGATCTCGTAGTGCAGCACCAGATACACCATCACCAGCGCGATTTCGATCAGCGTCGGCAAGATGCTGAACAACGCATACGACACCAGCGTCGACACGCCGCGCGTACCGCGCTCGATGTCGCGCGTCATGCCGCCGGTCTGGCGGTTCAGGTGGAAGCGCAGCGACAAAGAGTGCAGATGACGAAACACCTGCAACGCAATCGTACGCACCGCGCGCTGCGTCACCTTCGCGAACACGAACTCGCGCAACTCGGTGAAGACCGTGGTCGCCAGACGCAGCGCGCCGTAAGCCACCAGCAAGGACAGCGGCAACACCAGCAAGGCTTGCGGATTGTTGGGACTGATGGTCATGCGATCGATCAGTTGCTTGAGCAGCAACGGCACCCCGATATTGGTCAGCTTGGCGCCGACCAGAAAACCCAGCGCCAGCAGCACGCGCCATTTGTAGGTCCAGAGATAGGGCAGCAGCGTGCCCAGCGTTTGCCAATCGCTGTGTGCAGGAACAGAAGCACCGCGCTCAGCTTGCGGCGCGGAAGATGGCGGATATCGACGCATGAAAGAATTGACCGAAAAAATTTGTGCTTTTGTTTTACGGAGGAGCCGACGCAGACGCTGCGACTCCTATAAACTAGGGGATTGGGGTCCGATGACGGCCCCCGGGCTTTGCCCTCCCGAACTTCCGCATTATAAGAGTCCGCAGGACTTCACGCTTTTAAAAGGAATCCAATGACAAGCCAGCATAACACCTCGCTGCCGGTAGGAAAGATGCCTCAGTTGCGCGTCATGCCGATGCCGGCCGACGCCAACGTCTACGGCGACGTCTTCGGCGGCTGGATCATGGCGCAGGTCGACATCGCCGGTTCCCTGCCCGCCACCAGGCGCGCCAACGGCCGCGTCGCCACCATTGCGGTCAACTCCTTCTTGTTCAAACATCCGGTCTTCGTCGGCGATCTGCTATCGTTTTACGCCGATATCGTCAAAGTCGGCAATACCTCGATCACCGTCAACGTCGAAGTCTATGCGGAGCGCAATCGCCTCCAGACCGAGATCGTCAAGGTCACCGAAGCCACCCTGACCTACGTCGCCACCGACGAACACCGCCAGCCGCGCGCCCTGCCGCCGCTGGCGCCGGGCGACAGCTCCCCCATCTCCAGCGGACTCCAGGACCTGGGCGGCGGCTGGAGCGCGGCATGATTTTCAATTGATTTTCCGGGACAGGCCTGCCCGCCGCGGACCTGTCTTTCCATCAACTGCCAAGACATTTCCATGACCTCCATTTCCGCACGTCCCGATGTCCTCATCGCCGCCAGCCTTCCCCCGCACCTGAGCCAACGCCTGCACGACCATTTCAATTGCCATGACATCAACACGCTGAGCGAAGAAGCGTTGACCGCCATCGCACCGTCCATCCGCGCCATCTCGTCCAAAGGCGAAACCAAAGTCACGCGCGACTTCATCGCCCGCTTTCCATCGCTGGAAGTCATCTCCGTCTTCGGCGTCGGCTATGACGGCGTCGATGCCGTCGCCGCGCGCGAGCGCGGCATCGAAGTCACCAACACACCCGACGTGCTGACCGACGACGTCGCCGATTTCGCCATGACGCTGCTGCTGTCCACGGCACGCCAGGTGGTCCATGCCGACCGCTTCGCCCGTAGCGGCGAGTGGAAAAAAGGCCCGCACGCACTGACCACCAAGGTCACCGGTTCGCGCCTGGGCATCGTCGGCCTGGGCCGCATCGGCAAGGCCATCGCCAAACGCGCCGAAGCCTTCGACATGACGATTGCCTATCACAATCGCTCGCCGCAAAGCGACGTCGGCTACCGCTATGTCGCCGATCTGAAGACGCTGGCGTCCGAAGTCGATTTCCTGGTCCTGTCGATGCCGGGCGGCGCCGGTACGCGCGCATTGATCAATGCCGAGATCCTCGAAGCGCTCGGTCCCAAGGGTTTCCTGATCAACGTCGCGCGCGGCTCGGTGGTCGACGAGACGGCACTGATCAAGGCGCTGCAGGAAGGCAAGATCGCCGGCGCCGGTCTCGACGTGTTCGAGAACGAACCGAACGTGCCGGAAGCGCTCGCCAGGCTCGACAATGTCACGCTGACGCCGCACATGGCCAGCGGCACCGTGATCACGCGCACCGCGATGGCGGATCTGGCATTCGACAACCTGCAGGCGCATTTCAGCGGCAAACCCCTGCTGACGCCGGTGCCTCGCTAAGCAGCAAAACCATGCGCGCCGCCATGAGCACCGCCATGGGCACGTCATGGACTGCTGAGTTGAATCCCGGCATCACTGGAGAAACACCATGTTGAAAGAAGCGCTGAAACAATGCGGACTGATCGCGATCCTGCGCGGTATCCGCCCCGACGAAGTCGAGAGCATCGGCAAGGTTTTGTATGACGCCGGGTTTCGCATCATCGAAGTGCCGCTCAATTCTCCCGAGCCGTTCGAAAGCATCCGCGTCCTGCGCGACCTCCTGCCCGCCAATTGCATGGTCGGCGCCGGCACGGTGCTGTCGCCGGCGCAGGTGCTGCAAGTCAAGGATGCGGAGGGGCAATTGATCGTCATGCCGCACAGCGATCCGGAAGTGATTCGCGCCGCGACCGAAGCCGGTCTCGCCAGCGCGCCGGGCGTGGCCACGGTGACGGAGGCATTTGCCGCGCTGGCCGCAGGCGCCGACATTCTCAAGATGTTCCCGGCCGAGCAACTCGGTCCCGTCGTCGTCAAAGCCTGGCGCGCGGTGATTCCGGCCAACGTCATGCTGGTGCCGGTCGGCGGCATCACGCCTGCCGGCCTCAAGGAATTCGTTGCTGCCGGCGCATCGGCGTTCGGCTTGGGATCGGCACTGTATAAACCCGGCATGAGCGCCGAACAGGTGAAGCAGAATGCCGAAGCCTTCGTCAGCGCGTGGAAGCAAACCCAAACCTGATCTGCTGCAACGTTGTCAATGCAACGATCATAAAAAAACGCGACCTGCCGGGTCGCGTTTTTTATTTGTGCTGCGGAAGAAATCAAACCCAAAAAATCAGGCCGCCTTCTTCTCCTCTTTTTTCTCATCACGCAATTCCCGGCGCAGGATCTTGCCGACGTTGGTCTTGGGCAGTTCATCGCGGAACTCGATGTACTTCGGCTTCTTGTAGCCGGTGAACTGTTCCTTGCAGTAGGCCATCAATTGCTCGACGGTAAGCGACTTGTCCTTGCGCACCACGAACAGCTTGACCGCTTCGCCGGTGTGTTCATCCGGCACGCCGACGCAGGCACATTCCAGTACGCCCGGATGCGCCGCCACCACGCCTTCGATTTCATTCGGATAGACGTTGAAGCCGGACACCAGAATCATGTCTTTCTTGCGGTCGACGATGCGGGTGTAGCCGCGCTCGTCCATGATGCCGATGTCGCCGGATTTGAAGAAGCCGTCCGGCGTCATGACCTTCTCGGTTTCGTCAGGCCGGTTCCAGTACCCGGCCATGACTTGCGGACCGCGGATGGCGATTTCTCCCGGTTGGCCCAACGGCACAGGCTTGCCGTCGTCGTCCAGAATCGCGATGTCGGTCGACGACAGCGGCAGGCCGATGGTGCCGGTGTATTCCTCGATGGTGCAAGGGTTGGCGCTGGCGATAGGCGAGGTTTCCGACAAACCGTAGCCTTCGATGATGGCGCAACCGGTGACCTTCTTCCACTTGTCCGCCACCGACTTCTGCACTGCCATGCCGCCGCCGACGCAGCAGCGATAGCCGGAGAAATCCAGTTTGGCGAAGTCGGGATGATTCAGCAGCGCGTTGTACAGCGTGTTGACTGCCGGGAAGGTGTTGACCTTGTACTTGCCCAGCTCCTTGATGAACCCGGGGATGTCGCGCGGATTCGGGATCAGCACGTTGAGCGCGCCTTCGCGCGTGCCCAGCATGTTGCAGACCGTCAACGCGAAGATGTGATACAGCGGCAGCGCGCAGATGAACACCAGTTGATCGAGCTTGGCGCCTTGCTTGAGCGCCGGCATCAGCCACTCTTCGGCCTGCAGTACGTTGGCCACCAGATTGCGATGCGTCAGCACCGCGCCCTTGGCGACGCCGGTGGTGCCGCCGGTGTATTGCAGGAAAGCGATGTCGTCGTGACCGATCTCGACCGGCGCCGGCTTCTTGCCCTCGCCCAGCGCCAGCGCTTGCTTGAAGGTAATCGACTGCGGCAGCGAGAACGGCGGCACCAGTTTTTTCACATGGCGCACCACCAGATTGACGATGGCGCCCTTGAGGCCGCCCAGCAGCTCGCCCATGCTGGCGACGACGACGTGCTTGACGCTGGTATTGGCGATCACCTTGGCCAGCGTGCAGGCGAAGTTTTCCAGCACGAAAATGGCTTCGGCGCCGGAGTCCTTCAACTGATGTTCAAGCTCGCGCGGGGTGTACAGCGGATTGACGTTGACCACCGTGTAGCCGGCGCGCAGGATGGCGGCGATGGCGATCGGATATTGCAACACGTTCGGCATCATGATCGCCACCCGTGCGCCCTTTTTCAGGCCGGTGCCTTGCAGCCACGCGCTCAGCGTATTGGACAGCTTGTCCAGTTCGCCGTAGGTCAGGTACTTGCCCATGCACGCATAGGCATTGCGGTCTGCGTATTTGACAAAGGCCTCGTCGATCAGCTGGACCAGCGAGCGGTAGCGGCTTGGGTCGATGTCGGCCGGGACGCCTGCGGGGTACGATGCAAGCCAGAATTTATCCATATTGTTCCTTTTTGTCTCCGATTCAGAGCGGCAGCCTGATTGCTTCAGGACTTTGGCGCGCGCTGCAAAAAAAAGCACGGTTGTGTTTTTATTTATTGCAGATGCTATCCACCAAACTCATTAAGGGCAAGTATTTTGAGAAGATTTAAGAAAAATTTCTTGTTTTACCTCTCAGCCACGCCCATCGGCTGACACCTTGCGCCATCTTTTTCAAACTGGCAACTTTTTCTGTCGATTTGAAGCGATTTTCAAAAATAGTCAATCCGGCAATAAAATTTCCACTGTACTCCCACTGAGCTACTGTAGCACTGACGACAAGCTATTTTGCCGCAGCTTGCAAACGATCCAACTGCTCGTCGCGCTCAGGCTTGTCCAGCTTCGCCAGCGCTTTCACGCGCTCGAAGAAATCGGCGAAATCGCGGCTCTGGCGAAACAGGGCGCGAAACGCCGGCACCCGGTCATGGTAGGTGCCGACCAGCGCCAGATGTGCATTCGACAGCGGCATGGCAAACCAACGGTCATAACCGCTGAATCCCCCCCAGCGGACCTTGAGTTGCCGGTATTCGGCGCGCAAGGCATCGAAGATCGCAGCCTTGCGCTGCAACTTGTCGGCGTCGCCGGCATTGCTTTGATAGTCGGCTTCCAGTTGGGACCGGTATTTCAGCAAGAGTTCAAGAAAGTCTTCCTTGCGTGCGGCGAAAACGCGGTATGCCTGCGTCAGCTTGTCGTCATGCCGCGCCTGCAACCAGCGCTCGAGGCCGAGCTCTTCCACCGTGGTGGCATAGGATTCATTGAACTGCGAGTCGCCTTTGACGTAGACCACCTGATGGCCCAGTTCATGGAAAATCAGGCGCGCCAGTTCGCCGTCGGGATAATTGATGAAGGTCGACATGACCGGATCGTTGAACCAGCCCAGCGTCGAATACGCCGGCACACCCAGCACCTGAACGTCGTAGCCTTGCCCGACCAGTCCGTCGGCATAATCCTGTGCATCCTGCTGGCTGTAATAGCCGCGATAATCGACGCAACCGGCAATCGGAAAACACCACTGCTTCGCCTGCAGGGACAAGGCCGGCGCCGCCACCACGCTCCAGACGACGAAGGGACGCTGCAGCTGCGCATAGTTCTTGTAGCTGCCGTTGTCGGGCAAGGACAACTGCTCCACCGCGAAACGGCGGATCTCGCGCACGGTCTGCAACTTGGCGCGCAAACGTTCGGAGGTGGCCGGATCGGCCAACCAATCGTCGATAGGCCTGGCCTGCGCCAGCAACGAGAACTCCCCATGCGCCGCCTGCGCGTAATACCCCAATGAGCCCAGCGAAGAGCAGCCGGCCACGAACAGGCAGCCGGCAATCAAAACAATGCTCTCTAAGCGCCTCCCACCCATGACTCCACCTGCACCAGCACGTCGTAGAACGTCGGCGCATTGCCCATGTCGGTCAGCCGCTGGCTGGTCACTTCATTGGCATTCTTGCCGTCGACGGAAAACTTCTTCCACCAGATCGATAGTCCCACCACCAGGCCGGGACGCGCCTTGGGCGTCACGCGCACCTTGGCCAGCATGCTGCCGCGGTCGTTGAAAATGCGCACCGCTGCGCCGTTCGCGATGCCGCGCGCAGCGGCGTCGTCGGGATGCATGTCCAGATGCGGCTCGCCTTCGGTGTCGCGCAGACTCTGCACGTTGACGAAAGACGAGTTGAGGAAATTACGCGCCGGCGGCGAGATCATCGCCAGCGGATATTTCTCTGCAAGCGCCGCATTGCTGGCGACCGATTCGTGCGGTGCGATATAGGTCGGCAGCGGATCGAAACCGTCTGCCTGCATGCGCGCCGAATAGAACTCGCACTTCCCCGACGGCGTACCGAAGCCGCCGTTGGCGAATGGCGCCACGGGCATGTTCAGGCGCTGCCAGCCCTTTTCCTTGAGACGCGTCCAATCGTAATCGGCGGCCCGTTCGTTGCTGCGATCGAATGCCTGAGCCGCGATCGCGTCATCGCTGTCCTTGAAGCAGTCATCGTCAAAACCCATGCGCGCCGCCAGCAGGCGGAAGATTTCCGTATTCGGTTTCGACTCGCCCAAGGGTGCGATGGCGGCGTTGTTCGCCATCATGTAGACGTGGCCGTAGGTGGCATGCACGTCGACGTGTTCCAGCTGCGTGGTCGCAGGCAAAAGGATGTCGGCGTAGTCGGCTGTGTCGGTCTGGAAATGCTCCAGCACCACCGTGAACAAATCCTCGCGCGCGAAACCTTGCACCACCTTGCCCGACTCGGGCGCGACCGCGACCGGGTTGGAGTTGTAGACGATCATGGCTTCCACGCGCGGACCGAATTCTTCGGAGGCATCCCGCAACAAATCGTCGCCGATGGTGCTCATGTTGATGGTGCGAGTGGCCACGCCATGCCGCGGCAAGAAATCGGGACGCTGCAGGAAAGCGCTGTTCTTCGGAAACGAATCCGACGTCGACAATTGCAAGCCGCCGCCGGCATGCCGCCACGCGCCGACCAGCGCCGGCAGGCAAGCCAGATTGCGCACCGCCATGCCGCCGCCGTGCACGCGCTGCAAGCCATAGTTGGCGCGGATCATGGTGATCTCGCCGCGCTGCGCCGCACCGCCGTATTCGCGCGCCAGCTGGATGACTTCGTCGGCGCTGATGCCGCACACGTCGGCCACGCGTTGCGGCGGCCACTCCTGCACGCGTTGCTTCAATTGATCGAAGCCCAGCGTGTAGTGCGCGATGTAATCGGCGTCGAGCAGGTTCCCGTTGATCAGCACATGCATCAAACCCAGCGCCAGCGCGGCGTCGGTGCCGGGCAGCAGCGCAACGTGCTGGTGGCATTTGTCGGCGCTCAGCGAGCGATAGGGATCGATGGCGATCAGTTTGGCGCCGCGTCGTTTTGCTTCCTGCACGCGCGTCCAGAAATGCAGATTGGAGGCAATCGGATTTCCGCCCCAGATGATGATCAGCTTCGCGTCCTGCACGTGTTCGGTGTCGGCGCCGATGCGCGTACCGATGGTGTACTTGTAGCCCACGCCGCCGGCCGAAGCGCAAATCGTGCGGTCCAGCAGCGACGCGCCGATGCGGTTGAAAAACCGCATCGACATCGATTCGCCCTGCACCAGGCCCATGGTGCCGGCATAGCTGTACGGCAAGATGGCTTGCGGATTGCGCGCGGCGACGTCCTTCAAGCGCGCGGCGATGGTGTCCAGTGCTTCATCCCAGCTGATGCGCTCGAACTTGCCCTCGCCCTTCTTGCCGATGCGTTTCATCGGATGCAGCAGGCGCTCCTTGTGATAAGTGCGCTCGGTATAGCGGGACACCTTGGTGCACAGCACGCCCGCCGTGGTCGGATGGTCCGGATCGCCGCGTACTTCGGTGGCGACGCCGTCCTTGACGGTGACGAGCAAGGCGCAGGTGTCGGGACAATCGTGCGGGCAGGCGCCGCGGACGATGATGGGATCGGAGCTGGAAGACACTGGATTCGGCACGGAATTCATGACAATTAGGAAACTGAGAAGAAACTGGAGCCGGATTGGGCGGCAAGCGCTTACTTTATCTTAAAATGCGGCATCCCTTTCAGATGCTTTCATCATGCAGGCTCAAGACTCTGCGGTTCCCGACACGACTCCCGCGGTCGAATTCTGGCGCGATCCGGCCTTGCCGTTCTTCGAAGGCCGGCGCGCCGTCGGCAGCGTCAGCTGCTATACGCCGCACACGCATCCGACGTTTTCCATCGGCATCGTTGACGCCGGGACCAGCGTGTTCTCGCTACCCGGCCGCGAGACGCCGATACGACCCGGTGACGTGGTGCTGATTGCCGCCAACGAAGTGCACTCCTGCAACCCGGCGCAGCGGGAAAGCTGGAGCTACCGCATGTTCCATATCGATCAGGAATGGCTGTGCGCATTGCTCGACGAAGCCGGCATGTCGCCGCGCATGGCGTTGGTCTCGCAAGTGCTGCGTTCGCCGCAGGCATGTGCTCTGATGAACAAGATCAGCGACGCCATGCGCGACGGCGAAGACGCCCTGCAAAAGGAGACGGTGCTGGTCGATGCGCTATGCGAATTGTTTGCTGCGTTTTGCACGCCGTCATCGGATGAAATGCACGACGCCCACACCGGCTCAGCACAGGCAGATTCCGACCTGCAACCCGCGCACGACTATCTGCAACACCATTGCTGCGACAAGATAACACTCGACACGCTCGCGCAACTGGCCGGCACCGGCCGTTATCAGTTGATCCGCCAGTTTCGCCGCCGCTACGGCATGACGCCGCATGCGCTGCAGATCGACATGCGCATCAACCTGGCGCGCGATTTCCTGCGGCGCGGCGCTTCGCTGGCCGATATTGCTTACCGCACCGGTTTTGCCGACCAGAGCCATTTCCATCGCGCCTTCAAGGCGCGCGTTGCAGCGACGCCCGCGCAATATCAGCTCGGCGGCTAAGCGAACAGCGTCGCGGCCACTATCCCCAGCGCAACCACCAGCAACACCACGCCCGCCAGCCATTCGGCGCGCGGGAAATAGTCCGCAATACGTACAGCGACGCGCTCGTCGGACACCGCCAGCACCAGTGCCGCATCCCAGGCAAAGACCGCCGCAAACATCCACGCGCCGTACAGCATCTTGATCTCCGTCCCGGTTGTCGCGCCCACCATGAGCGTGAACAATCCCAGATAGAACAAGCCGTTCTTCGGATTCAGGCCGCCGGACAGAAAGCCGGCAGCGAAACCTTTGAAGAAACCGTGATGCGTTTTCTCTTCGCGATCAGTCCGTTGCCACATCAGCGACTGCGGGCTACGGCTGGCGCGGATAAAAGCCCAGCCGATATAGGCCAGATATCCGCCGGCCAGCAATTTCATCGCCAGCAGCAAGGCGGGACTGTGTTGCAGCACGCTGAAGCCGGTCAGCGCCATCACGATATACACGCCGTTGGCGCAGGCAATGCCGAGACTGGTGCCGATGCCGTTGCGCCGGCCGTGACGCAAGGCATTGCGCAACAGCAGGAGAAAATCGGGACCGGGACTGACCAGCGCCAGCCAGTGCGCCGTCGCCAGCAGGAGGAATTCGTGCAAGACCATGTTTTGCCATCCGGATGTTTGAATCGAGATGGCGATGCTAGGCGTGCTGGCGGAGCTCGTATTGAACAAAATTGCGTCATCGCCTCTGTACGCGCCACGGCTTGTTGCGTTACTCTTCATTTCCCCATTGCAACATCAACCAACAACGAAGGAGACACTTCCCATGACATTCCGCTTTCCTCCCTTGCGCCATATCGCCTGTGCCGCAGCGCTTGCAACCTGCGGCAGCGCCTTTGCCCAGATGCAAACCCTGACGCCGGAGCAGCAGCATTTCCATGCGATCTACAAGGAACTGGTTGAAATCAACACCACCCATTCGGTCGGCAGCACCACACAAGCAGTGCAGGCCATGCAGGCGGTATTGCTGAAAGCCGGTTTCGGCAAGGACGAGATGCAGATCATCGAACCCTTCCCGCGCAAGGGCAACCTGGTGCTGCGCTGGAAAGGCACCGGCGCGAAACGGCCGATGCTGCTGATGGCGCACATCGACGTGGTCGAAGCCAAGCGCGAAGACTGGAAGACCGATCCCTTCAAGCTGCAGGAGAGCGACGGCTATTTCACCGCGCGCGGTTCGATCGACGACAAGGCCATGGCGTCCGCCTTCGTCTCCGTGCTGGCGCAATTGAAGCAGGAAGGCTTCAAGCCCACGCGCGACATCATCATGGCGCTCACTGCCGATGAAGAACGCGGCGACGTCGAAAGCAACGGCGCCATGTGGTTGCTCAAGAACAAGCCGGAACTGTTGCAAGCCGAATTCGGCATCAACGAAGGCGGCGGCGGTGAGCTGCGCAACGGCAAGCCCAACCTGCACCGCGTGCAGATTGCCGAAAAGCTGTACACCACTTATGAATTCGAATTGCGCGACGTCGGCGGTCACAGCTCGCTGCCGACCATCACCAATCCAATCTACGGCATGTCGGAAGCGCTGGCGCGCCTCGGCGCTTACCGTTTCCCGGTGATGCTGGCCGAGGTCACCAAGACTTACTTCAGCCGCACCGCACCGTTGATGTCGGGCCAACTGGCGGAGGACATGCGCGCCGTCGGCAACGGCAGCACCGATCCCGCCGTCATCGATCGCTTGTCGAAGACGCCGCTGTATAACGCACAGTTGCGCACGACCTGTACCGCCACCATGGTCAACGCCGGCCACGCCGAGAATGCCTTGCCGCAATCAGCCAAGGCCGTGGTCAATTGCCGCATGTTGCCGTTCGACGACCCGGACAACGTCGAAAAGCAACTAAAGCAGGTCATCACCAACAATGGCGCCAACGACAAGATCACCATGCGCCAGTTTGCCAAGCCGACGCGCAGCCCGGTGTCGCCGTTGCAGGGCGACATGTTCTCGACCATCGAAACCCTGACCAGGGAAATGTGGCCGGGCGTGCCGGTCATCCCTTTCATGAGCACCGGCGCCACCGACAGCCGCTTTGCGCGCAATGCGGGGATTCCGATGTACGGCGTTTCCGGCCTGTTCTTTGATCCGGCCGACCTGCGCACGCACGGACTGGATGAGCGCGTGGAGATTCCTCGCCTGTACGACAGCCGTGAATTCATCTTGAAACTGGTGAAGAAGCTGGCGTCGTAATGTGCTGAAGCTTATGCGCTGAAGCTTGAAAGAAAAACGCCGGCATGATCGCCGGCGTTTTTTATTGTGCGTCGTTGAGATGGCAGGCGGACAGATGGCCCGGCGCGATTTCCCTGAGCAGCGGTTTTTCCACCGAACAGCGCAGCATGGCATGCGGACAACGCGGATGGAAATGGCAGCCCGACGGCGGATTGAGCGGGGACGGGATCTCGCCCTTGACCGCAAAGTACGTTGCCTTGCCCACTTCCAGCTTGGGCGCCGATGCCAGCAAAGCCTGCGTGTAGGGATGGTTGGCGCGCGCAAAGACGGCGTCGGTCGGCGCCGACTCCACGATGCGGCCGAGATACATGATCAGCACGCGATCGGAAATATGGCGCACCACGCCGAGGTCGTGACTGATGAACAGATAGGTCAGATCGAGTTCGTCGCGCAGCTTGATGAACAGGTTCAGCACCTGCGCCTGGATCGACACGTCGAGCGCTGCCACGGCTTCATCGCAGACCAGGAATTTCGGTTTCACCGCCAACGCACGCGCGATGCCGACCCGTGCCCGCTGGCCGCCGGAGAATTGATGCGGAAAACGGCGCAGCATGTCGCCGCTCAAACCCACGCGCTGCAAAAGTTCTGCGACGTATTCCTGCTGCCGGCGCTTGCCGATGATGCCGTGCACCACCGGCGCTTCCCCGACGATATCGACCACGCGCAGACGCGGATTCAACGACGCATACGGATCCTGAAAGATCATCTGGATCGCCAGTTGCCGCTCACGCTTCTGCTGCGGCGACAGCTTGTCGATATCTTCGCCCTGCCATAGGCGTCTGCCTTCCGTGAGGCCATGCAAACCCACGACCATGCGTCCCAGCGTCGACTTGCCGCAGCCGGATTCACCGACCAGGCCGACCACTTCACCCGCGTTGATATGCAGGCTGACATCGTCGACGGCGTGCACGACTTCTTCACGCAGCACGCGGCCGAATGGTTGCGTGAACAGGTTGGCTGTCTTCGCCGCGCCGTCGAGCGGTTTGACGAAGCGCTTGGCGACATGCTGCAGTTCCAGCAAGGGTTGCGTGTCTGCGTCTGTCTGCACGTTCTGTTCTTTCACTGCATTCAATGTCATGGCGCCACCTCCAGCGGCGCATCCGCCATCGGGTGGAAACAGCGCAAGGCGCGACCATCGACAATATGCGTCTCCGGCGTCTGCGCACATTCCACCGTGGCATGCGCACAGCGATCGCGGAAGGCGCAGCCAGACGGCAAGTTCAGCAGCGACGGCGTGCTGCCCGGAATCTGCCGCAAGGGCTGCCCACGCGGATTGCGGGACGGCGCCGAAGCAATCAGGCCGTAGGTGTAGGGATGGCGCGGCTGCGCCAGCACTTGCGCCACGGCGCCGCTTTCGACGATGCGTCCGGCGTACATGACGCTGACGGTATCGGCCAAACCGGCGACGACGGACAGGTCGTGCGTGATCCAGATCAGCGCCGTGCCCGATTCGCGACACAGCTTCTGCATCTCGAACAAAATCTGCCCCTGAATGGTGACGTCGAGCGCGGTGGTCGGCTCGTCGCAGATGATCAGGTCCGGCTTGTTGAGCAAGGCGATGGCAATCGCCACGCGCTGGCGCATGCCGCCGGAAAACTGATGCGGATAGGCATGCAGGCGCTCATCGGGCGCAGCGATGCCGACACGCACCAGCGCGTCGCGCGCGAGCGCCAGTGCGGCATCCTTGCTGACGTCCTGATGCGCCAGCACCGCTTCGGTCATTTGCGTATCGATGCGCAGCACCGGGTTCAGGGTCATCATCGGATCCTGGAAAATCATGGCGATGCGATTGCCGCGGATTTCGCGCATCCGGTTTGCCGGTATGGTGCGCAAGTCTTCGCCGTTGAGCAGGATGCGACCGCCAACCACTTTGCCCGGCTCGTCTATCAGTCCCATGATGGAATAGCCGGTCATCGATTTGCCCGATCCGGATTCGCCGACCAGACCCATGACCTGTCCCGGCTCGACCGTGAACGATACGTCGTCCACCGCGCGCGCAATGCCGCCGCGCGAGAAGAAATGCGTCTGCAGGTTTTCTACTTGTAGTGTGGCCGTCATGCTCATTGTCCTTGCAGGCGAGGATTGAGCACGTCGCGCAACTGATCCGCCACCAGGTTGATCGCCACCACCGTCGCCAGCAGGGCCACGCCGGGAAAGAAGCTGATCCAGTATTTGCCCGACAGCAGGTATTGGAAGCCGTTGGAAATCAGCAAGCCGAGCGACGGTTCGGTCACCGGCAAACCCAGACCGAGGAAAGACAGCGTCGCCTCCAGCGAAATCGCCGATGCCACCTGCAAGGCAGCGATCACGATCAGCGGCGGCAGGCAATTGGGCAACAGGTGGCGGAACATGATGCGCAGCGGCGACAGGCCGAGCAAGCGTGCCGCTTCGATGTATTCCTTCTTGCGTTCGACCAGCGCCGTGCTTCTGGTTGTGCGCGCATAGTAGGCCCACTGCACGGTGACCAGCGCAATGATGATCTTGTCGACGCCTCGTCCGGTCAGCGCCAACAGGATCAGCGCCACGAGGATGGGCGGAAACGCCAGCTGGATGTCGGCCACGCGCATGATCAGCGCTTCGATGCGGCCGCCGGCGTAACCTGCCAGCAGGCCCAGCGACAAGCCGATCGCCAGCGCGATCACGGTACTGGTGACGCCGACCATGACCGAGATGCGCAGGCCGTAGAGGATCGCCGACAGCATGTCGCGGCCCTGGTCATCGGTGCCAAGCAGGAAGGTCAGGTTGCCTTCCATCGACGTCTTGCCCGGTTCCAGACGCGAATCCATGACGTCGAGATGCTCCAGGTCATAGGGATTTTGCGGCGAAATGATGGGTGCAAAAATCGCCGCCAGCAAGATCAGCAGCAACAAAATGAAACCGAAAGTAGCGATGCGGCTGCTGAAGAATCCTTGCAGGAAACGCGTGAACGGCGTGTCGGCCTGTGTGATTTTCCGGGTAAAGATTGAATACATGTCAGCCTTTCGCTTCCGACAGCCGCACGCGCGGATCCAGTACCGAGTACAACACGTCGACGCACAGGTTGATCAGGATGAAGATGACCACGATCAGCGACAGGAAAGCGACGATCACCGGACGGTCGAGCACGCGGATGGAATCGATCAGCAGCTTGCCCACGCCCGGCCAGGCGAAGATCGATTCGGTCACGATGGAAAACGCGATGATGGAACCGAACTGCAGCGCGACCACGGTGACGATCGGGATCAGGATGTTTTTCAGCACGTGCACGCCGACGATGCGGCTGTTGCGCAAGCCTTTGGCGCGCGCGAACTTGATGTAGTCCTGCAGCAGCGCCTCCTGCGTGCCGGCGCGCGTGAGGCGGATGATCAGCGCAATGTTGAACAGCGAGAGATTCAGCGCCGGCATCAGCAGATGCTTGAGTCCGTCCCAGCTCAGGAAGCCGACAGGAACACCGAGCAACATCACCGTCTGGCCGCGCCCGCTGGTGGGCAACCAACCGAGTTCAACCGCGAACACCATGATCAGCATCAGCCCGACCCAGAAGGTCGGCAACGAAAAACCGAAGATCGACACCGTCATGATGGTCTTGCTGGCGATGCTCCTGGGGCGCAGACCGGCCCACAGACCCAGCGGCAGGCCGATCACGATGGCGATCAGGATGGCCGAGATTGCCAGCTCCAGCGTGGCCGGCAGGCGTTCCAGGATCAGTCCGAGCGCCGGCGTGGCATAGACGAAGGAGCGCCCCATGTCGCCGGCCAGCGCATTTTTGATGAAATAAAAGTACTGCACCCACAGCGGCTGATCCAGGCCGAAGGCGGCGATCACGCGCGCGCGTTCGATCTGGTCGGCGTCGGCACTGATGAGGATGTCGATTGGGTTGCCGATGGCGTAGACGCTGACGAAGACCAGCAGCGACATCAGGAGCAGTACGGCGACGCTCTGTACGCAACGGCGGATGATGAAGACGAGCATTGGCTGTTTTGGCTAGGCTATAAGAATGGCTTGATGGCAATCTGCACACGAAGTTGTGATGGTGCATAAATCATGCCGGATAAGCAACTACATTTATCGAGTACGCTCAGGCCTGAGAGTAATATAGGCACGGCACCAGCGCATGATCGGCGTCCGAGGTATCCTTCGTACATCGCCGGACACCATGCAACTGGTTTGCTCAACACCGGCCCAGTTTCGGCATTGGCGCATTGACAATACAGCAAGACGGCAGGCGTTTTATATAGGCTTCACCACAAGGCACGCATCATGAAACTCATCGACCCCATCACCCGATTCCATTCCGAACTGCAAAAAATCCGCCGCGACATCCACGCGCATCCCGAGCTGAGCTATGAAGAACAGCGCACCTCCGACGTCGTCGCGCAAAAACTGACCGAATGGGGCATCCCTGTCGTGCGCGGCCTCGGGATCACCGGCGTGGTCGGCATCATCAAGAACGGCAGCAGCACGCGCGCCATCGGCCTGCGCGCCGACATGGATGCACTGCCGATGCCGGAACTCAACACCTTCCCGCATGCTTCCAGGAACGAAGGCAAGATGCACGCCTGCGGCCATGACGGCCATACCGCCATGCTGCTGGGCGCGGCGCACTACTTGTCGCAGCATCGCGATTTCGATGGCACGGTGTATGTGATTTTCCAACCGGCGGAAGAAGGCGGACGCGGTGCAGAGCGCATGATCCAGGACGGCTTGTTTGAGAAGTATCCGATGGATGCCGTGTTCGGCATGCACAACTGGCCGGGCATGAAGGCCGGCACCTTCGGCGTGACGCCGGGACCGATGATGGCCTCGAGCAACGAGTTCCACGTCGTCGTCAAGGGCAAGGGCTCGCATGCGGCACAGCCGCACAAGAGCATCGACCCGGTCATGACGGCGGTGCAGATCGCGCAGAGCTGGCAGACCATCGTCTCGCGCAACGCCAATCCCAACGATCCGGCCGTCGTATCGATCACGCAGATCCACGCCGGCAGCGCGACCAACGTGATTCCCGACAACGCGGCACTGATCGGCACGGTGCGCACCTTCAGCACCCCGGTGCTGGACATGATCGAACGCCGCATGAAGGAAATCGCCGAACACACCAGCGCCGCCTTCGATGCCGAAGTCGACTTCACCTTCAACCGCAACTATCCGCCGCTGGTCAATCACGCCAAGGAAACCGCGTTTGCGGTCGAGGTCATGCAAAGCATCGTCGGCGCCGACAACGTGAATGCGACCGTCGAGCCGACCATGGGCGCGGAAGATTTCGCTTTCATGCTGCAGCACAAACCCGGCTGCTACGTCTTCATCGGCAACGGCGAAGGCGGCCACCGCGACAGCGGCCACGGCCTGGGGCCGTGCAATCTGCACAATCCGAGCTACGACTTCAACGATGACTTGCTGCCGATCGGTGCGACGTATTGGGTACGCCTGGCCGAGGCCTTCCTGAAGCCTCAATAAGACAAGAGCACCAGAATAAAACGGCGTCGCCTGACCGCGACGCCGTTTTTTATTGCCCGCGCAATCGGAACCTGTCAGTGCAGGGTTCGCCCTTCAATCAGCCAGTATCGCCACCGCCTGCTTGCCATAGGCAACGATGTAACCGCCGTTTTGCTGCTGCCATTCACGCGCGGTTTGCTCGTCGCTGAACCAGTTCTGCCGGAAGTCGCCGAACTGCCCTTGCTCGAACCGATAGCGATCCAGCACTTCGGTACCGCAACGGTCGATTTCCTGCTTGCAGGCTTCCCAGCCGGCAAAGCCGAGTTCGCGGCCCAGCATGTGCAAGACGTGTTTGAGCTGCAGGGTGTCGCGCACGGCGTAGAGATCGGTGACGCTCAGCTCCGGCATGACGCCGGTGTCGATGACCCGACGCAATACCGGCAAGGCCTTGCTGGGTTGCGCGTCGCGGCCGTTGCGCACCAGACGGCGCGCGTGACGACGCAAGAATTCGCTGTTGTTGCCGGGTTCGCCGGAAACAGTACGGGTGGAGTTTAAAAGAGGATGGGAGGTAGACCACATAACGTTCCTTTCATAGTGCCCGCTCTCGCAACGGTCATGATCAAGGTTGTACGTCAGGGTTTATCCGAAAAAGGAAGTACCGCTTCGACATCGACAGGTGCGTCAGCTTTCGCGAGAGCGGGCCTCCTGTCAGGCCCGGCGCTATTCTAGCCCTCGAGGGAGGCTCAAGGCAATGCCTGTTCAGAAACTGTTGTTTCAGGCATGATCGGCGAATCAATTACAACAAGGAGAAACAATGAAACTGGTCGCCGACTTCCTCGTAGGACTGATCGCCGTCTTGCACGTCTGGATTCTGGTGCTGGAGATGTTCTTGTGGACCAAGCCCTTCGGCCTGAAAACCTTCGGACAATCGCGTGAAACGGCCGAGGCATCCAAAGTACTGGCCGCCAACCAGGGCTTGTACAACGGTTTTCTGGCTGCCGGTCTGGCGTGGGGACTGATCGGCGGCGACGGCGCCGTCAAACTGTTCTTCGTCGCTTGCGTGCTGGTCGCGGGAATCTACGGCGGACTCACCGCCAAACGATCGATTCTGTATGTGCAGGCATTGCCGGCGTTGCTGGCGCTGATTGCGTTGCTGGCCAGTCGCTAAGCAATCATTTCGCCGTCGGCTGCGCCTCTGCCGCCTCCGATTTCGCAGCGACGGTGGCCTGGCGCAGCAGGCGGATGTCGCCGTACCAGGCTTCCACTTTTTCTTCCGTATTGTCGGTGTCGGTCAGTACGCCGACACCAATCAATCGTCCCGGCTGCTCGCCGTAGATTCTCACGTAATCGTCGACGATATTGCGTTGGTAGCTGACCCACTTGCCGACGTTGGCGGCGCCGCTTTCGGCCACCAGCATCTGGATGCGTCCGGTGCGCGTGTTGGCGATGACGGTTTCTTTCGGCGCCTTGTTTTCCCAGATGTACATCAGCGTGGCGTAGGGGAACTCATGCCCCGACACCAGCTTGGCGGTGTCGAACAGGATGGTGTCCATGAAGGACAGTTTGCTCTTGTCGCCGTCGAAGGCCAGCACGATGCGCACCGGCGAATCCTCGGTGTCGCGATAGCGGTTGTCGGCGGTCTTGATCAGGGCCGAAGTCTTCCAGCTCCAGGTCAGCCAGGGTTGCTTGATCGGGTCAATGTCGACTTTATGGCGCAGGCCTGAGGATGCCTTGTCGGCATAGGCGCGCAAGACGGTTTTGTCGCCATCCTTGACCAGCACGTAATCGGTGGTCTTCTTCTTGCGCATCAGGACCAGCGGTTCCCACTCATTGGGCAAGCCGCCCGCCGGATTGGTCGAGAACAAGGCCAATGCCTGGTCCAGGCGAATCTGCTTGGCCACCGGATCATGGGTCTTTTGCGTGTTGGCGCACGCAGCGAGCAAGGCCACGATGCTTGTCAATACTGCCAGGCGCAGCGGAGAAGGAACTGAACGAACCGAACGAGGGACGACTGGCTTCATGAGCTTCTTTGCAAGATGTGAGATGCGGTGCGCACGCTGGCCTAAGCTCAGTTCTGCTGACGCAGGATATTGATGAACATCTTGCCGATCGAAGACAAGGTGGCATTTTTGCGGGTCACGATACCATAGTGCTCGATGCGGGTCTTCAAATGCACGGGCAGGATGCACAGCATCCGCTTGGCGGCGAAGAAGTGCGCAATGTCCAGCGGCATCACGGCCACCATGTTCGATTGCGCCAGCAAAGTGACGGTGACGAAAGGCGATGCGGTCTCGATGACGTTGCCGGGCACCTTCAGGCCTTCCAGTTTGAACTCGTGCTCGATCCAGATGCGCATCGGCATATTGCTGGAATACAGAATCCACGACGAACTCATCAACTCCTGCAAGCGCACCTTTTGCGCCGTCGCCAAGGGATGATCGAGACCGGTGACGATGCACATCGGCTCGCCGCGCAACATTTCATAGTTGTACAACTGCGGCTGCGAACTGACCGACGAACGTCCCACCATCAGATCAATGCGGCCCTGATCCAGCAAGAGCAGCTGGCGCGCGCTGGTGTCTTCGGTGATTTCGATCGACACTTCCGGCTGCACTTCGCGCAAGCGTGTCAGCGCGCGCGTGACCATGGGCGCGGCGCCCATGATGGTGCCGATCGACAGACGCCCGCCCTGCCCGGTCAGCATGCCCTGCAACTCGTCGCGCAGATTGCTGATGTCGCTCTGTATCAGGCGGGCGTAACGGATGACGCAACGGCCCAGCTCGGTCGCCTCGATCCCGCGCGACGAACGGTCGAACAAGGTGACGCCCAATGCGGACTCCATTTCATGCAGGGCCTTGGTCGCCGCCGGCTGGGTCATGTGCATGACTTCGGCGGCCTTGTGCAAGGACCCCTGCTCGTCGAGCGCGGTCAGCAAGGCGACCTGCTTGAAGCGCAGGCGACTGACGATGGCGCTGACCGACGGCAGCACGGACGGCTCATCCTGCGGTGTTTGCGGCGGATGCGGCTCGTCGGCGTCGTCTTGTCCTTGCAGTTGGTTATCACCCGATGAATTAAGGTCATTAGACATCGTTGGGGAAGCCTCTTATATTCTGATCCAGCAAAAGCACAATGCTAACGCATCCATCCCTAATACTCATAAGGATGCGAATAATTTCATCGAGACATTTGCGAAATTAATCTGAGTTTGACCTCAATCGATTGATTTCTTCCTCTTGCAGGGGCGCGTTGCAGCAGTTGCTCGCAATTGCTGCGCCACAGCATCAGATGCATTTTGCAAATTTCTCGCTAAAAATACGGAGACACCGTGAGACTGATTCAATTCGAAGACCGCCAGGGCGGCCGCAAGGTCGGCATCGTCAATGGCAAGGCCATCAACGTGATTTCCCAGGTCGGCACCATGCGCGAGCTGGCCCTGCTGGCGATTGCCGAAGGCAATTCGCTGGAACGCCAGGCGCAACTGCTCAACAGCAATACACAAGAAGACTACGCCGCGATCCTGAAGGAAAACCGCATCCTGGCGCCGCTGGATCATGAAGATCCGGCGCATTGCCTGGTGTCCGGCACCGGCCTGACCCATCTGGGCAGCGCCGCCACGCGCGACAAGATGCACCAGAAGCTGGACGACGACGAAAGCGCCATGACCGACACCATGCGCATGTTCAAGTGGGGCCTGGAAGGCGGCCGTCCGGGTCGCGGCAAGATCGGCGCGCAGCCGGAATGGTTCTACAAGGGCGACGGCGACATCGTGGTCAATCCCGGCGCAGCCTTCCCGATGCCGGAGTTTGCCGAAGACGCCGGCGAAGAGCCTGAGTTGACCGGCCTGTATATCATCGACAACGACGGCCAGCCGCATCGCCTCGGTTTCGCCATCGGCAATGAATTTTCCGACCACGTGGTCGAGCGCAAGAATTATCTGTACCTGGCGCATTCGAAGCTGCGCTACTGCTCCTTCGGCCCTGAACTGCTGGTCGGCGACCTGCCCACCAATCTGGTCGGCATGAGCCGCATTCGCCGCGACGGGCGCGTGATCTGGGAGAAGGAATTCCTCTCCGGCCAGGACAACATGTGCCACGCCATCGAGAACCTGGAGTATCACCACTTCAAGTACAACCAATTCCTGCGCCCGGGCGACATCCACGTGCACTTCTTCGGCACCGCGACCTTGTCGTTCGCCGACGGCGTGCGCACGCAACTGGGCGATTGCTTTGAAATCAGCCTGCCCGATTTCGGCGAACCGCTGGTCAACGGCATCACGCGCGAACAATCGCGTATCGCCATCGACGGCATCAAAGTACTTTGATGCTCGCGCCACAAGTTTCAGGAATTTTGTTTTAACCGACACAAAAGCGCCCGCCAAGAGGCGATTGCCGATACGCTCCGCAGACCGGACATCCGATCCGCGGAGCGCATCATCATAATGAACGGTCCTGCGTAGCGGACATTCCCGGCCCGGCGCCAGGCCTCAGCAAGGAGACCCAGCAATGCAACAACACTTCCAACCGACGTGCGTGTCGACACGCGCACAAGCGACATCCGCATCCAGCATTTCATCCATTCTGCCGCAGCCGTCCGCCGCAACGCGATAGCGCACGGCAGAGCACGATCGCGGCCGGCATTATTTGACGATGCATCGGCCTTAACGAATCAGCTGCCGTCCCGAAGACTTCTGGAGACTTCATGCATTACACCTTTGATTTCATGAGCGTGTTCGTCAACTGGCCCCGTTTGCTCGAAGGCGCCTGGCTGACGATACAGTTGTCCGCGCTTTCCATCGTACTGGGCTTTGTGGTCGGCACCCTCTGCGCCATCGCCTTCAAAAGCAAGAGCTGGCTGCTGCAGGCGCTGGTCAAGGCCTATGTCGAGATCATCCGCAATACGCCGTTGCTGGTGCAGGTGTTCCTGGTCTATTTCGGCCTGGCCAGCATCGGCCTGAAACTGACCGCGGAAACCTCCGCCGTGATCGCGCTGACCGTCAACGTCGGCGCCTACACGGCGGAGATCATGCGCGCCGGCATCAACTCCATCCACCCCGGCCAGATCGAAGCGGCCGAATGCCTGGGCATGTCGAAATTCCACGTCTACTGGCATGTGGTGTTGCTGCCGGCGGTGGAACGCGTCTATCCGTCGCTGACCAGCCAGTTCATCCTGCTGATGCTGGCCTCGAGCATCACCTCGCAGATCTCCGCCGAAGAACTGACCGCCACCGCCAACCTGGTGCAGTCGGAAACCTTCCGCAGCTTTGAAGTGTATGTGGTAATCGCCGTTGCCTACCTGGCCTTGTCCTTCCTGTTCCGCGCGGCCTTCTGGCTGATCGGGAAGACTGCGTTTGTGCGCAAGCGCAAGCTCGGCACAAACCTGTAAGGAGAAAACGTGACCTCATTTACCTTTTTACACGTCGAATACCTGTTGCAGGCGGCGGTCTGGACCATCGTCCTGTCGTTGGTGGCGTTCGTCTTCGGCGGCGTGGCCGGCTTCGTGATCGCGCTGTGGCGCGTGTCCCCCAACAAGACGCTGCGCGCCATCGCCAGCTGGTACATCCAGATAGTCCAGGGCATCCCGCTGCTGGTAATCCTGTTCGTGGCCTACTTCGGTCTGGCGATTGCGGGTTTCAAACTGTCGCCGCTGGTGGCTGCCGGGATTTCGTTTGCGGTGTATTGCGCGGCCTTCCTCGGCGAGATCTGGCGCGGTTGCATCGAAGCGGTGCCGAAAACCCAGTGGGAAGCCTCCGAATGCCTGGGCTTCAACCGCTTCGAACAATTGCAGAAGGTGATCCTGCCGCAGGCGTTCAAGATCGCGATCCCGCCCACCGTCGGCTTCATGGTGCAGATCGTCAAGAACACTTCGCTGGCGTCGGTGATCGGTTTCGTCGACCTGTCGCGCGCCGGCCAGATCATCAACAACTCGACGTTCCAGCCGTTCACCGTGTTCGGCTGCGTGGCCCTGATTTATTTTTGTCTCTGCTATCCGCTGTCGGCGCTGAGCAAGCACTTTGAAAGGAAATTGAATGTCAGCAATCGTTAGCATCAACAATCTGCACAAGAGCTTCGGCACGAACAAGGTGTTGAACGGCGTCTCGCTGGATGTGCAGAAAGGCCAGATGGTCGCGATCATCGGCCGCAGCGGATCGGGCAAGAGCACCTTGCTGCGTTGCCTGAACGGACTGGAGCGCATCGACTCGGGCGACATCAACGTCTGCGGCCATGACATCCATCATCCGGACAAGCTCAACCTGCGCGAACTGCGCAAGCAGGTCGGCATCGTATTCCAGAGCTACAACCTGTTTCCGCATGTGACGGTGGAGCGCAACATCACGCTGGCGCTGACGACCATCAAAAAGATGGCGACAGCGGAAGCGAAAAAAATCGCGCACAATGTCCTGACGCTGGTCGGCCTGGAAAACAAGAAGGAAGCCTATCCGGAACAGCTCTCCGGCGGCCAGGCGCAACGCGTGGCGATTGCCCGCTCGCTGGCGATGGCGCCGGAATTGATGCTGTTCGACGAAGTGACGTCTGCGCTCGATCCGGAACTGACCGGCGAAGTATTGAAGGTCATGGAAGACTTGTCCAAACAAGGCATGACCATGGTGCTGGTCACGCACGAAATGGCGTTTGCGCGCAAGCTGGCCGATATTCTGGTGTTCATGCATCAGGGAAAAGTCTGGGAAATCGGACCTCCGGACGAGCTGTTCACCAATCCTAAAACCGCCGAACTGGCGAAATTCGTCAGCAGCGATTTGTAATTACGGCAATACAGGAAACTTCGGTAACACCACCTAGCAGTAAAAATCCATACATCAGGAGACAACATGAAATCATTACTGAACTTCACCAAAAAGGCTGCTGTCGTCATGCTCGGTCTGGCCTGCTTCGCCCAGGTCGTCCACGCCGACACGCTGGCCGACATCAAGGCGCGCAAGAAAGTACTGATCGCCGTCGACCTCGGTGCGCCGCCGTTCGGCATGACCAACGCCAAGCTGGAACCGCAAGGCTCGGACGTGGAAACAGCACGCGCGCTGGCCAAGGATCTGGGCGTGGAGCTGGAAATCGTGCAGGTCACCGGCCCGAACCGCGTACCCTTCCTGATGACCGGCAAGGCCGACATGGTGATCGCCACCTTCAGCATCACGCCTGAGCGCGCCAAGGTCATCACCTTCACGCATCCGTACGGTGCTTCGCAGTTCGTGGTTGCCGCACCAAAGGGCACCGCGATCAAAGGTCTGCCTGACCTGGCCGGCAAGCGTATCGCGGTCGTGCGCGGCAACATGCAGGATTCGCTGCTGACCCCGCTGGCGCCTAAGGGTGCGACCATCGTGCGCTTTGACGATGACGCTACCGTCACTGCCGCTGTGGTGTCGGGCCAGGTCGACGGTCTGTGCACGCCGAATGCGCTGGCTGCCGCGATCGCGCGTCAGAATCCAACGAAGGGCCTGGAAACCAAGTTCGCCATCAAGGATATCCCTTACGCCATCGGCATCCGCCAAAACGAACCGGAACTGCAAAAGTGGCTGAACGCCTGGATCGACACCAACACCAAGAACGGTCGCCTGGGTCAGATCTATCAGCAATGGGTCGGCACGCCGATGCCTGACCTGGCGCAGTTTGCGGCGAAGTAAGCAGCAACATGCACAGCACGGTCGGCGCCAGCGCATCTGCGTACGCCGGCCGGCTTGCATGACACTCTCTTAGTTGTCGATACGTAGTTGCCAATATTTACCGAGATCATCATGAAACCAATTTCTCCCGTCATCCGATTGAATCCTGTCGATGATGTTGTCATTGCGCGCCGCCAGCTGATCACCGGCACCGTTCTCGAAGAAGAGAACGGTCTGCGGGTCGCGGCCTTGATCCCTGCCGGGCACAAGATGGCGACACGCGCCATCGCCGCCGGCCAGCCGATCAAACGTTACGGACAAATCATCGGCACCGCCAGCCAAGCCATCGAGCCAGGTCAGCACGTGCACACGCACAATCTGGCCATGGCGGAGTTTTCGCGCGAACACTCCTTCGGCGCCGATTTCAAGCCGGTCGACTACGTCGACACGCCGGCCACCTTCATGGGCATCAAGCGTCCGGACGGTCGCGTCGCCACACGCAACTACATCGGCGTGCTGACCTCGGTGAACTGCTCGGCCACCGCCGCGCGCGCAATTGCGGATTATTTCCGCCGCGACATCCATCCGGAAGCGCTGGCGGATTTCCCCAACGTCGACGGCATCGTCGCGCTGACCCACGGCCTCGGCTGCGCGGTCGATTCGGAAGGCGAACCGCTGGCGATGCTGCGCCGTACGCTGGCCGGTTACGCCAAGCATCCGAACTTCGCCGCCGTGCTGATCGTCGGCCTCGGTTGCGAAACCAATCAGATCTCGGGCCTGCTGGAAGCGCACAACCTCAAAGAGAACGAGTACTTCCATACCTTCACGATCCAGAGCACCGGCGGCACCGCCAAGACGGTCGCTCTCGGCATCGAAAAGATCAAGAAGATGCTGCCCAAGGCCAACGACATCAAGCGCGAACCGGTTCCGGCCAGCCACCTGACGCTGGGCCTGCAATGCGGCGGCTCGGACGGCTATTCGGGCATCACCGCCAATCCGGCGCTGGGCGCGGCGGTCGACCTGCTGGTCAAGCACGGCGGCACCGCGATCCTGTCGGAAACGCCGGAAATCTACGGCGCAGAACACTTGCTGACCCGTCGTGCGGTCTCGCCGGAAGTCGGCGAAAAACTGCTGGCGCGCATCGCGTGGTGGGAAGAGTATTGCGCCAAGAACGGCGCCGAGATGAACAACAATCCATCGGCGGGCAACAAGGCCGGCGGCTTGACGACCATCCTGGAAAAGTCGTTGGGCGCGGTCGCCAAGGGCGGCACGTCCAATCTGGTGGACGTCTACAAGTATGCAGAGACGGTGACGGCCAAGGGCTTCGTCTTCATGGACACGCCCGGCTACGATCCTATCTCTGCAACCGGGCAAGTCGCCGGCGGCGCCAACATGATCTGCTTCACCACCGGTCGCGGCTCGGCTTATGGCTGCGCACCATCGCCGTCGCTGAAGCTGGCGACCAATACGGCGCTATGGCAGCGTCAGGAAGAAGACATGGACATCAACTGCGGCGAGATCGCCGACGGCATGGCCACGCCGCAGGAAATCGGCGCCAAGTTCTTCCAGATGATCCTCGACACGGCATCCGGCAAAAAAACCAAGAGCGAATTGCATGGCTATGGCCAGGATGAATTCGTGCCCTGGCATATCGGCGTCTATACCTGATGAGCTGATCGTCTGTTCTCCTTGCCGTCGCCGGTGTCAGTTTTTGCCGGCGGCGGTTTTTGCCTTCGGCAGTTCTTCCTTCTGGGTGTTGCGACATGTTTCAGGGAATTTTTCAGGAAACATTTCTCAGCATCTCATCCGGGCGGCAAGCATCAAATTCGTTGCATTCTTCCCGGTGTTTCATTCTTCGACTGACCATCATCTGGAGCAGGCATGGCACAAGCATTCACGATTCAGGCGCATCTGCCTGAAGATCATCAACAAGCAACCCTGATCGGCCGCATCTGGCAACCGAACGTCGGACCGGTGCTGGTCAAGGTGCAGGCAAACGGCGTGTACGACCTGAGCGCCATCGCGGCGACATCGAGCCAGTTGCTGGAACTCGACAACCCTGCCGCAGCGGTCGCACAAGCCAAGGCGCCGCGCCTGGCTTCGCTGGAAGAACTGCTGGCCAACGCCGATGCGGCCACCCGCGATACCTCGCGTCCGTGGCTGCTGGCGCCGATCGATCTGCAGGCGGTCAAGGCCAGCGGCGTGACTTTCGTCGCCAGCATGCTGGAGCGCGTGATCGAAGAACAGGCGCGCGGCGATGCCGGCAAGGCGGAATCGGTACGCAAGGCTATCACCGCCGTCATCGGCGACAACCTGTCGAGCGTGGTGCCGGGCTCCGAAGGCGCTGCCAGGCTCAAGGAAGTACTACTGGAACAAGGCGTGTGGTCGCAATACCTGGAAGTCGGCATCGGTCCCGATGCAGAAATCTTCACCAAGGCGCAACCGCTGTCTTCCGTCGGTCTGGGCGATGAAGTCGGCATCCATCCCAAATCTGTCTGGAACAATCCTGAACCGGAGATCGTCCTGGCCGTCAACAGCCGCGGCGAGACGGTCGGCGCGACCTTGGGAAACGACGTCAACCTGCGCGATTTCGAAGGCCGCAGCGCCCTGCTGCTGGGCAAGGCCAAGGACAACAATGCGTCGTGCGCAGTCGGGCCTTTCATTCGTCTATTCGATGCAAACTTTTCAATTGACGATGTACGCCGCGCCGAACTTACAATGCGGGTAGACGGTACGGAAGGCTTTACGCTCAAAGGCAGCAGCTCGATGGCGATGATCAGCCGCGATCCGCTGAATCTGGTGGAACACGCGATCGGTCCGAACCATCAATACCCTGACGGACTGGTGCTGTTCCTCGGCACGATGTTTGCGCCGACGCAGGATCGCTTCGGCCCGGGGCAAGGCTTCACGCATCAGGTCGCCGACATCGTGACGATTGCAACGCCGAAACTGGGGGCGCTGGTGAATAAAGTCAACTTTACCGACAAGGTCGCGCCGTGGACATTTGGACTGACGGCGCTGATCAAGAATCTCGCACAACGAAAACTCATTTAAAGGAAATCCCCCATGTCGCAATCGCAATCTTCTGGACGCCTGGCCGGCAAGACCGTATTGATCACTGCTGCAGCCCAAGGCATCGGCCGCGCTTCGACCGAATTGTTCGCCAGGGAAGGCGCCCGCGTCATCGCCACCGACATCAGCAAGCAGCATCTCGATGAGTTGGCAGGCATCGCCGGTGTGGAAACCCGCCTGCTGGACGTGACCGACGATACGGCGATCAAGCAACTGGTGGCCGACATCGGCACCGTCGACGTGCTGTTCAACTGCGCAGGCTACGTCGCTGCCGGCAATATCCTGGATTGCGACGACAAGGCCTGGGACTTCTCCTTCAACCTGAACGCCAAGGCGATGTTCCACACCATCCGTGCGGTGCTGCCGGGCATGCTGGCCAAGAAGTCGGGCTCCATCGTCAACATCGCTTCCGCCGCATCGAGCGTCAAGGGCGTGGCAAATCGTTTCGCCTACGGCGCCAGCAAAGCGGCAGTGGTTGGCCTGACCAAATCGGTCGCAGCGGACTTCGTCGCGCAAGGCGTGCGCTGCAATGCCATCTGCCCGGGCACCATCGAATCGCCTTCGCTGAATCAGCGCATCACCACGCAAGCCAAGGAAAGCGGCAAGAGCGAAGCGGAAGTACGCCAGGCGTTTGTGGCGCGCCAACCGATGGGCCGCATCGGCAAGGCGGAAGAAGTGGCGCTGCTGGCGCTGTTCCTGGCTTCCGATGAATCGGCCTTTACTACCGGCGCAATTCACATGATTGATGGCGGCTGGTCCAACTGATTGTTTTGGCGGATGACTCTTTCGACAATGTAGTTTGCTACATCGCTATGTTGTTTGAATGAGCGCTTGTCCGATAAGTTTTCTGCCACACGTCTTGTCGTAACGCTGTTTGTTTTTCCTGCGGCCTCTCCCGATAGTGATATTGGTGGAGGCCGCAGTGTTTCGGATGTCATTGTTGCATTGAGTGAAGCATTTTTCTTTCTCATTTCTCTCGATTGACGTTGTGCCGTTTCCGGCTCAGTAGGCATAATGCTGTTTCTTCTTACGGAATAGCTGCCCATGTCTCCAACTGAAATCCAGGTCGCCTTCGCACCTCCCATGCAACTCGGTGAATGCCCGCTATGGCACGCCGGCGAAAGCGCTTTGTACTGGATCGACATTCCCGGCAAGGCCGTGCATCGCCTGCACGTCGCCACTGATGCGCATCGCTCGTGGCCGATGCCGGAAGAACCCGGATGCATCGCCATGCACGCCGAGGGCGGCCTGGTGGTGGCCTTGCGCAATGGCCTGTTCCGGCTCGACACGGGCAGCGGCGCGATGACCCGTTTGCATGATGCGCCTTATGACGTAAGTAAGCTGCGCTTCAATGACGGTCGCTGCGACGCCATGGGGCGCTTGTGGACCGGGACGATTTACGAACCGCGCGATCAGCAACTGGGCAGCTTGTTTTGTTTCGAGCGAGGCGAACTGCGCGATGCGGCGCATCCGGTGACGACCTCCAATGGCGTTGCATTCAGTACGGACAGGCGCACGATGTTTCATTCGAATACACCGGCGCATCGTATCGACGCCTACGATTTCGATCTCGCCGGCGGCAAGACCAGCAACAAGCGTTTGTTCAAGCAATTCGACATGGACAAGACCGCTCCCGGTTATGGCGGTCGTCCTGACGGCGCTGCCGTCGACAGCGAGAACGCATATTGGTGCGCGATGTTTGAAGGCGGACGTGTATTGCGGCTTTCCGCAAGCGGTGAGATTCTGCAGGAAATCAAAGTGCCTGCCCGTTGCCCAACGATGGTCGCATTCGGCGGCGAGGATCTGCGCACGCTTTACATCACGACCGGCAGGAATGGCCGCAGCGAAACCGAGCTGGTGCAGTACCCGCTGTCCGGTTGCGTCTTGTCTGTGCGGGTGGATGTTGCGGGATTGCCGGAATTTGCTTATCAGGGTTGAGCGACGATAGACACCGCGCTTCCTGATTTGGGATGTGTTGCAGATGTCTGCTTTACTGTCTCGTCCTTCTGCTGATGCAATGAAAACGAGAATGCATTGCTTCTTTGCCAATGAAATGATGAGGTTCTGAGCGGTGGCCAGCAAAGCTGTCCAATTTCAGCGACAATCACGGTCACGCTTGTTCCAAGACTTGCTTTCTTTTCTAGTTGTTATGAGAAAATACATCCAAGTGTTTGTGGATCGTATCCCTACTCAGCACAACAGACTCCGTTTCGATATTCAACAATATTTACTCTAGCGAAAATTCCATGTCGATGAAAAAATTTGCCCTCAAACTCACTGTCGCCGCCGTCGCCCTGATCGGCCTGCAAACTTCCAGCTACGCTGTTGATTCTGTCTCCGTCGAAGCCGGCGCCGGCTCGAAAGTCCAGATGCTGCGTCTGGGCGCACAATGGGACTGGAAGAACACAGCCTGGTGGCAATCCAACGGCACCCACATCGGCGGCTACTGGGATCTGACGGTCGCAGAGTGGCATGAAAAGCGTTACAACAACACCGACAGCAGCAAGAACTTCACCGACATCGGTTTCACACCGGTCTTCCGCTTCCAACGCGATGACAAGAAGGGTTTCTACGGCGAAGCCGGCATCGGCGTTCACCTGTTCTCCTCCCTGTACAACAACGACACCAAGAAGCTGTCGACGGCATTTCAGTTTGGCGACCACCTCGGTACCGGCTATGTGTTTGCAAACGGCTTGGACGTTGGCCTGAAGCTGCAACACTTTTCGAACGGCGGCATCAAGCAGCCAAACGGCGGCGTGAACTTTGCCGTGCTGAAAGCTGCTTACAAGTTCTGATTACACAGATTGTTCGCCGTTGAGACGGCGGGTGGTTGAGAAAAAAGCCGGTCATTGACCGGCTTTTTTTATTGTCCGTAGAAGAGATGTGGTACGTGGCAGATGAATACTGCACCTTATCGGCTGTTCTCAGCAAGAGAAGCTTGAGACGGAGGAGTCGGGCGGAAGAGGCTCGATGCGAGGGCGTTGCCAGATCAGAAGAGGCCTCATACGAGAGCGTGGCTGGTCCTACAGCTGCATTCCGTATTGCCCCTGCGGAGGGTCAGCCAGACAGGGATACGACGAAGAAGAGAGATGGTGTTGCGAAGAAGAGGTGGGGCCTGGAGGGAGGTTGATTGCGGAGATGCGATGCAGTTTTGCGGAGTGGTGATGCCAGAGGTGTGACTGGCAGGTATTGCCTGGAGAGAGCGCGGGGCA
>NZ_AKJW01000028.1 GCF_000282135.1 Herbaspirillum sp. CF444
TAGGAGCTGCTGCTTTCTTCGCCACTGGCTTTGCTGCCTTAGCTACTGGCTTCTTGGCGGCGACTGCCTTCTTCGGAGCTGCTGCCTTCTTGGCTGCAACTGGCTTCTTAGCGGCGGCCGCTGGTTTCTTTGCAGCAGGCTTCTTCGCTGCTGGTTTCTTTGCTGCTGTTGCCATTTTGTTTCTCCTTCTTCACGTGATGGAAAAAATCAAGCTTGATTTAAGAAACCCGTCTGTACCATCGCGATGATGCAGGCGGATTATTCATCGGCACAAGCAAGCTTCTGCTTGCGCTAATGAATTCGGCACCAGCTGAACTGCTGCATCCCCTCACCTATGCAGCGCTTCAGCTATCTTGGCTGGGCCTCCGCCCCGCTTGTGCAGGGGCTCGGAGCTACGGTCCGCGCCTTCGCGAACGCCACAACCAAAAAAAACGCTAGCGGATTACACGCTAGCGTCAGGAATACGATTCCCGAAAAACCTTCAGGTTTTTCAAAGGAAAAGCCGCCTGACCCGACTTGATCGAGTTAAGCGGCAATAACAGAGAAGATCGATTCGGTCTTTTACTGTTCATTAAATTTGGTGAAAGCCTTCCATTTTTGGCAGCCGGATATCTTGCAAGCTATCCGACCGCTGTGTGCCTCGCAAATCTCGCTGAAGAGCATTGACGAGATGGGCACATCATTCCCAGTTAAGCGCGCCTCCGGTTTGGTACTCGATGACTCGGGTTTCAAAGAAGTTGCGCTCCTTCTTCAAATCGATCATCTCGCTCATCCACGGAAACGGATTTTCTTCTTGCGCGAACAGCGGGTCGAGTCCGATTTGCTGTGCGCGACGATTAGCGATGAATCGTAAGTAGCCTTTGAACATCGGCGCATTCAAACCTAGCACGCCTCGCGGCATTGTATCCTCTGCGTAACGATATTCCAACTCTACTGCGCTTAAAAACAACGATTTAATTTCGTTTCTGAATTCCGGCGTCCACAAATGCGGGTTCTCCATCTTCACCGTGTTGATCAGATCGATCCCGAAATTGCAGTGCATCGATTCGTCGCGCAGGATGTACTGATACTGTTCGGCGGCGCCCATCATCTTGTTCTGACGGCCCAGCGCGAGGATCTGCGTGAAGCCGACGTAGAAGAACAGACCTTCCATGATGCAGGCGAAAACGATCAGCGACTTCAGCAGCTTCTGGTCGTTCTCGGTGGTGCCGGTCTTGAACTCGGGATCGGTCAGCGTGTTGATGAACGGGATCAGGAACTCGTCCTTGTCGCGGATCGACTTCACCTCGTGATAGGCATTGAAGATTTCGGCTTCGTCCAGGCCCAGCGACTCGACGATGTACTGGTAGGCGTGGGTGTGGATCGCCTCTTCGAATGCCTGGCGCAGCAGGTACTGGCGGCATTCCGGCGCGGTGATGTGGCGATAGGTGCCGAGCACGATATTGTTGGCGGCGAGCGAATCGGCGGTGACGAAGAAGCCGAGGTTGCGCTTGACCAGACGGCGTTCGTCTTCGGTCAGGCCGTTCGGGTTCTTCCACAGCTCGATGTCGCGCTGCATGTTGATTTCCTGCGGCATCCAGTGGTTGGCGCAGCCGGCCAGGTACTTGTCCCAGGCCCATTTGTACTTGAACGGCACCAGCTGATTGACGTCGGTGTGGCCGTTGATGATGCGCTTGTCGGCTGCGTTGACGCGACTGGTCACGTCCACCGGCGCTTCGTCTTTGGTAACCAGGGCAGGATTCAACGCGACGTCGGAGAATTGCGGACGTGCGTTCGGACGTCCATCGTTCACAGCGGCCGATTGCAATTGAGGCTGAGGCATTTGCGAGGCGTGCGGCACGGATGGTGCCGGCGTCGCCTTCACTTCATCATCCCAAGAGAGCATGTTCAATCCTTTACTTAATTTACTTTTTGACGTCCCGACGCGGCCGGGATGTGACTTATGACATTGATTCAGGCGGCGCGTTCATCTTCCGGAGAAGACTGCCGCCGGACTTGCCGGCGGCTGCTGCCTGTTTTTACTGCGTTTTGATTACTGGCAAGCTTCGCACTCTTCAAAACCGGCATCGCCCGGACGCAGATAGCATGCCGCGCCGTCGGCTTCGACTGCTGCCGCCGCCACGGTTGCCGTGCTGGCCGCAGACGCCGTCATCGATGCCGGAGCAGAAGCAGCCGCTGCGCTGTGGCCGACGCCGCCGTCCACCGCCACCGCGTTCAGGGCGCCGGTCTTGGAAGTCGACTTCTCGGTGTGGGTCGCGCCGATGGTGCGGAGGTAATACGTGGTCTTCAGACCGCGCAACCATGCCAGCTTGTAAGTCTCGTCCAGACGCTTGCCCGATGCGCCGGCCATGTAGATGTTCAGCGACTGTGCCTGATCGATCCACTTCTGACGGCGCGATGCCGCTTCCACCAGCCAGGAAGGCTCGACTTCGAAGGCGGTGGCGTAGATGTCGCGCAGGTCTTGCGGAATGCGGTCGATCTTGGCCAGGCTGCCGTCAAAATATTTCAGGTCGGAAATCATGACTTCGTCCCACAGGCCGCGCGCCTTCAGGTCGCGCACCAAGTACTCGTTGATTTCGGTGAATTCGCCGGACAGGTTCGACTTCACATACAGGTTCTGGTAAGTCGGTTCGATGCAAGCCGACACGCCGATGATGTTGGAAATCGTTGCCGTCGGGGCAATCGCCACGCAGTTCGAGTTGCGCATGCCGAACTCGGAAATGCGCGAACGCAGCGCCGGCCAGTCCAGGGTTTCCGACATGTCCGCTTCCAGGTAGCCGCCGCGTTCCTGCGCCAGCAGCTTCAGGGAGTCTTGCGGCAGGATGCCGCGATCCCACAGCGAGCCGCGGTAGGAGCTGTAACGGCCGCGCTCTTCCGCCAGTTCGGTCGATGCCCAGTAAGCGTAGTAGCAGACGGCTTCCATCGAACGATCGGCGAATTCGACGGCATCCATCGAAGCGTAAGGCACGCGCTTCATGTGCAGGCAGTCCTGGAAGCCCATGATGCCCAGGCCGACCGGACGATGGCGCAGGTTGGAATCACGCGCCTTCTTGACGGCGTAGTAGTTGATGTCGATCACGTTGTCGAGCATGCGCATGGCGGTGCGGATGGTCTTTTGCAGCTTGGCGTGGTCGATTTCGCCATTGACCAGGTGGGCCGGCATGTTGACCGAACCCAGGTTGCAGACGGCGATTTCGGACTCGTTGGTGTTCAGGGTGATCTCGGTGCACAGGTTCGAGCTGTGGACCACGCCGACGTGTTGCTGCGGCGAACGGATGTTGCATGGGTCCTTGAAGGTGATCCATGGGTGGCCGGTTTCGAACAGCATCGACAGCATCTTGCGCCACAGGTCCAGCGCTTGCACCTTCTTGAACAGCTTCAGCTCGCCGCGGGCGGCCTTGGCTTCATAGCCGGTGTAGGCTTCTTCGAAGGCCTTGCCGAACTTGTCGTGCAGGTCGGGCGCATCGGATGGCGAGAACAGTGTCCACTCGCCCTTTTCCATGACGCGCTTCATGAACAGGTCGGGAATCCAGTTGGCGGTGTTCATGTCATGCGTGCGGCGGCGATCGTCGCCGGTGTTTTTACGCAGGTCGAGGAATTCCTCGATGTCCATGTGCCAGGTTTCCAGGTAGGCGCAGACCGCGCCCTTGCGCTTGCCGCCCTGGTTGACCGCCACGGCGGTGTCGTTGACCACTTTCAGGAACGGCACCACGCCTTGCGACTTGCCATTGGTGCCCTTGATGTGCGCGCCCAGCGAACGGACCGGCGTCCAGTCGTTGCCCAGACCGCCGGCGTATTTGGCCAGCAGCGCGTTTTCCTTGATGGCTTCGTAGATGCCGTCCAGATCGTCGGCGACCGTCGTCAGGTAGCACGACGACAGCTGCGAACGCAAGGTGCCGGAGTTGAACAGGGTCGGCGTCGAGCTCATGAAGTCAAACGACGACAGCAGGTTGTAGAACTCGATGGTGCGCGCTTCGCGGTCGATTTCGTTGAGCGACAGGCCCATCGCGACGCGCATGTAGAACGCCTGCGGCATTTCGATGCGGGTGCCCTGGATGTGCAGGAAGTAGCGGTCGTACAGCGTTTGCAGGCCGAGGTAACCGAATTGCAGGTCGCGCTCAGGCTTGATGGCTTCGGCCAGCTTCTTCAGGTCGAACTGAGCCAGCTTGGAGTCCAGCAGTTCGGCTTCGATGCCCTTCTTGATGTACTTGGCGAAGTATTCCAGGTATTCGGCCGGCGCGTCGGCTTGCGCGACTTCCTTGCCGAACACTTCCTTACGGATGGTGTGCATCAGCAGACGCGCAGTGACCTGGCTGTAGGCCGGGTCTTTTTCCATCAGCGCACGGGCGGCCAGGATGGCCGACTTGTGCAACTCTTCCACCGGCACGCCGTCGTACAGGTTCTTGACGGTTTCGGCCAGGATCGCATCGGCATCAACGTGTTTTTCCAGGCCGACGCAGGCTGCGGTGATCAGGGTGCGCACTTCGCCCAGATCCAGCAGGCGGCTTTGGCCGTCTTCCACCACGTGCAGTTGCGGCGCAGCGAAATCGGTCTTGGTGCCGGCGCCTTGCTGTGCGCGTTCTTCCATGCGCTTGGCGCGGTACAGCACGTAGGCGCGGGCGACATCGTGTTCACCGGAACGCATCAGGGCCAGTTCAACCTGGTCCTGGATGTCTTCAATATGGAAAGTGCCGCCGGTCGGCTGGCGACGCACCAGGGCCGAAACGACGTTGGTGGTCAATTGCTCGACCATTTCGCGCACGCGCGCCGAAGCCGCACCCTGACCGCCGTTGACGGCGAGGAATGCCTTGGTCACGGCAATCGAAATCTTCGATGGTTCAAAACCGACCACCGCACCATTGCGGCGGATGATTCTGTATTCACCCAAACCGGAAGCAGGTCGAACCGATTGCGAAGGCGTTGCTTCGTCCTGGCTGCCTGCCGTGGGAATGACGCCAAAATCTGCCGGGGATTTAGCGGAAATTTCTTGTGTAGAGCGCACTGAGCCTCCTAAAACTGTGATTGACGGACAGCCGAGCCGTCCGCGTTGCCAATAGAACCCTTCATATATATAAGGTGCAAAAATATGAAGAGGTTCACGAATACCAGAAACAGGACGACGCCGGCACTGCCGCGATCGCGACCGCATGTAAGTACGACCTGTTCCGAACTGATTAAATAACGCCTGAAATTAAAGCCTGAAATGGGAGTGCCACCGAGACATCGTTTGAATTGTTGCTTGCCTCAAGACTCGCCGCCCTATGAATCCCAACCTGAAGCCCAACCCTGCAGAAGCTGCTCCGACTCTTGTTGAGAGCCTTGATCCGGCGTCGAAAAAGTGACCCGAGGGACCGCGAACTGCCTCTTCCAACTCAAAGAACGATCAAAGAATTACTTACCAAAAACACTACATCTAGTTCCAAAGGAATGATTGAGACTAATTCTAGTGTCTGAAATCGAGAGATGCAACCGCTATTTCTGGATATTTTTATATGTTTTACGCTTGACTTTCACCGACCCCAGAAGGGAAGCGCAATTGCGCTGATTCAACATCGCGATAGAAATCTTCCCGAAATCTCGACCAGTCAAAAAACGGCCCCGGATCGGTCTTCCTGCCCGGCGCGATGTGCTCGTGACCGGCGACATCGGCGAGCGGATAACGTCGCCGCAACGCGATCGCGAGGGTCGCCAGCACCCGATACTGGAGATCGGTGAAGGGCTCGAAGTCGGTGCCTTCCAATTCTATGCCGATGGAAAAATCGTTGCAGCGCTCGCGCCCCTTGAAGGACGACACGCCGGCGTGCCAGGCACGGTCGTTGGCCGAGACGAACTGCAGCAGCCGGCCGTCGCGCTGGATGACGAAGTGCGCCGACACCCGCAAAGGACGCAACTGGTCGAAATACGGGTGGGCGTCGCAATCGAGCTGATTGCAGAACAGATCGCCGATGAAGGGACCACCGAACTGCCCGGGCGGCAGGCTGATGTTATGGATCACCAGCAAGTCGGTCACCGTGCCTTCGGCGCGAGCGTCGAAGTTCGGCGACGGCTGCCGGTGGGCGTGATCGCACCAGCCGTCGGCGGCGATCGTCAATCGTGCTGGGATCGGGGGGACTGCGGGGGGGACTGCGGTGGCCAGCTCCGGGCTGACCATCGATGCTGCCTGCTGGTCGCTGGAATCGGCCTTCATGTCAGGAAGACGCCAGCCTCAGGTGCTCTTCGCTGCAGTAAACAATACCCGCAGCGTTCGACACCGATTCGGATGCCGGGAAATGGATGCGGCAGTGGGCGCATTGCACCATGGTCTCGGCCTCTTCCTTGCGTTTTTTACGCGCGAAGGGGTTGCGGCTGGCGCCGGCAGGACCCTGCGGCGAACCGGCGTTTGCCGCGATGGATTTCTTGGCGCGTTGGAGCCAGACCACGACCGCCAGGGCGATCACCAGCCAAATAAGATATTTCATACCAGTATCCGATGCAGCACGACTTCGAGCACGAAGCGGCTGCCGACATAGGCGAGCAGCAAAATGGCAAACCCGGTCAAGGTGAAACTGAGCGCGGTACGACCGCGCCAACCTTGCCATTTGCGTCCCGCCAATAACAAACCGAACAATCCCCAGGACAGCAGCGTGAAGATCGTCTTGTGATCCCACCTGAAGGCCTTGTCGAACAACTGCTCGGAAAACACGACGCCCGACAATACAGTCAGCGTCAACAAAACAAAACCGAAAGCGATCAGCCGGAACAGGATCTTTTCCATTGTCAGCAAGGCCGGCAAACGATCCAGCGCCATCGAGAACCAGCCGCTTTGCGCCGGGCCGGGCCGCGTATGCAGGCGCGACTCCTGCAGCACCATCAGCACGGCATGGAAAGCAGCGATGGTCAGCGTGCTATAGGCCAGGATGGAAATCGCGATATGCCACAGGAACCAGTCCGACTTGCCCGCCAGGGCCACCATGTTGCCCGGAAAGACGCTCGGCAGAATCACCGCCACCGCCGCTACCGGCAACACCAGCACGCGCAGGCTGTCGAGCGAGAAGTTGCGGTTTTCCAGCCAGTAAGCCGCGACCGACACCCACAAGGTGGCCGACAGCATCACGCCAAAACCCACGCGTACGGCGTCGGGCGCAAACATGTCCGCCATCAGGGCGCCGCCGTGCAACAGCCAGCCGGCCACCGTCCCGATCGAAATCGGCAGGCGCCGTTCGGAAGGCAGGAAGGCGCAGCCCAGGTACAGGAGCGCAGCCAGAATGAAAAAATATGTTTGCATCGACTAAGTTTACACCATGTCGCGAATTCACTGACTGCCGGAAACGTGATGAGCGCACGCTACGGGCCCGCCGAAGGGTCTTACCTGGGTCTTACCAGGAGGCAAATACGAAACCACCCTATTGCTTCGGGCCAAAGCAATAGGGTGGGGATGAAACCGCCAAAATCAATGGCGCAGCACGCTGCAATCCCATAAGGCGTCAGTCGACTGCGGCAGCACGCATCTCATCGTGATGATGGCGTTGCTGCTCTTCCATGACCAGTTGACCGAGTTCGCGCTTCAAGGCGTTGAACTCGGGATCCGCCGGGTCGCGCAGGCGCGGCAGCGTGACCGTGATATCGCGCTTGATGGTGCCGGGACGGTAAGTCATGACGACGATACGGTCGGCCAGGTAGATGGCCTCTTCGATACTGTGCGTGACGAACACGATGGTCTTCTTGAACTCGTCCCAGATGCGCAGCAGCTCGTCCTGCAGGTTGCGGCGCGTGAGCGCATCGAGCGCGCCGAACGGCTCGTCCATCAGCATGATCGGCGAATCCAGCGCCAGCACGCGGGCAATCGCCACCCGCTGACGCATGCCGCCGGACAAGTCCTTGGGAAAACGGCTGCGGAAGTCGATCAGGCCGAGCTTGTCCAGCAATTGCGTCACGCGCGCCTGGATTTCGGCCTTGCCGACGCCCTTGATTTCGAGACCGAAGGCGACGTTCTGCTCCACCGTCATCCAGGGAAACAGCGCGTATTCCTGGAACACCATGCCGCGATCCGGGCCGGGTTCGGCCACGAGCTTGCCGTTGGTGGCGATGCTGCCGCTGCTGGGCAGGGCAAAGCCGGCGATGGCGTTGAGCAGGGTCGACTTGCCGCAGCCGGATGGCCCCAGCAGGCAGACGAACTGGCCGTCGGGGATGTCGAGATTGATGTCCTTGAGCGCCACGACTTCGCGGTCGTCGCTCTTGAAAACCTTGTTGACGCCGGTCACGACGATATGGGATGCGCTCATGTCAGCTCTCCAGTCCGCGATGCCAGCGCAGCATGTAATTGTTCAGGCGGCTCATGCCGATGTCGATGGCCAGGCCCAGCAGGCCGATGGTGATCATGCCGGCGATGATCTTGTCGGACCAGAAGTACTCGCGCGCTTCCATGATGCGGAAGCCGAGGCCGTTGCTGACCGCGATCATCTCGGCCACGATCACCACGATGAAGGCGGTGCCGATGCCGATGCGCACGCCCGACAGGATGTAAGGCACCGCAGCCGGCAACATCACGCGCACGAACAGCGTGCGCTGGCTGGCGCCGAGGTTGCGCGCCGCGCGCAGGTAGATGCTGTCGACCTGGCGCACGCCGGCGATGGTATTCATCAGCACCGGGAAGAAAGCGCCAAGCGAAATCAGGAACAGCGCCGGCGGATTGCCCAGCCCGAACCACAGGATCGCCAGCGGGATATAGGCAATCGGCGGAATCGGACGGATCACCTGCACCGTCAGATTCATCAGACCGTAGACGCGTTGGCTGGATCCCATCAGCAAGCCGAGCGGCAAGGCCAGCCCGGCGCCGATCAGGAAACCGACCACCACGCGATACAGGCTGCCGATGGCGTCGATGATCAGTTCGCCCGAAAACAGCCAGGCCAGCCGGCTGCCGTCGGCGGGGTCATACGCTTTGGTGGGCGACAAGTATTCGAACCACTTGTGCACCACCGCCCACGGCGACGGCAAAACCAGCGGATTGATCCAGCCCAGCGAAGAGGCGCCCTGCCAGATGGCGATCACCACCACCGGCACCAGCAATCCCTGCAAGGCTCCTCCTATTTTTCGTTTTGCCATGTTCATGGTCCCAGCTGATTACTTAAGATTCATGCTTTTCTTGGCCTGCTCGAGCAGATCGGTCTTTACCCAATCCTTGGCGACCGGCGGCTTGGCCATCTTGCCGGTGCCGTACTTGGCCATGGTGTCGGTGGTGACCTGGATATGTTCGGCGGTGATGTCATAGGCGTAAGGCGAGTTGCCGATGGCGTCGTAGAAATCTTCCTTGGTGATCTGGTTCTTGAAGATGACTTCGCGCACGTATTTTTCGGCGGTTTCCTTGTTGTCCATGAAGGTCTTGGTGGCTTCCAGGAAGCAGCGCATGAACTTCTCGGCCAGCGGACGCTTCTCCTTATAGAACTTCTCGGTCATCACCATGGTGCGCACCGGTTCGCCGATCGGGGTGTCGTAGGGCTTCATGACCTCCACGCCGAAGCCCTTGTTGATGGCTTGCGAGGATTGCGGTTCGCTCTGCATCATGGCGTCGATGTTCTTGCCCAGCAGCGCCTGATTCAAATCGGCGAAAGCCAGGTAGACGATGGTCACGTCCTTGGAGGTCAGGCCGTTCTGGCCGAGTTCGGCGTCGAGCAGCACTTCATGGATGCCGCCGCGGGTCACGCCGACTTTCTTACCCTTCAGATCCTT
Organism: Herbaspirillum sp. CF444; assembly: GCF_000282135.1. Lineage (GTDB taxonomy): Bacteria > Pseudomonadota > Gammaproteobacteria > Burkholderiales > Burkholderiaceae_D > Herbaspirillum. Next base: position 9,709 of record NZ_AKJW01000028.1, read on the forward strand.
GACCGACTTGATGCCGGAATCCTTGCCCGCCACCAGACGCGCGCCACCCTTGGCGAAACCGGCGACGACATAGATCGGCGCACCGTTGGCGCGGCCCGAGATGGCGGCTTCCGAAGCGGTGGTGCCGACATCGAGCTCGCCGGCGAGGATGCCTTGCATCACGTCAGGGCCTTTCGGGAAGACTTTTTCGTCGACCTTGATGCCGCATTTCGGGGCGATTTCCTTGATATAGGACACGGCGCCGTAGTGCGCGAACTTGAGGTTGCCGAGGCGCACCACTTCTTGCGCCGCCGCGTTCAGCGAAGTCCCCGCCGCTGCTACTGCCATGGCAGCCATTGCAGCCGCCGCGATGAGTTGTTTGTTCATCTCTCTCTCCTTGTCGTTATGTTTGCGCCGCCGGCGAAGTTCGCCGCGGGTGATATGCGCCTTCCTCATGGGAAGAACTGTCCATTCTATGCAACGCACTGTATACACAATTACGCCAGCGAGAACAATACCGTACTTTCCCCTACTCCTGCTGGCGCCATTGCCGAGATCGGCGCTGCCGCGCCTGCCGATCGGGTAAAATGGCGGTTTCCCTTGCAGTTTACGCCTCGGTTTTCCCGGCACGTTTACCGCCCTCTTTTCTTCAAAGTCTAACGGTTCATCATGCTCGACAATCTGACCCAACGCCTTGCCAAAGTCGTCAAAACCATGCGCGGCGAGGCGCGCCTGACCGAAACCAATACCGCCGAGATGCTGCGCGAAGTACGCCTGGCGCTGCTCGAGGCCGACGTTGCCCTGCCCGCCGTGCGCGAATTCATCGCCAAGGTCAAGGAAAAAGCCGTCGGCGAAGAAGTCATCGGCTCGCTGACTCCCGGCCAGGCGCTGGTGGGCGTGGTCCAGCGCGAACTGGCCAGCCTGATGGGCGCCGATCTCGGCCCGGAAGCATCCCAACTCAATTTCGCCACCCAGCCGCCGGCGATCATCCTGATGGCCGGTCTGCAAGGCGCCGGTAAAACCACCACCGTCGGCAAGCTCGCCAAGTACCTGCGCGAGAACACCAAGAAAAAAGTCCTGACCGTCTCCGCCGACGTCTACCGTCCGGCCGCGATCGGCCAGTTGGAAACCGTGACCGCCCAGGCCGGCGCCGACTTCTTCCCGACCAAGACCACCGACAAACCGGTCGACATCGCACTGGCCGCGCTCGACTACGCCAAGCGTCACTTCCATGACGTCCTGATCATCGACACCGCCGGCCGCCTCGGTATCGACGAGGCGATGATGCAGGAAATCAGCGCCGTGCACGCCGCCGTCAAGCCGATCGAAACCCTGTTCGTCGTGGACGCCATGCTCGGCCAAGACGCCATCAACACCGCCAAGGCCTTCAGCGACGCGCTGCCGCTGACCGGTATCGTGCTGACCAAGCTGGACGGCGACTCGCGCGGCGGCGCCGCGCTGTCGGTGCGCCACATCACCGGCAAGCCGATCAAGTTCGCCGGCGTGGCCGAAAAACTGGACGGCCTGGAAGCCTTCGATCCAAGCCGCATGGCCAACCGCATCCTCGGCATGGGCGACATCCTGGCGCTGGTCGAAGAAGCGCGCAAAGGCGTCGACGTCGCCGCGGCGCAGGATCTGGCGCAGAAGATCAAGGGCGGCGGCAAGTTCGACCTCAACGACTTCAAGGCCCAGCTCGGCCAGATGAAGAAGATGGGCGGCATGGCCGGCCTGCTCGACAAGCTGCCGGCGCAGATGCAGCAAGCCGCCGGCAAGACTAATATGGACCAGGCCGAAAAGCAGGTGCGCCGCATGGAAGGCATGATCAATTCGATGACGCTGCAGGAACGCGCCAAGCCGGAACTGATCAAGGCCACCCGCAAGCGCCGCATCGCCGCCGGCGCCGGCGTCCAGGTACAGGAAGTCAACCGCATGCTGGCGCAGTTCGAGCAAATGCAAACGATGATGAAAAAGCTCAAGGGCGGCGGCATGATGAAAATGATGCGCAGCATGAAGGGCATGATGCCGGGCATGCGTTAAGAATCGCTTTTTCAGGGTCGCGCCAGGCAGGTGCGAAAGCCGCTCCAGGCGGCTTTTTGAGAAGGTTGAAGCGGTTTTTTGAAGTTGCCGTTGCTTATACGCGTTTTCCCTCTGAAAACCGCTAAAAAACACTTGCATCGCCGGGAAAACCGCACCACTATTGTCGGTGCGTGATTTGCGCATTCAACTCTTTCCTTGCTTTGATCCCTTATTAAGGAGGCTTACAGATGGCCACAGCCAAAAAACCCGCAGCCGCAGCGAAGAAGCCCGTAGCAAAAGCAGCACCGAAAGCAGCTCCAAAGAAAGCAGTCGCAGCACCGAAAAAAGCAGCACCAAAGGCAGCCGCCAAGCCAGCAGCAAAAGCAGCCGCACCAAAGAAAGCCGCAGCACCAAAAGCAGCAGCCAAGCCGGCAGCAAAGAAACCAGCCGTCAAACGCACTCCCAACGCCGCATTCATGAAGCCGCTGACACCGTCGGCAGCACTGGCTGAAGTCGTCGGCGCCAAACCCCTGCCACGTACTGAAGTCACCAAGAAGGTGTGGGAATACATCAAGAAACACAAACTGCAAAACCCCGAAAACAAACGCAACATCGACGCAGACGACAAGTTGAAGGTTGTGTTCGGCGGCAAGAAACAGGTATCGATGTTTGAAATGACCAAGCTGATTTCCGGCCATTTGAAATAAGCAATACAGGTTTTTGCAGACTAGCTTGCAAAACAAAAACGCCCGCATCGCGCGGGCGTTTTTGTTTTCCGCCAACGATTTATAACAATACGCTCCAACACCTACATCGGACCATCATGCACGCCGACAGCGCCGTCCTACAGGGCCGTGATATCGCTGTCGCCGGATGAACTTTGCCGTTTTCGTCGCAGTCTAGACTGCACAGACGTCACCCGAAAGGACATCAGCATGACATTTCCTCGTCCACACATTGCTCACAGTACCGGGCATTTTCATCCGCATTCCTATCATCCGGCGCTACGTAAAGCCATCGCCATGTTGAGTGTCGCCGCTGTCTGCCTGCTGGTGGCGAGCACCGCTTTCGCAGCAGCAACGACAGGCAAGAACAACGCCGAACTAAATGCGCAATACCAGCGTGAAAAGGCGGCTTGCACCAGCGGCCAGTCGAACCAGGACAAGGCAACCTGCCTGCGCGAGGCCGGTGCGGCGTATCAGCAAGCCAGACAAGGCAAGCTGGACGCCAACCAGTCGCAACAATACAGCCAGAACGCGGTAGAACGCTGCAAGTCCTTGCCGACGCAAGACCAGGCCGACTGCCAGCGACGCATCGACAATCCGACCGAGATTGAAGGCAACGCACTGTCCGGCGGCATCTTGCGCAAGGAGGTGACGGTGGTGCCGGCGTCACAATAAAAGATAGTGACCGGAACGCATCATTCCACCACGGCAAGCCAACGGACTAGCGACGCCGCCGGAGGGAATCGACGCATTGCAGGAGCGCGGAGATTCCCTCTTTTTATTTGCATATTATTTCTTCGCACCACATTTGATCGTGGCCTATCGATGAGCGCAACGTGCCTCGATTCGCCATCTGCCCTAGCTGCGCGCTATTGACCTGCAGGCTCCCATCGTTTCTTCGCCTTCAAGACTGCCGTCGGATACTCCGGCAAGCCGCGGCTGCCGTTGTATTTGCCGAGCGCCATGAAGTAGTCGCCGCCTTCCTGATCGAGATACAGGCGCAGGATGGCGCAGCCGTAGCGCAGATTGCTGCGCATGTGGAACAGCTTGCGACGATCGCCGTCGCCGATGGCACGCGTCCAGAACGGCATGACTTGCATGTAGCCGGTGGCGCCGGCCGAGGAAATTGCGTATTTGCGGAATGCGGATTCGACCTGGATCAGTCCAAGCACCAGCGCTGGATCGAGTCCGGCCCGTTTGGCTTCGTACCAGGCGCTTTCGAGGAATTCGATTCTTTCCTCGCGATCAGGGAGCTTGTCGGAGAGACGCGCCGACATGTCGCCAAGCCAGTTGAGATAGGCGATACGCTGTTCGATGTCATCGAATTGCGGCTTCGGCGGACGGGCGTCCGCCACCGCTTGCGCCAGGGCCAGTTTTACGGAATCGGCCAGACGCTCTTCTTTCTGATTGCCCGCGTGGGCGGACAGGTTTCCGCACCACGCCAGAATCAGCAGCAGGCACAGCGTGCGCATGCTTTGGACACCAACCCCGTCACCTCAGGCCAGCTTGCCCTTGATGAAGGCCAGCGCATCGGCCAGCGGCACCGGCGTTGCGGCAGTGTCGCGACGGCCCTGGTATTCGATCTGCCCATCCTTCAGACCACGATCGCCGATGACGATGCGATGCGGCACGCCGATCAGTTCCCAGTCTGCGAACATCGCGCCCGGACGCTCGCCGCGATCGTCCAGAATGACGTCGACGCCCGCAGCAACCAGCGCGTCATAGAGCTTGTCGATTTCAGTCTTGACGGCTTCGCTGCGGTCGTAACCCATCGGGCACAACACCACTTCGAACGGCGCCAGCGTGGCCGGCCAGATGATGCCCTTGTCGTCGAAGTTCTGTTCGATGGCGGCGCCGAGGATACGGGTAATCCCGATGCCGTAGCAACCCATTTGCAGCGGCTGCGGCTTGCCGGCTTCGTCGAGGTAAGTGGCTTTCATCGATTCGGAATACGCCGTGCCGAGCTGGAACACGTGGCCAACTTCGATGCCGCGCTGAATCGCCAGCACGCCCTTGCCGTCCGGCGAAGCGTCGCCTTCGACGACGTTGCGGATGTCGGCGACGACAGGCTCGGGCAGATCGCGGCCCCAGTTGGCGCCGGTGTAATGAAAATCCGCTTCATTGGCGCCGCAGACGAAGTCGCTCATGTTGGCGACGGTGCGGTCGGCCACGATCTTGACCGGCTTTTTGGTGCCGATAGGACCGAGGTAGCCCGGCGGCGTGCCGAACCATTCGACGATTTCCGCTTCGTTGGCAAAACGGTAATTGGCCAGGCCGGGGATCTTGCCTGTTTTGACTTCGTTGAGTTCGTGATCGCCGCGCAGCAGCAGCAGCCAGACTTCCTTGTCTTCCGGCTTGTCTTTCTCAACGGTCAGCACGATGGACTTGATAGTGCGTTCCAGCGGCAGCTTCAGCAGCTCGGCCACGGCTTCGCACTTGGCCTTGCCCGGCGTCGCGGTCTTGGTCAGCGCTTCGGCGGCAGCGCCGCGGGTGGCGTTGACGGCCACGGCTTCGGCCGCTTCCATGTTGGCGGCGTAGTCGGAAGTCGGGCAGTACACCAGCGCGTCTTCGCCGGTGGCGGCGATGACGTGGAACTCGTGCGAACCGGAACCGCCAATGGCGCCGTTGTCGGCGGCCACGGCGCGGAACTGCAGGCCGAAGCGGGTGAAAACCCGGACATAGGCGTCATACATGATCTGGTAAGACTTTTTCAGGCCGTCGACGTCGCGGTCGAAGGAGTAGGCGTCCTTCATGGTGAATTCGCGGCCGCGCATCAGGCCGAAACGCGGACGGCGCTCGTCGCGGAATTTGGTCTGGATGTGATAGAAGTTGACCGGCAATTGCTTGTAGCTGCGCAGTTCGGTGCGGGCCACGTCGGTGACGACTTCTTCCGAAGTCGGCTGGATGGCGAAATCACGGCCATGGCGGTCCTTCACGCGCATCAGCTCGGGCCCCATCTTGTCCCAACGGCCGGTTTCCTGCCACAGCTCGGCCGGCTGGACCACCGGCATCAGCAGTTCGACGGCGCCGGAACGGTTCATTTCTTCACGCACGATCGCTTCCACCTTGCGGATCACGCGCAGGCCCATCGGCATGTAGGTATAGATGCCGGAGCCCAGCCGCTTGATCATGCCGGCCCGCATCATCAGCTTGTGGCTGACGATTTCGGCGTCCGAAGGAGCTTCTTTCAAGGTGGAAATAAAAAATCGGGAGGCGCGCATGACGATGAGTTCTTTTTAAAAGAGGAGGGTTATAATCAACGTAATTTTAAAGGATTAGCTGGCTGATGCGCCCACTCTTTGCACAATTGATCGCTGTTTCACGCACATCTCATGCGGATGTGCGGGCACCTGATGCATCCGATGCCGCACCCGATGCAGGTGAGCGCTGCCAATGATTGAACCATTGGCGGCGTAGACCGGATTGGGCAAGAGAGGAAGCCCTGCCGCAGAAAGTTTTGAGGTACCAACATGCTGGATCGAGAAGGCTTCCGCCCGAACGTCGGCATCATCCTGCTTAACGCCCAGAATGAGGTATGGTGGGGCAAGCGGGTTAAGGAACATTCGTGGCAATTTCCGCAAGGCGGAATCAAACATGGCGAAACTCCGGAACAGGCGATGTTTCGCGAACTGGAAGAAGAAATCGGCCTGAAAGCGGAACACGTCAAGATCATCGGTCGTACCCGCGACTGGCTGCGCTATGAGGTTCCCGATCATTTCATCAAGCGTGAAATCCGCGGACATTATCGCGGGCAAAAACAGATCTGGTTCCTGCTGCGCATGGTCGGTCGCGATTGCGACGTCAACCTGCGCCTGACTTCGCATCCCGAATTCGACGCCTGGCGCTGGCACGACTATTGGGTGCCGCTGGACGTCGTCATCGAATTCAAGCGCGACGTCTACCAGCAGGCGCTCAAGGAATTGTCCCGCTTTCTGGCGCGCCCGCAGACGACGCATCGTCGTCCCGATGGTCAGGGCCAGACCAAGAATGGACAACCGCCATCGGATCATCCAGGCAATGCCCAGCAGGCGGATCCTTGCGGCTCCGCCACTCCGCCCACCAACAAGTGAACTTCATGCCCCAACGCTTCTGGAATACCCTTGCTTCACGCCGGCTTGCCCGCACTCTGACCGCAGGCCTGCTGCTGTGCTCGGCCACGCTCAGCTTTGCTCAACAACTGGGCGGCTTCGACGAAGAATTCGACGATGAAGAAAAGCCATGGCAAGAAATTGCCCTGCAGCTGCCACCGAACCCATTGCCGGAAAATCTTGTTGAATTCTACGTCGGTCCAACCACGCCGTCGAAGTCCTATGTCGACCTCAAGTCGCTGACCATCGGCAGCGACAACGTCGTGCGCTACACCATGATGACCAAGACCAACGGCGGCGCAATCAATATCGTCTACGCAGGCATCCGCTGCGAGACCTACGAAGTCAAGTGGTACGCCTTCGGCCACGCCGACGGCAAATGGTCGCGTTCGCGCCAAGACAAATGGACGAGAATCAAGGACGCCGGCGCCAATCGCCAGGACGCCGCGCTGTACAAAAGCTATTTCTGCCAGAACGGCATGCTGGCCGGCGATGTGAAAAAGACCATAGCCCGCCTGCGCGAGAACCGTCCGCTGGATCCGGCGCGCGATTAAATCAGGACCAACCGCAACAATGCAAAACGGGCGCAGCTGAACACTGCGCCCGTTTTTTACCTGCGGATTTTTACGGCATCACAGCAGAACCAGGTTGTCGCGATGGATCAGCTCAGGCTCTTCCACGAATCCCAAGATGGAAAGAATCTCCGACGACGGATGCCGCACGATGCGCCGCGCATCCGAGCTGGCGTAGTTGCTGATGCCGCGCGCGATAGCCTTGCCGGCGGCATCCACGCAGGTAATAACGTCGCCGCGGCCGAACTCTCCGCCGACCTCGGTCACGCCGATCGGCAATAAGGATTTGCCTTCCGCCGTCAGCTTTTGCACGGCGCCATTATCCAGCACCACGCGGCCTGCGGTTTGCAAATGATCCACCATCCACTGCTTGCGCGCCGTCAGTTGCGCGGTCTGCGCAGTCAGCTGGGTGCCGATGGCTTCGCCGGCCGCCAGACGGCTCAGGACGCGATCTTCACGTCCCCAGGCGATCACGGTGTGCGCGCCGGACGTCGCCGCACGCTTGGCCGCCAAGATTTTGGTCAGCATGCCGCCGCGGCCGATGCCGGTGCCGGCGCCGCCTGCCATGGCTTCCAGCGACAAGTCGCCGGCCTTGGCTTCGTGGACGAACTGAGCATCCGGGTCGCGGCGCGGATCGGCCGTGTAGAGACCGCGCTGGTCGGTGAGGATGATCAGGACATCGGCCTCGATCAGGTTGGCGACCAGCGCACCGAGCGTGTCGTTGTCGCCGAACTTGATTTCGTCGGTCACGACGGTGTCGTTTTCATTGATGATGGGGACGACGCCGAATTGCAGCAGCGTGAACAGCGTCGAGCGCGCATTCAGATAGCGCTCGCGATCGGCCAGATCGGCATGCGTGAGCAAGACCTGCGCGGTGCCGAGCTGATGGGCGCGGAAACTGGTTTCGTAGATTTGCGCCAGGCCCATCTGGCCGACGGCGGCGCAGGCCTGCAATTCGTGCACGCCGGTCGGACGGCGCTCGAAGCCGAGGCGCTGCATGCCTTCGGCGATGGCGCCGGAGCTGACCAGCACCACTTCCTTGCCCAGCGTGCGCAGGTGCGCGATTTGTTCGGCCCATTTGGCGATGGCGGCGGCATCCAGGCCTTTGCCGTCATTGGTCACGAGCGATGAGCCAACTTTGATGATCAGCCGCTTGGCTTGTTGTATCACGGAATGCATGTTGTTTTCGGAAAGTCGCGCCGGGACGGCAATTCACGATGTCTGCCGCCACGCATGCGACAACAGACACCTGTCGAGAACAAGATAGTAAACGATTTACCGGCCCGCCAGACGATGACCGGCAGCGGGAAGATCAGTCGATGACCTTGAAACGCGGATCGTCCGGATCGATGGAGGAAATGCCGCGGGCTTCTTCGGTCATCTGGGTTTCTTCGGCGCGGTGTTCCTGATTGCGCTTGGTTTCCAGGTAGCCGTAGATTTCCGTGATCAGGTCTTCGCAACCATCGCGGGTCAGCGCGGAGATTTCAAATACCGGGCCCTTCCAGCCGAAACGCTTGACGAAATCCTTGACGCGTTTGGCGCGCTCTGCTTCCGGCACGACGTCGAGCTTGTTGAGTACCAGCCAGCGCGGCTTCTCGAACAGGGAGTCGTCGTACTTTTGCAGTTCCTTGACGATGGCCTTGGCTTCCTTGACCGGATCGACGGTATCTTCAAACGGTGCCAGGTCAACGATGTGCAACAGCAAACCGGTGCGCTGCAAATGGCGCAGGAACTGTACACCCAGGCCGGCGCCGTCTGCTGCGCCTTCGATCAGGCCCGGGATGTCGGCGATGACGAAGCTTTTTTCATGGCTCACGCGCACCACGCCCAGATTCGGGTGCAGGGTGGTAAACGGATAATCGGCAATCTTCGGACGCGCGTTCGAGACGGCGGAAATGAAGGTCGACTTGCCGGCGTTCGGCATGCCCAGCAGGCCGACGTCCGCCAGCACCTTCAGCTCCAGGCGCAATTCGCGGCGTTGGCCTTCCTTGCCTTCGGTCTTTTGACGCGGGGCGCGGTTGGTGGAAGTCTTGAAGTGGATGTTGCCCCAACCGCCTTCGCCGCCTTGGGCCAGCAGCACGACCTGCTCATGCTCGGTCAGGTCGGCGATGTGTTCGCCGGTGACGTTGTCGACGATCAGGGTGCCGACCGGCATGCGCAGGAAAATATCGTCGGCGCCTTTGCCGTAGCAATCGGAACCGCGACCGTTTTCGCCGTTGCGCGCTTTGTGCAGCTTGGAATAACGATAGTCGATCAGGGTGTTGACGTTACGGTCGCCCACGGCCCAGATACTGCCGCCCTTGCCGCCGTCGCCGCCGTCAGGGCCGCCGAAAGGACGGAATTTTTCACGGCAAAAACTGGCGACGCCGTTGCCGCCGTCGCCTGCGATCAGTTCGATCTTTGCTTCGTCGATAAACTTCATGATTGTTACCGCTAACTTAAAAGTAAGAAGCTCTGCTTAAATAACCTGGCAAGCGGCAAGCATCAATGAAGACCGGTCGCCGGAGACAGTGTCCGAACGGCGGAGGCGCCACAATAAGGGGCCGCCAGATCGGAACACGGGTAGCTTAGGCAGAGGTTCCTGAAGCTACAAGTACAGCCGCGTCAGCCGTGCCGCCGGTCAAAAAATGAGCTCGACGGAGGCCCTGCGCGCTGCAGGATGAATACAAAACGGACAAGCTTAAAACTAAAAAAGGCTCCACCAGAGGCAGAGCCTTAAACAACTTTTGCTAAGGCTTTCGCCTTATGTAGTCACTGATGTGCAGGACTCAAGTCGAAACCGGGTTAGCAACCCGGTTTAAAACTCAAGCAGCGACAACAGTCACGTACTGGCGCTTCGCAACGCCCTTGATCACGAACTGGACTTTACCTTCTGTCAATGCGAACAGAGTGTGGTCCTTGCCCATGCCGACGTTTTCACCAGGGTGAACCTTGGTGCCGCGTTGACGAATGATGATGCCGCCGGCATTGATTGCCTGGCCGCCGTAGACCTTGACGCCGAGTCGTTTCGACTCTGAATCACGGCCGTTGCGCGTGGTGCCGCCGCCTTTTTTATGTGCCATTTATATGACTCCTTGTATCTAGTTTGACCTACGCCGATTAAGCGTTGATCGAGACGATTTGCAGTTCGGTGTAGTTCTGGCGATGGCCTTGACGCTTCTGATAATGCTTACGACGACGCATTTTGAAGATCTTGACCTTGTCGTGGCGACCCTGCGCTATGACAGTAACCAGCACCGTTGCACCCTCGACCAACGGCGCACCGAATTTCACGGTATCGCCTGCGCCCACTGCGAGCACTTGATCCAAAGTGATTTGGGAGCCAATGTCTGCCGGTATCTGTTCTACTTTAAGTTTTTCACCAGCGGCAACTTTGTATTGTTTGCCGCCGGTTTTTATGACCGCGTACATGTGAAACCTCATCGAATGAATGAAAAAATTTTCTTTTCTCCCAAGGCGCAGCCCATGAAAAGCGGCTTTTGAATCGGGAAAACCTCCAATTATACATAGACTTAGCCTCCGCGTCAAAAGGTCTTGACATTCCTGCGCAACACCGGAAGAAAATGGCAATACGGCAATTCCGCGGGCCGAAGCTACAATCCGATACATACGCCGGCGCACTTACCTTCGCGCTTGTCATCGTATAATCACGGCAATCTTGATTTTTCACAGGTTCAGCCTTGTCCGCCGCTCTCCAATCCGCTACGCCAAATTCCTTCATTGACCCGATAGCTGCCGACATGGGCGCGGTCAATACCGTTATTCGCCAGCAACTTTATTCCGAAGTCCCGCTGGTCAATCAGGTTGCCGAATACATCATCAGCGCCGGCGGCAAGCGCATCCGGCCCGTGCTGGTGTTGCTCATCGCCAATGCCTATTCCTATCAGGGCAACGCGCATCACTCGCTGGCGGCCGTGATCGAATTCATCCATACCGCGACGCTGCTGCACGACGACGTGGTCGACGAATCCTCGTTGCGCCGCGGCAAGCAGACCGCCAACGCCCTGTTCGGCAACGCCGCTTCGGTGCTGGTGGGCGACTTCCTGTATTCGCGCGCCTTCCAGATGATGGTCACGGTCGGCAACGCCCGCGTCATGCAAATCGTGGCCGACGCCACCAATGTGATCGCCGAGGGCGAAGTGCTGCAGTTGCTGAACATGCACAACCCGGACGTCAACGAAGCCGATTACCTGCGCGTGATCCGCTCCAAGACCGCCAAGCTGTTCGAAGCCGCCGCGCAACTGGGCGCGTTGATCGCCGGCGCCGACGAAGCCGGCATCGATGCCGCCGGCGAATACGGCCGCTCGCTGGGCACCGCGTTCCAGTTGATCGACGACGTGCTGGACTATTCCGGCAACGCCGCCGAGATCGGCAAGAACGTCGGCGACGACTTGCGCGAAGGCAAACCGACGCTGCCGCTGATTTATCTGATGGAAAACGGCACGCCGGAACAACGCGAGCTGGTGCGTAGTTGCATCGAGAACGGCGACGAGCAGCATTTCGATCAGATCCTGTCCGCGATTACGAGCTCGGGCGCCCTGGATTACACGCGCCAGGAAGCGCAAAAAGCAAGCCGCCGCGCAAGCGATGCAATTGCTTCGCTACCCGATAGCAAGTACAAAGATTCTTTGCTAGAATTATCCGCTTTCGCGGTGGACCGTAATCATTAACACAATATGATGCGGGCAGTCGGGGTGTAGCTTAGCCCGGTAGAGCGCTACGTTCGGGACGTAGAGGCCGGAGGTTCGAATCCTCTCACCCCGACCAAACGAAAATCACATCAACTACCTTACGGTGACCCTTTGGATACCGTGCCCATATGGGTGCAAATTCTTGCACTGGCACTTCTGATTCTTTGCTCGGCTTTCTTTTCCATGACCGAGACCGCCTTGATGGCTGCCAACCGGCATCGCCTCAGGCATTTAGCCAAGCACGGCAACAGGCGTGCGATCACCATCCTCTGGCTGCTTGAACGCACCGACAAACTGCTGTCGCTGATCCTGATCGCTAATACGTTGATCAATGCGCTGGCGACGGCGCTGGTCACGGCGCTGGCGATTGCCGCCTTCGGCAACCACGAAAAGGTCATCACCATCGCCACCGCCTGCGTGGCCGGCCTGCTGATCATCTTCGCGGAAATCGTCCCCAAGATCATCGGCGCTACCTTTCCGGAACGCATCTCGCTGTTCACCAGCTTCATCCTCAAGCCGCTGATGGCGCTGGCCAAACCGCTGCTGTGGGTGGTCAACATCATCGTGTCGACCATCCTGCGCATCATGCACATCAAGGCCAGCGGCCGCTCCCACGACCAGCGCCTGTCGCCGGAAGAATTGCGTTCCATCGTGCTGGAAGGCGGCAACTTCATCCCGCAAAAGCACAAGAGCATCCTGCTCAACCTGTTCGACCTGGAAAAAATCTCGGTCGAAGACGTCATGACGCCGCGCGCCCAGGTTGAAGCGCTCAACCTGTCGGTCTCCATCGACGAAATTCGCCACCAGCTCGCCACCTGTTATCACAACAAGCTGCCGGTATACGAAGGCGAAATCAATCAGATCGTCGGCATCCTGCACGTGCGCAAGGTCGTCACGCTGTTCAGCCAGGACGAAGAAATTTCCAGCGAAGACATCCGCCCGCTGCTGAGCACCCCGTACTTCATCCCGCAGGACACCGACGTCTTCACCCAGTTGCAATACTTCCAGGAAAACCACGAGCGCCTGGGCATCATCGTCGACGAATACGGCGAAGTGCAGGGCCTGGTGACGCTGGAAGACATCATCGAAGAAATGATCGGCGAATTCACGACCTCCGTTCCCGGCGCGGCGCGCGCCGACAGCTTCAGCTGGAACCAGGACGGCGAATGCCTGCTGGAGGGCACCACCACCTTGCGCGACATCAACAAGCGCCTCGGCCTGAGCCTGCCGCTGGACGGTCCCAAGACGCTCAACGGCCTGCTGCTGGAATGGCTGCGCGACATCCCGGAAGCCAACGTCTCCGTCAAGATCGCCGGCTGCATCATCGAAATCATCCAGGTGCAAAACCAGGCGATCAAAGTGGTCAAACTGATCGTGCCCAAAGGCATGAAAGCGGCGAAAGCCGAACAATAACGATATACAAAATCGCGCCCCATGCGCATGATCGGACGCTTCCGCTTCTCGCCGAGAAGCCCGATGAATCCATCACATGCAACGAAGCGATCCGACATGGGCATGCCGGCCTGACGCCGGCTTCCGTCCGGAAGCGTTTCCCTCCCGGCCATGCACCAACAACCTGCCCGCTCCGCCAGCCACGCGCCTGACGACACGCCCGTCGTCCACTACCTGCAAAAAATCCTGCTCGACGCCATCAGCCTCGGCGCTTCCGACCTGCATTTCGAACCGTTCGAGCAGTTCTATCGCATCCGCTTCCGCATCGACGGCCAGCTGCGCGACGTCCTGGAGCCGCCGCTGGCAATGAAAGACCGGCTGTCTTCGCGCATCAAGATTCTCGCCAATCTCGACATCGCCGAGAAACGCGTGCCGCAGGACGGTCGCATGAAGCTGGCGCTGTCGAAGACGCGTTCCATCGACTTTCGCGTCTCGACCTTGCCCACGCTGTTCGGCGAAAAGATCGTCATGCGCATCCTCGACGCCGGCCAGACGCAAACGGGCATTGACGCGCTGGGCTACGACGCGGTGCAAAAGGAATTGCTGCTGCAAGCCATCCGTCGGCCTTACGGCATGGTGCTCATGACGGGGCCGACCGGCTCCGGCAAGACGGTGTCGCTGTATGCCTGCCTCAACATCCTGAACCAGCCCGGCACGAATATCTCCACCGTCGAAGACCCCGCCGAAATCAACCTGCCCGGCATCAACCAGGTCAACGTCAACGAACGCGCCGGACTGACGTTTCCTGTGGCGCTGCGCGCCTTCCTGCGCCAGGACCCCGACATTGTCATGGTCGGCGAGATCCGCGACCTGGAAACCGCCGACATCGCCGTCAAGGCCGCGCAGACCGGCCATCTGGTGTTTTCCACGCTGCATACCAACGACGCGCCGTCGACGCTCACCCGGCTGATGAACATGGGCGTTCCGGCCTTCAACATCGCCTCCTCGGTGATCATGATCACGGCGCAGCGACTGGTGCGCCGGCTGTGCGGCTGCAAGCAGCCGGCCAACCTGCCCGCCGACACATTGCGCGAGGCAGGTTTCGACGATGCCGACACCCAAGGCAACTGGCCGCTGTATCGCGCCGCCGGTTGCCCGCGCTGCGGCAACAGCGGCTACAAAGGGCGTGTCGGCGTTTATCAGGTCATGCCGGTCGGCGAAACGATTGAACGACTCATCCTCGCGCACGCGTCGACGCTGGAGATCGAATTGCAGGCACGCAAGGAAGGCGTTCTCAGCCTGCGCCAGGCGGGACTGAAGAAGGTCCGGGAGGGCATCACCAGCCTCGACGAAATCCTCGCCTGCACCAACCTCTGACGCGACTGCCTGCAACCGGAACGACACATCATGGCGACATCCCCGCAACGCCCGCCTGCGCGACGCCGCACAACGCTGTATGCATGGGAGGGCAAAGATCGCAACGGCAAGCTCGCGCGCGGAGAAATGCCTGCCAGCGGCACGGCCGTCGTCAGCGCCATGCTGCGCCGCCAGGGCATCCTGGCCTTGTCCATCAAACGGAAACGCGTACAGCGCGACAACAGGATCCGCGAAAAGGAGCTCGCGCTCTTCACCCGCCAGCTGGCGACCATGCTCAAGGCCGGCGTGCCGCTGCTGCAGGCCTTCGGCATCGTCGCGCGCAGCCAGACCAATCCGGCGCTGGCACGCCTGATCCTGAGTCTGTGCGCCGACGTGGAAGGCGGCACCAGCCTGAACCAGGCGTTCGCGCGCCATCCGCGCTATTTCAACACGCTGTTCTGCAACCTGATCGCCGCCGGCGAGCAAGCGGGCCTGCTGGACGAATTGCTGGACAGCCTGGCGCGCTATCAGGAAAAGACCCTGGCGCTCAAGAACAAGGTGCGGGCGGCGCTGATCTATCCCGCCGCCATCGTGACGGTCGCCATCCTCGTGACCTCCGTCATCATGATCTGGGTAGTGCCGACGTTCAAAGAGGTCTTCAGCAGTTTCGGCGCCGAACTGCCGCTGCCGACGCGCATCGTCATCGCGATTTCCGACTTCATGGCGCGCTATTGGTGGATGCTGGCTGGATTTCTGGGCGGCGCCATGGCATGGGCGCTGCGGCTATGGCGGCGCTCGGCCGCATGGCGGGCGCGCACGGACCGCCTCCTGCTCAGGCTGCCGCTGTTCGGCAAGCTCGTGCGCAAAGCGACGGTGGCGCGCTGGAGCCGCACGCTGGCCACGCTGTTCGGCGCCGGCATTCCCCTGATCGACGCCTTGCAGGCGGTGGGCGCGGCGGCCGGCAACGCCGCCTATGCCGACGCCACCGCGACCATCCGGCAACAGGTCGCCGCCGGCGCCAGCCTGACGACCGCGCTTGAACAAACCCGGATGTTTCCCGGCATGGTCGGACAGATGGTCGCCATCGGCGAGGAGTCCGGTGCGCTCGACGAGATGCTTGCCAAAGTGGCCGACTTTTATGAAATAGAGGTGACCGAAGCGGTCGCGTCCCTCTCCAACCTCATGGAACCCTTTATCATGGTGGTTCTGGGCGTCGTCATCGGCGGCCTGGTTATTGCCATGTACCTGCCTATTTTCAAACTGGGATCCGTTATCTGATGCTGGAAATGCTGATATCTACCGACATACATCGCAGCGGCAGCCCGCTGGCCGCGCTGGTTGCCGCCGGCATCGGACTGTTGATCGGCAGCTTCCTGAATGTCGTCATCCATCGCCTGCCGAAGATGATGCAGCGCGAAGCCGACAACTACCTGGCCCACGAAACCGGCAAAAGCGCACCGCACACCGACCGCTACAACCTGCTGACGCCGCGTTCGGCCTGCCCGCAGTGCGCCGCGCCGGTTCCCGGCGGGTACAACATTCCCGTGGTCGGCTACTTGCTGTTGCGCGGTCGCTGCGCCCGCTGCGAAGCGGCGATCCCGCTGCGTTATCCGCTGGTGGAAATCCTCAGCGCGCTCCTGTCGGCGTGGCTGGGCTGGCATTACGGCCTCGGAAACGCGGGCCTGGCGGCGCTGGCGTTCGCCTATTTTCTGATTGCGCTCAGCGTCATCGATGCGCAAACCCAACTCCTGCCCGACAGCCTGACGCTATCGTTACTGTGGCTGGGGCTGCTGGTCAACCTGAACGGCAGCTTCGCGCCGCTGAGCGATGCCGTGCTGGGCGCCGCGGCGGGTTATCTTGCCCTGTGGGCAATTTACTGGGTTTTCAGGCTCGCCACCGGCAAGGAGGGCATGGGTTACGGCGACTTCAAGCTGATGGCCGCGCTGGGCGCCTGGCTGGGCTGGCAGGCGTTGCCGCTGATCCTGCTGCTGGCATCCTGCCTGGGCGCCGTGATCGGCATCGCCATGGTGCTGATGAAACGCAAAGCCGCCGACCAGGCGCTGCCTTTCGGGCCATATCTGGCGATAGCGGGTATGCTGATGCTGCTGTACGGCAAATCGTTTTTGTATTTCAGCCTGTATTGATGACGGTATCGCGATGACGCCACCTTCCACGCAACAACGCGCGCCCTTCTCCATCGGCTTGACCGGCGGCATCGGCAGCGGCAAAACCACCGTCGCCAACCTGTTCGGCGAACTGGGCGCCGCCATCATCGACACCGACGCCATCGCGCATCAGTTGAGCGCCCCCGGAGGCGCCGCGATTGCGGCGATTCGCGCGGCCTTCGGCGACGACTTCATCACCGCCGAAGGCGCCATGGATCGCACCAGGATGCGCACGCATGTGTTCGCCGACAGCGACGCCCGGAAGCGGCTTGAATCCATCCTGCACCCGCTGATCCGCAGCGAAACCGCACGGGCCGCAGCCGAGGTGCGCGGCGATTATCCGATCTTCGTCGTGCCGCTGCTGGTGGAATCGCAACAATGGCGCAATCGCACCTCGCGCATCCTCGTCGTCGATTGCGCCGAAGAAGTCCAGATCAACCGCGTCATGCAGCGCAACGCCATGCCCCGCGCGCAAGTCGAGGCCATCATGGCGGCGCAGGCGACACGCGCAGAGCGCCTCGCCGCAGCCGACGACGTCATCGAAAACAATCTCGACACGGCCGCGCTGTTGCCGCAAATTGCGGCGCTGCATGCACACTATCTATCGCTGGCAAAAACAAATAGCGGCGATCATTTGTAATTTTCCGCTGCATGGGTCAGAATCACGTAAATTAAACGCGCTTTATCAATATCCGCAATATCTTCAATATCGCTCCGATATTTCAAGGCATATTCATAAAGCGCGTTGTCGAATCCGGTTCAACTTTAAAGGGACGCAGCTTTGATCGTTTACGAATACCCTTTCAACGAGCGTATTCGCACGCTGTTGCGGTTGGAGGACCTGCACGAGAAGTTCGTGTTCTTCCTGCATCAGGAAAGCCCGCTGCAACATCATGTCGCCCTCTCCACCATCTTCGAGATGCTCGAAGTAGCAGGACGCGCCGACCTCAAATCCGATCTGCTGCAAGAACTGGAACGCCAGAAGCAAATCCTGCTGGCTTATCAGTCCAATCCCAACGTCGAACCCGACATGCTCAATGCGATCCTCGGCGAAGTCGATCGCGCCTGCGTCGCCCTGGCCGCCTCACAGGGGCGTACCGGGCAGAACATCCGCGAAAACGAGTGGCTCATGAGCATCCGCGGCCGCACCATCATCCCGGGCGGCGCCTGCGAATTCGACCTGCCGTCCTATTACGCCTGGCAGCAACGCTCGCCGGAACAGCGTTTCAACGACATTTCGAACTGGTTTGCACCGCTGGCGCCGCTGTTCGACGCCGTCACCATCGTCATGCGCCTGTTGCGCGAGTCGGGCCACGCGGTCAAGATCAACGCCGACGGCGGCAGCTACCAGCAAATGCTGCAAGGGAAGATTTACCAGATGCTGCGCCTGGTGCTGGATGAAGAGTTGGGCGCGATTCCGGAGATTTCAGCGAACAAATACATGCTTTGGGTGCGCTTCACCTCGCAAGATGGCGACATGAAACCCAAGGCGTTTGAAGGTGAAGTGCCGTTTGAACTGGCGCTTTGCGGATTTTAAGGTTTTTGAGGTAGATGTAATGGCAACAATCGTCGACTGCCCCACCTGCGGCACCAAAGTGGAATGGACTGAAAAGAACAAATTCCGTCCATTCTGCTCGGAACGCTGCAAACAAATCGATCTCGGCGCCTGGGCCGAAGAGAAATACGCTATCCCCGCGGTCAACCTGCCGCAGGAGCAGGACGACGACAATTCATCGATGCAATAAGCCCATCGCCCAAACCTTAAGCAGGCGAATTTCCCCTGTCCTGTAGCTTGTCGATCCATTCAATCAGCGGTATCGTCGCCGGCAACAAGGGCTCCACCTCGACGCTGCCCTGCCAGGCAAACGCCTGTCCTTCCAGACTTTGCGGCTCGCCGCGCCATTCCCGGCTGATGTAAAAATGCAAACGCACGTGCGCGTGCGGATACACGTGCTGTACACCGCACCACGGCTCGGCCGACAGCACCTCGATACCGAGTTCTTCCAGAAATTCACGCTTGAGTGCGTCCAGAATCGACTCGCCGCCCTCGACCTTGCCGCCCGGGAATTCCCAATAGCCGGCATATGGCTTGCCTTCCGGGCGCTGGCCCAGCAAAACGTCGCCGTTCGGCTTCATCAGGATGCCGACTGCGACGTCGATAGGAGCCGGCATCGGCGCCGACGTTGTTTCGGAGGCAACAGTCATCAGGCTTTCAGCTTTCCGGCATAGTCCCTGGAGAATTGCCACGCCACGCGACCGGAGCGCGAGCTGCGTTGCAGCGCCCAGCGCAAGGCATCGCCACGTGCTTCCTCGATCTGCGCGGCATCGCAGCCGAAATGGCGCAGCCAGTGCGCGACGATGTCCAGATAATCGTCCTGCTTGAACGGGTAAAACGTCACCCACAGGCCGAAACGCTCGGACAAAGAAATCTTCTCTTCCACGGTCTCGCCCGGATGCAAGTCGCCGTCGTCGGTGTGCGTATACGTCGAATTGTCCGACATGCGCTCCGGCATCAGATGGCGACGGTTGGATGTCGCATAGATCAGCACGTTGTCCGACTGTGCCGCAATGCTGCCGTCCAGCGCCACTTTCAGCGCCTTGTAGCCGCTCTCGCCTTCTTCAAACGACAAGTCGTCGCAGAAGATGATGAAACGCTCGGGACGCGCCGACACCAGATCGACGATGTCCGGCAAATCATGCAGGTCATCCTTGTCCACCTCGATCAGGCGCAAACCGCGGTCCGCATACTGGTTCAGGCAAGCCTTGATCAGCGACGACTTGCCGGTCCCGCGCGCGCCGGTCAGCAGCACGTTGTTGGCGGGGCGGCCGTCGACGAACTGCTTCGTGTTCTGATCGATCTGCTCCTTCTGCGGCCCGATGTTATGCAAATCCGCCAGCGAAATGGCCGAGATATGTCCCACCGATTGCAGATAGCCGGCGCCGTTACCATTGCCGTTGTTCCTGCGGCGCCAGCGAAACGCCACGCCCTTGTCCCACTCCACCGACGTGGCCGACTGCGGCAGGATGGATTCGATACGCTCCAGCAAAGCCTCGGCGCGCTGCAAAAACTGATCTAATTGAGTCATGACAAATTGGCAAAGTGGATAGTTACGTCACATTGTGACGGAAACCAAACCGCCATCGCGTGAATAAAATTCGTGGAAAACCAAAGCCGTTCACCTAAAAACATCTCAGGCTCTGAATTCGCTCAGGGCCGTAGCGAGCGGGTCAAAGTCGGGATAAGAAGCGCAGCCGTACTTGAGTACGGCGAGCATCGCAGTCCCGAGATTGGCCCGCGCAGTAGGCCATGAGCGAATTCAGGAGCGGTAGTCGGCATTGATGGTGACATAGTCGTGGGAAAGGTCGCAAGTCCAGACCGATGCCTTCGCCGTCCCACGCGCCAGCTTCACGCGCACCACGATCTCGCTCTTCTTCATGACGCGCTGGCCGTCTTCTTCCTTGTAATCCGGATTGCGCCCGCCGTTCTTGGCAACCCACACCTCATCCAGATACAGATTCAGCTTCGACACGTCCAGATCGTCAACGCCAGCGTAACCGATGGCGGCCAGGATACGACCCAGATTCGGATCGGAAGCGAAGAATGCCGTCTTGACCAGCGGCGAGTGACCGATGGAGTAGGCGATCTTGCGGCACTCTTCCACGCTCTTGCCGTCTTCCACGGTGATTTCGATAAACTTGGTGGCGCCTTCGCCGTCACGGATGATCTGGTGCGCGAGGTTTTGCGACAGCGCGTTGACGGCGGCGGCCAGCTCCTTGTATTCGGCGCTGTCGGCGCTGGTGATTTCCAGTTCGCCGGCGCCGGTGGCGATCAGCATGAAGGAGTCGTTGGTCGAGGTGTCGCCGTCTATGGTGATGCAGTTGAAGGACTGATCGGCCGCGTCCTTGACCAGTTGATTGAGCAGCGCCTGCGGCACTTTGGCATCGAACGCCAGATAACCCAGCATGGTCGCCATGTTCGGTTTGATCATGCCGGCGCCCTTGCTGATGCCGGTCATGACGACTTGCTTGCCGCCGATAGTCAGCGTGCGCGACGCGGCTTTCGGTTGCGTATCGGTGGTCATGATGGACTCGGCCGCGTTGAACCAGTTGTCGGCTTTCAGGTTGCCGATGGCGGCCGGCAGGGCGGCCTTGATGCGATCGACCGGCAGCGGCTCCAGGATCACGCCGGTGGAGAACGGCAGGATCTGTTCAGGCTTGACGCCGAGCAGGCCGGCCAGTTCGGTACAGGTCTCGTTGGCGCGCGCCAGGCCTTCTTCGCCGGTGCCGGCATTGGCGTTGCCGGTGTTGATCACCAGCGCACGAATTGGCAACCCGGGCGCAGCATCGGAGACCTGGGCCAGATGCGTCTTGCAAATCTGTACAGGCGCGGCGCAGAAGCGGTTGAGCGTGAACACGCCGGCCACGGTGGCCGTCGGCGCCAGTTTCATGACCAGCAAGTCCTTGCGGTTGGCTTTGCGCACGCCGGCCTCGGCATAACCCAGCTCGATGCCGGCAACAGGTTTCAGATCAGCGGAAACGGGAAGAGGGGAATTGACGGCCATGGTTGTCTAGTCTGCGATGAAGGTGAGAAGAAACCGCGACGCGGCATAAGCGGCGTCAGCGGTCACGAAGAGCAATATTGTAAACGGAGTGCATGACAGGAATGTTTTTTAAGGCATCAGATTTTTGGCCACGACAAACCATGGCCGACGCGCCAGCGGCACCAACCGGGCATTGGCGTCGATCGGAATCAGCGACTCCGATACCGAATTGAAAACATTGCCGCCGATCACTCCCGCCCAGCCTTGTTCCGGGTGGATTTCATAGACAAGATCGCAATGCCCCGGCAAACCCGGACGGATATCGTCCAGCGTCGCCGCCTGGTTGCTGTCGCGCGGCGCGCAAATCAGATCGCCCGGCGCAATCGGCTCGGTGGCGGCAGGACGCAAGACGAACAGGGGCGCCGGCAGGCTTTGGCGCGCCTTGAGGAAACTCAGGTAGTTGAAATGCACGTCGCTGAACAGGAAGTCATCCGGAGAAACACCTGCTGTTTGCATCAGGTAAGAGATGAAAGCTGCCGACCAGGCCTGTTGCGTATCGGCGCCCGTGTAATCCTTGCCCACTGCCTGCCAATACAAGCCGATGCGCTGCACGGCTTCGCCCTCGTCTTCCAGCAAACCCAGACGCGGCGCGTTCAGCACGTCGCTGCGCATGTCGATCTGCTGGCGGTCGAAGAAATCCCATTCGGTCTTGGCGACGGCCAGCAAAGCTGCGCGGCGCGGCAACTCTTTTTGCGCCGTCGGCGAAACTGAAGAAACTGCAGCCGACGCCGTAGCAGATGGCCTCACCGGCGCACTGCCGCAAGCGGCCAGCGCCAGCAACGAGGCGATTGCCGTCAGCTTGCATAGTGCGCGTCGGATTGGTGGAAATGGGAACATGATGACGCTCTTCCTTTTCTTGTTGCAAGTCGTCGTCGCGGAAAGCAAAAAGCCGCCCTCAATCAGATTGAGAGCGGCTTTGGTCAGGCAGTCCGGTGCGGATAAAGCGGTGCTTAAGCCAGCTTGCCGTGGCACTGCTTGTACTTCTTGCCGCTGCCGCATGGGCATGGATCGTTGCGGCCGACCTTCGGCAGACCGTTGACCAAGGGCTGTTCGCTGCCGCCAACGTTGCTGTCGGGAGTCGCTGTCGGCGCCAGCAATTCTTCCGGCGCCGCATTGGCGTCGAAGTCGGCATGCTGGTAGTGCACGTTTTCGACATGCGACTGGCCAAGGTTTTCTTCGGCCGCTTCGATTTCTTCGCGGCTTTGGATGCGCACGGTCATGACGATCTTGATCACTTCGTTCTTGATCAGGTCGAGCATCTGGGCAAACAGCTCAAACGCTTCGCGCTTGTATTCCTGCTTCGGATTCTTTTGCGCATAGCCGCGCAGGTGGATGCCCTGGCGCAGATGATCCAGAGCGGCCAGATGTTCGCGCCAGTGGCTGTCGATGCTTTGCAGCATGACGCTGCGCTCGAAACCGCTGAACGCTTCCGTGCCGACCACGTCCACCTTGGCGGCGTAAGTCGTCGCCGCAGCGGTCAAAACGCGTTCCAGCAATTCTTCTTCGGTCAGGTTCGGCTCGGCCTCGAGGATTGCAGTCAGCGGTACGTCCAGTTGCCATTCGTTGCTCAGTGCGGCTTCCAGCGCCGGGATGTCCCATTGCTCTTCGACCGATTCTTCCGGCACGTGCGTGCGGAAGGCTTCGGTGAAAACGCCTTCGCGCAGCGAAGTGATCATTTCCTCCATTTCAGCGGATTCCAGCAACTCGTTGCGTTGCTGATAGATGACCTTGCGCTGATCGTTGGCGACGTCGTCGTATTCCAGCAGCTGCTTGCGAATATCGAAGTTGCGCGCCTCGACCTTGCGCTGCGCCGATTCGATCGAGCGGGTGACGATGCCTGCTTCGATCGGCTCGCCTTCCGGCATCTTCAGACGGTCCATGATGGCGCGCACGCGGTCGCCGGCGAAGATGCGCAGCAGCGCGTCGTCCAGCGACAGATAGAAGCGCGAGGAACCCGGATCGCCCTGACGACCGGAACGGCCGCGCAGCTGATTGTCGACGCGGCGGGATTCGTGACGCTCGGTGCCGATGATGTGCAGGCCGCCGGCGCCGACCACGTGGTCGTGCAGCGATTGCCATTCGTCGCGCAGCTTTTGCGCTTGCGTCTGCTTGTCGGCGTCCGGCAAGGCGGCATCGGCTTCGATGATCTGGATTTGCTTCTCGACATTGCCGCCCAACACGATGTCGGTACCGCGACCGGCCATGTTGGTGGCGATGGTGATCATCTTCGGACGGCCGGCCTGCGCGATGATTTCCGCTTCGCGCGCATGCTGCTTGGCGTTGAGGACGTTATGCGGCAGCTTGGCCTGGTTCAGGATGCCGGACAGCAACTCGGAGTTTTCGATCGAGGTGGTGCCGACCAGCACCGGCTGGCCGCGCTCGTAGCAATCCTGGATGTCCTTGAGCATCGCCATGTACTTCTCTTGCGACGTCTTGTAGACCTGGTCCTGGCGATCCTTGCGCGCGCTCGGGCGATTCGGCGGGATGACCACGGTTTCCAGGTTGTAGATTTCCTGGAATTCGTAGGCTTCGGTGTCGGCGGTACCGGTCATGCCGGACAGCTTGCCGTACATGCGGAAGTAGTTCTGGAAGGTGATCGAGGCCAGGGTCTGGTTCTCGTTCTGGATCTTGACCTTTTCCTTGGCTTCGACGGCCTGATGCAGACCATCCGACCAGCGGCGGCCCGTCATCAGACGGCCGGTGAATTCGTCGACGATCACGACTTCGCCGTTTTGCACCACGTATTGCTGATCCTTGTGATACAGCGTGTGGGCGCGCAATGCGGCGTACAGGTGATGCACCAGCGAGATGTTGGAAGCGTCGTACAGCGAAGCGCCTTCCGGCAGCAAGCCCATGCTGGTCAGGATTTCTTCGGCGTGCTCGTGACCGGCTTCGGTCAGCAGGACCTGATGGCCCTTTTCATCCTTGGTGTAATCGCCGGGGACTTCCACCTTGCCTTTGCCGTCGGGCGTTTCTTCGCCGATCTGCAGCGTCAGCAGCGGCGGCACTTCGTTGATCTTGTGGTACAGATCGGTATGGTTTTCGGCCTGGCCGGAAATGATCAGCGGGGTGCGCGCTTCGTCGATCAGGATCGAGTCGACTTCATCGACGATCGCAAAATTGAGGCCGCGCTGCACGCGATCGCCGGCGTCGAACACCATGTTGTCGCGCAGGTAGTCGAAACCGAATTCGTTGTTGGTGCCGTAGGTGATGTCGGAAGCGTAGGCGCCCTGCTTGAGGTCGTGCTCCATCTGCGACAGGTTGATGCCGGTCGTCAGACCCAGCCAGCCGTACAGCTTGCCCATCCATTCGGCGTCGCGTTGCGCCAGGTAATCGTTGACCGTCACCACGTGCACGCCCTTGCCCGACAAGGCGTTCAGGTAGGCCGGCAGGGTTGCCATCAGGGTTTTGCCTTCGCCGGTGCGCATTTCGGCGATCTTGCCGAAGTGGAGCACCATGCCGCCGATCAGCTGGACGTCGAAATGGCGCATCTTGAGCACGCGCTTGCTGGCTTCGCGGCAGACCGCGAAGGCTTCCGGCAGGATGTCGTCGAGCTTGGCGCCGTCGGCCACGCGTTGTTTGAATTCCGGCGTCTTGGCTTGCAGCTCGGCATCCGACAGTTTCTCGATGTCCGCCTCGAGCGCATTGATTTGACGGACAATTTTTTGATATTGTTTGAGCAACCGCTGATTGCGGCTACCGAAAATCTGGGTCAGTAATGACATGCTTGGATTCTAAAAAAGCGCCGAAAAATGACTCTGCGCGGCAATTTTGCCCGCACGGAACCGGAATGAGGCCAATAAACCTTGGATTTTAGCATGCAAGCGCTCCGCAACAGTGTTCCCGCCGGGGGCATGCATGAGATGGCGCCTCGCCGTCTTCGCCGACCGGCAAAAGTATTCTCCAAGGCAATAACCGAAACATCCATGCCGACTGGAATGCCGGCATTTCCGCTCAAATACTGACGATAGATTGGGCCTGGCCGCAAAGATTCAATATTGCCGCAGATTCGGCCTGGGACGGACTCAACGCCCGGCGACGAATATCGGCGCCGCTTTGGGGCCGTTGCCGGGACTGCCCAACGCGAGGAATTTGCGCGGGTCCTGCGCCACGCCGCGGATGCGCACCTCGAAATGCAGGTGCGGCCCGGTCGAGCGCCCGGTGGTGCCGATATCGGCCACGTGCTGGCCGCGCTTGACGATGTCGCCGACTTTCACGTACAGCTGCGATGCATGCGCATAGCGCGTGATGAGGTCGTTGCCGTGGTCGATCTCGAGCATGTTGCCGAACTGATAATGATATTCGGCAGCGATCACCACGCCCGCAGCGGCGGCGACGATGGGCGTGCCGGTCGAAGCGGGGAAGTCCAATCCTTCATGAAAGGCATTGTGTCCGGTAAAAGGATCGAGACGCCAGCCGAAACTCGATGAGTTATAGGCGACGTTGACCGGTGGGTTGGTCGGCAGCAGGCGCGACTTGATCTTGTCGCTCATGAGCGTGGATTCGACCGCATTCATGTAATCGGAGCGATGTCCCACGTCAACGGCCAGCGCGTCGAGCATCTTCTGCAACTCGCTCATGCCCAGCTCCTGGCCGGCGCCGCCGATGGACGACACTTCCATGCCGCCGCGGCCAGGCTTTTCCTTGAAGTTGAATTCTTCGGGACGCACGCCGGCCAGGCCCTGCACGCGTTCGCCGAGCGCATCCAGGCGCATCAGCTGCGCCTGCATTTCGCCCAGCCTGACGGCCATGACGGCGAGGTTTTCCTTGAGGTATTTATCCTTCCGATCGTCTTCCTGCTGCGTCATCGACACCAGCAGCTTATGCAGCATCGGCGAGCTTTCGCCGTCGGACGCGTTACGCAAAACGAGATAAGACAGCGCCGCCGCCGCAACGGCAATACCGATCGCCAGGAAGAACAACGCCGCCACAACATGCCTGGAAGTCAGCGTGACTGACCGTGCGCGCGTAAAGCGCGGGTGCAGCAGGATAATTTGCATCTTTACTCCTTTGACTCTCCTCGGCAAAGGAGGAGATGTGATAAGGTTTAAAGATGAAGTATCCCTCCACATTTACCCCTTATCGCCGTGGTCCTTCGGCCGCGCAGTTAAAGCGCAAGCCCCGGGACGCGACAGATTTTCTGCAGTCGGATAATGCAATGGCAAGCTTGTTGCCTGCCATTACCCGTATGTCGGCGCTGCAAAAAAGCTGCGCCGCGATTCTGCCGGCTATTTTCAAATCGTGCGACGTCATGAACTTCGAAGGCGGCCAGCTGGTGCTGAGCATGCCCAATGCGGCGCTGGCCGCAAAGCTCAAGCAACAATTGCCGAAATTGCAAGAACGTCTGCTAAAAGATGGATGGCAGGTTAATGCAATCCGGATCAAAGTACAAGTTGGCAAAAGCTATGTCGTTCCCCCGGTCGAACGCCGGGTGCTTACTTTGCCCAACCTCGCCGTGGCATCGTTTGCAGAATTGAACGAC
This sequence comes from Herbaspirillum sp. CF444, assembly GCF_000282135.1. GTDB lineage: Bacteria > Pseudomonadota > Gammaproteobacteria > Burkholderiales > Burkholderiaceae_D > Herbaspirillum. The sequence goes on from NZ_AKJW01000028.1 coordinate 36,776, forward strand.
GCGCTGGAAGATTCAAAACAGAATCAGGCGCTCAAGGCTGCACTGGTGAACATGGTACGCCGCAATACCGGCATCAAATAGAAAGAGTACAAAAAGAAACCCGGCCTTGTTCTTGCTCTGACGAAAGAAGAATTCGCCGGAGTCGCCCGCCGCAGCAGATGCCGCGGAGGCGAATGTATCGGGTAAATATCGCGCTTGAGACTCCCGTTCTCAAGACTCGCTAATTCAGCGCCCACTCCTGCTTGGCCTGCATCACATAGGTCTGTGGCGCCGACTCCAAAGTGTCAAACGTGACTATCTCGTAGGCATCCGGCTGATCCAGCAAGGCGCGCAGAAGCTGGTTGTTCATGCCGTGGCCGGACTTGTGGGCGTTGTAGCTGGCCAGCAGCGGATGGCCGATCAGGTACAGGTCGCCGATGGCGTCGAGGATCTTGTGACGCACGAACTCATTGTCGTAGCGCAAACCATCCGCGTTGAGGATGCGGTATTCGTCCATGACGATCGCATTCTCGAACGAGCCGCCGCGCGCAAGACCCATGCCGCGCAAGGTTTCCACATCCTGCATGAAACCGAAGGTGCGCGCGCGCGCGATTTCCTTGACGTAGGACTCGATGGCGAAATCGACTTCCGCGGTCTGGCCGGTGCCGTCCACCGCGGGATGGTTGAATTCGATGAAAAACTTGAGCTTGAAGCCGTTGTACGGTTCCAGGCGCGCCCACTTCTCTTTGTCGCCCTGGCCCTCGCGCACTTCCACCGGCTTTTTGACGCGGATGAATTTCTTCGGCGCGTTCTGCTCCTGCAAACCCGCTTGCTGCAGCAAAAACACAAACGATGATGCCGAACCGTCCATGATGGGAATTTCTTCGGCGGTCAGGTCGATGTACAGATTGTCGATGCCGAGGCCGGCGCAAGCCGACAGCAGATGTTCAACGGTTGAGACGCGCGCACCGTCCCTGGACAGCACCGAGGCCATGCGGGTGTCGCCCACGCCGGTGGCTGAGGCTGGAAATTCCACGACGGGATCGAGATCGACACGGCGGAAGATGATGCCGGTATCGACGGCGGCCGGACGCAGGGTCAGCTCCACCTTGGTGCCGGAATGCAAACCGACGCCGACGGTCTGGACGAGATTTTTAATGGTGCGCTGTTTTAACATCCCGCCATTATAGCCAAGATGCCATCAGGCCTGCAGCGAGCTTGCGGACTGTTGCAAAAAAGTTCCCGCACTGCAAAAGAAGGTAAAAAGCGCGGAAACAGCCCTTTCGGACCGTCTCCCGCGCTTTTTTGACGGTGCTCCGTCGTGCTCCGTCGGGCTTGCTTAGCCGAGTTGGCCCAGCAGTGTTTCCGCGTTGGACACTTCAAACTTGCCCGGCGCTTCCAGGTTGAATTGCTTGACCACGCCGTCTTCGATCAGCATCGAGTAACGCTGCGAGCGCACGCCCATGCCCTTTTCGGTCAGGTCGAATTCCAGGCCCACCGCCTTGGTGAAGGCGGCGCTGCCATCGGCCAGCATGCGCACCACGCCGGTGGCTTTTTGATCGCGGCCCCATGCGCCCATCACGAACGCGTCGTTGACGGACAGGCACCAGATTTCATCGACGCCCTTGGCCTTGAACTCTGCCGCGTGCTGGATGTAGCCCGGCACGTGCTTGGCGGAACAGGTCGGGGTGAATGCGCCTGGCAGTGCAAACAGGGCGATCTTCTTGCCCTTGACCAGATCGGACACCTTGAACGTGTTCGGGCCGAGCGAGCAACCTTCGGTTTCGGTCTCGATGAATTCAGCCAGTGCGCCTTCCGGCAGGCGATCGCCAACTTTGATGGTCATGATGATTTCCTTCTTGTGAGTAATTCAATAATTCGGGAATGCACTACATAAACGGGCAAAAAAACGCCGCGCACAAAGGCGCGGCGCGCAGGCGATAGTATGCCTGTTTATGGCATCGGTTGCTGCCTGCCGAAACAGGCGAACAATCCGGGCCGATGTTACTTAGTCAGCCTGTTTGCGCAGGAAAGCCGGAATGTCATAAGTTTCCATGCCATTCTTTTCCAGCGCGCGCACGGTGTCGGAAGCCGACTCGCGGCGCCATACCGCCGGCGCCTTCATGCCGCCGAAAGTTGCGCCGGTTTGCTGGCCGCCGTTGGCGCCGTTGTTCATCGTGCCGGTGCCGGCCATCATCGGTTCGTTGTGCGTACCGGTGCGCAGCATCGGCGTCTGCACCAGTTGCACCGACTTGCGGCTACGGCCCAGGCCGGTTGCCACGACAGTCACGCGGATGTCGTCGCCCATGCCGTCGTCGTACGCGATGCCTTGCGCGATCGATGCATCTGGAGCGGCGAAAGCACGCACGGTTGCCATGACTTCCTTGATTTCCTTGCCCTTCAGATTGCGGCTGGCGGTCACGTTGACCAGCACGCCGCGCGCGCCGGACAAGTCGATGCCGTCGAGCAGAGGCGATGCCACTGCCTGCTCCGCCGCCACGCGGGCGCGGTCCACGCCGGAAGCGGTGGCCGTACCCATCATGGCCTTGCCTTGCTCGCCCATGATGGTCTTGACGTCGTTGAAGTCGACGTTGATGTGGCCCGGCACGTTGATGATTTCAGCGATACCGGCAACGGCATTGTTCAGCACGTCATCGGCATGGCCCAGCCACTCGATCATGCTGTCGTCTTCGTAGATCTCTTCCAGCTTTTCGTTGAGGATGATGATCAGGGAATCGACATGCTGCGCCAGTTCTTCCAGACCCTGGTCAGCGATGTCCATGCACTTCTGACCCTCGTACGAGAACGGCTTGGAGACCACGGCGACGGTCAGCGCGCCCAGCGACTTGGCGACTTCCGCCACCACCGGCGCGGCGCCGGTGCCGGTGCCGCCGCCCATGCCTGCGGCGATGAACACCATGTGCGCGCCGCGCAGTGCATCTTCGATGCGCGAACGGGTTTCTTCAGCCAGACGGCGACCGACTTGCGGCTGCATGCCGGCGCCCAGGCCGGTTTCACCGATCTGGATGACGTTGTCTGCCTTCGACATCTTCAATGCTTGCGCATCGGTATTTGCCGCAATGAACTCAACGCCGGACACGCCCTTGTTGATCATGTGCTGCACCGCGTTGCCGCCTGCGCCGCCCACGCCCACGACCTTGATGATCGTGCCGAGAGTGGCATTGTCGAGCATATCTATTTCCATGATGACTCCTTAAATATATGTGTGTGCAGCTTGCAGTTGATAGGCATCACGCGGTGTGACGACTAGCAACTGAGAACTGCGTGTTGCTGATCCGAAGAACTGAATAACTAAAACCAAATTGAATAACGCGACTGCTTAAAAGTTACCTAAAAACCATTCCTTCATGCGTTGCCAGATTGCCTTTACCGAACCTTCCTGTCGGGTGACGATGTACCCGCGCAGATATTGCTTTTTCGCTTCCAACAACAACCCCAAAACCGTCGAATAGCGCGGGCTGCGCACCACGTCAGCCAGTTGGCCGCTATATTCCGGCGTCCCCAGTCGGGCCGGCTTGAGGAAGATGTCCTCCGCCAGCTCAATCATTCCCGGCATCATCGCGGAGCCGCCGGTGAGAACGATGCCCGACGACAGCACCTCTTCGTAACCCGACTCGCGCACCACCTGATGCACCAATGCAAACAATTCTTCGACACGCGGTTCGATCACCGCCGCCAGCGCCTGGCGCGACAGGGTGCGCGGATTGCGATCGCCCAGCCCCGGCACTTCCAGCGTCTCGGTCGGATCCGCCAGGATCTGCTTGGCCACGCCGTAGCGCAACTTGATTTCTTCCGCTTCCAACGTCGGCGTGCGCAAGGCCATCGCGATGTCGTTGGTGATCTGGTCGCCGGCGATCGGAATCACGGCGGTGTGACGAATCGCACCTTCGGTGAACACCGCCACGTCGGTCGTGCCGCCGCCGATATCGACCAGCACCACGCCCAGTTCGCGTTCGTCCGGCGTCAGCACGGAATCGGCCGAAGCCATCGGCTGCAAAATCAGATCCGACACTTCCAGACCGCAGCGGCGCACGCACTTCACGATGTTCTGCACCGCCGATACGGCACCGGTCACGATGTGTACTTTTACCTCGAGTCGGATGCCGCTCATGCCGATTGGTTCACGCACATCTTCCTGGTTGTCGACGATGAATTCCTGCGGCACGGTATGCAGCAATTGCTGGTCGGTCGGGATGTTGACGGCCTTGGCGGTTTCGATCACGCGCGACACGTCGGCGGCGCTGACTTCCTTGTCCTTGATCGCCACCATGCCGCTCGAATTGAAGCTGCGGATATGACTGCCCGCGATGCCGGTGTAGACGTTGCGAATCTTGCAATCGGCCATCAGCTCGGCCTCTTCCAGCGCCCGCTGGATCGACTCGACCGTGGCTTCGATGTTGACCACCACGCCCTTCTTCAATCCCTTGGATTCGGACTGGCCCAGGCCGATCACTTCGTGGCGTCCGTCCTGCAATACTTCCGCCACCACGGCCACCACCTTGGAGGTGCCGATGTCGAGACCGACGATCAGGTTTTTTGCGTCTTTTGTCATATCGTTCCGCTTATTTTTTCTTTCCGTTCAATGCAGCCAGTACCAATCCATCCGCCTTCAACGCCAGGCCGTTCGGATAGCGCATGTCGACACTTTCAATTTTCTTCCCCTGCAGGCGGTCCATCAGTTGCGGATAGACGGCAACCAGCCTGGCGATTCTTTCCTTCAGCGTGGCGTCGCTTTCGGCGCGCCCCAGTTCGACCGTGATGCCGTTGTCGAGCTTGACGGTCCAGGCATAGCGGTTGGACAAGGCCACCGCTTCCGGCGCCGCCTTGATCGGCGCCAGCCAGTCGCGGAACTGGTCGAAGCGCGCCACAACTTCCTTCTCGCTGCCGTCCGGTCCTTCGAATTCCAGCAAGTCGCCGTCGTCTTCCGCTTCCGCCAGATTGGCGGTGAACACATCGCCCTTGACCGACAGCAAGCGCCCGTCATCACCCCAGGTGCCGAGCGCGCGATGTTCTTCTATCGTCACGATCAGCTTGTTCGGCCATTCGCGGCGCACCATGGCTTTACGCACCCATGGCACCGATTCGAACGCGGCGCGCACCGCATCCAGGTCGGCGGTAAAAAAATTGCCCTTGATGCGCGGCACGGCGCTGGCGCGTATCGTCAACGGATTCACGCGGCGCAACTGCTCCTGGGCCACGCCTTCGACGCGGATCGTCTTGAGCGTGAACATCGGCCGCTGCGCCAGCCACCACAGACCGGACGCCAGCAATGCCAGCAGCACCAGCGCCAGCAGGGCGTTGGTGGTTGCGTTGAGCATCTTGACGTCTTGCCACATGGTCGCGCCTTATCCCTTGTCCGACACGTTCGCATCCGTCGATGCGTGCGGCTTCCACGCGTCGGACGGCTTCAAGTCCAGCGCTGCGGATTGCAGAATCTCGCAGCACAAATCTTCATAGCTCATGCCGGCTTGCCTGGCCGACATCGGCACCAGCGAATGACCGGTCATGCCCGGCGAGGTATTGATCTCCAGCAGGAACGGCTCGTTGTCCGATGCACGCAGCATGAAATCCACGCGCGACCAGCCGCGGCAACCGAGCGCGTTATACGCCTTCACGGCGAGCTCCTGCACGCGCTGCGTCAGGGCTTCGTCGAGCGGCGCCGGACACAGATACTTGGTGTCGTCGGTGAAATACTTGTGCTGATAGTCGTAGTTGCCTTCCGGCGCGCGGATTTCGATGACCGGGTAGGCCTTGGCCTTGTTTTCTCCGCTGGTACCCTTGCCCAGCACCGGCACCGTCAGTTCGCGGCCGGTGACGAATTCCTCCGCCAGCACAACCGCGTCGTATCTGGCGCACAGGTTGAATGCGTCCTGCATGTCGGAATAACCCGCCACCTTGGCGATGCCGATGGTCGAGCCTTCATGCGGCGCCTTCAGCATCAGCGGCAGGCCGAGCACGTCCGGCACCTGGCGCAATTCTTCGCGCGGCGTCGCGGCGCTGTCGAGCACGATGAAACGCGGCGTCGGCAAGTCGTGACCAATCCAGATGCGCTTGGTCATGACCTTGTCCATCGCAATCGAAGACGCCATCACGCCGGGGCCGGTGTAGGGAATGCCGAGTTGTTCCAGCGCGCCTTGCAGCGTACCGTCTTCGCCATAGCGGCCGTGCAGCGCGATGAAGACGCGATCGAATTTCTCGGCTGCCAGTTCGGCCAGGCTGCGCTCGGCCGGATCGAAGGGATGCGCGTCGACGCCCTTGCTGCGCAGCGCTTTAAGGACGCCCGTACCGGACATCAGCGACACTTCGCGCTCGGCGGAACGGCCGCCGAACAGCACGCCGACTTTGCCGAATTGTTTGACCATGTTCGAGTCCGTCATCACGCCCCCTGCCCTTGCGCATCCACGGATTGCGCCGTCAGTTTTGCCGGTACGCCGCTGATCGAGCCGGCGCCCATGGTCATGACGACGTCGCCGTCGCGCACCACATTCAGAATCGTGGTCGGCATGTCGGCGATGTCTTCGACGAACACCGGTTCGACCTTGCCCGCCACACGCAGCGCATGCGCCAGCGCACGGCCGTCGGCGGCCACGATCGGTTGCTCGCCGGCGGAATACACCTCGGCCAGCACCAGCACGTCAGGCGTCGACAGCACCTTGACGAAGTCTTCGAACAGATCGCGTGTACGGGTGTAACGATGCGGCTGGAACGCCAGCACCAGACGGCGTCCCGGATAGGCGCCGCGCGCGGCGGAAATCGTCGCCGCGGTCTCGACCGGATGGTGACCGTAATCGTCCACCAGCGTGAACGAACCGGCCGGCTTGCCCGCTGCATCGAATAGCGGCACGTCGCCGTAACGCGTAAAGCGGCGGCCGACGCCGTTGAATTCGGTCAGCGCCTTTTGCGTGTCGGCGTCGGCCACGTCCAGTTCGCGCGCAATCGCCACGGCGGCGCAGGCGTTCTGCACGTTGTGCATGCCTGGTTGATTCAGGCTGACTTGCATCGGCGCATAGCCGTCCTGCATCACGGTGAATTCCATCTTGCCGTCGACTGCCTTGGCGTCCACCGCGCGGATGTCCGCATCTTCATGGAAGCCGTAGGTCAGGATGGGCTTGGAAATCATCGGCATGATTTCGCGCACGTGCGGATCGTCCAGGCACAGCACGGCGACACCGTAGAACGGCAGACGCTGGGTGAACTCGACGAAGGCCTGCTTGAGCTTGGCGAAATCGTGGTTGTAGGTTTCCATGTGATCGGCATCGATGTTCGTGATGACTTCGATCACCGGCGTCAGGTTCAGGAAGGACGCATCCGACTCGTCGGCTTCGGCCACGATGAAATCGCCCGAGCCGAGTTTGGCATTGGCGCCGGCGCTGGTCAGGCGACCGCCGATCACGAAGGTCGGATCGAGTCCGCCTTGCGCCAGCACACTCGCCACCAAGCTGGTCGTGGTGGTCTTGCCATGCGTGCCGGCAATCGCGATGCCCTGCTTCAGTCGCATCAGTTCGCCCAGCATCACCGCGCGCGGCACGATGGGAATATGTTTCTTGCGCGCCGCCAGCACTTCCGGATTGTCGCCCTTGACCGCGGTCGAGGTGACGATGGCGTCGGCGTTGTCGATGTTCTCGGCAGCGTGACCGTAAAGGATGCGCGCACCCAGTTGCGCCAGGCGCTGCGTCGCCGCGTTGCTGCCCAGATCCGAGCCGGACACGCCATAACCGAGATTGAGCATGACTTCGGCAATGCCGCTCATTCCAGAGCCGCCGATGCCGACGAAGTGAATATTTTTAACCCGATGTTTCATTGCTTTACCAATCTTTCCAGCACCTGCGCAATCGCCTCATTGGCGTTGCGCCTGCCTTGTTCATACGCCGCCTGCGCCATCTTCAGGCAGGCAGGCCGATCCAACGTTTGCAGCAATGCCGCCAGGCTGTCCGGCGTCAACCCGGTCTGCGGCAGATGCACCGCGGCGTTGCTTTGCGCCATCCATTTGGCGTTGTCGCGCTGATGCGATGTGGTCGACGCCACCAGCGGCACCAGCACGCTGGCAACACCGGCAGCGGTCAATTCCGATACGGTGATCGCGCCGGCGCGGCAGATCACCAGATCCGCGTCCGCATAACGGCGCGGCATGTCGTCGATGAAATCCACCACTTCCGCCTCGACGCCCGACTGCGCATACGCCGCGCGCAAGGCATCGATATGCTGCTTGCCCGACTGATGCGTCACCCGCGGGCGCCGATCCGCCGGCAATTTCGCCAGTGCTGCCGGCACGCACTCGTTCAATACTTTGGCGCCCAGGCTGCCGCCGACCACCAGAATCCGCAACGGACCGCTGTGCCCCGCATAACGCGACGCGGGTTCACCCAGGGCGATGATTTCCTTGCGCACCGGGTTGCCGGTCACTTCCGCCTTGCCGGCCGCCTTGCCGAAATCCGCCGGGAAACCGAACAGCACCTTGTCCGCCAATGGCGTCAGCGTCTTGTTCGACAACAACAGCGCCGCGTCCGCATTCACCAGCGCCAATGGCACGCCGCGCAGGCGCGCCATCGCACCGCCCGGCACCGTCACATAACCGCCCATGCCCAGCACCACATCCGGCTGCCGCCTGCCGATGATGCGGAAGCACGCACCGAAGCTGGCGATCATGCGCCACACGCCTTTGACCGTATGCGCCAATCCTTTGCCGCGCAGACCGGCGAAGACGATGGAATCCATCTCGACGCCATGCCTGGGCACCAGATCGCGCTCCATGCCGTGCGTCGTACCGAGCCAGGAAACCTGCCAGCCGCGCGCGCGCATGGTGTCGGCAATCGCCAGGCCCGGGAAAATATGCCCGCCGGTGCCTGCCGCCATGATCAGAAGGCGCTTGCCGGTCGGAGTCATAAGCGCCCTCCCCGCATCAGCACGCGATTCTCGTAATCGATGCGCAGCAAAATCGCCAGGCCGACGCAGTTGATCAGCACACCCGATCCGCCATAGCTCATCAGCGGCAAGGTCAAGCCCTTTGTCGGCAACAGGCCGAGGTTCACGCCCATGTTGATGAAGGCCTGCACGCCGATCCAGATGCCGATGCCCTTGGCGACCAGCCCGGCAAAAGTCAGATCCAGCGCAATCGCCTGACGGCCGATTTCAAACGCATGCTTGACCAGCCAGTAGAACAGCAAGACCACCACCAGCACGCCGGCGAAACCAAGTTCTTCGCCGATCACCGCCAGCAGGAAGTCGGTATGCGCTTCCGGCAGGTAGTGCAGCTTTTCCACGCTGCCGCCCAGGCCGACGCCAAACAGTTCGCCGCGACCGAAGGCGATCAGCGAGTGCGACAACTGATAAGCCTTGCCGAGTGCGTTTTCTTCCACCCACGGATTCATGTAAGCAAAAATCCGCTCGCGCCGCCAGGGCGACAAGATGATCACCAGCGAAAAAATCCCGACCAGCGTGGCGCCGATGCCGCCGAACCAGACCCCGTTGATGCCGCCCAAAAACAGAATGCCCATGGCGATACAAACGATCACGCCGAACGCGCCGAGGTCGGGTTCCAGCAGCAACAGCAAACCGACCACGCCCACCGCCAGCGTCATCGGCAAAAATCCCTTGGTCAGCTTGTGCATCACCGCCTGCTTGCGCACCGTGTAATCGGCGGCATACAAAACGATGAACAGCTTCATCAATTCGGACGGCTGCAAGTTGAACACCTTGAACGACAGCCAGCGCTTGGCGCCGTTGACGCCCTTGCCGATGCCGGGCACCAGCACCATCGCCAGCAGAATCAGCGTGACCACGAACAGGTAGGGCGCAACTTTCTGCCAGGTCTCGATCTTGATGCGGAACACCATCAGGCCGACCACCAGCGACACGCAGATGAACATCGCCTGACGGATCAGGAAATGCGACGTCTTGTAATTCGCATATTTGGGCGAGTCAGGCAGCGCGATCGACGCCGAATACACCATGACCATGCCGAACAGCATCAGCAGCAAGACTACCCACACCAGCGGCTGGTCGTACTCCATCATGCGCGAACGCTGCTCGATGCCGCTGATGCCCTTCAGGCTGCCGCTATTGCTGCTCGCGCGCGCACTGCCGCGCACGCCGGGCTCATCCTTGGCGCCGAACCAGCCGGTGATCGAGGGCAGGGTCAGTTTCATCACATCACCTCACCGCGCGACAAGGCCACTTCACGCACCGCGTCGACAAATACTTCGGCGCGATGCGCATAGTTGCGAAACATGTCGAAACTGGCGCAGGCCGGCGACAGCAACACGGCGTCGCCGCCTTGCGCCATTCCGGCGGCCTTTTCGACAGCTTCTTCCAGCGTCGCGCAATCGATCAGTTCGACGCCGCTGTCGGCAACCGCAGAGCGAATGACGCCGGCATCGCGACCGATCAGGAACACGGCGCGGCCATACTTCGACAACGGTTCCGCCAACGGCGAGAAATCCTGGCCCTTGCCGTCGCCACCGGCGATCAGCAACAGGCGATTGGGCTTGCCGCCGTGGCCGAGGCCGTTCAATGCGGCAACCGTCGCACCGACGTTGGTGCCTTTGCTGTCGTCGTAATATTCAACCTCGCGTATCGTCGTCACCAGCTCGACGCGATGCGGCTCGCCGGTGTAATCGCGCAAGCCGTGCAACAGGTTCGCCAGCGGCAGATCGGCCGCACGGCACAATGCCAGCGCCGCCAGACCGTTCGAGGCGTTGTGCAACCCCCGGATCTTCAGCGCGTCGACCGGCATCAGGCGCTTGAGCAGGAAAGGCTGCTCGACGACTTCTTTCGGATCTTTCTTGCGGCGGCGGCCTTCGGGTTTCTCTTCGTCTTCGATCGCGACGGCGGCGGCCAGCCACAGCATGCCGTTTTCATCGACTAGGCCGAAACTGCCGGCCTTCTTCGGCTCGTCCAGGCCGAAACTCGACACGGTGGCGCCGGGCACTGCCATCGCCATCACGGCGGCATCATCGCGATTGAGCACGCGCACGGTCTTCTCGCCGAAAATCCGCGCCTTGTCGGCGGCGTAGGCGTCCATGCTGCCATGCCAATCCAGATGGTCTTGCGTGATGTTCAATACGGTGGCGGCATCGGCCTGCAGGCTGTACGTCGTGTGCAGCTGGAAGCTCGACAATTCGAGCACCCAGGCTTGCGGCAGGATGCCTTCGTACACCCGCTCCGGTTCCGGCGGCGGCAGTTCGAGCTGGAGCGGTGCGCTGTCGTCTTCATCGAGAAGCGAGGTCTGTGCTGGAGCAACAACATCTTCCGTCTCCGCCGTTTCCGCGCCATGTTCAGCAACGTCGTCGGCGTTTGCTTCTTCCACACGCGGCTCGGAGGCTTGTTCTTGCGAAGCCGATGCGTCGACATGCTCTTGCGCAGCTTCGGCACTCTCTTCCGGCGCGACGACGGCGACCGTCAGACTGTCGTTCAGGCCGATGTGTGCGGCTTGCGCCGGCTGCTCATGCTCTGCTTCATCCGATGCTTCATCCGATGCTTCATCCGATGCTTCATCCGATGCTTCATCCGATGCTTCGGCCAATGGTTCAGGCAAGGTTTCTGCTGCGGTAACAGGCTCGGCTTGCTCAGTCAGCTCCAGCTGGCGCGAGGCTTCTTCTGCAGCAGCTTGTGCTGCGGCTGCTTCCTTCGCCGCTGCGGCGTCGATTTCAGCCTGCGCTTCGGCTTGTTGGGCTGCAATAGCCGCAGCAGCTTCCGCCTCGGCCCGGGCTGCCGCTTCTTCCTCGGCTCTTTGCGCAGCGACCACGATCGCGTGGGCCGCGTCTTCGATCAGTGCTTCGCGCAAGACATCCAGCGCCGCCGGGCTGATGTTGCCGGCGACCTTGGTGGTCAATCCGGCACGGCGGCACAGCATGCCGGTCAGGCTGGTGACGGTGGTCTTGCCGTTGGTGCCGGTGATCGCCAACACCTTGGGCGCGTAGGCGCGCTCTTCACGCAAGGCGGCCAGCGCCTGGGCGAACAATTCCATCTCGCCCCACAGCGGGATATTTTTCTCTGCCGCCGCAGCGGACAACACGGCCAGGTCGCGTTCCGGCGCCAGGCCCGGACTGACGGCGACGAAATCGATGCCGTCCAGCAGTTCTGCTGCAAAAACCTTGCCGCCGACGAATTCGCTCTCTGTCGATGCTGCTCGCAGCACAGCCAGACGCTCGGCTACGGCCTGCTCTTCGCGCGTGTCGGCCACACGCACGCGCGCGCCGCAGTAGACCAGCCACTGCGCCATCGCCAGACCGGATTCACCCAGTCCAAGTACCAGAGCGTGTTTATCGACGTAATTCATTCTTTAATACCTGAGTCTTTCCAATGCAATTCGCTTAGAGCGGTTAATAAAGCGTCGATGGCAAGGCGCGCCGACGAAGACAGTACGAGAGTACGGCTAGGAGAAGCAACGCCGCCAGCGGCGCTTTATTAGCCGCTCTCAACGCAACTTCAGCGTCGACAGACCGAACAGCACCAGCATCATCGTGATGATCCAGAAGCGCACCACGACTTGTGTTTCTTTCCAGCCTTTTTGTTCATAGTGATGATGCAGCGGCGCCATCAGCAGCACGCGCTTGCCCACGCCGTAGCGTTTCTTGGTGAACTTGAAATAAGCCACCTGAATCATCACCGACAGGGTTTCCACCACGAAGATGCCGCCCATGATGAACAAGACGATTTCCTGGCGCACGATCACCGCGATGGTACCGAGCGCACCGCCCAGCGCCAGTGCGCCGACGTCGCCCATGAACACCTGCGCCGGATAAGCGTTGTACCAGAGGAAAGCCAGGCCCGCGCCGGCCATCGCGCCGCAGAAAATCAGCAGTTCGCCCGCGCCCGGAATGTGCGGAATGAACAGGTATCTGGCATAGCTGGCGCTGCCGGTCAGGTAAGCAAAGATGCCCAGCGCACCGCCGACCAGCACCGTCGGCATGATCGCCAGACCGTCCAGACCGTCGGTCAGATTGACCGCGTTGCTGGTGCCGACGATGACGAAATAGGTCAGGGCAATGAAGCCCCACACGCCCAGCGGATAGCTGACGGTCTTGAAGAACGGCACGATCAGGTCGGCCTTGGGCGGCAGATCGAGGTTGAAACCCGACTGCACCCAGGCGAAAAACAGGTCCAGCACCTTCATGTTGCTGACTTCGGACACCGAGAACGCCAGATAAAACGCCGCCACCAAGCCGATCAGCGATTGCCAGAAATACTTTTCGCGCGAGCGCATGCCGTTGGGATCCTTGTAGACCACCTTGCGGTAGTCGTCGACCCAGCCGATGGCGCCGAAACCCAGCGTGACGATCAGCACGATCCAGACGAAACGGTTGCTGAGGTCCGCCCACAGCAAGGTCGAAATGCCGATGCCGATCAGGATCAGCACGCCGCCCATGGTGGGGGTGCCGGATTTGACCAGATGCGTTTGCGGGCCGTCGGTACGCACGGCCTGGCCGACCTTGAGGCGGGTCAGCATGCGAATCACCGCCGGACCGGCGACGAGGCCGATCAACAGCGCCGTCAGCGTCGCGAACACGGCGCGGAAGGTGATGAAGTTGAATACGCGCAGGAAACTGAAGTCCTGCTGAAAATTCTGAGCCAGCCAAAGCAGCATGTTAATGAGTCTCCTGGTGAAGTGGCGCGCCGGACTGCAACTGCGCCCCGACCAAATGCTGCACAACGCGCTCCATCTTCATGAAGCGCGAACCTTTTACCAACACTGTCGCCGTGGCGGATGCGACCTCTTGGGCGGCGGCGCTCACGGTGTCGATGGTGTCGAAATGCCGCGCCGGGAAAGATGCTCCCGGCACGGCGTTGTATTCGTTGATGGCGTCGCGCATGGCGTCGCCGAAACCGAGGAAATGCTCGATGCCGCGCGCACGTGCGTAGGCGCCGATCTCTTGGTGGAATTTGGGCCCTTCGTTGCCGACCTCGCCCATGTCGCCCAGCACCAGCACGCGCGGCGCGGCGGTCTGCGCCAGCACGTCGATGGCGGCGCGCACCGAATCCGGATTGGCGTTGTAAGTGTCGTCGATCACCAGCGCGCCGCTGATGGCAGCCTTGCGCTGGAGGCGGCCACTAACCGGCGCGAATGCTTCCAGTCCGCGCACCACGGCAGCGGCGTCAATGCCGGCGCCCAGTGCGCAGGCCGTCGCCGCCAGGGCATTGCGCACATTGTGCTCACCGACTGCGGCCAGATTGATCTCGAATTGTTGCAATTGTTGCGTCTGGCCATTGATGCTGGCGGTAACTTTAATCAGGCTGCCGAATTGTTGCGCCTGATATGTCGCGCTGACGTCGGCATCCGCGTTCAGGCCGAAGCTCAGCACCGGACGCTCGCCAGCCAGCTCGCGCCAGACCCAGGCGTACTCGTCCTCGGCCGGAAACACGGCGATGCCGTCCGCCGGCAAAGCGGCAAACACGGCGCCGTTCTCGCGGGCGACGGCTTCCACCGTGGCCATGAATTCCTGATGTTCGCGCTGCGCGTTATTGACCAGCGCCAGCGTCGGCCGTGCGATCTCGGCCAACACGGCGATCTCGCCCGGATGGTTCATGCCCAGTTCGACGACGGCGGCATGATGCTGCGCTTGCAGGCGGAACAAGGTCAGCGGCACGCCGATTTCGTTGTTGAAGTTGCCGCGCGTGGCCAGGCTGTGGTCTTCGCCGAATGCCGCCGACAGAATCGACGCAATCATTTCCTTGACGGTGGTCTTGCCGTTGCTGCCGGTGACGGCAATCACGGGAATCGCGAATTGCTGACGCCAGTGACGCGCGATCCGGCCCAGCGCCGCACGCGTATCCGGCACGACGATGGCCGGGATGCTCAGACCTGCCGGCACACGCTCCACCACCACGGCGGCAGCGCCCAGGCCGGCGACGGCGTCGAGGAAGTCGTGCGCGTCGAAACGCTCGCCGCGCAAGGCGACGAACAGATTGCCGGGCGCGACAGCGCGGCTGTCGGTGGTGACGCCGCGCACCGTGAAGTCGCCGCCGGCCTTATGCACGTTATGCACGGTTGCGCCATCCAGCCACTGCGTCAGTTGTTCAAGCGTCGCCTGCACTATGCGCCTCCCATCATCGTGGCGCGCGCGGCCAGGGCCAGCGCGACGTGGTCGGCATCAAGGAAGGGATATTTCTTGCCGGCGATTTCCTGATAGGTTTCGTGGCCCTTGCCGGCCAGCAGGACGACATCCTGCTTGACCGCGTGACGCACCGCCCACAGGATGGCGCCGGCGCGATCGGTCATGACGTGCGGCACGATGCGCCCCATGCCGCTCTTGATGTGCGAAATGATGACGTTGGGATCTTCGCTGCGCGGATTGTCGCTGGTGAGGATCACGTGATCGGCCAGTTCGGACACCGCGCCCATCTCCGGACGCTTGCCCGGATCGCGATCGCCGCCGCAGCCAAAGACACACCACAGCTCGCCGCCGCGTTGGCCGGCAACCTGGCGCAAGGCGGTCAAGGTTTTTTCCAGCGCATCGGGCGTGTGCGCGTAGTCGATCACGATCAGCGGCACTTCCTGGCCGCCGAACTGTTGCATCCGACCCGGCACGGCGGTCAGCGTGGCGATCACCGCCAGTGCGGCATCCCAGCCGGTGCCCTTGGCCAGCATGACGCCGAGGATGCCCAGCACGTTGCTGACATTGAACTGCCCCACCAGTTGCGTCTTGATCTGACCCGAACCAAATGGCGATTCAATATGGAAGCTGGTGCCGGTGTTGGTGCTGCGGATCGCCGATGCGCGCAGCACGGGCACGCCGTCCGCAACGATATCGCCCAGCGAATAGCCGATGACCGGAATATTCTTGGCCTGCACGTAAGGAATCAGACGCTGCCCCATCTGGTCGTCCAGATTGATGACGGCATGCTGCAGGCCCGGCGAATCGAACAACTGGATCTTGGCGGCTTCGTAGGCAATCATGTCGCCGTGATAGTCGAGATGATCGCGCGTGAAATTGGTGAACAAGGCGACGTCGACGTGCAAACCGTTCAGACGTCCCTGATCGAGCCCGATGGACGAGGCTTCAATCGCCAGCACCGCCGCCCGCGCCGTGCGCAGGTCGGCCAGCTTGCGTTGCAGCAGCACCGCGTCCGGCGTGGTGTAACCGGTGACGTCGAATGCGTGCGGCTTGCCGTCCTGGAACGTGCCCACGCCCAGCGTGCCGATCACCGCTGCCGGCGCCGACGAACCTTGCAGGCGCGACAACGCCATGCCCAGCCAGTACGAGCACGAGGTCTTGCCGTTGGTGCCGGTCACCGCGACGCTGAACATGTCCTTGTCGGGCTGCTTGTAATACATGCTGGCGGCGAAACCGGCCAGATGCTTCAGACCGGTGACGCCGAAATGCGGCAAATCTTCCTGGTCGTCCCAGGTGAATCCGGCTTCTTCGTAGACGACCGCTGCCGCGCCGCGCTCGATGGCGTCGGTGATATAGCGGCGGCCGTCGGCGCTGTCGCCAGGATAGGCAAAAAACACGTCGCCGGCCTGCACGCGGCGCGAGTCGGCTGTTAAATTCGCCGTTAAATTCGCAGTCTGACTGACGTTGGCAGCGGCAATGCCGTGCAGCCAGTCCACAATCTTTTGCGCGGAAAGCATCGTCGCAGGCATTACATGCTCTCCTCTAAGGCGTCTTTTGGAATGATGATATTGGTCACGCTGGAGTCCGGCGCGACATTGAGCGCGCGTAAAGCGTTGGCCGTTACATTGGCAAAAACCGGTCCGGCGACGGTGCCGCCGAAATGGCTGCCGGCGCTGGGTTCATCCAGCATCACGGCGATGATCAGGCGCGGGTCGGACATTGGTGCAATGCCGACGAAAGACGACACATATTTCTTCACGTACTTGCCGCCCTCGATCTTGTACGCCGTGCCGGTCTTGCCGCCGACCCGATAACCGGGAACCTGGGCTTGCGGCGCGGTGCCTCCCGGCGCCACCACGGTTTCCAGCATGCGACGCATCTGCAAGGCGGTGTTTTCGGAAATCACGCGATGGCCGATCGGCATGTCGTTGACCTTCTGGAACGACAGCGGAATTAGGTCGCCGTTGCGGGCAAAAATCGTATAGGCATGCGCCAGCTGGATCAGCGATACCGAAATGCCGTGGCCGTAGCTCATCGTCGCCTGCTCGATCGGACGCCACGATTTGTAAGGACGCACGCGACCGGCCACCGCGCCCGGGAAGCCGAACTTGGGCTGCTGGCCGAGGCCGACGCTGGTGAACATCTCCCACATTTCCTGCGGCGGCATTTCCAGCGCAATCTTGGCGGTGCCGATGTTGGACGACTTCTCGATGATCTGCGCCACCGTCAGCGGACCGTGCGCGTGCGAGTCGCCGATGGTGGCGGTGCCGATGGTCATCTTGCCGGGCGAAGTCTGGAACACCGTGCTCGGCGTGACGCGATGGGTATCGAGCGCCAGCGCGACGGTGAATGGCTTCAATGTCGAGCCCGGCTCGAAGGTGTCGGTCAGCACGCGGTTGCGCAACTGCGCGCCGGTCAGCACCGAGCGATCGTTGGGGTTGTAGGTCGGCAGGTTGGCCAGCGCCAGCACTTCGCCGGTACGCGCATCGACCACGATGATGCCGCCGGCCTTGGCCTTGTTCTTTTCAACCGCGGCCTTCAGTTGCGTGAAGGCGATGTACTGGATTTTGCTGTCGATCGACAGCGCCAGGTCCTTGCCGTCGTGCGGCTCGCGCACGGCTTCGATGTCTTCGACGATGCGGCCGAGACGGTCCTTGATGACGCGGCGGCTGCCGG
>NZ_AKJW01000029.1 GCF_000282135.1 Herbaspirillum sp. CF444
TCGGCGTGACCGACAACTTCTTCGAGGCCGGCGGCGATTCCATTGCGGCCTTGCGGCTGGCGGAAGCGGCCAGGCGGCATGGCATTGCCGGCTACACGCTGGAGCTGCTGTTCAACTTCCCGGACATCGCTGCGGCCACTCATGCGATGCAAGATCAGTCGCGCAATTTCCCTTCGAACATCCTGCCGCTCAACGCCGGACCGCAATCGCACAAGCTGTTCGCGATCCATCCCGGCTATGGGCTGGTGGCGCCGTATCGCGAGTTGGCGCGCCATCTTGAGGACCGCGTCTGCGTCTACGGCGTGCAATCGCCGCTGTATGCGGAGCCAGACTGGTGGCCATCGTCCATCGCCGCGCTGGCGCAAGACTATACGCGGCGCATCCGCCAGGTGCAGCCCGAGGGACCTTATCTGTTGCTGGGCTGGTCGGTCGGCGGACAGATCGCTACCCAGGTGGCGGCCGTGCTGGAAGCGGCCGGCCAGCAGGTCAGTTTTCTCGGTCTGATCGACAGCTATGTCCGGGTCGCCGCGCCGGATGCGCTGGCGCCGTTGGCGCGTCCGCCGGTTGACCCGGCTGCACTGGAACGCTTCATGGCGCAGATGGCGCAGGAAGAACCGGTCTGGACCAGGCGCCTGGGGCAGGGCGCCGAAGGTCACACATTGGCGGCTCAGGCCATGCAGGTGCGCGATCACTTCGAGACGCTGCCCGGCCGCGAACACGCGCTGGCGCTGCAGGTCCAGGCCAGTCTGTGGCTGGCTCGAGCGTCGCTGCCTGGGGCAGCGCAGGACAGCGTCGACAGCTGGCGTCAGGCCAGCGGCGCCGTGGTCGAACTACAGGGCGTGATCGACACCGATCACACCGGCGTGATTCATGACGCCACGCTGCTGGCGCAGTTGCACGAGCGACTGACGCAATTGCTTGCAGGAGTTGCATGAGACGCCGCCAGCTTCAGCAACAGCAACAACTACGCCTCAAACACCTTTACCGACAGGACCACCACTATGGCCAATGACGCAATCTTGTTCAGTCATTTCTCCGCCTTGCTGACCAGGCGGGCGCATCAGCATCCGGACAAGATCGCGCTGACGTTTTTGGGCGATGGCGACAGCGTCACCGAAGAACTCAGCTTTGCGCAACTAGAGCAGCGCGTGCAGACGCTGGCGTGCCGGCTGGCGGCGCAAGCGGCGCCGGGCGAACGGGCCTTGCTGCTGTATCCGAGCGGTCCGGATTACGTGGTCGCTTTTCTGGCGTGCCTGCGCGCTGGCGTGATTGCGGTTCCCGCCTATCCACCTGAGTCGGCCTCGCCGCACCATACGCAGCGCCTGCTGACCATCTTGCAGGACGCCTCGGCCAGCCTGGTGCTGACCGCCGAAGCCATGCTGCCGGGATTGCAGCAACTGCTGGCGCAAGAGGAAGTCTGGCGCGGCGTCGCGCTGCTGGCCACCGACCATAGCGAGGCCGATCATCTGGCGACGAACGACGCCGCGCAATGGACGGCACCGGCGATCCATGCCGGCGCAGTGGCTTTTTTGCAGTACACCTCAGGCTCGACCTCGCAGCCCAAGGGCGTGCGCGTCACGCACGGCAATCTGATCGCCAACCAGCAAGCCATACAAAGCGCGTTCGGCATCGGCGACGGCGACACCATTGTCAGCTGGTTGCCGCTGTATCACGACATGGGCCTCATCGGCGGACTGCTGCAGCCGCTGTTCAGCGGCGTGCGGCTGGTGCTGCTGTCGCCGCGTCATTTTCTGGAGCGGCCGCTGCGCTGGCTCAAGGCGATCTCGACTTTTGGCGGCACCGTCAGCGGCGGGCCAGACTTCGCCTATCGGCTCTGCACAGAACGTATTCCGGCGCAACAACTGGCGGCGCTGGACCTGCGTTCGTGGAAGCTGGCATTCTCCGGGTCGGAACCGATCCGGGCTGATACCTTGCGCGCGTTCGGCGAGAAATTCGCTGCGGCCGGCTTTGACCGGCATGCCCTGTATCCCTGCTACGGACTGGCCGAGGCCACCTTGCTGGTGACCGGCGCTCGCCGCGGCGCCGGCTTTCACGCCGTACAGGCCGATGCCGCCGCATTGGCGCAACATCGCTTTGTTACCAGCGCAACGACAAGTGCCGACGGCGTCGAACTGATCTCGTCCGGCGCGGTGCAGCCGGGACATCTGCTGGCCTTGATGGAGCCTGATTTACTGCAGCCGGTGGCGTCCGGCGCGGTCGGTGAAATCTGGTTCCACGGTCCCAGCGTGGCCGATGGCTACTGGAACCAGCAGGAAGCCACGGCGGCCAGTTTTGTACAGCACGACGGCCGCCGCTGGCTGCGTACCGGCGACATGGGATTGCTGCAAGAGGGACAGCTGTTCGTCACCGGCAGGCGCAAGGACATGATCATCGTACGCGGTCAGAATCTGTATCCTCAAGATATCGAACTGGCGGTGGAAAACGAGATAGAGCTGGTGCGCAAGGGACGAGTCGCGGCCTTTGCGGTCCGGCTGGCCGGGCGCGAAGGCATAGGCATCGCCGCCGAGATCGGCCGCAGCACGCAAAAATTGACGGATCCGCAGGCGCTCGCCGCCAGCATCGCCGAAGTGGTCGGCCGCCATTGCCAGGAACCCGCCAGCGTGGTGGTGTTGCTGAACCCGGGCGGCCTGCCCAAAACCACCAGCGGCAAGCTGCAACGTTCGGCCTGCGCCGCGCGTTGGGAGAGCAATCAGCTGGACGCCTATGCCGTGATCACGGCCGGCAAATTGACCAGCCCGGCGGCGACGCCGTCTACAGTCGCCGCCACGCCGTTTGACGATGCGCTGGCGCGCATGGGCCGGCTGTGGGATCAGGTGCTGGGCTCGTCGGGCGCCGGCGCCGCAGACAGCTTTTTCGCACTCGGTGGCAGCTCGCTGACGGCGGCCCACATCGCCGCGCGGGTGCAGGCCGAGTTTGGCGTCGAAGTCAATCTGGCCTGGCTCTTCGAGACCCGCACGCTGGCTGAATTTTGTGAGCGCGTAACGCGCGCTCAAACTGAAGCCGGGAACGACGCTGTCTTGCCCCTGCGTCCGCGCGACGCCACGCAATTGCATGCCACCTCTTTCGCGCAACGCGGCATGTGGTTCCTGTGGCGCATGGCGCCGCACAGTCCGGCCTACAACATCGCCGGTTCGCTGGCATGGCGCGGGGCACTCGACGTGGCCGCGCTGGAGCAGGCCCTGAACGCGCTGGCGCAACGTCACACCGGCTTGCGCACGCGCTTTGAGGATGGCTACGGCAACGACGGCCGCTGCCGGCAAACCGTGCTGGAGACACCGCCGCCGGCGCTGCAGCACGAGCATCTTGATGAGCTGGCTGCGGCAGCGCGCCCGGCGGCCGTGCGCGCCAGCATACGGCAACTGGCGTCACAGCCCTTCGATCTGAGCACGGGGCCGGTGTGGCGGGCGCGGCTGATACGGGTGGCCGCGGACGAGCATGTGCTGGCGGTGGCGATCCACCATATCGTCGCCGACGGCGCCTCCATGCAAATCCTGATACGCGATCTGGTCGCGCTCTACCAGGCCGCCGTCAGAGGACTCAGCAGCAACAGCGCCGGCTTGCCGGCCTTGCCGGTCGACTATGCCGATTACGCGGTGTGGCAGGAGCAGCGCTTGCAACGCCAGGATGCGCAACGCATGCAGCGTGAGCTGGCTTACTGGACTACGCAACTGAGCGGCGCTGCGGTGGTGCTGGAACTGCCGCTGGACAGGCCGCGGCCGCCGCAGCAAAGCTATCAGGGCGCCACCGTCGGCTTCACGCTGACGTCGGCCACCGCCGGCACGCTGCAGCGCTTTGCGCGCGCCAGCAACGCCACGCCATTCATGGTGCTGTGCGCAGCCTTCAATGTACTGCTGCATCGCTACAGCGGACAAGCGGATGTGCGCGTCGGCGTGCCGTTTTCCAATCGCCTGCAGGCAGATACCGAAAATCTGGTCGGCATGTTCGTCAACACGCTGGTGCTCAGATCCAGCTGGCAGCCGCAACAGGGCTTCACCGAGGTGCTGGCGCAGATGCGCAGCACCACCTTGCAGGCGCAGGCGCATGCCGATTTGCCGTTCGACCGTCTGGTGGAAGCGCTGCAGCCGCAACGCAGCCTGGCGCACAGCCCGCTGTTCCAGGCTATGTTCAACCATCAGGAACGCCGCGCCGTGGTCGAGACCGGCGACCCTGCGCTGGACATCCGCGTGATGGCGGAGGATGGCGACATCACCAAATTCGATCTGTGCCTGAACACGGTGGACGATGGCGCCGGCGGCATCTCGGGGGTGTTCGTGTATGCCAGCGATCTGTTCGATGCGTCCTCGATCGAGCGCCTGGCCGGCAATTTCGTCGCGCTGCTGGAACAGTTGCTGGCAGCGCCGCAACGCAGCGTGGGCGCCATAGAATTGATGGATGACGTCCAAATCAAGCAGGTTTTGGCATGGAGCCGCGGCGCGCAGCAACCCGAGCAGGAAGCGCGCATTCATGAAGAAATCGCTGCTCAGGCCGCGGCCACACCGGACGCCACCGCGCTGATTTTCGGCGCGCAGCGCATGAGCTACGCCGAGCTGAACCGGCGTGCCGATTGCCTGGCGCAGCAACTTGTGGAGCAGGGCGCCGGCCCGGACGTGGTGGTGGGCTTGCTGCTGCAGCGCTCGTTTGATCTGGTGGTCGGCCTGCTCGGCATCCTCAAGTCCGGCGCCGCCTATCTGCCGTTGGACGCCGACGCGCCGCCGGCCCGGCTGCGCTATATGGCAGAGGACGCCGGGCTGAGGCTGCTGGTCACGCATGGCGCGGCCAGCGAGAGCTTGCAAGCGGATTCATTGCTCGGACTGCCGACGATAGACCTCGATACCGTCGACTGGACTGCGACTCCACACACCGAACACCGGGCAGGTCCGGCGCCGGACAATCTGGCCTATGTGCTGTACACCTCGGGCAGCACCGGGCAGCCCAAGGGCGTGGCCAATACCCATGGCGCGCTGACGCGCCGGTTGCAATGGATGCAGCAGGAATATGCGCTCGGCGCGGATGAGACGCTGCTGCACAAGACCCCGGTAAGCTTTGACGTCTCGGTGTGGGAAATCCTCTGGACCCTGAGTCGCGGCGCGCAACTGGTGCTGGCCGCGCCGGGCGAGCATCGCGATCCGCAAGGCCTGGCCCGACTGATCCGTGAGCATGCGGTGAGCACCGTGCATTTCGTGCCGTCGATGCTGCGCCTGTTCATTGCTCAGGACGAGGTGAGCAGCTTGCGCAGTCTGAAACGCCTGTTTTCCGGCGGCGAAGCGCTCACTCGCGAGTTGCAGGCGCAGGTGCTGCAGCGTCTGCCCGGTGTGCGCTTCGACAATCGCTACGGTCCGACCGAGGCGTTGATCAATGCCAGTTACTGGACGTGCAGGGCGGAGGCCCATGCCGGCGTACCGATCGGACGACCGCTGGCCGACACTGCACTGTATGTGCTCGACGCGCAACTCAAGCTGGTGCCCGCGAGCGTGGCGGGAGATCTGTACATCGGCGGCGCGGCGCTGGCGCGCGGCTATCTTGGGCGCAGTGCGCTGAGCGCGCAGCGCTTCATTCCCGACCCCTATGGCGATGTCCCCGGCAGCCGCCTGTATCGTTCCGGCGACCGGGCGCGCTGGCGCGTCGACGGCGTACTCGAGTACCTTGGACGCGACGATCATCAAGTCAAGATACGCGGATTCCGGATTGAACCGGGTGAAATCGAAACCCTGCTGCGCGCTGCACCGGGCGTGCGCGAAGCGGCGGTGCTGGCCTGCGAGGGGCCGGGCGGACTGCGCCTGGCGGCCTACGTCGCGCTGGATCAGGAGCGCGACGTCGCCTTGCTGAAAAAGGAATTGGCGGCGCAATTGCCGGAATACATGGTGCCCGCCGTATTCGTGCGCCTGCCGCGCTTGCCGCTGATGGCCAACGGCAAGCTTGATCGGGCCGCCTTGCCTGCGCCGACCTGGGAGTCGCGCGATTATGTCGCGCCGCGCACCGTGGCGGAAAAAGCCGTGGCGCAGTTGTGGCAAGACTTGCTGCAGGTGGAGCGGGCGGGCCTGGGCGATGCGTTCCTGGATCTGGGGGGACATTCCTTGCTGGCCACCCAGGTGGTTTCCCGCCTGCGTCAGCAATTCAATATCGACCTGCCGCTGCGCGCCTTGTTTGAAGCGGAAGACTTGCAGGCATTTGCGTTGTGCGTACAAGACTGCATCGACCAGGGACAGCACAGCCGTCAACCGCCGTTGCTGCCGGTGCAGCGCGATGCCGCGCTGGCGCTCTCGTATTCGCAGGAACGCATGTGGTTCCTCTGGAATATGGAACCGCTGGGTGCTTCCTACAATGTCGGCGGCGCAGTGCGGCTGCGCGGTGAACTCGATGTGACGGCCTTGCGCGCTGCGTTGCAGGCGCTGGTCATGCGCCACGAAGGCCTGCGCACCACCTTTCCGTCGGAGCAGGGCCAGGCGCGGCAATGTGTTGCGCCCGAGGCCGGCGTGTTCCTCCAGGAACACGATTTCAGCGTCGGCGACATGCGTGAAAACGAACGAAAAGTCGCCGCCTTCGCAGAGCAGGAAGCGCATCGTCCCTTCGATCTGGCGCAAGGACCGCTGATGCGCATCCATTTGCTCAGGCTGGCGCAAGCGCATCATTTGCTGCTGGTGAGTATTCACCACATCGTGGCCGAGGGTTGGGCCATGGATGTATTCGCCGACGAGTTTTCTCAGCTGTATCGCGATTTTTCGCAAGGAAGGGCGGCGACGCTGCCGCCCCTGGCGATCCAATATCCCGACTTCGCCGCGTGGCAGCGCGCCTGGCTGGGCGGCGGCGAAGGCGCCCGCCAGCTGGCTTACTGGAAACAGCGCCTTGGCAATGAGCATCCGGTACTGGAGTTGCCGTTTGACCATGCGCGGCCGGCGGTGCAGCAGTTTGAGGGCGACTTCGTCACCATGGAACTGCCGCCCGCACTGGCGGCGGAGGTGGCCGCCTTTAATCGCCGCCAAGGAGTGACGCTCTTCATGACGGTCATGACGGCCATGATGGCGCTGCTGCATCGTTACAGCGGCCAGGCCGACCTGCGCATCGGCTACCCGATCGCCAATCGCACCCGGCCGGAGTTCGAACGCCTGATCGGCGGCTTCCTCAATACCCAGGTGCTTCAATGCGACATCGACGCCGGCATGACGGCCGCCGATTTGCTGGCGGCGGTGCGCGAGGCGGCGCTGGAGGCGCAAGCCCACCAGGACGTTCCCTTTCACGCCATCGTCGATGAATTGCGGCCGCAGCGCAGCGCATCCCATTCGCCGCTGTTTCAGGTCATGTGCAATGTCCAGCGCTGGCGTTTCCAGCAGACGCGCGAGGTGGCGCCGGGACTGCAACTGGAATTCGAAGGTAACGACGCCAAAACGGCGAAGTTCGATTTGCTGCTGGACGTGACCGATATCGATGGCCGGTTCGCCTGCGTTTTCAGCTATCAGACCGCCTTGTTCAACCGCGCCACCATTGAACGGCTGGCGCGTCATTGGCGCGGTCTGCTGAGCGAAATCGTGCGCCGTCCCGACACGCTGCTCTATCAGTTGCCGCTGCTGGAGAGCGCCGAACGGCAACAACTGCTTGCGGCATCGAGCCATGCGCAATCCCGGTTTGAGGTGAGCGAGTCCTTGCCGGCGCGCTTCGAGCGCCAGGTTGCCCGGCGCGGCCAGGCCATCGCCGTCAGCGCCGAAGAAGGCAGCCTGAGCTATGCCGCGCTCAATGCCCGCGCCAACCAACTGGCCCGGGCATTGCGTCAACAAGGCGTGGGGCCGGACGTGCTGGTCGGTTTGGCGGTGCAGCGCTCGCTGGACACCATCGTCGGCATGCTGGGCATTCTCAAGGCGGGCGGGGCGTATCTGCCGCTGGATCCGGATTACCCGCCGGAGCGCCTGGCTTTCATGCTGGCCGACGCCCGGCCGGCGCTGGTGCTCACGCAAGCGCGCGTGCGAGATGCCTTGCCGGCCACCGACGTTCCAGTCTGGTGCCTCGACAGCGACTGGGAGAGCATCGCCGTGCAGGAGGCGCACGACTTGCAGGTCGCCGTGCATCCGGCCAACCTGGCTTACTGCATCTATACCTCGGGCTCCACCGGCAAGCCCAAGGGTGCCTTGCTGACCCATGCCAATGCCCAGCGCCTGTTTTTGGCGACCGAATCGCAGTTCGGTTTCGGCGATCATGACGTGTGGACCATGTTCCACAGCTACGCATTCGATTTCTCGGTGTGGGAAGTGTTTGGCGCGCTGCTGCATGGTGGCAGGCTGGTCGTGGTTCCCTATCTGACTAGCCGTTCGCCGGCGGATTTCCTGGCCTTGCTGCAACGGGAAAACGTCACGGTGCTCAATCAGACGCCGTCGGCGTTTCGCCAGCTCATGCAAGTGCCGGGACTGTACCAGGGCGGCGTGCCGGACAGCCTGCGCTATGTCGTGTTCGGCGGCGAAGCGCTGGACCTGCCCGGACTCAGGCCGTGGTTTGCACAGCGCGGCGAGACCATGCCGACCCTCGTCAACATGTACGGCATTACGGAAACCACGGTGCACGTCAGCTGGCGCCTGCTCACGGCTGCAGACGCAGCGTTGGCGGTCAGCCCGGTCGGAGCGCCGCTGGCCGATCTGTACTGGCATGTGCTGGATGCCGACCTCGAACCGGCGCCGGCGGGCGTCAAAGGAGAGCTTTACATCGGCGGAGCAGGACTGGCGCGCGGCTATCTCGGTCGCCAGGCGCTGACCGCCGAACGTTTCCTGCCGGATCCGTTCTCGGCGCTTGCCGGGGCTCGCCTTTACCGTACCGGGGACACGGCGCGCCGTACTGCCGAGGGCGAGATGGAATATCTCGGCCGCGCCGATTCACAGGTAAAAATTCGCGGCTTCCGCATCGAGCCGGGAGAAATCGAAGCCCGCCTGCGAGAGCATCCGCAGGTGGCCGACGCAGTCGTGGTGGCACGCAAGGATGACAGCGGTCATGCCCAGTTGGTAGCCTACGTGGTCGCCAACGCGCAAGGCGCGATGACCGCCGCGAGCGCGCTGCAGGAAGACCTGCGCGCCTGCCTCAATGCCTGCCTGCCGGCCTATATGGTGCCGTCGGCGTTCGTGCTCATGCCGGTATTGCCGTTGACCGTCAACGGCAAGCTGGACCAGCGCAGCCTGCCGGCGCCGACTTATCTGGCCGCAGCGGCTTATCAAGACGCGCAGGATCCCTTGCAGGAGCATCTGGCGCGCATCTGGAAACAGGTGCTCAATGCCGATCGCGTCGGCATTCATGACAACTTCTTTGAGTTGGGCGGGGACTCCATCGCTGCCGTCCGGATGGTCGGCCATGCCCGCGAAGCCGGCCTGCTGCTGACGCCGCAGATGTTGTTCCAGTATCAGACGATTGCATTGCTGGCGACGCAGATGCAGAACCCGGACGCCGCTGCGCCCAGCCCGGTCGAACCGGCGGCGACGCTCTTTGACGCAAGTCCCTATGCACTCACGCCGATGCAGGAAGGGATTTTGTTTCACAGCTACGCCCAGCGCGACCAGGGCACTTATCTCGTGCAATGCAGCTGCGAGATCCGGGGCGAGCTCGACGAAGCCGCCTTCATGGCGTCCTGGCGACATGCCCTGGCAAGCCACGATATCCTGCGCACCAGTTTTGCGCTGGACGACAACGGGCAGGCGCAGCAAACCGTGCATCGCCAGGCGGCGTTGCCGCTGGCGCATCACGATTGGAGCGGGCAGAGCGTTGCCGAACAACAGGCCCGCCTGCAAGCCTTGCTGGATGCCGATCATCGCACTGACTTCGCGTTGGATGCGGCGCCCCTGATGCGCCTGATCCTGGTGCGCCTGGGGCCGCAACAGCGACATCTGATCTGGACCCATCATCATTTGCTGATGGATGCCTGGAGCGTCGACTGGTTGCTGGCCGAAGTGGCGCGCACCTATCATGCGCTGGCAGCAGGGCAGACGCTGCTCGCGCCGGCGGTCACGCCGTTCCGCGACTATGTCGCCTGGCTCCACGCGCAAGACCATGGCCGCGCGCGCGCCTGGTGGCAAGATGCGCTTTCAGGCTTGTCCGAACCCTTGCTGCTGCGCCGGACGATGAAGCCGTCGGCGCTGCTGCCGGGCATGGGCCGGCTGGAACGCAGCCTCAGTGCGGAGCGCACGGCCGCGCTGGGCCGCTATGCTCGCTCGCAACGCGTCACCCTCAACACCTTGGTCCAAGGCGCGCTGCTGCAAGCGCTGTCGACACTGACGCGCCAGGGACAGCCGGTGGTGGGCGTGACGGTGTCCGGCCGCGATGCTCCGGTGCCGGGCATCCTGGCGATGAAAGGCTTGTTCATCAATACCGTGCCGCTGTTCATGGACATCGCGCACGGCGACGAAATCGGCGCCTGGTTGCGCAAATTGCAGGACAAGAACATCGGTCTGCGCGAACACGCGATGCTGCCGCTGGTGGAGATCCAGGCAACTTCCGACGTGGCGCGCGGCACGCCCTTGTTCGACGTCATTTTCGTGTTTGAAAATCACCCGCTGGACGAGCGCCTGAAAGAAGACATCCGCCGGCTCGGCGTGGGCGACATCCAGTCCCGGCATCGCAACGGTTATCCGCTGACCGTGATCGTCTGGCCCGAAGACGAACTGCGCTTCCTGGTGCTGCATGAGCATCAGCACATGGACGACGAACAGGCCGGCCGGCTGTTTGAACGCCTCGACGGTTTACTGTCCGACTGGTGCCGGCCGCAGCCGGCGTTGGTGGGCGGCGCGCTGTGGCGCACGCCGTCGCAGGCGGCGCCGGTACGGCTGGCG
>NZ_AKJW01000030.1 GCF_000282135.1 Herbaspirillum sp. CF444
CTGGCGGCTGCGCCAGCCTATCTGCAGCAACACGGCATACCCGCCACGCCGGATCAACTGACGCGCCACAAACTGCTGCTCTACACCCACGCCAACCATATGAACGAGCTGCGCTTCACGCGCAAGGGCAAGAGCAAGGGGACGAACGTGTGCGTGCGCGTGCGACAACTGCTGGAAGCCAACGACGGTCAGATCCTGCGTGCAGCCGCGCTCGATGGCCTGGGCATTCTGGTGCAGCCGACCTATATCGTGCATGACGACCTCGAAGCGGGGAGATTGATCAGGATCTTGCCGGACTGGGAGCTGCCGGTATTGGCGATCAACATTGCCTATCAAAACCGACGGCACCTGCCGGGCAAGGTGCGTGTTTTCATCGATTTCCTGGTCGAGCATTTCAGGAGCGTCGACTATGAAAAACGTTGGAACGGTTCTGTGCGACAAGCACGCTGAAGGCGCGCCATGGCGGATTGTCTTATTTGCGTGCTTTAGCGGCGCAAGCGATTCAGCATCGCCGGCACGATGCATCGGTGAAATGGTTTGATCACCTCAAGATAAACACGCCCGAGCAATTGATTGGTGCGTACTACCGTCGTCACTTTCAGCTGCGCCGACAACTCCGATGTGCCGGGTTCACGCCGCACCCAGATCCGGAAATCCAGGTGCTTGTCGTCAAAGCCGAGCTGCACCTGCTCGTCGCTTTGCTCCACCACGGGAACGCCCGCGACCGATGACGATGTTGACGATGCATCTCCCTCGATATGCAAGTCGGCCTGCTTCAGGCCAAACAGCGCAACGATACGATTGCGGGTCGCCAACAGCAGCGATACCCATTCCGGCGTGCGGCTGAACATTTGCCGCGTCAGCTCGCCGGCCGACAAACGGCCTTGTTCGTCGGTCAGGGCAATCTGGAAGGTATCGGCAAAACCGGCGCCGGCCAGCGCTTGCAACAGCGCCGGATCGGTGGCGACGAGGCGGGCGGAGGCGGTGTTCATTTTTGCCTCACTTTGTGCCGGGAGCGGGACGTTTTCTGGCCAGCTCGGCTTTGGCGCTGGCGGACGCGAAGCGTTCGTTGGTTTCGTCTTCCTTGCGGCGGCCGAAGGCGTAGTTGGCTTCCAGCCACATGACGTTGATGATGCCGAAGGCCAGCGCCAGGCCGACGCCGAGTATCCAGGCGAAATACCACATGATGTTCTCCTTCTCCGAATAAATTAATCAGTGAGTTAATAAGCGGTGTGTTCGTTGTCGGCAATGTGCTTGAGCGTCACCTTGCCGCGCATCACGCGATAGACCCAGGCCGTGTACAGCATGATCAGCGGCAGGAAGAACAGCACCAGCCAGAACATGATGCCCAGCGTCTTCTGGCTCGACACGGCATCCCACACCGTCAGGCTGCTGCGCGGATCCAGCGACGACGGCAGGATGAACGGGAACATCGCGGTCGCTGCCGTCAGGATGATGCCGGCCACTGCAACCCCGCTGCAGATGAAGGCCAGACGCGCCTTGCGCCATGCGCCGAACAATGCAACCAGCAACAGCGCCACGATGGCGACGACGGGAATCGCCCTGGTCTCGGGCCAGCGCACGTAGTTGTCCATCCAGGCGCCCGAGGTGATTTCCACCGTCTTCGCCAGCGGCATGAAGGCGGTGTTGGCGCTCGGCATGGAGGTGATGCTGTAACCGTCGATGCCGCGCGCCACCCAGTAGCCGCCGATCACGAACAGAACGAGCGTGGCCAGCGACGCATAGATGGCGATCTTGCGCACGCGCGCTGCGATCTCGGCTTCGGTCTTCACCATCGCGAAGGTCGCGCCATGCGTGAGCAGCATCGCCACGCTCAGCAGGCCGGCCAGCAGGCCGAAAGGATTGAGCAGCTGGAAGAAGTTGCCGGTGTATTCCACCCGCATGGTGTCGTCGTAGTGGAAGGGCACGCCCAGCAACAGGTTGCCGAACGCCACGCCGCAGATCAGCGGCGGCACGATGCCGCCGGCGAACAGGCCCCAGTCCCAAGCATTGCGCCAGCGCGGATCGGCGACCTTGCTGCGATAGTCGAAGCCGACCGGACGGAAGAACAGCGAAAACAGCAGCACCATCAGCGCAATGTAAAAGCCCGAAAACGCCGTCGCATACACCAGCGGCCAGGCCGCGAAGGTGGCGCCCCCGGCGGTGATGAACCAGGTCTGGTTGCCTTCCCAGGTCGGGCCGATGGAATTGATCAGCACGCGGCGCTCGGCATCGGTTTTGCCGACGAAGGGCAGCATCATGCCGACGCCGAAATCGAAGCCGTCGGTCAGGGCGAAGCCGATGATCAGCACGCCGACGAATGCCCACCAGATGATTTTTAAAGTTTCGTAATCGAAGATCATGATTGTTTCCTTGGGTATTCTGCTGCAATCAACGGCTTGGTTTCGGTAGCGGCGGGCGCTTGCCGACGGCCGACGGAGGCAGGTTGGCCGGTTTCTTGTCCAGCAGCTCCCAGTGGTATTTGCCGGTATGCAGGCTGCTCGGGCCGCGCTTGGCATACTTCACCATCAGCACCATCTCGACCACCAGCAGGAAGGTATAGAACAGGATGAATCCGGCCAGGCTGAAGTACAGGCTCGAGGGCTGCAAGGTCGACGCCGACAGATGCGTCGGCAGGATGCCGGCAATAGTCCATGGCTGACGGCCGTATTCGGCAACGATCCAGCCCAGTTCCGCGGCGATCCACGGCAGCGGAATGCTGAACACCGCCAGGCGCAGCAGCCAGCGTTGCGGCGCCAGCTGCTTGCGGATCAGGAAGTAGAACGAGGTCGCGAAGATGAACAGGAACAACATGCCCAGCGCCACCATGCCGCGGAACGACCAGAACAGCGGCGCCACATTCGGGATGGTGTCGTCGACCGCCTTGGCGATCTGTTCCGGCGTGGCGTCAATGACGTTCGGCGTGTACTTCTTCAACAGCAAACCGTAACCGAGGTCGTGCTTGAGCTTGTCGAAGTCAGCGCGCGCCGCCGGTGATTTGTCGCCCGACTTCAGGCGCGTCAGTGCGGCGTAGGCGAGCATGCCGTTGCGGATGCGCACTTCGTGTTCCTTCTTCAGGTCCTTGATGCCGACCACCGGCGTGTCGGTCGAACGTGTCGCAATCAATCCCAGCACATAGGGGACTTTGAATGCATAGTCGGTGCGTTCGTTCTTGCTGTCCGGCATGCCGAACACTGTGATGCCGGCAGGGGCAGGGTGGGTTTCCCATTCGGCTTCGATGGCGGCCAGCTTGACCTTGTTGACTTCGCCGGCGGTGTAGCCGGATTCATCGCCGAGCACGATCACCGACAAGGTCGACGCCAGGCCGAAGCCGGCGGCGACGGCAAACGAGCGCAAGGCGAACTGGGTGTCGCGCGCCTTGAGCAGGTAGTACGCCGACACGCCCAGCACGAACATCGATGCCGTCACATAACCCGCCGCCACGGTGTGCACGAACTTCACCTGCGCCACCGGATTGAAGATCACGTCGGTCATGCTGACCAGTTCCATGCGCATGGTTTCGAAATTGAATTCCGCGCCGACGGGATTGTTCATCCAGCCGTTGGCGATCAGGATCCACAAGGCCGACAGGCTGGAGCCGAGCGCCACCAGGAAGGTCACCAGCAAATGCTGCACGCGCGAGAGGCGGTCCCAGCCGAAGAAGAACAAGCCGACGAAGGTCGATTCGAGGAAGAACGCCGCCATGCCCTCGATCGCCAGCGGCGTGCCGAAGATGTCGCCGACATAGTGCGAGTAATACGACCAGTTGGTGCCGAACTGGAACTCCAGCGTGATGCCGGTGGCCACGCCCATGGCGAAGTTGATGCCGAACAGCTTGCCCCAGAAGCGCGTCATGTCCTTGTAGACGGGACTGCCGGTCATGACATAGACGGATTCCATGATGACCAGAATCCAGGACAGGCCGAGGGTAAGCGGAACGAACAGGAAGTGATACAACGCCGTCACGGCAAACTGCAGCCGCGACAGACTGACGACCTCGTCAATGGGAAGCATGGGTGACCTCGAGAGTGGAAGTAAATGTGGTGACGGCGCCGGTCGTGATTGTTGCTGCGGTTGCTGAGGTTGCAGCGGTGGCCGGCGCCAGCAGATGCAGCTCCACTTGTTCGGTGGGCATGCGCATCTTTTTGGCTTGCGGTTCAGAGAAAAAGGTTTTCGCCAGCACGGTCAGGATCGCAATCTTGACCAGCAGGATCAACGCGATTTCAGCACCGAGCGGCAGTTGCGTAAGACGGGGCAGGCGGGACAGGCGATGAATACGGAACAACCATGAGGGCCTGGGCATTCTTCACTCCTTCGCGGGAGATTCGGAAAACTCTGCAGTTGCGTCCTTGCCGGCTTTGTTTTTATCCGCAGCCTTGTCGCCGGTTTTATCGCTACTAAAACGGAATTTATCCTTGACGTCCAGCAATTTTTTGATCTTCGAGCCCATTTTCATCAGCGATGACAGCGTTTCCGGCGACAGGCGCTGCACGTCGTCGAACCAGGAACTGGACAGTTCGATCAGGTCGTACATTTCGCGCATGCGTTTTTGCGCGTGCTTGTCGTCCGGATTGGCTGGGGTTTCCAGCAGCGCGTCGCGCAGCATCGACAGCGTCGGCTCGATTTCACGGCGACGGCGCTCTTCCAGCAAGGCTTTGAAAATGTCCCAGATATCCTTGGGCGGCTCGAAATACTCGCGGCGGTCGCCGGGCTGATGCAGCAGTTTCACCAGCCGCCAGGATTGCAGTTCTTTCAGGCCCATGCTGACATTCGACCGCGAAAAGCCCAGATATTCGGCGATCTCGTCGGCATTGAGCGGTCTTGCCTGCACATACAGCAAGGCGTAAATCTGCCCGACGGTGCGATTGATGCCCCAGCGGCTGCCCATTTCGCCGAAGTGGAGGATGAAGCGCTGCATCAGCGGGCTGAGTGTATTCGGTTCCATGATGTTTTGAATTTTCAGTAATTACTGAAATATACGACAATTCGAAAATTTAGACAATCGGAGTATTGCGCAAAGGTTCGCGCAAAGCTTTGCGCCAGATCATGGGAATGCGGTTTATCGCCAACATGCCGCGCAATAAGCCGGCAATGCGCCAATGAGTCGCAAAACCGACCGCGACAAATTGCGATATATCGTTTTTCTTGAATTGTTCGCGATCCGGGCGGGTATCAGCGGGAAAGGCGCTGTTTCGCACGCTTGATCCTGACGATGCAGTCCTGGAAGCAGCGCAAGGCGAACGCGTGTTAACATCCGGCGCATGAATAACGACGCCATTGCCCAAGCCTATCTGTATTTCCAGCACGGCAAGCTGGAAGCGGCGCACGCCATTTTGCAACCGCTCACGCTGGGCGCCGCCGATTTCAATCTGCTGCATTTGTCCGGCGCCGTGGCCGCCGGCCTTGGTCTGCACGATCAGGCAATCGACTGGTATGCCCGCGCACTGGCGCTCAAGCCCGGGGATCTGGCCGTCAGCTACAAACTCGGACGTGTTTTTTATGAAGCCGGGAGGCGCCCGGAAGCGCTGAGCCTGTATCTGCAACTGATCGCATCCGGCGTGCAGCACGCCGACATCTACGTGGCCGCCGCCTTGTTGCTGCAGGATGCTCAACGCCACGAGGAAGCCTTGCAGACCCTGGAACACGCCTTGCGTCTCGCGCCGGAAAAGGCAGACATCTGGCATCGCCACGCGGTAGCGCTCGGACGACTGCAACGCCATGCCGATGCCTTGTACAGTATCCAACAAGCGCGCGCACTGGCGCCGGACAACGTGCAATACCGCCTGGATGAGGCATTGACGCTGTACCGCCTGCATCGCAACGAGGATGCACTGACATGCATCGACCAGGTGCTGTCGATGAATCGGCAATCGGCCGATGCATGGGCATGCCGCGCGGCGGTGCTGAGTCGTCTGTGCCGTTACGAAGAATCCATTGCCGGCAGTGAAAAGGCGCTCGCGCTGCAGCCCGGCGATGCCGACTCCAGCGTCAATCTGGCGCTGACCAGGCTGACGCTGGGCATGCTCGACAGCGCGTGGCCGTTGTACGAATCGCGCTGGCAGGGCGAGCTTGCCGATCCTGCCCGGCATCAGGACATCCCCCGTTGGAACGGATCGCATGAAGTCAGCGGCAAGACGATTTTGTTGTGGGCGGAGCAGGGGCTGGGCGACACCATCCACTTTTGCCGCTATGCGCAACAAGTTGCAGAGCTCGGCGCGCAGGTCGTGCTGGAAGTTCCTGCAACGTTGAAGAAACTGATGGAAACGCTGGCCTCCAACGGCCGCATTCAGCCCATCTCCATCGGCGACGCCATTCCTCGGGTCGATCTGCAATTGCCGCTGATGAGTTTGCCGGGTGTATTCCGCACTACGCTGGAAACGATTCCGTCGCGGTCATCCTATTTGCATGCAGACACATCGAAGCAGGCGCAATGGCAGGTCTCGCTCGCAGCAAAAAAGCATTTGCGTGTCGGGCGCGTTGGGCGCGTCGGCATCGTCTGCTCCGGCAACGCAGGCAACCACAACGACTGGCGCCGCTCGATTGCGCTGGAGCATTTCGCTCCTCTGCTTGCAGTGAGCGACGACATCGAATTCATCCTGTTGCAGCCTGAAATTCGCCGGAGCGACGAAGCTTTCCTGCAAGCCAATCCCGCCATGCTCTGGCCAGCGCCGCAATTGCGCGCATTCGACGACACTGCCGCATTGATCGCCAATCTCGATCTCGTCATCGGCGTCGATACGGCTGCAATCCATCTGGCCGGAGCGCTCGGCGTGCCGGTGTGGATATTGCTGTCGAAGGCGGCTGACTGGCGCTGGTTTCTGGATCGCAGCGACAGTCCGTGGTATCCGTCGGCAAGCTTGTTCAGGCAGGCGACCACCGGCGATTGGGATGAAGTCATTGGACGCGTGCGTCAGGCCCTGATCGCGACGTCTGCGCAAAAGAACTGATCAGTCTTGCCGCTCCGCCGGGAAGAACAGGCTGAAACTGATCCATCCATCCACAGTACACGTCACCTCAGCAGTCCCGCCATGCAGCGTCATGATGGCCTTGACGATGGCCAGGCCAAGTCCGTTGGACTCGGTGTATTCGCTGCGTGATTTGTCGCCACGGTAGAAACGGTCGAACATGCGTTCCATCTGTTGCTGGGTCATCGGCGTGCCGCGATTTTCGACGGCGATCCTGACGCCTTCGGTCGTGGTTTGCACGACGATGCGGATCGCGGTTCCTTTTTCTCC
This sequence comes from Herbaspirillum sp. CF444, assembly GCF_000282135.1. Lineage (GTDB taxonomy): Bacteria > Pseudomonadota > Gammaproteobacteria > Burkholderiales > Burkholderiaceae_D > Herbaspirillum. Next base: position 7,236 of record NZ_AKJW01000030.1, read on the forward strand.
ATAGCGCACGGCGTTGACCACCAGATTGCTGACCGCGCGTCGCCACATGATCAGGTTGGCGCGGCAGGCGACGCCCTGATTCGCGTTGACTTCAAAATGCATGTCGCGTTCGGCCGCGACGCCTTCGAAGTAGTCGGCGATCTTGTGCAACTCGTCGGCCAACGCTATCGGCGTGCGGTCGACGGTGAGGTCGGCATGGTCGGCCTGCGCCAGGAACAGGATGTTTTCAATGATGCGCGACAGGCGCGTCAGTTCTTCCAGATTCGATTCCAGCAGCTGTTCGTATTCTTCGGCGTTGCGGCGTTTGCCCAGCGTGACCTGCGTCTGGCCCATCAGGATGTTGACCGGCGTGCGGATCTCGTGCGCCAGGTCGGCGGAGAATTGCGACAGATGTTCGTAGCCGTTTTCCAGGCGATCGAGCATGGCGTTCAAGGCGCTGGCGAGCTGGCGCAATTCGGCCGGCGCATCTTCTTCGCGCAGGCGGGTGCTTAGACTTGCCGGCGTGATTTCGGCGGCGCGCTTGCTCATGCGAGTGAGCGGCATCAGGTCGCGACGCAGTACAACAAAACCTAGTGCCGCAGTCAACAGCACCGTCAGGGCGACCGCCGCGACGACGCGCCAGAGGTAGACCGTCATCATGCGCGACTCTTGCGTCATGACGTAGGCGGCGACGATTTCCACCGTGTCGTTGTGATTGCCGACGTCGGCCAGCGCGGCCACCCAGCGCACGCGTACGCCATCGGCGCGCATGCCGTCATGCAGCGAGGTGATCGCCAGCGGCATGCCGATGGCTACCGGTTTCATCGGCGGCGGCGTCAGGTTGTCGGGATTGATGTTGATGAAAGGCGCTTCGCCCTGGCGGCGGAAGATGCGCACGTCCTGCTCGTTGCCGAGCATGCTTTCGAACAGCGCCGGACGCTGCTCCATCTGTTCGACGTTGTAGAGGTCGTGCAGCAGGTTGCGGAAATGTTCGACGCGGCCGATCAGCGTGTAGTCGGCGCGGATTTCCAGCGACTGCCTGGCCGAGTTGTAGAGATACATGCCCAGGCCGGTGACGACCAGGCAGGCGATCAGCGCGAACAGGGCGCTGACGCGGAAGGCCAGCGTCCAGGACCGCCACGGTTTCATGCTGACTTTCATGGCGTTTCCGAAAACATGTAGCCGATGCTGCGCACGGTGTGGATCAGCTTCTTCTCGAAAGGCGCATCGATCTTGGCGCGCAGCCGCTTGACGGCGACGTCGACGACGTTGGTGTCGCTGTCGAAATTCATGTCCCACACCTGCGAGGCGATCACCGAGCGCGACAAGGCTTCGCCGCGGCGCTTGATCAGCAGGTGCAGCAGCAGGAATTCCTTGTTGGTCAGCACGATGTTGACGCCTTGCCGCGTCACCTTGTGGCGCACGTGGTCCAGCTGCAGGTCGGCGACCTGGTACACCTCGGCGTCGCGCGTGACGCCGCGCCGCAGCAGGGTGCGGATGCGCAGCACCAGCTCGGTGAAGGAGAAGGGTTTGACGAGATAGTCGTCGGCGCCCAGTTCCAGTCCGCGGATGCGGTCGTCGACCTGATCGCGCGCGGTGAGGAAGATCACCGGCAGGTCGCGCTTGGCGCGCAGGGCGCTCATTACTTGCCAGCCGTCGGTGCCGGGCAGCATGACGTCCAGCACGACCAGGTCGTATTCCTGTTCCATCGCCATGTGCAGACCGTCGGTACCGTTGCGCGCCAGATCGACCGTGTAGCCGGACTCGCGCAAGCCTTTTTTGAGGTAGTCGCCGGTTTTGGGGTCGTCTTCGATGACAAGGATGGCCATACGGGATTCCAGGTGAGTGCTTGGTTGTTCAGTTGCGTCGGGGCATTCTAGCAACTCGGCATCGGCCGCTGGATGACAAATTTGTCATCAAAATGCCATGTTGATGACACTGCGCATGCCATAGGATGATAGTGAGACAAAAGTCTTCGTGTCTTCCGGGCTATGATTTGTCGGGGAGCGCATGCCGAATCCCGGGTGCTCCAGAGCAATAGACTTAATTCATCCATTATTTCAGGAAAACGCCATGCTGATCAAAATCCGTCCAGACCAGATCGATATTCCTCTCGCTTCGGAGATTACGCCGCGGGAGGTCTTTGCCTCGCGTCGCGCCTTCATCGCCAAAATGGCGATAGGAGCAATCGCCGGCAGCGGTCTGGGGCTGGCTGGGGCCGGCAGCGCATTCGCGCAATCGGCCACGGCGCGCAAACTGGCGGCCAAGCTTAACAGTTCCTATGCCGTGATGGACAAGCCGACAGCCTATCAGGATGCGACGACCTACAACAATTACTACGAGTTCGGCACCGACAAGGCCGATCCGGCTAAAACTGCCGGCACGCTCAAAACCAATCCCTGGACCGTCAGCATCGAAGGCGAAGTGAAAAAGCCGTTCACGCTGGACCTCGATGCGCTGACCAAGCTGGCACCGCTGGAAGAGCGCATTTATCGCCTGCGCTGCGTGGAAGGCTGGTCGATGGTGATTCCCTGGATCGGCTATTCGCTGTCGGCGCTGATCAAGAAGGCCGATCCGACCGGCAACGCCAAATACATCGAATTCGTCACGCTGGCCGACAAGAAGCAGATGCCGGGCTTGTCCGATCCTATCCTGCAATGGCCGTACACGGAAGGCTTGCGCATGGATGAGGCCAATCATCCGCTGACCTTGCTGACGCTGGGCATGTACGGCGAAGTGCTGCCGAACCAGAACGGTGCGCCGGTGCGCGTCGTGGTGCCATGGAAGTACGGTTTCAAATCGGCCAAGTCCATTGTCAAGATCCGCTTCCTCAAGGAGCAACCGAAGACCGCCTGGAACATGTACGCCGCGCAGGAATACGGTTTTTATTCCAACGTCAATCCCAACGTCGATCATCCGCGCTGGTCGCAGGCCACCGAGCGCCGCATCGGCGAAGACGGCTTTTTCGCCCGCAAGCGCAAGACGCTGATGTTCAACGGCTACAACGACGTTGCGGGTTTGTACACCGGCATGGATCTCAAGAAGTATTTTTAAGCAGGACGGGAAGATGAACGCATTGAAAACTCTCTCGACGCGGCAGGTCCTGTACCTGCGCAACGTCTTGTTCGTGCTGGCCTTGATGCCGCTGGCGCGGCTGGTGCTGTTCGTCTTCCTCGACAAGCTCGGCGCCAATCCGATCGAATTCATCACGCGCAATACAGGCGACTGGGCACTGTACTTTTTGACGATCACGCTGGCGGTCACGCCGCTGCGCCGCCTGACGGGATGGAACTGGCTGGTGCGTCTGCGCCGCATGCTGGGCTTGTATGCGTTCTTCTACGTGTTCCTGCATTTCACGATCTTCTTCTGGCTGGATCATTTCTTCGACTTTCAGGAAATGTGGAAGGACATCGTCAAGCGTCCTTTCATCACCGTCGGCGTACTGGCATTCGCGTTGCTGATTCCGCTGGCGATCACCAGCACCAATGCGATGGTGCGCCGGCTCGGCGGCAAGCGCTGGCAATGGCTGCATCGCCTGACCTATGTGATCGTGCCGCTGGGCGTGCTGCATTTCTGGTGGGTCAAGGCCGGGAAAAATGTATTGGCGCAACCGATATTGTTTGCGACCATCGTGGCGGCCTTGCTGCTGATGCGCATCCTGTCGCAAAAAAATCGTCAGCAGCTGGCGCAATTGTTTTCCCGGCGCGATGCCGGTGCAGGTTTAGTGGAAGAGAGTAAATGATGAAAGCACAATTTAAAAAAAACGGTTTTCTCCTGCTGTTGGCGGCAGCGGCATTGACCATGCAGATATCGTCGTCGCAAGCGGCGGAATCGGCCTTCAAGATTCCCGCGCCGAAAAGCGTGCCGGCAGCAACGAGTGCGACTACTGAAACCGTAGTCCTGGCGGGCGGTTGCTTCTGGGGCGTGCAGGCGGTGTTCCAGCACACGCTCGGCGTGACCAGCGCCGTGTCCGGTTACGCCGGCGGCAGCAAGGAAAATGCACGCTACGACATGGTTGGTTCCGGCTCCACCGGACATGCCGAGTCGGTCAAGGTGACCTTCGATCCGCGCAAGATTTCGTACGGCAAGATCCTGCAAATCTATTTCTCCGTCGTGCACGATCCGACGCAGCTCAATCGCCAGGGACCGGATATGGGCACGCAATACCGTTCCGCGATCTTTTATCAGAACGATGACCAGAAGCGCATCGCGGCCGACTACATCGCCCAGCTCGATGCGGCCAAGGTCTATCCTGCGCGCATCGTTACGCAGCTGACGCCGCTGCAACCGACGGCCTTCTATCCTGCTGAAGACTACCATCAAGATTTCGCCACGCTGCATCCGCAACAAGGCTATATCGCGCGCTACGATCTGCCCAAGATCGAGAATTTCAAACAGATGTATCCCTCCGACTATCGCGCCGCGCCGGTCACCGTCTTCCGCAATTGATTTGTCCCGACGGCTTCCGCTCACTCGGGCGGAAGCATGACAAATTTGTCACTGCTTTGTCATCCGTTTAACCCGGTCCGGCTTCTAGACTGTTGATATGTGCTGCTTGCAGGCGAGTTCGCCTGCAAGGCTGCATCGATGCGATCAACAAAAAAGAGGAGATTTCAATGCAAACAATATTGACGACAGCGAGTCGTCTGGACCGTTTGATGCGGCCGCACCGTCACGTCGCCGCAGCGGCCGTGGTCGCCGGTTCGGTAGTCATGGCGGCTGTTTTCTTATGCCCCGGTAGCAACGCCATTGCCCAGGATATGCAAGGAATGCAAGCAATGCAGGGGATGCATCATCACCATGGCGCGGAGCCGGCCGCCGTTGCTTCTAAAGATGCGGCACCGGTCTTCATCGCCAGCACCGCAAAACCCTTTGCCGGTTTGATGGACGATGCCATGGCCGTCATGGATCACGGCATGACGCATGCGCCGATGAACGGCAATGCCGAGCATGATTTCATCACCATGATGATGCCGCATCACCAGGGAGCAGTGGACATGGCGAAAGCGGTGCTGCTGTATTCCGACGATCCGGAAATCCGCAATCTCGCACTCGGCATCATCACCGAACAGCAGAACGAAATCCGCGTCATGCAGGCATGGCTGCAACGGCATGGCGACAAGACGGACAAATAGATTTTCACGCAGTTGCTTCTTTTATTCGCTTCTTATTTGCTTCTTTATTCGCCTCATACCAACATCAGGGACAACATCGACATGAAAAAAATCTCTCTCATCGCCAGCGCGGTGTCCATATTGTTTGCCCAGGCGGCATGGGCCTTGCCGTCGGCGCAGGATCGCGTTTATACCGCCGACCAGAACAGCAACACCGTGACCGTGATCAACCCGGCGACCAACACCCTGGTCGGCCAGATCCGTCTGGGCAATCCGCGTCCCGATGTACTGTCGCCGCTGTACAAGGGGCAGATCAACGTGCACGGCATGGGTTTTTCGCCGGACCACAAGACCTTGCTGGTGATTTCCAACGGTTCCAACTCGGTGACTTTCATCGACACGGCCACCAATCGGGTCAAGGGCATCACCTATGTCGGTCGTTCGCCGCATGAAGGTTTCTTCAGCGCCGACGGCAAGGAAGTCTGGGTGGTGGTGCGCGGCGAGGATTACATCTCGGTGATCGATCCGGTCAGCTTCAAGGAAACGCGCCGTATCCAGACCGGTGTCGGTCCGGGCATGGTGCAGTTCATGCCGGACGGCAAACTGGCGTTTGCGGTGTCGAGCTTCACGCCGCAAGTCGACGTCATCGACGTCCAGACGCACCAGGTCGTCAAGAAGATCGATGTGGTCAGTCCGTTTTCGCCTTTCCTTCAGTTCACGCCGGACTACAAGGAAATGTGGATGACGCACAAGGACGTCGGCAAGGTCACGCGCATCGACACCAAAACATTGGAGGTCATCGGCGTCATCGACACCGGCTTCATCACCAACCATCTGGCCTTCGCCAAGGTCGACGGCAAAGTGCTGGCGTATGTGACGATAGGCGGCGAGAACGTGGTCAAGGCATTCACCACCGACAAGGCGGCGAAACTGGTGGCGACGATTCCGACCGGCGCGTTGCCGCACGGGATCTGGACTGCCGATGACAGCAGCCGCATCTATGTGGGACTGGAAAACGGCGACGGCGTCGAAGTCATCGATCCGGCCGGCAACAAGGTGATCGCGCATGTCGGCGGCGGACAGGCGCCGCAAGCGCTGGTGTATCTGTCGCATGTGGTGGGTGCGGATGACGGCACGGCCAACCTGGTGGCGCGCGTCAACAGCGATCCGCTCAATATTCGCCTGCAGCCGGTGGTGCAATCGGCAGCGCAGTCGACAGCGCAGTCGTCAGACCTGGCGCGCGGTTTCGTCGTATCGCGCAATCTGGGCGTGATTGACGCACTGGAAGTGTCGCTGTTCAAGCTCAAGCCCCAGACCACTTACAGCGTCTATCTGGATGGCCAGCCGGCGCCGGTCGCGCGTTTCGTCACGGATGCGAAGGGCGTCGCCAACGGCACGGCGATCGGTCCTTTGCGCGAACCTGCGACATCGGCAGCGCCGGGAGTATCTGCTGCCGCCGGCGCCGGCCGCATCATCGTGATGGAAGGCAATCAACCCGCCGATGCCGCCAGGGCGGTGCTGGTCGAAGCGAAGTAGAAATCAGGCCGGCGTGAGCGGAGAGACCGGGAACAGGAAGCGGCGACGCATCAGCCCTGGGATTTCCGCCGCGGGCAGCGGATGCGAGATGTAGTAACCCTGCACCTCGTCGCAGCCGAGCGCCTGCAGCAGTTGCAATTGCTGCCCGGTTTCCACGCCTTCGGCCACCACGGTCATGTGCAGGGCGTGCGCCATTGAGACGATGGCGTTGAAGAACACTTCGCCTTCGGCGCGCATGCCCAGTTCCGCGGTGAAGGCTTTGTCGACCTTGAGCACGTCGAGGTCGAGCCGCTGCAGCTGCGACAGCGACGAATAACCGGTGCCGAAATCGTCGACCAGCAGCTTGATGCCGAGCTCCTGGAAGGACGCCAGTTCTTCGGCGATCTCCAGCGTGTCGGCCATCATGCAGGATTCGGTCAGTTCGATTTCCATCTGCGCCGGATCGATGACGTAGTCCCGGATCGCGGTGGCGATGATGGTATTGAGATTGCCCTGGTTGAGCTGGCGCGACGAGACGTTGACCGACATCGGCAACGCCGGCAATCCTTCCGCTTTCCACTGCGCCAGTTGCGCGCAGGCCTTGCGGATGATCAGTTCGCCCAGTCTGAGGATCAGGCCGGTTTCTTCCGCAATCGGGATGAATTCCAGTGGCGACACCATGCCGCGCACCGGATGCTGCCAGCGCGCCAGCGCTTCCATGCTGCAGAACTCGCCGCTCGCGGTATTGACGCGCGGCTGGAAGTGCAGGACGAATTCATCGCGCTCGATCGCCAGGCGCAGGGCGGTTTCATTTTCCAGTTTGACTTGCAGGCGTTCGGACAATTGCGGCTGATAGAAGCGGAAACGCTTCTTGCCATCCGATTTTGCCGCGTTCATGGCGGTGTCGGCATGCTTGAGCAAGGCATCGACGCTGTCGCCGTCGCGCGGGTACATGCTGATGCCGATCGACAGGCTGACTTGCAGGACGCTCTGGTTGGGCAGCATGATCGGACGGGAGAAGGCTTGCAGGATGCTTTCCGCCAGTTGCGCCGCGTCTTCGATGCTGCCGCTTTGCTGCTGGATGATGGTGAAGGCATCGCCGCTGAAGCGAACCAGTTCATTTTTCATCGGGAACTGCCGGAGCGGACTGTCGGACGCCGAGGCGGCGGATCGGACGTCGGCGGCAAGCAGGTCCTGCAGCCGTTGCGTGACCGATTGCAGGAGCATGTCGCCGCTGGAGTGGCCCATGGTGTCGTTGATGTTCTTGAAATCGTCCAGGTCGAGAAACAGCACGGCAAAGCCGCGCCGCTCGCTGGCGGCGTCGTTGAGCACCTTGTGCAGATGATTGATGACCCAATGGCGGTTGTGCAGGCCGGTCAGATCATCGGTGTTGATCTGTTCGAGCAGGGCCAGCTCATGCGCCTTGGCTTCGCTGACGTCGCGCACGGTGATCACCAGGCCCAGCTTGTTGCGCACCATCTTGCGATACAGCCAGGTCGTGGTCAGCGGGCTGTCGTCGGGGATCATGTATTCGTCTTCGTAGTAGCCGAGCTCCATGGCTTGCCGGAATGTCGGCAACAGCTTGGCGAAATAGGCGGGCGAATAGTATCCCGACATGTAGCTGCCGATGAACTCGGCCTTGTTCTTGTCGAACACGGCGGCGCCGCGCTCATTGCAATCGAGCACTTCGAAGTCGATCACTGCGCCTTCCTTGTTGCGCACGGCGCGCCACATATAGAAGCCGTCGTTGCCCCCCTCGGTGACGATGCCGTAGGCTTCGCGCGCCTTTTCGGCTTCGCGCTTGCGGATCGCCAGGCGCAGCGACAGCAGCGTGCCGACCACGGCGCAAATCGCCAGGAAGACGGAGCAGGCGGTCGCGATCACGGTGTAGTCGCTGGCGCGCTCGCGGAAGGAGGCGTAGATGTCTCCGGTCGACATGCCGGTCACGGCAAGCAGCGGATAGTCGCGCAGCGCATGCCAGGAAACGATGCGTTCTTCGCCGTCGTTGAACAGGGCGCCGGGCATGACGCTGGCGCCGTTGTCGCCTTCGAATGCGGGTAAAGACTTGAACATGTTTTGTTGGGCCATGGTCGCTTCGGCGGTGCGCGAGACCAGTGGTCCGCCGTCCCGTTTGAACAGCGCCATGAAGTCATTTCTGCCGATGGCGGAGTCGTCTTGCGACGGCGCAAGGAAGGCCGGCTCCACGGCCACCATCACCAGGCCGTCGAAAGAACCGTCGGCGGCATCCAGGCGGCGCGAAAAACGGATCAGCGTACGCTGCGAACGCAAACCGACGGAAGGATTGCTGATGAGCAATCCGCTGTGCGGCTGGGTTTTGTGGGTGATGAAGTAATCGCGCTCGGCCACGCTGACAAGATCTTTGAGCGGCAGGGAGCTGGTCTTCAACGCGCCGTCGCGATCGGAGATGGTGGCGTACAGCAAGGCCGAAGTCGGATAGAGACCTTGCCGTTGCTGGTCTTCAACACTGAGGTGACCGTTGGTGTAGGCCCAGTAATACTTGAGATTGAGCGTGATCTGGTCGATCTGCGAAACCGAACGCGCCAGTTGTTCGGCATAGGACTTCGAGTGCGCGCGCGCTTCTTGCATCGCCGTCTTGCCGATCTCCGCTTCGCGTTCGCCGAGCCGGGATAGTAGCAGGGACCACATCAACATGGCCAGAAGCAGGCAGCCGAGAGGCCACGCAAGAATACTGAGAACTTTGAGTAAACGCTTCTTCACTGTCGTCTGCTTATAGAGTGTTGTCCCATTGTGATGCGATGGCACATGATGCGTAATCGGCCCGGGTGGTGCGATTCTTCAATTCACTGATTTTTCAAATTAATGTAGAAAATATTTTGTATATTGGTGGACGATTATATAGAAACGTTCCCGCTTGTTTATATGATTCTGCGAGGCATGAGAATCGAGCGCGGCGCCGTTATGTCTGCGCAAACGGATGGACGCGTTGTCCGCATGATGGGCTTGCCATTTTTTTGCCGGATGCAGATTCGCCGGCGCCGTTCCGACAAACCGGAGGCGCCGAAGCAGCGTTGCCTCCGATGTGGTTTTCAGTGATCAGTGCTGGCGGGACATTCTCTTGCAGTTCCAGATCCTGACGCCGAGCGCGCACCAGATCAGGAAGATCACCATGTTGGCAGGCAGCCAGACCAACTGCAGCCAGACGTAGTAGCGCATCCATTCGCTCCAGTGTCCGGCGTGCTGCACGTCGCCAAGGCCGAGCCAGGGGACGGGCCCCTTGATGGTGACATATTGGGTCCAGCCGAGCACGACCAGAACCGGAATCAGGACGAAGCTCCAGAAGAACCAGGTGCGATACACGCGCACGCGGCAAGAATGGTCGGAGCGCGCCGCATTGTAGTGGTCGTTGTGGTCCTTGCGTTCTTCGCGGCCGTTGTGGTGATTGGTCAGCGTGACGGTATGGTTAGCGACATCGTTCTGCATGGTGCCCCCGCATTTGCAAACTGGCTTGATTGAATTTGTTTGGTTTCTTATTTCTTCGCAGCGCTATTGCATGGGATTACGTCATGGCAGCAATCGCGTCGACAGGTAAGCGTCCCGGCCATGGCAAATACCAAGGCGCCGTCGGCCAGGCAAACGGGCGTGTGAAAATCGGCAAACTCGGTAAATGGACTGGCGGCCGCGACAGGGTGATGCAAGCTGCGGCGCAAACGAAAGCACCGGCGTACGGCGCAAGTGCATGCAGTGCTCTGGCTGACCGGAAGCAGCCAAACGGTGACAAGGCATTTACGGTTCTCGCTGAGGTGTCAGATCCGCCCCTTCTCATTGCGAGTAAAAATGACCCCGCAACAACCCTGGCAGACAAGTTTGTTATGTAATAGGAAAAACAAGACGATACGTTTCGTCTTGAATTTTAGGTGCAAAATTCCTACGACGCAATAAAACTTACGAGAATGTTGTTAAATTAATTCGCTTTTTGGTTTTGCAGGGGTGATGCCGTCCAGCACCAGGGCGACATGCAGATCGATATGACGCTCGTCGATACCGGCATGGCGCATCAGCATGCGCTGAATGATGGGACCGTAAAGCAGGTCGAAGATGACGTCGAAGTCGAGGTCTTCCTTGAATTCGCCATTTTTGATGCCGCGCAGCAATACTTGTTTGACGGCACCGCGGCGCGGATCGAGGTAGTTGTCGTTGAAGAGGCGCATGGTTTCGGCGTCGAACTGCGACAGGCCGATCATTTCGCACACCACGCGACCGGTTTTGCCGCGATACAGCTTGGCCAGCTTGCGGATCTGGTTCTCGATGTCGTGGCGCGCCGATTCCGTTTCGGGGAAGGCGACGTCGGGGCCGGCTTCGCGCAGCAAGGCTTCCATCGCCAGCGAACTCTTGTTGGGCCACCAGCGATAAATCGTCGCCTTGCCCACACCTGCGCGCGCAGCCACGCCTTCCAGCGAAAGCTTGTCGAACCCGATTTCATCCAGCAGGACACCCGTGGCGTCGAGAATGGCGTCATGGGTTGCAGGATTGCGGCGTCTGCCTGTAGCGGGATCAGGCATATAGGTGAGAGAAATGGTCATGCTCCAATAAAGGTAGTGCGCTGTCTACAGCCTATATCGGTCGCATATGTCACAACTTGAGAAAGAAACGGCTCCGGCGACAATTTTTCATAACATTTTTTTACATACCGTCTCGAATGATTCGTCTTCTCGCTTGTGTTCGAGAATTGTCATGGGGAAATTCTCGGGGCGGAATGACTCGTCCGGTGCGTTCAGCGTCGCAGAAACAAAGTCTTCCCGGATTCGTTGATGACGATCAGCAAGCCCATCAGCATCAGGAAGCCCGCCAGCAATCCCGCTGCGTTGAGCAGCACGTGCGGATAGCCGAGCTCGTTGACGTTGATGAATGGATAGGGATAGAAGCCGGACATGCCGCCGCGCCACAAGGTAATGAACAGATAGGAGAGCGGATAGATCAGCCACAGCACACTCTTTTTCAGGCTGGGCTGGAAGCGCGGCACGAAGAAAATCCAATACACCATCGACAGCAGCGGCGTCACCGTATGCAGGCTCTCGTTGACCAGCGCGCGAAAGCCGGTCGGCTGCCACAGCTGGCGCAGCAGGAGGTTATAAGCGATGCCGACGAAAATCATGTAAGCCACGATCGCCGTGATGACTTGCGGCTTGCGGAAAAAACGGCTGACCGGGTTGCCGCCGGGCAGCGCCAGCGCGGAAAAACCGACTGCGCTCAGCAGGATCGTGAGATTGGTCAGATAGCTCGACAAACGCGCCACGCCATCCATCACGGTCATGCCGTGCACCAGCACGCGGTCGATGGTGATGTCGGTCTGCGCGCTCAGGGCAAACCAGCTGATGGCGGCAATGACGAGCGCCAGCATGCAGGAAATGGTGGAGAGTTGCTGGTCGGGGAAGATTTCAGCGGACAAGGTCGGTTCGGGCGTGGACATCGGCAGGCGGCAAAAGTGAAGGATCGTGCAAGGCTCGGCGAGCATTGAATCACGATATGGATCGGCGTGCGTCATATATTGTTCCCGCACGCAGGTCTGTTCACGGCGTTTTACACCTGCTTACTTAGACTGTACTGAGGAGTCTTCTTGCTGGCTGGCCAGGTTCAGGCGCGCTTGTTGCCGGCATTCGATGCCGGTAGCGATGCAATGGCGCAACGGCGCGCATTACCTCAGACGAAGACGAAGTCTTCATTCTGGTCCGGCACTAGTCTGACGGTTTGCAATACTTGGAAAAGCAACGATACGCCGATGGGCAGCGTGATGACGCCGATGGTGATCCACATGATTCTCTCCTTGTTTGGCACGATAGTGCGAAATTTATTTAAAAAACGATCAAACGACGACTTCCCTGAAGACAGGTCCGTCGAGAAGCGACGCCGGACTCAAGCTAACCGTGATAATTGAAGCTGCGATACGTCGAAATCAGCCGGTCGTAAGCCGTCTGGACGCGCTCCAGCGCCTTGGGATCGCGCAGGAAGCGGGCATCGTGCATCAGGCCGACCATCAGGCAATACAGCTCGAACACCAATTGTTCCGGATCGGTATCCGGGCGCAACTGGCCTTCTTCCAGCGCCTGTTCCACCGTCCGGTGCAGCATGCCGCGCCACTGCATGATGTTCTTCTTGATGCGATCGCGCATCGGATTGTCGACGTCGTCGTATTCGAAGGCGCCGGCAATATACAGGCAGCCGACCTCATTGCTGGTGCGCCGCAGCCAGCTGCGGATCATTGAATTGAGGCGCGGCAATCCGCGCGGCAGCACCATCGCGGGTTTGAAGATTTCTTCCACGAAACGCCGGTCGAATTCGTCCAGCACCGCCTGCTGCAGGGCCTCGCGCGAACCGACGCGCGAGAACACGCCGCTCTTGCTGATGCCGAGGCGCTTGGCGACTTCGCCCAGCGACAAAGCCTCCAGGCCCTCGTTCTGCGCCATTTCCAGGGCAGTGTCGACGATGGCGGCCAGGGTGAGTTCGCTTTTGGCTGTACGGGTAATGACGGTTTCCATGCTCGTTAATTTAGCACATGTGTGCGAAATGTAAAGGCGCTTTCAAAAAAATCGCCGGCGATGCGTAGAACTACGGTAGTCGGCCGGCGCAAATAATGTCGCGAGGAAATTATTCATCCTGTTTCGGCAACAGCAATTGCAGCGCCGCCGACGTCGCGGCATCGGCCGGGAAGAAGCATTCCATCGCGAGCTCCGACAAAGTGATGTCGACCGGCGTGCCGAAAATGGTCGTCGTGCTGAAAAACGAAAGCACCCCATGCGCCGTGTTCAACTGGAAAGGCACGGCCACTGCGGCATAAGGCGAGAGCGCGTGCTCGTGCGCCTGCTCGTCGTGATCGGGTGTCGGATACGTATGCAATTCCTTGTTCAGATCGATCAGGACCGGATCGGCGCTTAGCGCGATCTGCTGGCGCAGGCGGTCCAGCATGTGCCGGCGCCATTCGGGAAAATTGGCGATGCGCGGCGCCAGTCCCTGCGGATGCAGGCTCAGGCGCATCACATTGATGGGCGCTTGCAGCAGCGCCGGGTCGACGCCGATCAGCAACAGCGGAATGATGCGGTTGGCGGAAACCAGGTTCCAGTGACGGTCGATCGCCAGCGCCGGAAACGGCTCATGCCCCGTGAGGATCTGATCGATGGCCTTGCGCGCCGCCTGCAAGGCGGGATCGTCCAGCGCGCGCTCCGGGAACAGCGGTGCAAAGCCGCCCGCCATCAGCAAGGCATTGCGTTCGCGCAGAGGAATCTCCAGACGCTCGGCCAGGCGCAGCAACATTTCGCGGCTCGGTTGCGAGCGTCCGGTTTCGAGAAAGCTCAGGTGGCGCGTCGAGATTTCCGCCTCGCAAGCGAGATCGAGCTGGCTCATGCGCCGGCGCAGTCGCCATTCGCGCAGCATGTCGCTGACCGGTGTCGAGGCCCTGGGAGCGGCAGGAAGAGAAGGTGTCGTCATCATGCGCCGATCATAGCGTATCGATGCATGGCCTCACATTACCCGGGAGGTAATTGTCCGGCGTCGGGGCCTGCGCAATGATGTGCCTGACGTTGGTTAGGCCGTACTGCAGGACGCGCCGGCCAGCGATCGCATTTTCTGCTTCCTTCTTCTTTATATATGGAGTCCAGCATGACACTTTCGACACACTCGACCGATATGACTGCCGCCGCCGAGCAGATGAGCAACCTGGTCGATCTCTACATCGCCGTCTGGAACGAAACCGACGCCGCGCGCCGCGCCGGCCTGATCGCCGAAATCTGGGCCGCCGATGCGAGCTACCGCGATCCCCTGATGCAAGGCGACGGTCACGCCGGCATCTCGCAACTGGTGGCGGCGGTGCATGAGCGCTTCCCCGCTTTCCGTTTCAGCCGCATCGGCGAGGCCGATTTCCATGGCGATCATCTGCGCTTTTCATGGGCGCTGGGCCTGGACGGCGAAGAGGCGATGGTCAAGGGAACGGACTACGCGGTGCTGGAGCAGGGACGCCTGCGCAGCGTGACCGGCTTCCTGGATCAGGTGCCGGCCTGAGTTCTCATCATTGCGCGTTCAGGATGCGTTGCACGCGTTCGGCGCTGGCGGGGTGGCTGGAGAGGTAGGGTGGTACGCCGCCTCCGGCCGCTTCTTTCTCGCCCAGTTTTTCAAACACGTAGGCAAGCTTCTGGCGGCTCATGCCGTTGGCCTTGAACAGGGCGATGGCATAATCGTCGGCTTCGCGTTCGACGTCGCGCGAATACTTCATGTCCAGCAATACGGTCGGTATGTTGGCGATGACCGCCGAGACGTCGCCGAACAGCACGGTCGCCGCCGCGCCGATGGCCGAGCTCTGGATCAGCCGGCGCATCAGATGGCGCCGCTGCAGATGGCCGAGTTCGTGCGCCAGCACACCCATGACGGCGTCGTCGTCGTTGAGCAGCTTCACGATTTCGTCGGTCAATACGATCTGGCCGGACGGCAGGGCGAAGGCGTTGGGGCCGATGCGGCTTTTACGGAAGACGATCTCGTACGGCGGTATCGGCTCCACCGCATCCATTCCCGCCGTCAGCGTGTTGAAGCGCGCCGTGATGGCGGCCCGTTGCGCGGCCGGGAGCGCCGTCGGCGCCAGGATGTGTTTATCCAGAAAATCCAGCGCACCTGCGCCGATGCGTTGTTCAACACTGGCCGGCAGCGTGCGGGCGATCAGGCCGGCGGCGGCCGGCAACAGATAGAGATAACTCACCGCCAGCAGGATGACGAGCGCCGCGGCGGCAGCCAGCGTCGCGCGCCAGTTCTGCTGCATGCGTACGACCAGCGAGTCGCGGTGGCGGGTGGTTTCCAGCAGGGCCGCGAATGCATCCTGATCCTGAATTTCCAGATAGGCGCCATCGGGATAGGTAACCTTGCGCGCCGCCCGGCTGAGCCGCTCGGATACGCGCAATTGCGTGATGGGGCAGACGCGCTCGATAAGCTCCGCCTCTGCCGGACTCTCCCGACTGCTGTAAATACGCGCCATGTCGCCAATCACTTCCAGCGTGACGACATGGCGGCGCGAGGTTTTGCCGTCGAAATAGAACGCGGCAACTTGCACCGGCATGGCTGCGCTCGTTGTCGCTGCTGCTGTCACAGCGACAGGTCGAAATCGAGCAAGTCCGTCATGCCTTCGCCCACGGTCGAACCGGACGGTTCGTTGTCGGCAATGAACTCGTCCAGGCTGCCGGCCGGATGCAGGCTCATCGATTCGACCCGGTAGCGCAGCGCGCGGATCTGGGCGAACGGCGTATACAGGCCGAGTGTGCAGATGATGCCGACGATGTTCGTGAGGGCAATGAACATCATCCGCCCCCAGCGCATCTCGCTGCGGAAACCGTGCTCGCCGAGCCGGGTGTGATTCCAGATCAGGTTTTGCATCAGCGTCAGGAACAGCGGATACATCAGGAAGGTCCAGGCGTACAGCGCCAGGATCACCAGCACGAAGGAAAAGATGTGGGTACGTTCGAATTCCTCAGCACCGCCGAACGGATAGGCGCTGGCGCCGATCGTGAGCAAAATGGCAATGAAACCCGCCAGGTAGATGCCGAAGCCGACCAGATAAGTCTTGTAAAAGGCGCCGACCGAACCGTTGAACGAAAAATGGCTGGCGCCGAAGCGCGACTCGGTATGTTGAAAACGCTTGATGCGCTGATGCGTGAACGGCGTCAGCAGATACAGGGTGAAGAAGGTCAGCAGCGGTAGCCACAGATACACCTTGTACGCACCCGCAGCGCTGCCGCGAAAACCGAAACGGATGCCGCGGTAGCTGGTGTTGTACAGCTTGAATTGCAGACTGCGCCAGATCAGCCAGGGCAGTACGGCCCCGGCAGCGATCAGTACGAGCAGGGCCAGCAAGGGATTGAATCTGATGGCGAACTGGTAGCCGAACAGCAGTACCACAGTGACGATGCGGCCTTTGAGGATGGCCATCGGATTGCCGTGATATTCAAAGCTGGTGCCGGCGACCGTGGTGTTGTCATAAAAGTAACGCAGGCGCCGCACCTTGGCCCAGGCGGAATAAATGCCGAGCGTGACGACCGATAGCAGCAGGTTGACGATCCAGATGCGGAAGTATTCGGAACCGCGGCCGCTGAAAGAAAATGCCTCCACCGCAGGTGATGCAGGCGGGACAGGTGCAGAAAAACTGGGGCTGGAAGGGACTTCGGGCTGGCCGGGTTGGTTGAAGGTGTCGCTCATGCATCCCCCATCGGTTTGTTTTTGAAATTGATTGCTCACGCAGAGTGCGCCAAAGAATCTCTTGCCGTCTTCAAAAAGTCAAGCACATGAAGCCGGTGTCGTTGAGCAAACTTTGCTTCCTCGCCGGCGATGCGTCCGCGAAAAAACGGTAACGGAAAAATGTAACAGCACTGGCATTGCTCATGATTCGTCCTCGACAAAACGGATGTCGCTGCGGGGTGGACGTGATGACGAGGCGACGATGAAAGCAGCGAGGAAAAATAATTTACGTCGACAAGAAAAATGTAACGCACATTTAAAAATCAGCATGAAAAATCCGCCGCGCGAAAACGCGATGCGCACGCATGCGGAAAAAGTTCGCGGCCCCATGTCACTGTTACAAAATTCTCGTGAACTTTCTATTTATTGATATGCCGAAACGCTGAGATCGTTGTACAGCTCGTGTCCTTCAACATCAGTCGGCATCAGCTTTTCAGCGATCTCGCCCTCCGCGGCGAAGATGTTCATCGCGATTGAAAAATTGAATAATCAATTGAATGAGCGCATCGCCGATTCGTTTTAGCAGTGCCACGTCTTGCACCGCACATTTATCTTCAGGAGATACCATGCTTCGCTCAGAAACCCTCTTTGGCAAACGAGAAACCAATTCGCCAAATTCCCCTTTCAGCGCCAGTAACAATTTGACGCAACCGGGCGTATCCAATGTGTCCAAGACAGTCAGCAACCAACCATCTTCCTCCACCCAGCAATCCAATTCCGGTTCCAACGAAATGGGCAGCAAACTGATCGTCGGTCCCAACATCAAACTGAAGGGCGTCGAGATCAACGACTGCGACACGCTGGTGGTGGAAGGCCGTGTCGAAGCGACGATGGATTCGCGCGTGATCCAGATCGCCGAAAAGGGCGCTTTCAAGGGCTCGGCGGAAATCGATCTGGCGGAAATCCGCGGCGACTTCGACGGCGAGCTGACGGTACGCCAGAAACTGGTCATCTATTCCAGCGGCAAGGTGTCGGGCAAGATCCGCTACGGCAAACTGGTCATCGAAGAGGGCGGCCAGCTCAGCGGCGACGTGCAGGTCGGCGGCTCGTCGGAACAGCGCGAGCTGCTGCAAGCCAAAACCGCCTGATTTATCCCCGATTCGGGGAAGCTGAAAGCCGTTTGCGTCATTGGCTTGGCGGCTGTTCCCGTTTTTCGTCATGCAGATGAAGCCATCCGGACGGCGTCCGGGCGGTTTTATTGCCATTGGCCGGATGGCCCGGCAACGCCTGCGTGACGGAAACTGAACGTACGGTACGGAACGACAGGTTTGCTCCGGAATTGATCGATTCAACGCCGGGAGCGGCTTTTTTGCGCGCGCCGTCCTGCTTTTCTGCGTTTCGTTGTGCCTCTCGGTCCCGCTTACGCGAGTCCGGGGCTTTGTGCGCATGCGCCGGGCATGCGACAATAGCGCTTTTCGTCTTTTGTGATGCTCTTTTGCTGCATTCGGGAAACATGCCCAAGCACATGCTGCATGCGACCGTTACGTCACTGAGCAGCGGACGACAGTGTTTTTAAGATTGACTATGGCGCACCCGGAATACATCCTCACCATCTCCTGTCTCGACCAGCGCGGCATCGTGCATCGCGTGTCGGGTTTTCTCGCCGACCACGGCTGCAACATCATTGACTCGGCGCAGTTCGGCGATTCGCAATCGAAGCTGTTCTTCATGCGCGTGCATTTTTCTTCGGAAGATGCGGGCGTAAGCGACGAAGCATTGCGTACGGATTTTGCCGTGCTGGGCGACTTGCTCGACATGGACTGGCAATTGCACGACGCCGCCAAGAAGCCGCGCGTCATGCTGATGGTCTCGAAAATCGGCCATTGCCTCAACGACTTGCTGTTCCGCTACAAGAGCGGCCTGCTGCCGGTGGAAATTCCGGCGATTGTGTCCAACCACACCGATTTCTACCAGCTGGCGGCGAGTTACAACATCCCGTTCCATCATCTGCCGCTGGCTGCCGGCGCGCCGGAAGAGGCCAAGCTGGCGCAGGAAGCGCGCATCCTCGAAATCGTCGAAGCCAACCGGGTCGATCTGGTGGTGCTGGCGCGCTACATGCAGATTTTGTCGCCGTCGATGTGCGCCGCGCTCAAGGGCCGCGCCATCAATATCCATCACTCCTTCTTGCCCAGCTTCAAGGGCGCCAAGCCCTACTACCAGGCGCATGACCGCGGCGTGAAGCTGATCGGCGCGACGGCGCACTTCGTCACCAGCGACCTGGACGAAGGCCCGATCATCGAACAGGGCGTGGAGCGCGTCGATCATTCGATGGGCCCGGATACGCTGACCGCCATCGGCCGCGATATTGAGTCCGTCGTGCTGGCGCGCGCGGTGAAGTGGTTTACCGAGCATCGCATCCTGCTGAACGGTCACAAGACCGTCATCTTCAACTGATCCACGGCTGATCAAGGCCAGGCATGCGGGGAAGAATCGCGTGATATCGACGGAGGATCGAGGCGTCTGGCGATGCCTGGTCTGACTTTCAGCACCTGAAACGCCTGCGCCGGACTCATTGCATCTGAGACCGGCGCAGGCGTTTTTCATCACCCGGGATATTGTTCGCGCATCACGCGCTTGTTGAGCTTGCCGACACTGGTGCGCGCCAGCTCTCCGACGAACTCGATGCGGTCCGGCACGCCGTATTTTGAAATCACGCCATCTTCGACCGCCGCCAGCACCAACCGGCGGATATCTTCCGCCTGTACGCTGCCGGCCTGACCGGCCTTGAGCACCACCAGCGCCACCGGGCGTTCGCCCCATGTGGCATCCTTGACGCCGATGACCGCCGTTTCCGCCACTGCCGGATGGCGCGCGATGATCTCTTCGATTTGCAGCGACGATACCCATTCGCCGCCGGTCTTGATCACGTCCTTGATGCGATCGGTGACCTGCAGGTAGCCGCGTGGGTCGATATTGCCGATGTCTTGCGTATGCAGCCAGCCGCCTTCCCACAAATCCTTCGAAGCATCCGGATTGTGCAGATAGCCTTGCGTCAACCAGGGTGCGCGCACCACGACTTCGCCGGTGCTCTTGCCGTCGCGGGGGCAGTCGTTCATGTCTCCATCCACCGTGCGCAAGGCCACCAGCGGCAGCGGGCGGCCGGTTTTGACGCGCGTGGCGACGTCCTGTTCCGAGCCCAGCTCTGCTGTCGGCACGTGCGCCAGCGACAGGATGGGGCAGGTCTCCGACATGCCGTAGCCGGTGAACACGTCGATGCCGCGCTCGCGCGCCGTCTGCGCCAGCGCGCTGGTCATGGCGGAGCCCCCGATGATCATCTTCCATTTCGACAGGTCGACCTCCTGCGCGGCCGGCGCGCTCAGCACCATGTGCAGGATGGTCGGCACGCAATGCGAGAAAGTGACTTTTTCGGTGGCGATCAGTTTCAGGATGGTGTCGGGGACATAGCGGCCCGGATAGACCTGCTTGAGTCCGGCCATGGTCGCCACGTAAGGCAGGCCCCAGGCGTGCACGTGGAACATCGGCGTCAGCGGCATGTAGACGTCGTCGCGATGCAGGCGTCCCTGTTGCGGCGCCAGCGCCAGGCCCGCGGTTACCGCCAGCGTGTGCAGCACCAGTTGACGATGGCTGAAGTAGACGCCCTTGGGCATGCCGGTGGTGCCGGTCGTATAGAAGGTGGTGGCGCGCGCGTTTTCGTTGAAGTCGGGGAAGTCGCACTTGGGCGAGGCCTGCGCCAGCAGCTCTTCATACTCGCCGGCAAAGCCGGGACCGCGCGGCGCCGGCGTGCCGTCGTCGGTGATCAGCACGCAGCGCGTGAGCGTGGTCAGTTCGCCGCGTATCTGTTTGAGCACCGGCATGAAGTCTGAATTGATCAGCAGCACGTCGGCCTGGGCATGATTCAGCGTATAGGCGATTTGTTCCGGCGACAGGCGCACGTTGACGGTTTGCAGCACGTAGCCGAGCATCGGGATGGCGAAGAAGCATTCCAGATAGCGGTGGCTGTCCCAGTCCATCACGGCGACGGTATTGCCGGGTTGCAGGCCCAGTTCGCGCAACATGTTGCCCAGGCGCTGGATGCGTTCGTACAGATCGGTGTAAGTATGGCGGCGCTGATTGGCGAGGCCGTAGACGATTTCCTGGTCGGGCGCGGTCGCCAGCGAAGAGTGGAGCAACTGTTTGATCAGCAGCGGGTAGCCGTAGGCTTCGGGTGTCGTGTCGATGAGGTGGGCGCTCATGCGGTCTCCTGTCGTTGTTGTAAGGGGCGGGAGCATGGTCCGCTTCCCGCCCTCATGTTCAGTTGACCGATGATAGCCCGATTTGCTGTCGCCAGTCTTACTTCATGGGAACAAGCTCGATGCTGGTGACGGTCAGTGCGCCGTTGCTTTTCTCCGCGGTGAAAAGCACCTGGTCGCCGGCTTTTACCTTGCCCAGCATGTCGGGCGACGCAACGCGAAACACCATGGTCATGCCCGGCATGTCCAGATTGGGAATCTCGCCGTGGCGGATGGTGATCTTGCCGGCATCGGTATCGACCTTGCGGATTTCGCCGCTGACTTTGGGGATGGCATCGTTCTGCATGATGTGGTGCATCGCATTGTGCGTTGCGTCCGGTTGCATTTCTTGCGCTGTCGCGGGCGGGACAGTCGAGAAAGCGGCAAGCAGAATCGCGGTGACGAAAATGTATTTCATGATTTTCCTTTCTGAATTTCGGATCAGTGCAAATCAGTGTTTGTGCGTGCCGTCGGCGGCAGCCACGGTGACGCTGCCTTTCATGCCGGCGTCGTAATGGCCCGGTTGCAGGCAGGCGAAGTTGACGGTGCCGGCATGCGTGAATTGCCAGATCAGTTCGCCGCGCTGGCCCGGCGCCAGGCTGATCTGGTTGTCGTCGGCGTGTTCCATCTCCGGATTTTTCAGCATTGCGGCGTAGTGCGCCTTCAATTGCGCTTCGGTGCCGAAGACCAGCTCATGTCTGATCTTGCCGCTGTTGCTGACGACGAAGCGAATCGTGTCGCCGGTCTTCACCTGCAGTTTTTCCGGCGTGAAGCGCATGTTGTCGCTCATGTCGACCTTGACGGTGCGCGTGATCTTGCCTGCGGCGCCGGGCTGGCCGAAGACATCCTCGCCATGGCCGGCGGCCTCGTGATGATGCGACATGGCTTGCGCGGCGACATTGAACGAGGCCACGGCGAACAGGGTGGCGGCGAGAAGATTGCGTGTGTGTGGAAGTTTCATTGTTTTTCCTTGGTCAGTGTTGATGATTGCGTCGGATCACGTTGACGGCGTCGCCGTCCGTGCCCGTTTTTTTATCGGATGCGGAAGCCGCCGGTTGTTCGGCGCCGCGCCATTCGTAAGCGACGGTGCCGGATGGTGCCTTGTACCAACCCGGGTCGCGATAATCGTTGCGCGCCAGGTTCTTGCGCACCTTGACCACGCTGAACATGCCGCCCATCTCCAACGATCCGTAAGGACCGTTGCCGCCCATCATCGGCAGCGTGTTGTCGGGTAGCGGCATTTCCATCTCGCCCATGGAGCCGCCCTTGTCGCCCATGACCATGTAGTCGGGAATGAGCCGGTTGATCTTCTTCGCCAAGTCGCGCTGGTCGACGCCGATCATGGTCGGCACGTTGTGGCCCATGGCGTTCATGGTGTGGTGCGCCTTGTGGCAATGCAGCGCCCAGTCGCCTTCTTCGGTGGCGTCGAATTCGATGGCGCGCATCTGGCCGACGGCGATGTCGGCGCTGACTTCGGGCCAGCGCGAAGCAGGCGGCGTCCAGCCGCCGTCGGTGCCGGTGACGACGAATTCATGGCCGTGCAGATGGATGGGGTGATTGGTCATCGTCAGGTTGCCGACGCGGATGCGCACGCGGTCGTTTTGCCGTACCGGCAGCGGATCGATGCCGGGGAAGGCGCGGCTGTTCCAGGTCCACAGGTTGAAGTCGAGCATGGTGTTGACCTTGGGCGTGGCCGCGCCGGGATCGATGTCGTAGGCGTTGAGCAGGAAGACGAAGTCGCGATCCACGCGCATGAAGTTGGGATCCTTGGGATGGGTGATCCAAAAGCCCATCATGCCCATCGCCATCTGCACCATTTCGTCGGCATGCGGGTGGTACATGAAGGTGCCGGCGCGCCGTGCCGTGAATTCGTAGACGAAGGTCTTGCCCGGCGGGATGCCCGGCTGCGTCAGGCCGGTGACGCCATCCATGCCGTTGGGCAGGCGCTGGCCGTGCCAGTGCACGGAGGTGTGTTCCGGCAGCTTGTTGGTGACGAAGATGCGCACGCGGTCGCCTTCGACGACTTCGATCGTCGGGCCGGGACTCTGGCCGTTGTAACCCCACAGGTTGGCTTTCATGCCCGGCGCGATTTCGCGCACCACCGGCTCGGCGACGAGGTGGAATTCCTTGACGCCGTTGTTCATGCGCCAGGGCAGCGACCAGCCGTTGAGCGTGACGACGGGATGGTAGGGACGGCCGTTGGGTGGCGTCAACGGCGCTTGTGTGCCGGCGCTGTTTTGCGTGGCCGCTTCCGGCAAGGAGGCGGCGCCGATGCGCGTGACGGCGGTGGCGCCGACGGCCAGCGCGGAGCCTTGCAGGAAGGCGCGCCGGCTCAGGGTGTTGGTGGAGTCACTCATGGATTTTTCCTTCCGTCTTGTTTGGCGCCGAGGCCGTTGAAACCGGTCCGCCCAGCGCCAACTGCAAGTCGCTGTCGGCGATCCAGTAATCGCGCGCGGCATCGATGGCGGCGTTGACGGCACTGGCTTGTTCGCGCGCATCGGCCAGCAGTTCGAACACGCTTGCCAGCATGCCGTTGTAGCGCAGCAGATATTCGTCGGAGATGCGTTTGCGCAGCGGCACCACTTCATCCTGATATTGCCGCGCCAGCAGATAGGCATGCTGGTGCGCGGCATAGGCGCTGCGCACTTCCGATTGCGCCTGCACGGCGGTGGCGGCGAGGCGATGCACGGCCTGCATGTAGATCGCCTCGGCCTTGGCGACGCGCGCGCTGCCCCAGTCGAACAGAGGGATTTCGATGCTGGCCTGATAACCGATTTCGGCGGGCTTGCCGCTTTCCGAATTGCGCACGTAGCCGAGATCGAGCACGTTGACGAAGCGCGTGGCTTTGGTGAGGCCGAGCGAACCTTGCAGCGCGGCGACTTCCAGCTTCGCCGATTGCACGTCAAGCCGCTGCTCCATCGCGACTTGTTCGCTGTTGTCGAGTGTGACGGCATTCTTCGGCAAATCCGGCAGGCGCGGCGGCAGTTGCAGAGCGCCGTCCTGCTTATGTACATTGAGCAGACCCAGCAGGCGCACGAGGTCTTCGTTTTCTTGTATCGCCTGCGTGCGGGCGCGTGTCAGCTGCGCCGAGGTTTCCAGATAAAAGGCCTGCTCGCGCGCCGCATCCAGTTGCGAGAAGTTGCCTTGCTTCGCCATGCGGGCAGCCAGCTCGTGCGCGACTTCGGCGGCCTGGCGGACCTGCTCCTGATAGCGCACGCTCTGCGTTGCCGCGATGCTCCGGTAGTAGGCCTTGCGCGTCATCGCGGCCGTGCGCAGCATGGCGTCGGCCAGCTTCAGCCGGGTCTGCTCGAAACGGCGTGCTTCGATGCGCGAGGCCGCCGGCATGGTCAGCAGGCTCATCACCGACAGCGTCAGGCTGCGGTCGATCTTGATGTCGTCGCCGGTGTGCGTGCGGCCGAAGCTGAAGCCGGGGTTGGGCAGCCGTCCGGCCTGCACCAGATCCGCTTCGGCAATGCCGAGTTCGCTGTAGGACGCCTGCAGCTCTCGATTGTTGAGCAAGGCGATCTGCACGGCGTCGTCGACGCCGAGCGGTTTGCTCAGCAGAGCGCGCACGCGTTGTGCGACGCCGTCGGCATCTTGTTCGGAACGTATCCAGCCGGTTTGTTTGTTGAGCCGCTGTCGGGCGGCCTGGTTGACGGCGTTAAAGCCGCCGTCGTCGCTGAAGCTCGCACAGCCGCTCAGCACAACGGCGAGCAGCGGCGGCGCGAGTTTCCGCAAAGGGGGAAATGCATTCATGTAAGCCTCGTGCAAACGGGGTGTTCACCGGCAGAGATTCATCTGCCGGAACGATTGCAGAAAGCTGCCGGCGTACGCGCCGACAGTTTCAGTGATTACACGAGTTGTGAAGGGGGGCGTTCGGGATTTTCCGGCGTATAGCCGACGTAGCCATGTTGAGCCCTGGCGACGTGAATGTCTGCCGCGACGGGCAGGTTGATGAGCTTGTCCAGCGCCAGCGGCAGGATGGCGCCGATGGTGCAGACGCTGCAGGAGCTGCACGAAGCCGAGGACGCTTTGTGCTGATGCGGCATCGGATGATCGGCGGCGAGGCCTGCATCCGCTTGTGCGGTCGTTTCCACGCCATGCATGGCATGACCGGCATGTTGATGTTCATCCGCGGAGACGACGGATGCCGCTGCCTCATGGATTGGGATTGCCCGAGTTTGCTGCGAAGGCGCGCAACCCATCTGCACCGCGGCAGCGAATCCCTGAACGGGAATCGCAAAGGCCAGCAGCCAGAGCAGGAAGATTTTTACGCGCGAAGTCATGGGCCGTAGTGTAGCACTGCTTGAAAATGGAGTCGTTATTTTACGATTTCTGGCGCTTTTACATCGGCCGAGGTCCGGTGTAAGCCGCTCGCGGCCGGATCAATTCGCCGGTGGCGCGTTGCTCCAGCGCCTGCGCGATCCAGCCCATGCCGCGTCCCAGCGCAAACAGGCCGAATGCCGCGCCGACCGGCAGTTGCAGATGGCGTCGCACCGCGACCAGCGCGAAGTCGACCGAGGGATGGTGGCCGATCAGGGCGTGAGCCGACTTGATCATTTCTTGCCAGGCAGGATGCTGCGGCAGGATGTCTTCGAGCAAGGCAATGGCGCGCACGTCGCCTTCGGGATAGAGGTGGTGTCCGAACCCCGGCAAGTCGTCACCGCGCGCCAGCCGTTGCTGCATTTTGTCGGTGACGTGCTGCTCGCCGATTTCATCAAACATCGCTTCGACACGGGCGGTCGTGCCGCCGTGCTTGCCGCCGGTGAGCGCCGCGAGTCCGGCAATCACCGAAGCGCGCAGGCTGGTGCCGGTGGAGGCCACGCAGCGCGCCGTAAAACTCGATGCATTGAGTTCATGGTCGGCGCACAGGATCAGCGCCATGCGTACCAGCGCTGCGCCTTGCGCATCCAGCTTCCACGCTTTGGCGCATTGCGCATGGATCGGTTCGGCACTAGGCCGCGTGCCGAGCAGGCTGGCGGCGAGCAGGCGCATGAGTGCGCCGCAGCCTTCGGCCATGCGCTCCGGTGCGGTTTGCCAGGCGGCGGTGGCGGCGTCGTCGCTGGCGATGGTGAACAGGGGCAGCAGCGATTCTTCGACGCGGCGACCGGCGAAGTGCTTGAGCATGCCGGCATAGGCGGCATGGGCCGAAATATCGCCGGCAGCGAAGGCCTGCGGCGCATTGCAATTCCACAGCAGGGCGGCGACGTCTTCCACGCTGTGTGTCGCAGCGAGGGCGATCGCATCGTGGCCGCGATAGTAGAGCCGTCCATCTTCGATCAGCGTGATGCCGGACTCCAGCACCGGCAATCCCCAGTTGAGCGTGGCCTTGGCGACTTCCTTCGGTTTGCGTCCGCGCGTGCGTTGGGTGGCGAGACGTCTGACTTCTTCTTCCAGATAGCGGCTCTCGCGCACCTTGTTGTCGGCTTGTGCGGTCAGCAGGCCGCGGCTGACGTAGGCATACAAGGTCTGGCGCGACACGCCGAGCGCGGCGGCGGCTTCGGCGGAACTCAGGTAAGTGGGCATGGTGTCGAATGGGAGCGAGGGAATTGATGCAGTATGTCGGCGAGTTGTATTGATTATATTAATCAATATTGACAATTAAAACGAGCGGAATATGCTTCAGCCATCTTCATGACGCGAGGTCCGGTATGTCTACTTTGTCTGCTGTTTCCGAAGCAAGCGCGCGCGGGTTCCTGCGTGAAATCTGGTTGGCCGCCAGGGGCGAGCGCCACCATCTCGAACAGGTAAAGCTGACCGGCAGCGGCAGCTTGCCGTCGATCTTTGCGGTGACCGATCTGGCGGTGGGGGCGATCGGCGCGGCCGGCCTCGCAATCGCCGAGCTGACGCATGCCGCCGGCAACGACGTCGTCGAGGTGCAGGCCGACCGCCGGCTGGCCTCGTTCTGGTTCAGTACTTCATTGCGGCCGCAAGGATGGGAAGCGCCGGCCTTGTGGGATGCGGTGGCCGGCGACTACCAGGCGGCGGACGGCTGGATACGCCTGCACACCAATGCGCCGCATCATCGCGCGGCGGCATTGACGGTGCTGGACGTAACGGTTGAGCGGGCAGCGGTTGCCGCCGCAGTCGCAGGCTGGTCGGCGCAAGAGCTGGAGATCGCCGTTGTCGCCCAGGGCGGTTGCGCGGCGGCCATGCGCACGATGGAGCAGTGGCGCGTCCACCCGCAAGGCGCGGCGGTCAACAGCGAGCCCTTGTTGCACATCGTCGACGGACCGGCGGCGGCAAAGCCCGACTGGCCCGTCAGCAGGCAACGTCCCTTGCAAGGCATCCGCGTGCTGGATCTGACGCGCGTACTGGCGGGACCGACGGCGACGCGCTTCATGGCCGGTTTCGGGGCTGACGTGCTGCGCATCGATCCGGCCAGTTGGGACGAGCCCGGCGTGGTGCCCGACATGGTGCCGGGCAAGCGCTGCGCCCGGCTGGACCTGCGCGCATCGTTGGACCAGGAAATCTTTGCGCAATTGCTGGCGCAGGCTGACGTGCTGGTGCACGGCTACCGTTCGGATGCATTGGCCGGCATGGGCTTCGACGCTGAAAACCGTCGCCGCATCAATCCCGCGCTGGTGGATGTCAGTCTTGATGCCTACGGCTGGAGCGGGCCGTGGAAGACGCGTCGCGGTTTCGACAGCCTGGTGCAGATGAGTAGCGGCATCGCCGAAGCGGGCATGCGCCGGCTCGGACGCGACAAGCCGACGCCGCTGCCGGTGCAGGCGCTCGATCACGCGACCGGTTACCTGATGGCGACGGCGGCCATCCGCGGGCTGACGCAAAGGCTGAAGACCGGCAAGGGCATGGAAGTGCGCACCTCGCTGGCGCGCATGGCGCAATTACTGGCGACGGGATCGGGACAGCAGGTCGATGCCATGCTCGAACCGGAAAGCGTCGACGATCTGGCGCCGGCGATAGAGCAGACATTCTGGGGACCGGCGCGACGCCTGCGCGGCGCGGTCGCCGTCGGGGGCGCAACGATGTCGTGGGACAGGCCGGCTGCGCCGTTGGGTTCGGCGCAACCGCAGTGGTAGGGAAAGGTAGAGAAATCTACAGCGAGCGCACCAGCCGCAAACCGTTGAAGACGACGATCAGGCTCGCGCCCATGTCGGCGAACACCGCCATCCACAGCGAGCTTTCGCCGGTCAGCGCCAGCACCAGGAAAACCGCCTTGATGCCGAGCGCGATCGTGATGTTTTGCATCAGCACGCGATGGGTCTTCTTGCTCAGGCGGATGAAGTCTGGAATCTTGCGCAGGTCGTCATCCATCAGCGCGACGTCGGCGGTTTCCAGCGCGGTATCGGTGCCGGCCGCGCCCATGGCGAAACCGATCTGCGCGCGCGCCAGCGCCGGGGCGTCGTTGATGCCGTCGCCGACCATGCCGACGTAGGCGTGCTTGTCTATCATGTCGCCGATGGCGTTGAGCTTGTCTTCCGGCAGTTGATCGCCGCGCGCGTCGTCGAGTTGCACGACATCGGCGATGGCGCGTGCGGTGTGTGCGTTGTCGCCGGTCAGCATGGTGACGCTGACGCCGAGTTGCTTCAATTGCGCAATCGCGTCGCGGCTGCTGTCGCGCACCGTGTCGGCGACCGCCAGCAGCAACTGCGCCTTGCCGTCGCGGCACAGGATGGTGGTGGTCTTGCCTTGCTTTTCCAGCGCCAGCAAGCGTTCTTCCAGCGCCGGGCTGCACATGTCGAGTTCGTGTACCAGGCGATGATTGCCGAGATAAAAATCGCTATTGCCGATACTGCCTTGCACGCCGCGTCCGGTCAGCGCCTTGAAGTCGCCGACGTCTTCTGCGATCGCTTCGGCTTGCTGCGTTTTCCAGTGGGCCGCAATCGCCGCCGACACCGGATGGTCGGAACGCAAGGCGAGGCTGGCGGCATGTGTGAGCAGACTTGCTTCATCGCCGTCGGACAAGCGCTGCACATCGGTGACCACCGGTTTGCCGTGTGTGATGGTGCCGGTCTTGTCGAGTGCCAGCGCCTTGAGCAGGCGGCCTTGTTCCAGATACACGCCGCCCTTGATCAGGATGCCGTGGCGTGCCGCGGCGGCCAGTCCGCTGACGATGGTCACCGGCGTGGAAATCACCAGCGCGCAAGGGCAGGCGATCACCAGCAACACCAGCGCCTTGTACAGCCACGGATAGAAGGGCGCGTTCAACAGCAGCGGCGGCAACACCGCCACCAGTACGGCCATCGCCACCACGGCAGGGATGTAATAGCGCGCGAACTGATCGACGAAGCGCTGTGTCGGCGCGCGCTGGCCTTGCGCCTGCTGCACGCTTTTGACGATGCGCGACAGCGTCGATTCGCTTTGCACGGCGGTGACGCGGTAGTCGAAGGCCGTGTTGCCGTTGATGGTGCCGGCAAACACCTGATCGCCGGACTGCTTGGCGACCGGCATGCTTTCGCCGGTGATCGGCGCCTGATTGATGACGGGCTGGCCGTCGGTGACGACGCCGTCGAGCGGGATGCGTTCACCCGGCTTGACGCGCACCGCGGTATTCAACGTCACTTGTTTCGCGGCGACGCTGATCCAGGCGCCGTCCTGCAATACCGTTGCTTCATCCGGCGACATGGCCATCAATCCGGCGATGGCGTTGCGCGCGCGGTCCAGCGACAGCGATTCGATCATCTC
Source organism: Herbaspirillum sp. CF444 (assembly GCF_000282135.1). Lineage (GTDB taxonomy): Bacteria > Pseudomonadota > Gammaproteobacteria > Burkholderiales > Burkholderiaceae_D > Herbaspirillum. The sequence continues at coordinate 36,967 of NZ_AKJW01000030.1, forward strand.
GGCCAGCGTGAACAGCACGATCACCACCGCCGCCTCCGGCCATTGGCCGATGATGGCGGCGCCGATGACGGCCAGCGACATGAGGAAGTTCATGTTCAGCGACAGATGGCGCAGCGCGATCCAGCCTTTTTTCAGCGTGTCGACGCCGCCGACGGCGATCGCCAGCAGCGCCAGCGCGATGACGACGAGCGAGCGGTCGTTGCCGCTGTTCCAGGCGACCACTTCGGAGGCAAGCGCGGCGATGGCGGCGATACCGACCATCAGCCACTTGCGTTTGGGAATGGCGTAGGACGTGCCGTGATCGTCATCGCCTGTGCCGGTCGTGGCGTCGAGCGTGTCGCTCTTGACCTTGGGCAGCATGTCGAGCGCAGCGAGCGTGGTCACGATGGGCTCGACCGAAGGCAGGCGATGCTGCACCGTCAGTTCGCGCTGGATCAGGTTGAACTGCATCGCGGCGATGCCGTCCATGTTGGACAGGCGTTCGCGGATCAGTTTTTCCTCGGTCGGGCAATCCATCTTCTGGATGAAGAAGACAGCTTCTTCGGCGTCTTTCAGTCCGGTCGGTTTGATGTCGTCGACGGTAGATACAGCTTCGCCATGATCATGTGCGTGAGCGTGGTCATGAGCATGATTGTGCTCATGGCCGTGTTGATGGGTATGTCCGTGATCGTGATGACTGCAATTCGACATGCATGCTCCTGATAAGCAGAATATGGGGGCTTGCTGTATATTTAAAACCCTGAACCAGCTACAGGGTCAAGCCTTTAATGACCCTGCTTGCAGGCGGGTTTCATTATTTTTTGGCAGGAGCAGGCATGGATACCTTGAAGATAGGCGAACTGGCGGCGCGCACCGATTGTCCGGTGGAAACCATCCGCTATTACGAGCGGGAAGCTTTGCTACCGGAACCGACGCGTTCGCAGGGCAATTACCGCCTGTACGGCGACAGTCACGTCGAGCGCCTGCAATTCATCCGCCACTGCCGTTCGCTCGACATGACGCTCGACGAAGTGCGCAGCCTGTTGCAATTCCGCGATGCGCCGGAAGACAACTGCGGCGAAGTCGACGCCTTGCTCGACAAGCACATCGGCCACGTCGCCCAACGCATCAGCGAGCTGAAGAAATTGCAGACGCAATTGAAGAGCCTGCGCGCGCAATGCGACAGTGCGCAGGCCGTCAAGGATTGCGGCATTCTGCAGGGACTCGCCAACATGGGCGACGACAGCAAGCCGGTGAATCTGGGCAGTCACGGTAGCGGCTGTCATTAAGCGGCGTTTCCCCATTTTTTTCGACGAACTCCATCGGCTGGGCTATTTCTAACAGCGTTCCTGACGGCGTATGAATGCTGCAGGGATGTTTTTTCATGCCGCCGACAAAGGATTTTCGTGACAGCATTTCATTTGGTTAGCCCCGCCGGCACAGGCGGATCAATGCGCATGGCTTTTCCGCATGTGCAGGTATTTTGTGCAATGGATGACTATAGCCTGGGTCCGCTCGGCGATGAGAGGATGAGAGATGCTTTCTGGCGCGACATCGGGCGCGGTTATGACGATGAATACAGGGAGTCCGCATCGAATTGTTTCGTACCCTGGCGTGAACTGCAGTCGGTCCTTGCTCGGGAGCCGGGATGCCCGGTGCATGTCTGGCATAGCGCAAGCGGCGCTGAATATGTTTTCTTGCGCATGGCATGTCACAGGCTGGCCGAGGCAGGACATCCCCTGTTTGCTGTCGGCGTTCCTGCGCATGGGCCGGAGGGACTACATTCGACTGCTGTCTGGCCGCCGGAACGGCTGAAGGAGTTTGTCGCCAATGCCGAGGCGATCTCTACGGCGCAACGCCAGGCATGGGCGCAGGAATTCTCGGACATCGCTGCCCGACCCGAGATGCTGCGCGAATGCGATGGCGCCGGACATTTGCATTTTCGTGACATGGACGTGCATGACGACCTCTTGCTGGCCTGCTGCCCATATCAATGGCAAACCGCTTCGACGGTTGTGGGGGCGGCGATGGCGCGATCGGATCCGCGCAATATGCTGGGTGATTTCTTTCTGAACTCTCGTTTGCAATATCTGATCGACGCCGGAATACTTGACGTCGATGGAGATCGCGCCGCCATGAGGAAATATCGTGTTCGCCGACGGGTGAAACGATAGACGGTGACAAAAGCGGCTCGCGAGATAACACCGCGAGCCGCTTTGGCATGAAATGTCTTGTTCAGGTTCTTAAGAAAGATTGCCCAGTATGCTGTCCATCGCCCAACTGGTATGCGCCGCCGCGCGTCCGCTCGACGGATGCTTGCCGGCCCCGCGCAGATGTTCGTGCATTTTGCGGACATGATGGAGCTGGATGTTTTCCGGATGGGCGATGTCCAGTCGTTGCGTGCCGCCGGCATTGGTCAGCACCAGCGGCGCGTCTTCGAACACCGAGAAAGTGATTTTTCCTTCGCTGCCGATGATGTCGACATGGTCGACGCGCTCGAAGCTGCCGAAATTCCAGCTGCCGCCGCCGGTCACGCCGGAGGCATGCAGCCAGCTTGCGCTCACCGCATCCTTGGCGGAATACAGCCCCTGTTGATTGGTGCTGCAGCCGGAGGCTTCCAGCATGTCGCCGAAATAATGTGCGAACAGATTCAGTCCGTGACTGGCCAGGTCGTCGAAGTAGCCGCCCGGCGCAATTGCCGCATCGGTGCGCCAGTTGTCGGCGCGGCCCAGATCGGCCGGCGAGGGCGTGCGGCTGAATTGCCAGTTGATGTGGCGTGGGCTGCCTATCTTGCCTTCGTGGAGCCAGCTCCTGATCTGCTCAAAGCGCGGCAGCGTGCGCCGGTAATAGGCGACGAACAGCGGCAGGTCGCGTTCTTCGAAGGCCGCGCAGATCGTCAGGCAATCGTCGTAGCTCGGCGCCATCGGTTTTTCGATGCAGCAGGGTTTGTTGGCCGCCGCCACCTTGAGCGCGTAATGCAAGTGGGTGTCGGGTGGCGTGGCGATGTAGACGGCATCGACGTCGGGATCGGCGATCAGGGCGTCGGCGTCGCTGTAGTGTTTCGCCACGCCATGGCGTCGGGCGTAGTCGGCGGCCTGGCCGGCATCGCGGCGCATGACGGCATGCAGCGCGAAGCCTGGCGTCTTCTGATAGGCCGGACCGCTCTTGCGTTCCGTCACGGCACCGCAACCGATGATGCCCCAGCGGATTGTTTCGGGAAGATCGCTTGTTGTCATGATGATCGGCTCTTGTTGTGCGACCACGGGTGATGGTACTGGTCGGCCCTGTATTACATCACGTCGCGTGCGCGCCGGGAAGCTCCGCGCCGAGCGCATCGAGTATCGGACAGTCCGGACGGTTGTCGCCGTGACAATCGTGCGCGAGCTGCTGCAGCGTCGACCTCATCGCCTGCAGTTCGCGGATCTTGTTGTCCAGTTCGGCGATGTGTTCGTTCGCCAACTGCTTGACCTTGCGGCTCGGACGCGACTGGTCCAGCCACAATCCCATCAGGTCGGCGATCTGCTTCATTGAAAATCCCAATACGCGGCCTTGGCGGATGAAGCGCAGCAGATGCACGTCGCGCTCGCCGTAAATGCGGTAACCGGCATCGGTGCGCGCGGCCTTGGGCACCAGGCCGATGTCTTCGTAGTGGCGGATCATCTTTGCCGACACGCCGGAAGCTTGTGCGGCGTCGCCGATGTTCATGCTCATGCTTGTTCTCCTTTATCGTCGCGTGGTCGCCAACGTTTCAGCAGCAAGGCGTTGCCGACCACGCTCACGCTCGATATCGCCATCGCCGCGCCGGCGATCATGGGGTTCAACAATCCGAACGCTGCCAGCGGAATGCCGACGATGTTGTAGATGAAGGCCCAGAACAGGTTCTGGCGGATTTTGCTATAAGTGCGTCGCGAGATGTCGATGGCGTCGGCCACCAGCGCCGGATCGCCGCGCATGAGCGTGATGCCGGCAGCCTGCATGGCGACGTCGGTGCCGGTGGACATGGCGATGCCGACGTCGGCGGCGGCCAGCGCCGGTGCGTCGTTGATGCCGTCGCCGACCATGGCGATGCATCGGCCGCCTTGGTCTGCTTTGCGTAGATCGGCAATGGCTTGCGCCTTGTCGGCCGGCAGAACGTTGGCGCGAAAATCGTCGAGGCCCAGTTCTGCCGCTACATGCGCGGCAGCGCCGTGATTGTCGCCGCTCAGCATGACGGTGCGGATGTGCAACTGGTGCAGGCGCTCGATGGCTGATTGCGCGCTGTTCTTGATGGTGTCGCCAAAGGCCAGCAGGCCGAGCAGCCTGACGCCATGATCGCTATCTTCCTGCGCCAGCCACGAGATCGTGCGGCCTTGCTGCTCCAATTCCTTGGCAATCGTATTGAGTTCCGGTTGGCTGTCGGGCGCCGCTCCGAGCTCCTGCATCCAGCGCGCGCTGCCGAGACAGGTCAGGCGACCACCGATCAGTGCTTGTGTACCGCGTCCGGGCACCGCCTTGCTGTCGCCGGCCTTGATCGAAGCCGGTGCTTTATTGCTGGCCGCATCCATGACGGCATGCGCGAGCGGGTGTTCGCTGTGGCGTTGCAAGGTTGCAGCGATGCCAAGCAGTTTGTCGTCATCGTGGTCGACGGCATGCAGCGCAGCCAGCACCGGCTTGCCCTCGGTCAGCGTGCCGGTCTTGTCGAAGGCGACCGCATCGATGCGATGGGCGATTTCAAGTGCTTCCGCATCCTTGATCAGAATGCCGTAGCGCGCCGCCACGCCGGTGCCGGCCATGATCGCCGTCGGCGTGGCCAGGCCGAGCGCGCAAGGGCAGGCGATCACGAGTACCGCCACGGCGTTGAGCAGCGCCTGTTCCCAGTCGCCGCCGATGAGGCCCCAGACTATCAGCGTCAGCAGCGCCAGCACCAGCACCACGGGAACGAACACCGCGCTGACCTGATCGACCAGGCGCTGTATCGGCGCCTTGGCGGCCTGCGCATGTTCGACCATGCGGATGATGCGCGCCAGAACCGTCTCGGCGCCGATGGCGCTGGTCTCTATCAGCAGCAAGCCGTCGCCGTTGATGGCGCCGGCGGTGACCTTGTCGCCGGGCTGTTTTTCCATGGGCAGGCTTTCGCCGGTGAGCATGGATTCATCGAGATGGCTGAGACCTTGCTGCACGACGCCGTCAACCGCCACGCGTTCACCGGGACGCACGACGACCAGGTCGCCGATGCGGATGGACGACAGCGCAACTTCGCTGTCGACGCCGTCGCGCCGTACCGTCGCCTGCTCGGGACGCAGCGCGTTGAGTGCGCGGATGGCGTCGGCGGTCTGGCGCTTGGCGCGGGTTTCCAGCCATTTGCCGAGCAGCACCAGCGTGATGACGGCAGCCGACGCTTCGAAGTAGAAATGGGGCGCATCGTGACCGCTGTGCGTGTTCATCAATTGATTGCACAACTGATACAGCGACAAGCCGTAAGCGGCGCTGGTGCCGAGCGCGACCAGCAAGTCCATGTTGCCGGTGTGCGCCTTGACGGCGCGCCAGCCGGCGCGATAGAAGCGCGCCCCCAGCCAGAACTGCACCGGCGTCGCCAGCAACAATTGCCAGATGCCGGGCAATTGCCATGCGATGCCGAAGGGCATCAACAGCATCGGCAGCATCAAGGGCACGGTCAGTGCGGCGGCAACCGCGACCGGCCACCATGCGGGCAAAGCAGGGCGGGTCGGTTCCTTCTGTGCGATGGCCGGCAATGCGGCGTTGTAGCCGGCACGTTCGACGGCGGCAATCAAGGTATCCACGGGCACCGCGCTGGTGGTGGTCAGCGTCGCTTTTTCGCTGGCGAGGTTGACGGAGACGTCGCTGACGCCGGGGATTTTATTAAGCGCTTTTTCGACGCGACCGACGCAAGAGGCGCAGCTCATGCCGGCGATGTCGAGCGTGATTTCTTCTTGTTTGACGTCATAGCCGGCCTTGTGGACGGCGGCGATCAGTTGATCGGCATGCACGCCCGGATCGACCTGGACGGTGGCAAGCTCGGTCGCCAGATTGACGCTGACATCGCGCACCGAGGGCACAGCGCGCAGGGCTTTTTCCACACGGCCGACGCAGGAGGCGCAGGTCATGCCTTCGACGGCGAGGGTCAGTTCCTGCAGGCGGAGTGAAGCGATAGAAGTGGACATGATGCTCTCAGTGACGGTGTGATCATGGACTCAGCATGATCCTTCCCATCATGGTAAGGTCAAGGCTTATTGTGACATGATTGTTGAAAATGCGTGCTTGACCTTGCCCGTGTGGGAAGGTTTAAGCTGACGTTATCACCATCATCAACTCAGAAAAGGAGCTTCACCATGCCGACATTCGACGTTCAGGACATGACCTGCAACCATTGCGCAAGCGCCATCACGCGCGCCGTGAAAGAAGTGGACGCCAACGCCAGAGTTGACGTTCAGGTCGCCGAAAAGCGCGTCAACATCGACAGCGACATGGCGGCTGCGGAATTTGCGGAAGCGATAAAGGAAGCGGGTTATACGCCTGTAGCCGCCTGATCGGCTACTTGCTCAGCAGCCGCATCGCCCGTTCCAGTCCGTCAATGGTCAGCGGAAACATGCGCTGGCTCATCAACTGCTGGATGATGGAAATCGATTGCCGATACTGCCACAAGCCTTCCGGTTCAGGATTGAGCCAGGCGAAGTTGGCGAAGGTGCTGGTGAAGCGCTGCAGCCAGACGGCGCCGGCTTCAGGGTTGTTGTATTCCACCGAGCCGCCGGGCTGGACGATTTCGTAAGGACTCATGGTGGCGTCGCCGACGAAGATCAGCTTGGTGTCCGGCGAGTATTTGTGCAGCAGGTCCCAGGTCGGAAAGCGCTCGGCATGGCGGCGGCGATTGTTTTTCCACACGTAGTCGTAGACGCAGTTGTGGAAGTAAAAGAACTCCATGTTCTTGAATTCCGTCTTGGCGGCGGAGAATAATTCTTCGGTGCGCGCGATGTGGTCGTCCATCGAGCCGCCGACGTCGAACAGCATCATCACCTTGATGTTGTTGCGGCGTTCCGGTTGCATCTTGATGTCGAGGTAGCCGGCGTTGTTGGCCGTGGCGCGGATGGTGTCGTCGAGCGCCAGTTCTTCCTCGGCGCCGTCGCGCGCGAATTTGCGCAGGCGGCGCAGCGCCACCTTGATGTTGCGCGTGCCGAGCTCGCGCTCGCTGTCGTAATCCTTGTAGGTCCGTTCGTCCCACACCTTGACCGCGCTGCGATTCCGGCTCTCGCCGCCGATGCGGATGCCTTCCGGGTTGTAACCGCTGTTGCCGAACGGCGAACTGCCGCCGGTGCCGATCCACTTGTTGCCGCCTTCGTGACGCTCGTGCTGTTCCTTGAGCAATTCCTTGAGGCGGTCCATCAGCTTGTCGTAGCCGAACTTTTCCAGCGCCGCTTTTTGCTCCGGCGTGAGTTCGCGCTGCATGCGTTTCATCAGCCAGTCGAGCGGGATCTCCGGATTCTTTTCGAAGATGGTTTCCACGCCCTTGAAGTAGCTGCCGAAGGCCTTGTCGAACTTGTCGTAATTGGCTTCGTCCTTGACCAGCGTGATGCGCGAGAGATAGTAGAAGTCGTCGATAGCCGGCGAGATGACGTTCTTTTGCATGGCCTCGAGCAGGACCAGGAATTCCTTGATGGAGACCGGGATTCGTGCGTCTTTGAGCGTGAAAAAGAAGTCGATCAGCATAGGGGAAATAATTGACTCTGCATCAATGCCCGAGCTTGAATTGCAAATGGCGTTTGATCGCCGGCCATTCGGATTCGATGATGGAGAACACCACTGTGTCGCGCAACGAACCGTCGGGCGCGCGCTGATGATTGCGCAGGATGCCGTCCTGCTTCGCGCCGAGACGCAGGATGGCCGCGCGCGATTGCTGGTTCAGCCAGTGCGTGCGGAATTCCACGGCGATGCAATGCAGCGTTTCGAACGCATGTGTGAGCAGCATCAGCTTGCACTCGGTGTTGATGCCGGTGCGTTGGGCGCTGGCGGCGGTCCAGGTCGAACCGATCTCGAGGCGGCGGTGTATCGGGTCGGCGTTCATGTAGGTCGTCATGCCGCACAAGCCGCCGGTGTCGTGGCGCCGCGTGACGAAGGGCAGCATCGAACCTTGCTCTTGCAGCTTCAGGCGGCGTTCGATTTCGGCGCGCATGTTTTCCGGCTTGGGGATCGAGGTATACCAGAGCTTCCACAGCTTGCCGTCCGATACCGCTGCAATCAGCGCGTCGTGATGGTCGAGCGACAGCGGCTCCAGCGTGGCGTACTGGCCTTTGAGCGTGATCGGGTGCAAGAACTGCATGGCGGACTCCCAGGGTTGGCGACGACGGTTGATGGCGATTTATCTGCTGCTTCTCGATTGCTATCGATTATTGCGCGACATGAACACCAGGCGTTCGAACAGGTGCACGTCCTGTTCGTTCTTCAGCAAGGCGCCATGCAGCGGCGGAATCGCGGCCTTGCCGTCCTTGCTGTGCAAGGTCTCTGCCGGAATGTCTTCGGCCAGCAGCAGCTTGAGCCAGTCGATCAGTTCCGACGTCGACGGCTTTTTCTTCAGGCCGGGGATGTCGCGCACTTCGTAGAAAGTCTGCAGCGCCTGCGCCAGCAGGTCGCGCTTGAGATGGGGGAAGTGCACGTCGACGATCTGCTGCATCGTGTCCTTGTCGGGGAACTTGATGTAATGGAAGAAGCAGCGGCGCAGGAAGGCGTCGGGCAATTCCTTTTCGTTGTTGGAGGTGATGATCACCAGCGGACGATGGCGCGCGCACACCATCTCGCGCGTTTCGTACACATAGAACTCCATACGGTCGAGTTCGCGCAGCAAATCGTTGGGGAATTCAATGTCGGCCTTGTCGATTTCGTCGATCAGAAGGACCTGCGGTTCGTCGGCGGTGAAGGCCTGCCACAGCACGCCCTTGACGATGTAGTTGTGGATGTCCTTGACGCGCTCGTCGCCGAGTTGGGAATCGCGCAGGCGCGACACGGCGTCATATTCGTATAAACCTTGCTGCGCCTTGGTGGTCGATTTGATATGCCATTGCAGCAACGGACGGTTGAGCGCCTGCGCAACTTCTTCGGCCAGCATGGTCTTGCCGGTGCCGGGCTCGCCTTTGATCAGCAGCGGGCGTTGCAGGGTCAGCGCGGCATTGACGGCCAGTTTCAGGTCATCGGTGGCAACGTAACTGGCGGAACCTTCAAAACGAGTTTCTTGTCGCATGGTGGGATGTCATCGGGACGAAAATAAATCCGAGTATAAGGTAAAAAGATTCAGAGCTATTTTCCCCGCTATTTGATTGAATTCTCGCTTTTCATCCCCATATATTGTTGCTACGAGGTTCCGGCCTGCCAGAGGGCGAGCCGGAATCCTTTCCCCTCATAAATACACAGAGTGAGGCATGAAGTTTCTTTTCCTCAAGATGCGCGTGATCTGGCGGCGCTTTCGCCATGGTCTGCAGGCGCGTTACGAACACCACGTTGACTATGCGCCGCAACTGGAAGTGCTGATGCGGCGCGCCGACATCGATTCGGTCTGGCACGACCGCGCCAACTGGATGATCGACGTGGCCGAATGGCTGCGCCATCAACCGAAAGTGTCGCTGCTCGACGCGGAAGGGCGCCGTCGCGTCCGGCATCAGCGCGTGCACGCCATGCTTGACTGGCTGGACGAACATCGCGACGTGCGCCGGCAGGTGCAGAACTGCCTGCAAAAGACGCTGCGCGAGGCCAGCGGGCCGGAACTGTTTTCGGTGACGGGCCTGCCGCACGAGTCGGCGTTTTTCAGCGAGTTGACCGAGCGCGCTTTCAAGATGATATTGCCGCGCCATTTGTCGCCGAGCGAATTGCCGACCTTGTTTGCGGCCATGTTCCCCGATCCGGAGGACGCCGAATGGCTGCTTGAACTCGATCGGGAGCAGCAGGAACGCCTGTGGAAGCTGGCCGCCGACGATGGCATCTCTCACGCCTACTGGCAGCAGATCGAAGAGGCGCTGACCTATCTGACCACCGTGGTGGTGGCAGACGGCATCAGCCCGGCGTTCCGCCAGCGGCTGGAGCCGAAGATGCCGTTGCAGGCGACGCCGTTCATGGCCTTGCGGCGCGAGATGGAAGCTTATTTGCGCGCCAGTCCGAACGACGAAGGTGCCTTGCGTAGCGCGCGCATGCTGATCGCGGTGTGCCAGGCGCAGACCGACCGCATTTATGCGCATCTGGATGAATACGGCGTGTCGGTGAGCCTGGTGTACCGGATCGAACGCATGCGCGCGCAGCTCACGCGCATGGGGCGCCTGGTCGACGTGCGTTCGTCGACCTGGAAAGAGCCGGGGACGGGAGGCGGCACCGGGCGCGTGCAACTGCTGCTGGCCGATCTGATCGCCGCGCATCACAGCCGCTCCTCGGTGCGCAGCCTGGTGCGCCGCAGCTTTGCGCTGCTGGCGCGCAAGATGGTCGAGCGCAGCGCCGATCATGGCGAACATTACATTGCGCGCGACCGCTCGGGCTACCGCGCGATGCTCAAGGCGGCTTGCCTGGGCGGCGTGGTCACGGCCTTCACCGTGCTGATGAAGATCGCGTTGGCCAAACTGGGGCTGGCGCATTTCTTCGAAGGCGCGTTTGCCTCGATCAACTATGCGATCAGTTTCCTCGTCATTGCCGCCATCGGCGGCGTACTGGCGACCAAGCAGCCGGCGGTGACGGCGCCGGCGCTGGCTGCCAAGATGGGCGAACTCGATACGGTCGACGGCCTGCGCGCCTTGCTGGGCGAGACGGCGATGCTGCTGCGCTCGCAGGCGGCGGCGATCTTCGGCAATCTGACGGGGGTGATCCCGACCATGCTGCTGATCACGGCCGGTTTCATGCTGGCGGCCGGGACCACGCTGATGAGCCCGGACAAGGCCGCCGGCGCCATGCACGACCTGTCGCTGATCGGGCCGACGCCCTTGTATGCGGCGTTCACCGGCATCCTGCTGTGGCTGTCCAGCCTGGTGGCGGGATTTGCCGACAACTGGTTCGCCCTGCGCCGTCTGCGCGCGGCGCTGGCGCACCAGCGTCGTCTGGTGCACGCGTTGGGAGCGACCCGCGCGGCGCGCTGGGCGGCCTGGCTGGAACGTCACGTGGCGACGATTGCCGGCAACGTTTCTCTGGGCGTCTTGTTGGGCATGACGCCGGTGGTGGCGCAGTTTTTCGGCTTGCCGCTCGACGTGCGCCACGTCACGCTGGCTACCGGCACGCTGGTGGCGGCGTCAGCAAGCCTCGGCTGGAGCGTGCTGGCGACGCCGCCGTTCTGGCTGGCGGTCAGCGGCATCGTGCTGATCGGCGTGCTTAACGTCGGTGTGGCGTTTGCCAGTGCAATGGCTTTGGCCTTGCGCGCGCGCGATATTCCGGCGCGGATACGGCGCGTGGTTTTTCGTGCTGTGCTGCGACGATTTACCGCTTCTCCCCTGAGTTTTTTCTTCCCTGAAAAAGCCGCGAGCGCTGCTGCCAGGCCTGTTCCCAACGAATCGGAGACGGAAGAAGAACGTTGAGGCGCCGCAATAACGGCAGGCATGTTGTAATTTGGCGCGCCCCGACAGTTTGACTCGGGGCGCTGTTGGGGTAAAATCAACCGGTTTTTTGGCGTCGCAGGGGAAGGGCGAGAATGCTTAAGCCGACATGGTTGAGCCAATAATGTATAGCCAAACCTGTGGAACCAGCTTCGAACAGTGTCGTATTCGACTTAGTTTGTGCCTTAGTTTGATTTTATTTACCCCTGCCAATATGAAAAAACTCTTCGTACTGCTCGCTTTCGCGGGTGTTGCCAGCGCGGCTTCGGCCGTCGATCTTGCAGGTAACACCGGTAAGGTCAACGTGTCGATGTGCATCGGCTGCCACGGTATTCCAGGTTACAAGGCGACTTTCCCCGAGGTCTATCAGGTCCCCATGCTGGGCGGCCAATCCGAAAAATATATCGAGAACGCGCTGAAAGCCTATCAAAAGGGCGAGCGTAAGCATCCGTCCATGCAGGGTATCGCCGGCAGCTTGTCCGACAAGGACATCGCCGAGCTGGCCGCTTACTACTCACAGCAAAAATAAGGGAAGCACGAGATGAAAAAGATCATGACTTCGGCGGTTTTCGCCGCTTCTTTTGTTGTGTCCCTGAGCGCCATGGCCGCAGGCAATGCGGAATCGGGCAAGCTGCTGACCGAAAAATACAATTGCGCTTCCTGCCACGGCAAGGATTTCAATTCGCCAATCGACCCTTCCTATCCGAAGCTGGCCGGCCAGCATCAGGATTACCTGCAGCATGCGCTGATCGCCTATCGCCGCGGCAATGACGGCATGAACGGCCGCACCAACGCCATCATGGCCGGCCAGGCCAAGGCGCTGACCGACAAGGACATCCAGGACATCGCCGCCTACCTGCACGGCCTGCCGGGTTCGCTGGTGCTGGAAAAGTAAAAGGCAAAAGCCGGCGAAGTCGACGTCGCCGCCGGCCTGCTATAAAAAAGCCACGGCATGCCGTGGCTTTTTTCATGGGAGCGTCACTTGCGTGTCATCTGCCGGGAGCAGACTGGCAGACTGCAAGCTCAGCGACGCCGGATGCTTTCGATGTAGGCGGCGCTGTCGGGCGGCAGACCGCTGCGCTGGGAGTTCCAGATGACCTCGCCCAGACATTCCATGATTTCATGCTGCGCCTCGTGCTCCGATCCCTTGCGTTGGGCCAGGGCCTGGAAGGCCTTGCGGATTCCCGGCGGCTGGTCGATGGAAATCTGTTCACTGATCGAGAGGTGCATCGACAGATGCAGGAAAGGATTGGTCCGGCCTTGTTCGACCGGGTAATCGGCTTCCAGCGCGCGTTCGACATCGGCCAGCTCGTCGTCGTACTCGGGGTGCTGGACGATCCAGTCGCGGGCGATGGCTTCGAGCGGGGTCAGGATCTGGTTCTGGCGATGCTTGCGGAAGGCTTCGCAAAAGAAACGGCGCACATCGTGCTGGGACGGGTTGAACATTGCGGCGGCTGGGACGTAAAAGCGTCATTGTACGTCTTATCGCCGAAGTCTTCCCGCCGCGGACTGGCGACTTTCAAGGCTTGCTGCACGCCATCGCGCCGAAATATTTCCGATGAAGTTGTCGTGCGGTAAGATGCGTGCAGAGGGCGAGGATACATCGCCACATTTCGAAAAGGGACGCCGATCATGAAGCACAGGTTTTGCAAATGGCAATTGCTGTTGCGGCTCGCGCTGTCGTCTTGCGCGCTTTGCTTTGCCGTCAATCCCATTGCGCTTGCTTCGCTCCAGACAGACAAGGCGGAAAAAGCGGAAAAGGCGGAGAAAGCGGGGAAGGCCGGCAAGGAAGCGCAGACCGTGCTGATCGGTTACGCCGGACCGCTGAGCGGCATGTCTTCCGGCGTCGGCAAGAGCATGGCCAATGCCGCGCAACTGGCCGTGGACGAGGCCAACAAGCGCGGCTTGCAGATCCAGGGCAAGCCGGTGCAACTGCAATTGCTGCAGCAGGACGATCGTACCAATCCTCGTACTGCCGAATTCGTCGCCCGTTATCTCGCCAAGACCGGCGTGGTCGGCGTGATCGGCCACTGGAACAGCGCCGCCAGCCTGGCTGCCGCCCCCATCTACAACGCCGCCGGCGTGATCCAGATATCGCCGGCCACCATGAGCACGCTCTATACCCAACAGGGCAACCGCGCCACCTTTCGGACCATCGGCAACAACGGCAGCGCGGGTAGCTACACCGCCGACTATGCGGTAAAAATCCTGCAAACCAGGCGTGTTCTGGTGGTCGATGACGGCACGCCGTTCGGGCGCGGTTTCGTCGAACAATTCAGTCGTAGCGCCAAAGAGCACGGGGCGCAGATCGTGGGATCGCATACGGTCAGCGACAAGACTTCGGACTTCAATGCGGTGCTGGCGGAGGCGGTCAGATTGCGGCCCGATGCGGTGCTGTTCGGCGGCCTGGACATGCAGGCGTCGACATTGGCGCGCGCCATCAAGCGGCGCAATTTGCAGACGCGCTTCATCGGCGCCAGCGGCACCGTCGGCTTGCCGTTTCTGAGGGCTGCGGGCGCCGACGGCAATGGCAGCATCGTGCTGGAGCCGGGACTGCCGATGGACAAGATGCCGGGCTGGAAGAGTTTCGAGAAGAACTACATGCAGAAATTCGACAGCAATATCGACTTGTACGCGCCGTTTGCCTACGACGCCACGCAGGTATTGATTGCCGCCATGCGCCAGGCCAACTCGGTCGATCCGAAGAAGGTGGCGGAGGCCTTGCACGATATTCACTTCGCGGGCATGACAGGGATGATTTCCTTCAACCGCGAAGGCGATCTCAACCATCCTACCTTTACCATTTACGAAGTACAGGATCAGAGCTGGGTGGTGCGCAAGATCATCTCCGGCAGCGTGAATTAATCTGCCGCAGGGAGATGTGGATAACGCTCAGACGCCCTTTTGCGGCAGCGGCGTCTTCTGCTTGAATTCGCACAGGTCGGCGATGATGCAGTTCCAGCACTGCGGCTTGCGCGCGATGCAGGTATAGCGGCCATGCAGGATCAGCCAGTGATGCGCATCCTGCAAAAATTCCGGGGCGACGAACTTCATCAGTTTGCGCTCGACTTCATCGACGTCCTTGCCCGGTGCAATGCCGGTACGGTTGGAGACGCGGAAAATATGCGTGTCGACGGCAATGGTGGGATGGCCGAAGGCCGTATTCAATACCACGTTGGCGGTCTTGCGGCCGACGCCGGGCAAGGCTTCCAGTTCTTCGCGGGTTTGCGGTACCTGGCCGCCGTGCTGTTCCAGCAGGATGCGGCAGGTCTCGATCACATTCTTGGCCTTGGTGCGGAACAATCCTATCGTCTGGATATACGGGATCAGTTCATCCACGCCGAGTTTGTAGATTTTGGCGGGCGTGTTGGCGACCGGATACAGCTTGCGCGTGGCCTTGTTGACCGAGACGTCGGTGGCTTGCGCCGACAGCAGCACGGCGATCAGCAGCTCGAACGGCGTGGTGTATTCCAGCTCGGTGGTCGGGGTCGGGTTGGCTTGGCGCAGGCGGGTGAATATTTCGCGGCGTTTTTCGCTGTTCATGGCTGGACTTGACTATTTAGTGTGGCTTGGCTGATGGGTTGGTGTCGGTCGCGGCGGCTTGCTCTTTCTTCAGGCGCGCGCGTTCGATGGCGGCCTGGATGATGGCTTTCTTGCGGTCTTGCTCGGCTTTTTCTTGCGGCGACAGCGCGTGCGCCGATTCCACTTCCTTCAGTTTCGCGGCGGCTTTGGCCGCGAGGCGGGCGTCGTTTTCTTCCTTCTCGCGGCGCAGGCGCAAGCTGCGGAAATCGTGTTGCGCGCGCGCCGTGTCGGCCTGCTGCTGCGACCAGGCGTCCCAACCTGTCTTGCCGGGCGAGACCTCGACCATGGCGATGCAATCGACCGGGCAGGGTGCGACGCACAGGTCGCAGCCGGTGCAGGCGTCGGCCAGCACGGTATGCAACTGCTTGGCGGCGCCGACGATGGCGTCGACCGGGCAAGCCTGGATGCACAGCGTGCAGCCGATGCAGACGGCCTCATCGATGACGGCGCGCGTACGGCTGCGTTCGACGCCGTTGGCCGGATTGAGCGGCAACAACGGGCGTTCCAGCAATTGGGCGAGGCGGGCGATGCCTTCGGCGCCGCCGGGCGGGCATTGATTGTAGGAGGCGCTGCCTTCGGCGATGGCTTCTGCGTACGGACGGCAGGCAGGATAGCCGCACTTGCTGCATTGGGTTTGCGGCAGCAGGTTTTCGATCTGGTCGGCGAGCGACGGGACAGCGGAAGAAGACACGGTGAATGAGCGGAGGTAATGAAAAGCGTCACGGACGACGCGAAGGATCTGGAGCCGTATTATCCGGGAAACCGGCCTGACGTGGGGAATCCTCCGGTCAATAAAAAAGCCTTTGCCGGTTAGTCGGCAAAGGCTTTCGTGTGCGTCGTCCGGTGTCAGGAATTGGCTTTGATGAATTCGCCGATCTTCGGACAGATGACTTCGCGCCAGCGGCGCCCCGAGAAAATCCCGTAATGACCGCATTTCGGCGCAGTGAAATGCTGCTTGCGCGATTTCGGAATCGACGAACACAGCTCTTGCGCCGCCTGGGTCTGGCCGGAGCCGGAGATGTCGTCCAGTTCGCCTTCGATGGTGAACAGGGCGACCGACTTGATGTCTTGCGGACGCACCGTCTTGCCTTCGATTTCCCAGGTGCCCTTGGGCAGGTCGAAGTCCTGGAACACGATCTTGATGGTTTCCAGATAGAACTCGGCGGGCATGTCGAGCACGGCGTTGTACTCGTCGTAGAATTTGCGGTGGCTTTCGGCCGACTCGTCGTCGCCGTCGCGCAGGTGCATGTAGAAATCCCAGTGGCTTTCGGCATGGCGGCGCGGGTTCATGGCGACGAAGCCGGCGTGCTGCAGGAAGCCGGGATAGACCTTGCGGCCGAAGCCGGGGTAATTCGGCGGCACGCTGTAGATGACGGTGTTCTCGAACCAGCTGAACGGCTTTTCGGTCGCCAGGTCATTGACGGCGGTCGGCGATTTGCGCGCATCGATGGGGCCGCCCATCATGGTCATGCTCTTGGGCAGCTTGGGATCGTTGGCGCTGGCCATCAGTGCAATGGCCGCCAGCACCGGCACGGTCGGCTGGCATACCGAGATCACGTGGACGTCCGGGCCCAGCGCGCGGATGAAGTCCTGGATGTAGTAGACATAGTCGTGCAGGTGGAAGGAACCCTTGTCCAGCGGCACCATGCGCGCGTCGGTCCAGTCGGTAACATAGACGTCATGGTTCGGCAGCAGGCCGCGCACGGTGTCGCGCAGCAGCGTCGAATGGTGGCCGGACAACGGCGCGACCAGCAGGACGGTCGGTTGTTTGAGCGCGGCCAGTTGCTTGGCGTCCAGATCCTTGCGAAAGTGGATCAGACGGCAGAATGGTTTTGTTTCGGCAACTTTTTCGATGATGTCGACGGTCTTGCCGTTGATTTCGGTCGAATCGATCTGGAATTGGGGTTTTTCGTAGTCTTTGCCGAGGCGGTAGAGCAGTTCGTAACCGGCGGCGATGCGTTGTGCAAATGGCGTATGTGCGAGCGGGGAAACAGGATCGGAGAACAGTTTTGCCGAGGTTTCCGCCCACTGCATCAGGGGATTGAGAAAGGTGCGGTTTAATTCATGAAGTTGATAAAGCATGGCTGACCTTTACACATAATACGCATGAAGCTGGCTGATATTGATCCAGATATGTCCATAACGGCATTGTGCGCCGTTCAGACGACAAAACTTGCTATGTTGCAACGCAATATTTTACCACGGATCACCCTTCGCCGTCCTTCCCGGAAGCATGATAAAAACGCGAAATGTCGACAAAGAATTTTCAGCTTGTCGATCATATAAAGCCTTTTTATTCAACGATTTATACAAGCATTATCGGCATCAGTATGTTTTTCCTGAGTCCATATGGGGGATATTCAGGCAAGAAAAAAGCCCCTTTCCGGAAGGAAAGAGGCTTTTTGCCGGACCGGCCTGATCGCCGATGGTGCAAGGATCAGTCGAAAACCGGGGTTTCGACGCCGAGGATTTTGTGCAGTTTCGGCGACGTTGTGGTGTATTGCATGTGGATCTTCTTCTCCGGGAAGATGTACGGCGCCGCGCCGAAGGCCGCCAGCGCGGCCTCGTGGAAGCCCGACAGGATCAGCTTCTTCTTGCCTGGATAGGTGTTGATGTCGCCGACCGCGAAGATGCCCGGAACGTTGGTTTCGAACTTTTCGGTGTCGACCACTTTCAGTTGCTTGCGCTCGATGTCGAGGCCCCATTCGGCGATCGGGCCCAGTTTTGGCGACAAACCGAAGAACACCAGCAGCATGTCCAGCGGCAGGCGGCGGGTGACGCCGTCGGCGCCGGTGACCTTGATTTCGGACAGCTTGCCGTCCTTGGCTTCAAAGCCGGTGGCCTGGCCGACCAGGAATTGCATTTCGTACTGTTCGCACAGTTCCTTCATCTTGGCCACCGATGCCGGCGCCGCGCGGAATTCTTCGCGACGGTGCAGCAGCACGACGGATTCGGCCTTGCCGACGAAGTTCAGCGCCCAGTCCAGCGCGGAGTCGCCGCCGCCGCAGATGACGATGTTCTTGCCTTCGAACAGGGCCGGATCCTTGACGCGATAGAACAGTTGCGAGCCGTCGAAGGCTTCGATGCCGTCGACTTTCAAAGTGCGTGGCTGGAACGAGCCCACGCCGGCTGCGATGAAGATGGTCTTGGTGATGAACTTGGTGCCGGCGGATGTTTCGAGGTCGAAACGGCCGTCTTCGCGCTTTTGCACGACGGTGACTTCCTGGCCCAGGTGGAAAGTCGGGTCGAACGGCTCGATCTGCTTGAGCAGGTTGTCGGTCAGTTCCTGGCCGGTGCAGACCGGCACGGCGGGAATGTCGTAGATCGGCTTGTCCGGGTAGAGTTCGACGCATTGGCCGCCGACGTTGGCGAGCGAGTCGATGACGTGGGCCTTGATTTCCAGCAGGCCGAGTTCGAATACCTGGAACAGGCCGACAGGGCCCGCGCCGACGATGACGGCATCGGTTTCGATCGGCGTTGTTTTGCCGGCGTCAGCGGCCGCAATCTTGAAGTTATCCATAAAAAATCCAATTCCCGTTTCAGTTGAGAGGTGTTTCCAGACTCAATTGGCTACCGGCCAAGGCAGGTTTGCGCGGCATTTTCCGCCGGTGCATTCCCGATCTTGGCTATATGGCTAAGAGGTGAAGGCTGTGTCCGTTGCAGCCGACGGCCGGATGAATCTCGGTTCCGGCCTCCGGCTGGTGCATCGCTTAGCGCTGCAGGAACTCCAGTTTGTTCTTGGCGTCTTTCCATTCCTCGGCTTCTGCCAGGGGAGCCTTGGTCTTGGTGATGGAAGGCCAGTTGCGCGCCAGTTGCTCATTGAGCTTGATGAATTCTTGCTGATCGGCCGGGACGTCTTCTTCCGCATAGATCGCATTGACTGGGCATTCCGCAACGCAGACGGCGCAATCGATGCACTCGTCCGGATCAATGGCGAGAAAATTCGGGCCTTCGCGGAAGCAATCAACCGGGCATACATCAACGCAGTCCGTATAACGGCAGCGGATGCAGGAGTCGGTCACAACGTGGGTCATAACAGTCCTATCTGTAAAATTTCTTTAAAACCGATGTCAAACTCAGCCGGATTTAGTGGCAATATGGCGCGCAATATGTAGCGATTATGTAACGGTCAATTTGCGCATGCATTGTTGCCGCAGCTTTTGTGCGGATCGGGAGCGCCTTTTTGAGGCGGCCTCGGCGCTAATTCGCTGCTTGCGCAACAATTCCTGGGTAACCGGCTGGAAAGCCTTGTATTTTAAGGCAATTCAACTTTTCTCACAAATGAGGCTTATACAGATTGCGTATAAGTAAATATGAAATATTCATTCGTCAAAGGACAGGTTTAACGTGTACGCCGGACAAACAAAAAGAAAAGTACGACTCGGCCGCCTGACCAGCCTTGCCGCTTTATGCCTGTTGACGCTCACTACCATTGCGCAGGCGCAGAACATCCGCATCGGCGAGGTCAACAGCTACAGCGGCGTGCCGAAATCGAGCGAGTCATACCATAACGGTGCCGAACTGGCCGTGGCCGAAGTCAATGCCGCAGGCGGCGTGCTGGGCCGCAACATCGAATTGGTCTCGCGCAAAGACAGCGGCAATCCCGATGAAGCCGTCACACATGCCGAACAACTGCTTAAAACCGACCGGGTCGACGTCCTGAGCGGGTCCATGCTGTCGAACGTGGCGCTGGCCGTAGCGCGAGTCGCCGCTTCGGAAAAGAAACTGTTCCTGGTCGGGGACGCCTTGTCGGACGCGATCACGCTGGACAAGGGCAACCGCTATACCTTCCGCCTGCGCCCGTCGACTTACATGCAGGCCGCAATGCTCGCCGAAGCCGCCGCCAAGCTGCCGGGCCGTCGCTGGGCCATCATTGCGCCCAACTATGAATACGGCCAGAGCGCCGTCTCCAATTTCAAGCTGTTGCTGAAAGCACGTCGCCCCGACATCGAGTTCGTCGCCGAGCAATGGCCGGCCATGGGCAAGCTGAAGGCCGCCGATGCGGTGAGGGTGTTGCGCCAGGCGCGTCCGGATGCGATTTTCAACGTGACTTTCGGCGCCGACCTGCAAAGATTCGTGGAAGAGGGCAGCCGTCAGGGCTTGTTCGCGGACAGCACGGTGTTTTCGATGTCGGCCGGCGAAGCGCTGGGCGATATGGCGGGGCAGTATGAAGCGGTACGGAACTGGGTGGTGCTGGGCTATCCCACCGACCAGATCACGACGTCCGAACATCAACGGTTTCGCGAGGCCTACCTGAAGCGCTACGGCGAGAAGCCGCATCAGGCGGCGATCTTCGGCTACAGCACCGTCATGGCGATTGTCTGCGGGATGAAGAAGGCCGGCTCGGTCGACTCGGACAAGCTCGTGACCGCCATGCGCGGACTGAACATGGAGTCGCCGGTGGGACCCATCGTATTCCGCGTCCAGGATCAGCAATCCAGCATGGGGGCTTTTATCGGCACGCTTGGTTACAAGGATGGGCGCAGTCCCTCCAGCGACTGGCGTTATCTGGACGGCACGCGCTACATGCCTGACGAGACCTACATCAAGGGCCGTCGGCCGGCTTCGGCAATGCGGTGATCGTGTTTGTCGATAAACCATGCGCACAGGCGGGGCACCTTCGGCCTCATCCAAGGTAAGATAGTGCCCCTTGTCTCCTCTCTCGCACACATGGTGGTGCGTCGCCAGGTCCCATGATTATTTCTTCCCTGCTCGATACCGATCTGTACAAATTCACCATGATGCAGGTCGTGCTGCATCATTTCCCCGGTGCCCAGGTCGAGTACCGCTTCAAATGCCGCAACGACGATGTCGACCTGACTCCCTACATCGACGAGATCAAGGCTGAAATCGCCGCGCTGTGCCGCCTGCGTTTCCAGGAGTCGGAGCTGGCCTACCTGCGCAGTTTCCGCTTCATCAAGAGCGACTTCGTCGACTTTCTCGATCTCTTCCACCTCAACGAAAAATACATCAGCGTCACGCCGTCGCCCCTCAACAATGGCGAGATCGACATCCAGGTCAAAGGCCCGTGGCTGCACACCATCCTGTTCGAAGTGCCGGTGCTGGCCATCGTCAACGAAGTGTATTTCCGCGCCACGCAACGAGCGCCCGACTATGAAACCGGCCGCGCGCGCCTGCGCGACAAGATCGCGCTGCTGACCGACAACCCCCTGCTCGAAGGCTGCAAGATCGCCGACTACGGCACCCGTCGCCGCTTTTCGCGCAGCTGGCATGCGGAAGTGATCCTGGCGATGAAGGACAGCATGGGCAGTCATTTTGCCGGCACCTCCAACGTGCAGTTCGCCCTGCAGCACGACCTGACGCCGCTGGGAACCATGGCGCACGAGTATCTGCAAGCCTGCCAGGCGCTCGGTCCGCGTCTGCGCGATTCTCAGATCTACGGCTTTGAAATGTGGGCGCGGGAATATCGCGGCGACCTCGGCATCGCCTTGTCGGACGTGTATGGCATGGATGCGTTCTTGCGCGATTTCGATATGTATTTCTGCAAGCTGTTCGACGGCGCGCGCCATGATTCCGGCGACCCGTTCGAATGGGGCGAGCGCTTGCTGGAGCACTACAACAACAACCGCGTCGACGCCAAGAGCAAGGTGCTGGTGTTCTCGGACGGCCTCGATTTCGACAAGGTGGTGTCGCTGTATCTGCGCTTCAAGGATCGCGCCAAGGTGGCCTTCGGCGTCGGCACCAACCTGACCAACGACCTCGGTTACACGCCGCTGCAGGTGGTCATGAAAATGGTGCGCTGTAACGGCCAGCCGGTCGCCAAATTGTCCGATACGCCGGCCAAGAACATGTGCGATGACGAAGCTTACGTGAAGTATTTGCGGCAGGTGTTCGAGATCAAGTAATGGCGTGCCGCAGGCGCGGTTTTACAAGAAAATTGCGCGAGTTGAAATATTTTAAAGCAAGCCGATTCCGGCCAGCCGGGCCGGTCTTGCTGGTATAGTGTGCCCTCGACCGATCCGGATTTTCTTGAACGGTTTTTCCCGATTCCACAGGGCCAAAATTGCATAAAAAACTCCTCACAACCTCGGCCTCTCTGGCCCTTGCCTTACTGCTTCCGAATCTGGCTTTCGCGGCTGATCTTGACGGCAGTACCTTGTCTGCGTTGTGGGGCATTCCCTTCATTGGCTTGCTGTTGTCGATTGCTCTCGGACCGTTGCTGTTCGAGCATTTTTGGCATCATCACTATGGCAAGATCGCGATTGCATGGGGGCTGGCTTTCCTGTTGCCTTTTGCCGTCGTGTTCGGCGGATATGCCGCGGCGGCAGGGACGGTGCATGCCTTGCTGGCGGAATACATTCCCTTCATCGCCTTGCTGACTGCCTTGTTCGTGGTGGCCGGCGGCATCTGCGTGCGCGGTAATCTGCACGGCACGCCGGCGCTCAATACCGGCTTGCTTGCGTTGGGTACCGTGCTGGCCAGTTTCATGGGGACGACCGGGGCGTCGATGCTGCTGATTCGTCCGCTGATCCGCGCCAACGACAACCGCAAGCATGCCGTGCACATCGTCGTGTTCTTCATCTTCCTCGTGGCCAATGCAGGCGGTTCGCTGACGCCGTTGGGCGATCCGCCGCTGTTCCTCGGCTTCCTGAAAGGCGTGGATTTCTTCTGGACCATGCAGCACATCTTCCCGGAGACGCTGTTCGTCTGCGTCTCCTTGCTGGCGATCTTTTATCTGCTCGACAGGCACTACTATCGGAACAAGGAAGAAGAGTTGCCGCCGGCGCTCGATCCGACCCCGGATTCGCGCATCCGCTTCGAAGGCAAGATCAATTTCGTCTTGCTGTTGGCGGTCATCGGCCTGGTCCTCATGAGCGGCTTTTGGAAGCCGGACGTGGAGTTCTCCGTCATGGGAACGCCGGTCGAACTGCAAAACCTCTTGCGCGACGTAGCGCTGGTGGCGGTGATATTGATTTCGTTGTGGATCACGCCGAAGTCGGCGCGGGCAGGCAATGATTTTGCCTGGGGACCGATTGCCGAAGTGGCGAAATTGTTTGCCGGGATTTTCATCACCATCATTCCCGTCATCGCCATGCTCAAGGCCGGCGAGGCGGGAGCTTTTGGTGCGGTGGTGCGCGCGGTGACGGGTGCCGACGGTCAGCCGGTCGATGCGATGTATTTCTGGATCACCGGCGTGTTGTCGTCCTTCCTCGACAATGCGCCGACTTATCTGGTCTTCTTCAATACCGCATCGGGCGACGCCAAGACGCTGATGACGACGCTGTCGTCGACCCTGGCGGCGATCTCGGCGGGCGCCGTGTTCATGGGTGCCAACAGCTACATCGGCAATGCGCCCAACATGATGGTCAAGGCGATTGCGGAGGATCGCGGCATCAAGATGCCTTCGTTCTTCGGCTATATGCTCTGGTCGCTGGTGATCCTGATGCCGCTGTTCATAGTGATGACCTTCATCTTCTTTGTTTAACGATAAAAAGAGACAAGCATGAAACCTAAGATTTTCGTGGCCCGCGCGGTGTTTCCCGAAGTGCTGGAGCGCTTGGCGCAACATTTCGAGGTCGAATCGAACCAGGAAGACCGCATCTTCACCGCCGACGAGCTGCTGGAAAAAGTGCGCGGCAAAGACGGCTTGTTCTCCACGCCCAGCGAGCCGGTGACTGCCGCCTTGTTCGCCGCCAATCCACAGTTGAAGGCGGTTTGCAACATGGCCGTCGGCTACAACAACATCGACGTGGCGGCCGCGACCAATGCCGGCGTGCAGGCTACGAATACGCCCGACGTGCTCAACGAAACCACCGCCGATTTCGGTTGGGCGCTGTTGATGGCGACCGCGCGTCGCGTGACCGAATCGGAGCACTGGCTGCGTGCCGGTCATTGGAAGAAGTGGAGCTACGACAGCTTCACCGGTCCCGACGTGCACGGCTCGACGCTGGGCATCATCGGCATGGGACGGATCGGTCAGGCGATTGCCCGCCGTTCCATGGGTTTCGACATGAACGTGATTTATCACAACCGTTCGCCGCTGTCGCCGGAGCTGGAGGCGCGCGCCAATAACGCCCGTTACGTCGGCAAGGAAGAACTGCTGCGCACGGCGGATCACGTGATCCTCGTGTTGCCGTATTCGAAAGAATCTCACCACACCATCAAGGCCGCCGACATCGCCTTGATGAAACCGCAGGCGACGCTGATCAATCTGGCGCGCGGCGGCATTGTCGACGACGCGGCGCTGATCGCGGCCTTGCGCGACAGGAAAATTGCTGCGGCCGGGCTGGACGTGTTTGAAAACGAACCGGCTTTCCATCCGGATTTCCTCGGTTTGTCGAACGTGGTGCTGACGCCGCATATCGCCAGCGCCTCGACGCCGACCCGGCTGGCGATGGCCAATTGCGCTGCCGATAACCTGATTGCCGCTTTGTCGGGCCAGGTGCCGCCAAACCTCCTGAATCGCGATGTGCGGCCGAAACAATGAGGCATATTGCTGTTTGAGCAATAAAAAACCCGCCGAGGCGGGTTTTTTATTGTGCTTGTC
This sequence comes from Herbaspirillum sp. CF444, assembly GCF_000282135.1. Classification (GTDB taxonomy): domain Bacteria; phylum Pseudomonadota; class Gammaproteobacteria; order Burkholderiales; family Burkholderiaceae_D; genus Herbaspirillum. Next base: position 61,582 of record NZ_AKJW01000030.1, read on the forward strand.
CTGACCTGGCGTTCAATCTTTCAGGTCGGCGATCAGGTCGATGTACTGCTGTTGCGCTTCTTCCTGCGGCAGGCCTTTGATGGCGGCCCATGCATCCCACTTGGCGCGCGCGACGAAATCGGTCATGCCGGGGCGCTCGCCTTGCACGTCGCCGCTGCTGCCTTGCTTGTACAGGCCGTACATCTTCAGCAGCGTCATGTTGTCGGGGCGTTCCGACAGATTCTTGGACTCCGCCACGGTTTGCTCAAATTGTTCCTGCAGACTCATCGTCTTCTCCTTGAATGGATACCAGGCTAAACGGACTCAGACAGCCAGCAGTTCGACTTCGAAAATCAGCGTGGCGTTCGGCGGAATCACGCCGCCGGCGCCGCGTGCGCCATAGCCCAGCGAGGCCGGAATGATCAGTTTGCGGACGCCGCCGACCTTCATGCCCTGGACGCCTTCGTCCCAGCCCTTGATCACATGGCCTGCACCCAAAGGGAACGCAAATGGATCGTTGCGGTCTTTACTGGAGTCAAATTTGCTGCCGGCGCTGCCATCCGGATTTTGCAACCAGCCGGTGTAGTGCACGCTGACATGATTCCCGGCCTTGGCTTCGTCGCCTGTGCCAACCTGGATTTCTTCGTATTGCAGTCCAGAGGAGGTAGCGATAGTGGACATTTTTTCCCTTTCAAAGTATATGTTCATGCCGTTTGTCGGCAATTGATTAGTTGATTTTTAGCCGCGCGTCCGGGAGGCAGGAGCACTGAAAGGCCCTGTTTCCCTGTGTCTTGCGCATCTGCATGCTGCGTTACTGAACGGGGTTGGTCGCAGTGTAAACCAAAACATAATGTTCAACACCTCTCGTGTCAGCCGAATCGGCATCAGAGGCGTTATGTGCCCTGGGGCGTGCTTTTTCGGATGTTATGCACGATAAGATCGCAAATTTTTAAGTAAAGTTTCTTCATGTTGCATAGTTTTGCCCGGCTTTTCCGGATTTCCCGGCTTTTCCCATTGGTGCTGTCGCTGGGCGTGCTGCTTGCCGCTCCGGCGTACGCGAATGTTGCGAATGTCGTCGTCGTGCTCAATTCCGGCGATGCGACCGTGACCCTGCTGGATCAGTCCACTTACAAGGAAATCAACACCTTCTCCGTCGGCAAGGAGCCACACCATCTGATGGCGACCCCGGACAACAAGTCCCTGATCGTCGCCAGCGCCACCGGCAACCAGCTGATTTTCCTCGATCCGAAGACCGGCGAGATCCAGCGCCAGTTGCGCGGCATCATCGATCCGTATCAGATCGGCTTCTCGCCTGACCAAAAATGGTTTGTCGCCAACGGCCTGCGCCTGGACCGCGTCGATGTCTATCGCTACGACGGCCGCGACCTGGAACTGGCCAAGCGGGTGCGCCTGGCCAAGACGCCAAGCCATATCGCTTTCGACGCCGCCAGCACCACCGCTTTCATCACCCAGCAGGGCAGCAACGAAATCAGCGCCATCGACCTGGCGACCCAGCAGGTCAAATGGACCATGCCGGTAGGCAAATTGCCTGCCGGTATTTTCATGACGCCGGACAACAAGTACCTGCTGGTCGGCATCATGGGCAAGGACTACGTGCAGGTCATCGACTGGCGCACGCAAAAGACCGTCAAGACGATCCGTACCGGCGAGGGTGCGCACAATTTCCGCGCGCATGGCGACAAGCGTTATGTTTATGTCTCCAACCGCGTTTCCAACACGATCAACATCATTGACCTGCAGACGCTGGAAAACGTCGGCAACATCCAGGTTCCGGGCGGCCCCGATTGCATGGAGATCACCGACGACGGCAAGACCATGTGGGTCACGCTGCGCTGGATCAAGAAAGTGGCGGTCATCGACCTTGCCAGCAAGAAGGTCATGAAGGTCATTCCGGTCGGCCGCTCGCCGCACGGGATCTATTTCTTCAATCGGGCTCCCGACCTCTGATGCGGACGCCGTTGCCAGCCAGATCGTCTCGCCTGCGCAAGATTGCGGTTTTGGCAGCTACTGCCGCCGTAACCGCAGCAATCTGGCCGGCGCAGGCGGCGACCGATACTGCCGCTTCCTGCAAGGGGACGATTTACCTGACCTTCGACACCGGCAGCCAGTCCCAGGCGGATTACATCGCCCGGACGCTCAACAAGCACCACATCAAGGCGACCTTCTTCCTCGCCAACGAAAAAACCATACACGGCGACTACACGCTGGATCCGGCCTGGGCGCCGTATTGGAAAGCCCGGGTAGCCGAGGGACATGCCTTCGGCACGCATACCTTCGATCACGTCTACGTCCAGCGCGACTTGCCCGACGGCCGTATCGAAGTCAAACCGCAATTCGGCGCGCAAGCCGGCAAGAAAGAGGTCTGGACTGCCGCGCAGTATTGCAGCGAGTTGCAACGCGTGGCCGATCGCTTCACCGAGTTGACCGGCTCCAGACTCGATCACCTGTGGCGCGCGCCGGGCGGCAAATTGACGCCGCAATTGCTGGCGGCCGGGCGGGCTTGCGGCTATTCTCATATCGGTTGGGCCGAGGCCGGATTTTCGGGCGATGAGCTGCCGAGCGACAAATGGCCGAATGCCATGCTGCTGCAGAAAACCTTGCAAAAACTCAAGGACGGCGACATCGTGATGGCGCATCTGGGCATCTGGTCGCGCAAGGATCCGTGGGCGCCGGCGGTGCTGGAGCCGTTGATTTCCGGACTGGAGCAAAAAGGCTATTGTTTCGCGACCTTGCGCGAACATCCCGCTTACCAGGCCGCCCTCGGCAAGCAGCAGACTGCCGTCATCAAATAATTACGCACCGAACTACGCACGGATTGAGCATGATGCACCTGATTCAAACCTTTTCAGATTTGTTCGCCACGGCCCAGGGATGGCTGTTCGAAACCTTCGTTCAGCCCGCAGTGTTTGCGCTCGGCCTCGGTGAGTTTGTCGAAGAAGCATTTACCGGCACCGAATGGTTTCTGGTCGGCGTGTGCGAGCTGGCGGTCCTGTTCATCATCCTGCGTCCGCTGGAATCCATGATCCCGGTGCATGCGATCACCGACAAGCGCGCGCGTTGGAACGATTTCATCTACACCGCCTTGCACCGCCTGGGCGCTTTTTCCATCATTGTGTTCTTCCTGCTCGATCCGGCGATGTCCTATCTCAGCGAGTTCCTGCATTGGGAAGGCTGGGGTACCTTCAATCTCGACGACGTCTGGCCCGGCGTGACCGACCAGGCGCTGGTCAGTTTCCTGTTCTACCTGGTCGTGCTGGATTTTTGCGACTACTGGTATCACCGCGCCCAGCACGGTTTCCGCTGGCTGTGGGCCTTGCATAGCCTGCATCACAGCCAGGAAAACATGAACCTCTGGAGCGACGACCGCAACCACTTGCTCGACGATCTGGTGCGCGACGTGCTCATGGGGCTGCTCGCACTGGCCATCGGCGTGCAGCCGGGCCAGTACATTCTGCTGGTGTCGGCCTCGCGCATGTTGCAAAGTCTGCAGCACGCCAACGTACGCATCCACTTTGGCCGCATCGGCGAATACCTGCTGGTGTCGCCGCGTTTTCATCGCCTGCATCATGCCATCGGCATCGGCCACGAAAGCCGCGGCAAGAATTCGCTGGGCGGTCATAACTTTGCGGTGCTGTTCCCGATCTGGGACGTCATCTTCCGCACCACGCATTTCGGCGAGGGTTTTGCCATGACCGGCGTGCGCGATCAGTTGCCGCCTCCGGCCGGCAAAGGACGCAATTATGGCCGCGGCTTCTGGGCGCAGCAGTGGCTGGGCCTTAAGCGCATCGTCGAATTCTCTCGCAGGACCGCCCGCTGATGCGTCTGTTCGCCAGCTCATTCGGCCGGGCACTGCTGTCGCAGCTGCACATCAGGATGCTGCTGCTGACGGTGCTTCCTTTTGTACTTTCGATTGCGATCTGGGGCGTCGCCCTGTGGTGGGGTTTGCAGCCGATGATCGACTGGCTGCAAGACTACTTCGTCGGGCACAACGGTTTCGGCGTGGCCGGATCGATACTCAACTGGTTCAACATGGGGGCGCTGAAGACGGTGATCGTCCCGCTGATCGCCATGTGGGCCTTGCTGCCGCTGATGATCCTGACCGCGCTGGTGTTTGTCGGATTGTGGGCGGTGCCGGCGATTTCACGCCATGTCGGCGGCCGTCATTACCCGCACCTTGAACAACGCCACGGCGGCTCGTGGTGGGGAAGCATCTGGACCTCGCTGTGGTGTTTCGCCGTGTTCGTGTTTGCCTGGATCGTCACGTTGCCGATCGCCATTTTTCCGCCGCTGGCCTTCGTCATCCATCCGGTGCTGTGGGGCTGGCTGACTTATCGCGTGATGGCTTACGACACGCTGGCCGACTATGCGACGCCGGCCGAGCGGCGCGCGATCCTGCATGTGCATCGTTGGCCCTTGCTGCTGGTTGGCGCAATCGCCGGCGCCATGGGGGCGGCGCCGACCTTGCTGTGGCTGGGCGGCGCGCTGTCGGTGATCTTTTTCCCCATCCTGGCCGCCGGCGCGATCTGGCTGTATGTGCTGGTATTCGTCTTCACCGGCTTGTGGTTTCAATACTATTGCCTGGAAGCCCTGAGCAAGCTGCGCGCCGAGGGGGCGGCGACAGCCGGCGCAGCGAACTAGCGGGCGGCCTGCCTGATTGTTAGAACTCATTTCATAAATAGGCGCGAGTGCGAGCTTGTCCTGTTTGGGATGACGTGCAAGGCGCGAATTGGGGTCAAGACTGGGCGTCTTGACCCCGATTCGTAACGCAGCAATTCGCCCAAACAGGCCGCTCCCTCCGGGTTCTTCCCAGAAAGGGCGCTGGCCGCGTTGCGCTCCTTGCAGGAGTTGGCACATTCGGCACCGCCACGCGACGCGTCGCACGCCTTGCCAGCGCCCTTTCTGGGAAGAACGCATCTCGCGCCTATTTATGAAATGAGTTCTAGTATCAGGGCATAATTTCGGGTTACCACCAGCAGGAGTGAACGGATACATATGGCTATCGGACTCATCATCATCGGCGACGAAATCCTTTCCGGGAAACGCGTCGACAAGCATTTCCCCAAAGTACTTGAACTGCTCACCGCACGCGGCTTGCAACTGGCTTGGGTGGAATATGTCGGCGACGATCCCGAGCGGATCACCGCCACGCTGAAAAGAACCTTCGCCAGCGAAGACATCGTCTTCTGCACCGGCGGCATCGGCGCCACGCCCGACGACCATACGCGCCAATGCGCTGCGGCCGCTCTGGGCGTCTCGCTCGAACTGCATCCGGACGCCAGGGTAAAAATCCAGGAGCGCATCGCCGACACCGCGCGCGAAGCCGGCATCGTGCCGAACTATGACGCGCCGGAAAACCTGCATCGCCTGAAGATGGGCGAGTTTCCCCTTGGTTCATCGATCATCCCGAATCCTTACAACAAGATCCCGGGTTTTTTCGTGCCCAATGTGAGCGGCGAGGGCACGCATTATTTTGCGCCGGGTTTTCCCGTGATGGCTTGGCCGATGTTCGAGTGGGTGCTCGATACGCATTACGCGCATCTGTTCCACCGTCTGGCCTGGGCGGAACAATCCGTGCTGGTCTACGAAATGCCGGAGTCGACGATTACGCCGCTGATGGAGGCCATCGAAGCGGAGTATCCGCTGGTGAAGGTGTTCAGCCTGCCGCACGTCGGCGACGAACAGACGCGCCGCCACATCGATCTCGGCGTCAAGGGCGAGCCGTCGCAGGTGGAAGATGCGTTCCGCAAGATGGAAGACGGGCTGCGCAAACTGAACGCGGATTATCAGCCGAACAGTAAGTAAAACAGTAAGTAAGCTGGCAATGCGGGGAGAGGATGACGGGGGCGGGGACAAAAAAATGCCCCGGCTCACCGAGGCATCAGAAACGGTATCTTAGGAGGAAAATCAGATACCGAGGAGACAAAGATTGCTCTGAGGCGCTACGGATGAAACGGGGGGCGCCTCTTTGCTGAATTCGTGTCTTGCACAAGCGTCGTTGCGTGAAATCTTGCAGCGTTACAACTGTGTCAACGTGGATGAAGCAACCGGGCAGAACAGTCATCATATCCAATTATGTCTGCCCGGGTGAGGCTTCTTGCTCAAATTATTTTTTCGAGCTGCGGCTTGTTGCTTTTACGGTTGCTTGCGACAACTGGTCAACCGCTGTCGACACGTTGGCTTCCAGGGCCTCGGCTGCCTGCTTGGCGCTCTTGGTGAGCTGCTCATATCCCGAGTTGAAATTGCCGATCGTTGTCTTGACGAAAGAGATGGCGCTTTCGGTGCCGGCCGGCGCATTCTTGGAGGCTTCGTCGATCAGCGAAATCACCTTGCGATTGACTTCGGCGAGCTGGGCTTCGGCGGTCTTGGTCAGCTCAGCCTGGGTGCTCGAAAAAATGCCGGCAACATGGCGACCGTAGGCCAGGCCTTTTTCCACGCTGGGTTGGGCTTGAGCGCTCGACAGCGAAAAGAATTCCTGTGCATCCTTGGCCGTCAGCAGTTTTTGAACGGCATCGTGCGTTTCTTCCAGGGAAGATTTGGTCGCTTTCAAATTCAGATCCACCAGCTTTTCGACGCCCTCGAAAGTCTTGTTTGCGAATTGGCTGAACAGTGCGACTTGAGCTTCGAAGTTTGCTTTGGTAGCGGCGGAAAATTGGTCGGTGAGGGTCGTCATATTCGTGGTCCTTTGGTCTGATTAAAAAAGAGAATGAAGGGTTCTGGGAACATGCACGCGTATTATTGGAAACTGAATTTGTGCGGTGCACAATCAGGATTCTAGGTGAAAATACCTACAAGTCAATATATTTTGTCGCCGATTTTTAAAAAGATTGTGCGCTGTTTTTTTAAGTCAGCAGACATACTTCCGCGTCGGTTTTTTTGAGAGAAAGAAGACTGTTTTGAGAGCGTTTTACAGCGACCATTTTGTGTTGCCATTGCCTCCCGGCCATCGCTTCCCGATGGTGAAATACCGCATGATTCGCGAGGGCGCCGCGAGAGGCGTACCTGATCTGGAGTTTCACGAAGCGGTCGCCGCCAGCGACGGGATGCTCGCCCTTGCACATCATCCGACGTATGTCGAGTTGGTCTCGAATGGTCAGTTGTCCGACCACGCACAAAAAGAAATCGGCTTTCCCTGGTCGCCCGAAATGGTCGAGCGTTCGCGCCGGTCGGCAGGCGCCACCATCGCGGCATGTCGCAGCGCAATGGAGCAGGGCGTCGCCGTCAATCTGGCCGGCGGCACGCACCATGCCTATGCCGATCACGGCGCCGGTTTTTGCGTGTTCAACGACGCCGCAGTAGCCTCGCGCCTGATGCAAGCCGAGCGTCGCGTGTCCCGCGTGGCGGTCGTTGACCTCGATGTGCATCAGGGCAACGGCACGGCATCGATTCTGGCCAACGACGATTCCGTTTTCACCTTGTCCTTGCATGGCGAGCGCAACTATCCGTTCGAGAAGGAGCAAAGCGATCTCGACGTCGCCCTGCCGGATGGCGTGACCGATGTGGAATATCTATCGGCGTTGCAAGACGCATTGGCGCAGTTGATGCAACGTTTCGATCCGCAACTGATTATTTACCTGGCCGGCGCCGATCCGCATGAGGGTGACCGCTTGGGCCGCATGAAGCTCAGCCTGGCCGGACTGGCGGAGCGCGACAGGATGGTCTTCGAATTGGGTCGCCAGCAAAAAATCCCGATCGCGGTTACGATGGCGGGCGGCTACGGAAAAAATATCGAAGACACCGTCGCCGTTCACATACAAACAATTACGCTTGCCAGTCAATATGCTGCCGACTGGCGTTGATCGCGCCATACCGGTTTCATGATTTGAGGTCTGGCATGCGGCGCGTTCAGGCGGAGACATCAGGCAGTCGTTTTGGATAATCATGATTCGCGTCGCCACCCGTAGTCAGTCCGACCCCCAGTCCGACCCCAAGCAGGAAAACCCTTCCTGGAATCCGTTGTTGCTCAATCTGGTGCCGCTGGCGTTTGTGCTGATCTGGAGCACCGGCTTCATCGTCGCCAAGTTCGGCCTGCCTTATGCGCCGCCGCTGACTTTCCTGATATTGCGCTTCATCGGCGTGCTGCTGTTTTTGCTGCCGCTGGTGTGGGTGCTGCGCGCGCCGTGGCCGCGAGGAAAGCAGGCCGTGCATATCGCTGTCTCGGGCATGCTCTTGCATGCGGCTTATCTGGGCGGCGTCTGGACGGCCATCAAGCTGGGCATGCCCGCCGGACTCAGCGCCCTGATCGTGGGTTTGCAGCCGGTGCTGACCGCCTTCGCGGCACCGTTCGTCGGCGAGCGCGTCAAAGGGCGGCAGTGGTTGGGATTGGGACTGGGCTTGTGCGGCGTGGGGCTGGTGGTCGCCAACAAGATTTCACTGATCGGCTTGTCATGGATGGCGATCTGGCTGTGCGTGATGGCGCTGGTGAGCATCACCATCGGCACCTTGTACCAAAAGCGGTTTTGCGCGCATTTCGATTTGCGTACCGGCACCATCATTCAATTCATCGCATCCGGCCTGGTGTTGTTGCCGTTCGCGATTTTTGTCGAGGATTTCAGTCTTGACCTGCATACGGTCACGTGGACCTGGCATTTCATCGGCGCCTTGCTGTGGTCCATCCTGGCCTTGTCGATCGGTGCGATCTTCCTCTTGTTCGCGTTGATCCGTCGCAGCGCGGCAACGCAGGTCACCAGCCTGCTTTACCTGACGCCGCCGACCACGGCGGTGATGGCCTGGCTGATGTTCGGCGAGGCCTTCAGCATGGTCGGCATTGCCGGCATGGTGATCGCCGTGATCGGCGTTGCGTTCGTGGTCCGGAAGTAGGGCAAGGCAAGGTCACGCCGGCATCAGCGTAATCAGCTTGAGGTCCGGCCGGTTCGCCACGCGAAAATTCACTTGCTGATATTTCAAGGTCCCGCGCACCGGATGCCGGAACTGGCGCTCGCCGCCTTCGCGTTCCACCACGTCCTGCAAACTCCATGCGCGTTTGAACAAACTGCTGCGTGAAGAGAGTTCTTCGACCATCTGCTTGATCTGCGGATCGTCCAGGTATTGTCCACAATCGGCGCGGAATTCGCCGACCAGGCGACGCGCGCGTTGTTCCCAATCCGTGATCAATTCTTGCGACGCCGTCGTGCAGAAGGTGAAGTAGAGCAGGTTGCCGCTTTCGCTTTTCGGACTCAGCCAGCCGGTGAATAAGTTCTTTGCGGCGGCATTGCAGGCCAGCGCATTCCAATAGCGATCCAGCACGTAAGCGGGCTGGCGAAAATTGCGTACGACGTCAAGTATCTCGGGCGCGACGATTTCTCCGTGGTCGTCCTGATGCACGGGATCTTTCTTTTCCGCCAACTCAAACAGATATGCGCGCTTGGCGCGCGGCAGGTGCAAGGCGTCGGCGATGCGCGACAAGGCTTGCGGCGAGATGGAGTCGGTCCGTCCCTGTTCTATCCAGGTGTACCAGGTCACGCTGATGCCGCACAGCTGCGCGACTTCTTCGCGCCGCAGACCCGGCGTGCGGCGGCGCGTGCCGTGCGACAGATGGCCGAGGCCGGCCAGTGCGGGCGAGGTCTGCTCGCGTTGAGACTTGATGAATTCGCCGAGCGCTTTGCGTTTGATGTCTTCGTTTTGCATGGTGGTGGGCAGGGAAGATGTGGACCAGAGAGCGTTGGTGATGGCTCGGGGTAGTAGTAAAGCGATTGATGCTATTGGTTTTAATAATAGTATAAACACTGAACTTGTACCAGAATATGAGATCGCTAGACTGGCACTTTCCAGCCATTTTTTATTAATTCTTTCCCTATCAGGAGCCAGGAATGCGTAGCCATAACCAAGTGATTTCAGAACAATTCGGCACCACCGCAGCGTCGTATCTGACCAGCGCCGTACACGCCCAGGGCGCGGATCTGCAAGACCTCGCGGCCTACGCCGCGGCATACCCGCAAGCGCGCGTGCTGGATCTCGGTTGTGGCGGCGGCCATGCCAGCTTTGCCGTAGCGCCATTTGCGGCCTGGGTTGTCGCCTATGACTTGTCGGCGCAAATGTTGGAAGTCGTGCGCATCGCCGCAGAAGACCGCAAGTTGCCGAATATTGAAATCCAGCAGGGTAGCGCCGATAGCCTGCCGTTTGCCGATGCGACGTTTGATGTCGTTTGTACCCGTTTCAGCGCGCACCACTGGCGCAATCTGCCGCAGGCCTTGAAGGAAGCAGCGCGGGTATTGAAGCAGGGCGGTCGCTTCGTCGTCATCGATACCGCGGCGCCGGCGGACGTGCTGGCCGACACTTACATGCAGGGGATTGAATTGTTGCGCGACACCTCGCACGTCCGCAATGTCGGCATGTCGTCGTGGAAGAAGTTGATCGCCCAGACCGGTTTGCAAGTGGAGTTTTCCAAGAGCTGGAAGCTCACGCTGGAGTTTTCTTCGTGGGTGGCGCGCATGCGCACCTCGCCTGAGCACATCGCCGCCATTCAGTCGCTGTGGCGCGCGGCGCCTGCCGAGGTGCGGGATTACTTCCGTGTGGGCGAAGATTATTCTTTCGACATCGACACCGTGCTGGTTGAAGCGATCAAGAAATGATGTCCTGGAAATAATATAAATCACGACTCAAATCCATCCCAATAATATATTGGACCAAGGATGAGGCGGCGCTTAAGCTGGCGGCATTTCTTCTCATGCCAGTCTTCGCCAGCCCGTGAAAGCCCCGCGCTCATCCAGCTCATCCACCTTCCTCGCCGTTCTCGCGCTCGCTGCGGCGGCGCTGTTCTGGGCCGGCAATATGCTGGTCGGCAAAGCGCTCAATCAGCAAGTCGCGCCCATGGCGCTGGCATTCTGGCGTTGGGTGCTGATCCTGCTCATTCTGGCGCCGTTTGTATTGCGCGATGTCATCCGCTACCGGCAACACATTCGCGCGGCGTTGCCGCTGCTGACCCTGTTGGCGTTGCTGGGAACGGGACTTTACAATGCCCTGATTTTCGGCGCCTTGCACTACACCAGCGCGACCAACGCGGCCTTGCTCAATTCATCGATTCCCGTCTGGACCTTGCTGTTGTCGGTACTACTGCATCGGCGTCGGCCGGGTCGCATGGAACTAACCGGCGTGAATGTTTCACTCTATGGTGTAGCGGTGATCGTCAGTCATGGTTCGTTCGCCGGCCTGGCAGGTTTTCAACTCAATCGCGGCGACGGCTGGATGCTGGTGGCGATGGTGATGTGGAGCCTGTACCTGCTGCTGTTGCCGCGGCGTCCGCGCGTGTTGCCGAGCTTTTGTTATCTGTGGGTGACGGGCGTGATCGGATTGATCGCATTAACTTTTGCAATGCTCGTCAACGGAGGCGGGCAGGCGTTCGTTATACCCCTCAACCAGAGCAGTCTGACCGGTATTTTTTACCTGGCGGTGTTTCCCAGCATTCTGGCGACGCTGGCATGCAATTACGGCATAGACCGTATCGGCTCCGTCAGAGCATCTCAATGCGTTCATTTGGTGCCGATATTTGCATCTGTTATCGCGATGGCCTGTCTTGGGGAGACGTTACACTGGTATCATGCTTTGGGTTTTATTTTTGTACTGGCGGGTCTGGTTATAGCAAATTACAGGGGTGTCGCGACACAGAAAAAAGTCGCGTAGGTTTCCAAAAAGTAAAAAAAGCGCATTTTCCAAGAAAGTTGTTTAAATAGTTGCGCTAACTACCTAATTATCTTGCGATTTTTCCTTGATTTGCTACACTGCCAACAGTTTCTTGTATGTATCAATCAGGGGGAGGTTCACCAATGCTTAAATCTGCGCTAGCTGTCGTTACTACGCTACTTTTCGTGCTGGCCGGCATTTCTCCCGCACAAGCCCAAACGTCGGCGAATACCAAGAAAACTGCAGCTAAAAAGACCATAGTCAAGAAAGTTGTCGTTAAACGACAAGCCGCTCCCAAGCGCGCCGCCACCCAGGCTTCCCTCGATCACCGCGAAAAACTCGTCAAAAAAGTTGCCTACGTGCACGGCAAGCGCCGCGTCGTGTATCAACGCGTCGCCGCGATGCCGACCATGCCGGTCGTGCCGCCTGTGATGACGGCCGGCGACATGGCAGGCCTGAACCTGACGCAAGATCCGCTGGCGCTGCGTTCCAACGTCGCACTGGTGATCGATCAGGCCAGTTCGCAAGTCCTGTTTGAAAAGAATTCTTCCGTGGCTTTGCCGATCGCGTCCGTCACCAAGCTGATGACATCGCTGGTGGTGGTGGAGGCGCGTCAGAACATGGAAGAGACATTGACCGTCACCGATGACGACGTCGATCGTCAAAAACACAGCAGCTCCCGCCTGCGCGTCGGTGCGCAATTGTCGCGCGACGACATGCTGCACATCGCGCTGATGAGCTCCGAAAACCGCGCTGCATCGGCGTTGGGCCGCAATTACCCGGGCGGTCTGCCGGCATTCGTTGCCGCCATGAACGCGAAGGCGCGTTCGCTGGGCATGATGGATACGCACTACGTCGATTCGACCGGTCTTTCCAGCAACAACGTCGCCAGCGCACGCGACCTCGCCAAACTGGTGGTCGCCGCTTACAACTACCCGATCATTCGTCAATACTCGACCGATGCCAAGTACATGGTCGAGCCTAGCGGCCACGCTCTGCAATACGCCAGCTCCAATCGTCTGGTCGCCAGCAAGGACTGGGACATCGGCCTGCAAAAGACCGGTTACATCAACGAAGCAGGCCACTGCCTGGTCATGCTGACGAAGATCGAAGGTCGCTCGGTCGTGATGGTCTTCCTCGACTCCAAGGGCAAGCTGTCGCACGTCGGCGATGCCGCGCGCATGCGCAAGTGGCTGTCGGAACAAGGTTCGCAAAACCTGACGCGCGTGAATCTGCGCGCACGCGCTGACGAAGGTTGATGCAGATTGTGATCTGCGCTGAGCGCAAGCAATAAAAAAGGCGAACCGAGGTTCGCCTTTTTTATTGCCTGATCCTGAACCAGGCCCGGTGCCTAAGCAGCACCATCCTGCTGATTCACAAAACCCAATGCGGACGAAATCTGCGCCGCAGTCGTGATCAGGTCCTCCACCCAATCTTCCTGCAGCCGATCTGCAGGCGCCGAAATCGACAGGCCCGCCACCAGTTTTCCGGAGTCGTCGCGGATGCCGGCCGCCATGCAGCGCACGCCCAGTTCCAGCTCTTCATTGTCGCGTGCATAACCGAGTGCGCGCACCATGCTCAGTTCGCGTTCCAGCTTGCCGAGATCGGTGATCGAGTTTTTGTTGTGTCCGGCCAGCCCGGTGCGCGTGGCGTAGGCGCGCACGGCCTTGGGATCGTCGATGGAAAGAAACAGTTTGCCGGTCGAAGTCAGGTGCAGGGGAGCGCGGCCGCCGATAGCGCGCACTACCTGCATGCCGGAGCGTTCGGAGAAAGAACGGTCGATGTACACGATTTCATCGCTTTGCCGCACTGACAGATTAATGGTCTGATGCGTCTTGCGGTGCAGGGCGCGCATGAAGTCGAGCGCGGCTTCGCGCACGCTCAGGCGGCTCTTGACGATGTTGCCCAGTTCCAGCAGGCGCATGCCGAGGCGATAAGTGCCCGGCTCGGAACGGTCGACGAAACGCTTCACCACCAGATCGTTGAGAATGCGATGGGCGGTCGACGGATGCAGTTTGGTCGCGGCCGACAATTCCTTCAGGCTGACCGGATCCGGATACATTGCCAGAGCGTCCAGCAGCGACACCATGCGCTCAATGACCTGAATCGATATCGCGCCTGTCTCGTCTTGGGCTTCTTTTTTCATATCGGTGTTTGATGCATTGCAATAGGGTCTTTATACCACATTGTGAAAAAGAGAAGAAGGCGATGCGCTAAGACGAGGCGTTTTGAAGCGTTTCCAGTAGTTTTACCGGCGCCAAAATGAAACGGCTTTTCGGCGCATGCCAAGCAGCCCAAGTGTATCGCTGGAGCCGGAATTTGATCTCGGCCGGCATCGACGCTGACGTGGATGTCATGTCCGTCGCTATATTGCCGCCGGTGATTCCCTTATGCGCATTTGATATGAACAGGCCATCTCTATATTCAGCGGCCTTGCGATTGCTTATCTGATTTTCGCATATTGAGAGAAGAAAGTATTCGTTCGTTTTTGCTTGCCCACTCATTAATCTGTGACCTCCAGAACAAAACTGAACCAAGAGGGATGCAGATCATGTTGAAAAAGTTTATCAAGTCGGTTGCGGTGGCAGCCTTGTTTTCGCAGGTTGTGCCGCTGGCGCATGCCGCAGATATCTCGTTGCTGAACGTTTCGTACGACCCGACTCGCGAACTCTACGCGGACTACAACAAGGCCTTCGCCAAGTACTGGAAAGCCAAGACCGGCGACAACGTGACCATCAAGGCCTCGCACGGCGGCTCCGGCAAGCAAGGTCGCTCGGTCATCGACGGCATCGACGCCGACGTCGTCACGCTGGCGCTGGCCTACGACATCGATGAAATCTCCGAGAAGGCCAAGCTGCTGCCGGCCGACTGGCAAAAGCGCCTCGACCACAACAGCTCGCCCTACACCTCGACCATCGTGTTCCTGGTGCGCAAGGGCAACCCGAAACACATCAAGGATTGGGACGATCTGATCAAGCCGGGCGTCTCGGTGATCACGCCGAATCCGAAGACCTCCGGCGGCGCGCGCTGGAACTACCTCGCAGCCTGGGCCTATGCATTGAAGAAGGGCGGCAATGACGCTGCCGCGCGCGACTATATCTCCAAGCTGTTCAAGAACGTGCCGGTGCTGGATTCCGGCGCACGCGGCGCCACCATCAGCTTCGTTGAGCGCGGCCTCGGCGACGTCTTGCTGGCATGGGAAAACGAAGCCCTGATTTCGCTCAAGGAATGGGGCCCGGACAAGTTCGATGTCATCACGCCGTCCATCTCCATCCTGGCTGAACCGCCCGTCGCCGTGGTCGACAAGGTCGTCGATCGCCGCGGCACCCGCAAGGTCGCCGAAGAATACCTGAAGCACCTGTACTCCGACGAAGGCCAGGAAATCATCGCCAAGAACTACTACCGTCCGATCAATCCGAAGATTGCAGCGAAGTACGCCTCGCAATATCCGAAGGTCAACCTGATCACCGTCGACAACACCTTCGGCGGCTGGCAAAAAGCGCAGAAGGATCACTTCTCCGACGGCGGCAGCTTCGACCAGTTGTACGTGCCGAACAAGAAGTAAGCACAGCAACAATGCATGACATCTCCGGAAGCCGCATGGCGGTTTCCGGAGACTTCACCAGATTCATCCTTTGAGTTGACCATGACGATTCTCTTGCTGGCCGGTAGTCCTTCAGCACCATCCCGTTCCACCCGTTTGCTGCATCACGTCGGCGAAAAACTGGCGGCGCTGGGGCACCGTTATTCCAAACTGGACGTGCGCGACTTGCCGGGGCAGGCACTGATCCGCGCCGATTTCAACGATGCCGAAATCAAGGCCGCGCTGGCCCGCGTCGAAGAAGCCTCGGCCGTCGTCGTGGCGACACCGGTGTACAAAGCGGCTTACAGCGGCGCGCTGAAAGCCTTCCTCGATTTGTTGCCGCAGTTCGGCCTGACCAACAAGCTGGTGTTGCCGCTGGCGACCGGCGGCAG
>NZ_AKJW01000031.1 GCF_000282135.1 Herbaspirillum sp. CF444
CGCGGATCGGCAGCGGCTCCAGCCTGACCGCCAACGGCGACGCCAACCTTCAGGTCGACATGGCTTCGCTGGCCTATAAATGGTGGATAGGCCAGGGCAACGACGTATTCGGCATTGGCCTCGGCGCCGGCTATTACCGCGCCCGCCTTGATGTAAACGCAGCTGCGACGCTCAACGGCACCGCCGGCACATTCAGCGAAAGCTATACCGAAAAGGCCTGGGCGCCGCTGGTCGAATTAGGCTGGAAACACGCCTTCAGCAAAGACTTCCGCCTCTATGCCGAAGCCTCCGGCATGAAGAAGAACTGGGGCCGCGTCACCGGCCACATCTATAGCGCGGCAGTCGGCGCGGAGTGGTATCCGCTGGCCAACCTCGGTATCGGCGCCGACTATGGCATCACGCGCATCAACATCGATCGCAACGGCGGCGGCACGATCAACGACGCCAACCTCGACATCCGCCTCAAAGGACCATCCGCTTACGTGAAGGTGCGTTTCTGATATTGACGCCATGCGCCCGCCGACCGGTGTGGCGCACGGCGCCGGTAACCGCTGCAAATCCTGCAGTACAACAAGGAGAACAACATGACCATCGGCACCATTCTACTGATCGTACTTATCCTGATTCTTATCGGCGCCCTGCCGGCCTGGCCGCATAGCCGCTCCTGGGGTTATGGCCCGAGCGGCATCGCCGGCACCGTTGTCATTATTCTGCTGATACTGGTGTTGCTGGGCAGGCTGTAGAAATACAGGTTTTTCTTCCGGGCACCACAAACAGGATATGATGGGCGGCGTTGCATCTGCAGATACCGTGCAGATGCAACGTCGCTTATCATTTTGACTGGAAGGAGCTCGTAACGATGACAAAAAATCGCCGAAAACACCTTTTGCTACTGCCGTTCTTCCTGGCCGCCGGTTTTTTCGCACACCTGCCTGCCCAGGCTGCGGAAGAAGACGTCTCGCAACAAGATCCGCAGCGCTGGTATCAGGGCGACGACACCGCCAGGCTGCATCACAAGAATCTGATCAAAGAAGCACACTCCGCCTATGCGCAAGCGCTGCAGGAATGCAAACCGCTCAAGCGCGCGGAAGCCAAGGCATGCCGCAAGGAAGCACGCGATCTGATGCAAAGCGACCTGGCGCGGGCCAAGCGCATCTACAAAGCCAACACCGCCACCGAATAGCAACACCCCCACGGGTACATCGTCACAAGCCGACTCGCCATCACGTGAACAGCATCACCACACCGTTCCGGATGCACCATAAAACAAGGGGACCAGATCGGTCCCCTTGTTTTTGTCTTCTCCATTCCTGTTGCATCGCATTGAGCGATGCGGGAATGTCGTGTCGGTCTATGGTTTACTTCCCGACCTGATTACCGATCACGCCGCCGACCGCTGCGCCGCCGACGGTACCGATACCGCTGCCGCCGGTCAGGACCGCGCCGCCGACCGCACCCACGCCTGCGCCGATGGCAGTGTTCTTGTCGCGTTGGGACATGCCGCTACAGCCGCTCAATACGGTGAGGGCGCACACAGTGACCGAAGTCACTGCAATCTTATGTATTTTTTTCATGATGACACCTCTATAAAAGTTGATTGATGCTGCCGCTGCAGCAAATGATTCAGTCCGATGCCCATTGACGTGGCATATACTTTTTAGACGTCCTGAGAGTGGATAGTTTCACACCGAAGGACGCCCTAAACATTCGCTTACACTTGCGGGATCGTGCGCGTCGCATGCCTTCTTTCTCATCAGCACGTGGTCATACACGATGACCGCATTGCGGATAGAAGAGGGATGTTTTCTCTCTACCATGTCGAGATAGCGGAATTTCTTCTTGTCCATCACCGGCTTTGCTCTCGATACTTTTCCAGCCTGTGCATGGCTCTTCGCCATGACGACATGAGCGGCATCATCACTATGCATTACCTGCGTAGCGGGGGACGTTCCGGTTGCGGCGACGGCGGCAGAACATGCCAACATGCCGATCAGTACGAGCGAAGCAACGGTTGCTGTTTTTTTCATAATCCCTCCCTCGACATTTCCAGCGCGACTGCGGCACTGCGATCTGGGAATTGTTAAGTCAATACCTGCTTGTTTTTCTCTCGCCCCATCATGACAAAACGACGGATGACTCGACAGCCGTGCTTCTCCGATTCTGTCGTAAGACGATTCCTACAAGAAAACATGCCAGGCATGAAAATGGGAGCATCCGCTCCCATTCACCGACTCGGGATCAGCGATCCTTCAGTGCTTCCTTGGCATTGCCGTAGCTCTTCTGGACGTTGCCGTCGATTTGCCTGGCTACGCCTTTGACCTGTTGTTCCTTGCTGTTCACCATTTCACCGGCCTTTTGTTGAACCTTGCCGGCTACCTGTTTCGCGCTACCTTGAACTTGATCTTTATTCATGACGACTTCTGAAAGTTGAAAGACCAGTTACTGCGATGCTCAACAGTCAACTGCACACGCCTCCATGGATGGAAACGCGATGAGTTCATCTTAGCGGGAGGGGTTGCGCGGGACCATAAGACAGCCCCGCTTTGAAACGTAGGATAAGCAGAGAAAAAAACGACCGGAAAACCGAATGCCGTGTCAGGCTTGCGCGGCAGGAGCAGCAGGAGTAGCGATGGGCAGGCGAATCGTGATGATGGAGCCGCTGCCGGGAGCGGAGCGGATGTCGACCTCGCCGCCGAAGAAGGTGGCGCGCTCGCGCAGGCCGCGCAAGCCGTAAGTCTTGTTGTTGTCGCGCCGGTCCGGCGAAATGCCGACGCCGTTGTCGCGCACGGTCAGGGCGACCTGCTCTTCGTCGACATCGAGGATCACGTCGACCCGCGTCGCCCTGGCATGCTTGGTGACGTTGTTGAGCATCTCCTGCAGCATGCGGTAGATGGCGATCTCCATCTGATGGCCGATGGCGACGTCTTCGTCGGGCAAACTAGCCTTGCAGCTCATGCCGCTGCGCTCCGCCAACTCATCCATCTGTTCGGTGATGGCGGCCTTGAGGCCGAACAGATCGAGCATGTTGGGCCGCAGCTCGGTCTGGATGCGCCGCGTGGTGCCGACCAGCGAATTCATCAGCCCCTGGATGCGCGGCTTGCGCTCCTGCCATTTTTCGTCGTCGGGCAGGATCTTGTAGACGCTCTCCAGATGCATGCTCAAGGCGGTCAGCGACGCACCCATGTTGTCGTGCAGCTCGCGCGCGATGGCACGCTTCTCTTCTTCGCGCACGGTCTCCAGGTGATTGGTCAGTTCGCGCAGCAGCGCGGTGCGCTCGACGACGGTCTTCTCCAATTGGGCTTCGCGTTCGCGCAGCGAGTCTTCGGCGCGTTTGCGTTCGGAGATGTCGGTGCTGATGCCGATCACGCCCAACACGTTGCCGGCCTTGTCGAACCAGGGCACGCGCGTGGACTGATAGGTGAACACGCCATGCGGCAGGTGCAGGGTCTGTTCGATGGTTTCCGGCAGGCCGCTGGCCATGACGCGCCGGTCGTCTTCATCGATGCGATCGGCGTCTTCCTTGTGCGCGAACAATTCGCGGCTGGCGCGATACATCGCTTCTTCCCAGGTCTTGCCGACCTGCTGCAGCATGGCCGGATTGGCGAAGACCAGCAGGCTCTGCCGGTTCTTGACGAAGATCGGTTCGCGCGTGCTGTCGCTGACGGCGGTCAGCAGGGAGTTGGTCTCCGCCAGTTTGGCGGCGCTCTGCATGCGCGCGCCGTATTCGCGATCGAGCTTGCCGGCGAAACGCCAAAAGATGAACACCACCAGCGCGCCGTCGATCAGCGTCAGGAAAGGCAGCATCAGCCGGTCCGCATACAAGCCGTATTCGGCGCCGCGCGCCACCAGCAGATTGAGGATCAGGATCAGCAGCAGCATCGACGGCAGCAAGCGCCGCAGCATGTTGCCGCCGGGCGCGTGACTGACGATGATCGCCATCAGGCGATGCGACGGCCGCGCCATCAGCAGCGCAGCCCCCAGCAACAGGAAGCCCAGCGCCGACAGGAAAGGAATGCCGGTCGAATAATGCAGGAAGGTCAGCTTGTTGACGCCGTACAGATAGCCGACCAGCGGAATGGCGCTCAGGCCGATCAGCATGAAGGCCAGATATTCGGCGGGATAATGGCGGGCATTGAGACGCATGTCATGCATCAGCAGCGTCAGGGCAATCAGCACGAAGCTGCCCGCTGCCAGCGGATGAATCGCCGCTCCAAAGGCGCTATGCGCGAGAGGAATGGACAGCATGCCAGGCAGTCGGTCGCCCAGCAGGCTCAGGCCGAAAAGATTTTGCAACAGGAAGCCCGCGCCCAGCACCAGCAGCAGCAAGGCGACGACACGCGCGGCGATCGCCAGACGCCGGTTTGCCTGCCCGACGTTGAGGCATTGCATGTACAGCGCCGAGCCGGAGAGGATGAAGCCGACCGCGGTGCTGCCCTGGACGGCGATCAGGTCGGCCAGGATCTTGCGATATTCGTCTTCGGCGTAACAACTGATCAGGACCACGATGCCGAACAGCACGATGATCATCGCCAGGCTCATCGCAGCGGTGACGATGCTGGCAAAATTTGCCTGCGTGGCGACGTAGTGCTCCAGCGATGAGCCTTCACCGATCTCGTTGCGCGCTGCCTTCATTTGCATGTGCCGAAGCCCCCGATGGTGCGAATATGCCGTTGATCGCGCAAACGCCGCGCGGAGACCGCGTCATCATCGTTCTTGCGTCGGCTACATTATATTTAATACGGCGCGGCTAAGGCGGCTACGTGATGCCGGACTCGACGCCAGGCTGCATCTCATGCTGCGAGGGATACCCCCGGTCAAGCCGGCGTCAATTCGCGCGCCGGCCCCAGTCCTTTGCCCTTGCCGCTGAGCCGCTCGATCAGGCTGCGCAATTTGGTGAACTCGGAAGATTTGTCGAAGAAGAATTGCACGCCATATTGCAAGCCGACGCGCCGATAGGTGGCGCTGACGTGGTTGCTGAAAATGATCTTGAGCTCGTCATGACTTTTTTTGCCTGGGCGCGCCAGCGACTGCAACAGGTTCATGCCGTTGCCCTGTCTGAGCTGGATGTCGAGGATCAGCACGTCGTAGCTTTCGTGTTCCAGATGGGCGGCAGCATCGTCTTCGGTCTCGGCATAGCCGGCCAGCTCGACGCCGGGAATCTCGGCAAGGCTTTCCATGATCAGGTCGCGCACGTCGGCCGAGTCCTCGACAAGGAACACCTTCAGCGGCGAAGTCACGTTACGCCCCATCCTTTCCGACAATTCCTGCAATACCTGCTCCATAGTCGCTATCCTGACACTCAATTCCAAAAAGCCCTGTATCGGCCGCGGGCGAATGTGCGACCTGCGCCTTCCTGTTTCCTCAATCGATCAGATTGTTCTTGATGGCGTAGTAAATGATGTCGGCGTTATTGGCCATATTCATCTTTTGCAATACGCGCGACCGGTAGGTGCTCACTGTCTTGACGCTCAGACACAGCTCATCGGCGATTTGCGTCACGCCCTGCCCCTGGCCCAGCTTGTAAAAAATCTCGTATTCGCGTTGCGAGAGCGTCTCGTGCAACGGCTTCTCCGAATCCACGGGATCGGTCGTCAGCAACTCCGCCACGCCGTAGCTGATGTATTTGTGTCCGCGCAGAATCGTATTGATGGCGCTGACCAGGTCGGTCGCCAATGCTTCCTTCTGCACATAACCGCTGGCGCCGCTGCGCAACACTTGCACCGCATAACGGCTTTCCGGATGCATGCTCAGCATCAGCACCGGCAGAGCCGGCTTTTCGCGCTTGATTTGTTTTAACACTTCGACACCGCTTTTATCCGGCATCGCGATGTCGAGCAAGACGATGTCCCATTCCTGCGTGCGCACCAGGCGGATCGCCTCTTCGGCGGTGCTTGCTTCACCGCCGACTTCCATATTCGGAATGTCCGCAATAAAATGCTGGACACCAGCACGCACGACAGCGTGATCATCGACTACCAATATTTTTGTCATAGTTTTTACCAGCATCAAATCAATGCTGCAGTCCTTCCTGATCAGGCAAATGCGGTATGACTGCGCTGTTCCTGCCTGAGTTGCAGCGTTCCCATCATTCGTTTGAATTGCCCGGCGGCACCGGGACCTTCCGCGGCTAACTATACCTTAATACGTCTTTTTGCTTAATTCCAATAAAACAATTATCCGATCGACAATATCCGGAAATTTTCCAGGCGGCAGCCGAGGCCGCCGCCTGGCATGACGTTATTTCAGACGCAAGTCGTTTTTCACCGACTTCACGCCCTTGACGCCGCTGGCCAGTTCGCCGGCGCGGGCCGAACTCGTTGCCGAGCTCACGAAACCGCTCAGCTGGACGACGCCCTTGTAGGTTTCGACGTTGATTTCAGCCGACTTCAAGTTAGGCTCCTGGAAAATCGCGCTCTTCACCTTGGTGGTGATGACGGCGTCGTCGACATATTCGCCGGTGCCTTCCTTGTTGGGACCGGAAGCGCAGCCGACCAGCGACACCATCATCAGCGCGAGGAAAAAGCCCGTAATACGTTTGGTCAAAGATAAAGTCATGATGATCTCCTTGTTGGTAAATTCAACTGCATGTGTGTGATTGTTTTATGGAGAAGCATCGCTACCTCTCCATGACCTTACTGGATTACTGCAATTCGGGGACTGGTGGATTACTTGCCGTACTTTGCCTTGGCTGCGGTCTGGCACTTGTCCTGCTCGGCCCCCTTCAGGGCATCGCACTTTTCCTTGGCGACGCTGTAGTCGGCGTCATTGGTGGTTTTTGCGGCATCCTTGTTGGCGTCGGTAGTCTTGCGTTTGGCCTTGGCGTCGGCGATCGCAGTTTCGTGCGCGGCCTTGGCTTCCTTGTTGCAAACGTCTTCCTCATTGCCCTTGAGCGGTTTGCACTTGGCCTTGGCGGTCTTGTAGTCCGCATCGGCGGCGGCCACGTCGGCCTTGTATTGGGATTTGACGGCGTCGGCGGCGCTCGCAAGACTGTGGGCGCCGAAAGCGGCGGCCGTCAGGATGCAGGTAGCGATGATTTTTTTCATTGGAAGTCCTCTCGTTTTAATTTGGTGTGAATCCGGTTTCAAACATGGCGAATCGTTGCGGCAAAGACGCGATGCCCGGTTGCGATGCCGGGATATAGCAATCAGTGACGCCAGTCCTTGTTGCTTTCCTCGAACGCCTTGATCTGCTTCTCGGTTTCGTCCTTGTCGATGCCGTAGGCTTTCTGGATGCGGCCAGCCAGCTCTTCGCGCTTGCCGTTGATGGTGTCGAGCTGGTCGTCGGTCAGCTTGCCCCATTGCTGCTTGGCCTTGCCCTTGAACTGCTTCCAGTTGCCTTCGATGATGTCCCAGTTCATGCTGTTCTCCTTGCTTGTTGTCGATAGGGTGGTTCTGCCATGACTGCCGCGCCGGGGGTATGTCTTTCACCGGCGTCTATGCGCCGGTCAGGCGCAGTCAATCCAGCAGGTCGCTCATGTCGTCGGCGTGCTCTTCTTCCTTCGCCATGATGGAAACAAGCAAATGCCTGGTGGTCGGATCGTCGTCGCCGATGCGTTCGATCATCTGGCGATAAGTCTCGATCGCAATGCGTTCTGCAATCAGGTTGGCGCGGATCATCGACTTGATGTCGGTCGATTCGTCATAGTCCGCGTGGCTGCGTTCGGACAGCTCGCGAGGATTGAAATCCGGCTCGCCGTTCAATTGCACGATGCGTTCGGCGATCTGGTTGGCATGCGCCTCTTCTTCCATCGCATGTTCGAGGAACTCGGCCTTGATCGGCTCGTTCTCCAATCCGGTGGCGGTGAAGTAGTGGCGCTTGTAACGCAGCACGCAGACCAGTTCGGTCGCCAGCGCATCGTTGAGCATGGCGACGACTTCTTCGCGGTCGCCCTTGTAACCCTGGGTCACGGCGCCGTCGCTCAGCTTCATGGCATCCTCGCGCACTTTTTCGCGGTCGATGTGAAACGGCTTGCCGCTGATGTGGCGTACCGTCGATGGTTTGCTTGACATGGTGGTGTTCCTTTATCCGGTTGGCTATATATGGCTGGGGACAGGTGGATGCTCAGCGTTCGCAGCTGCGCGACACGCACAGGCCAAGCAGCAGGCCGACGCCCGTGGAAATGGCGATGGCGCGCCATGGATTGGACTGCACGTAATCGTCGGTGGTGGCGGCAATCTCTTTGCCGGCCTGCACCACGTAAGATTGAATTCCCTGGGCTTTGATGAAAGCGCGGTCGAGGATTTCCTCTCCCCTGGCCCGCAGATCTGCGGCTTTCTGACCGGTTGCGGCGGCAGCTTCATTGAACAGTTCCTGCGCTTCCTGCAGCAGCACCTGAACGTCGGCGCGGACGGTTCGCAATTTTTCCTCGTGCATGTTCTTTACTCCTTCTTTGTTAGCTTGCTGTTCAATACATGAAGTATTGAAGAATGAGCAGCATCAACAGCGGCATGCCTACCAACCAGCAAAGCACCAGTTTTTCCATGATTGCACCCGTTCCGTCTGTTCTTGTGTCGTGAAACGAACCGCTTGTCTCTTCCTGTTTTTCCTCGTGGTTCGCATGTCGGACTGATCTGCGAACCGATAACTGAACGATACTTTCTGAGCGCTCCCTCAGCGATAGGACTGCTGCTGATTGCCTTGTAGGACAAGGCCGGTAAAACCTTGCCTTTTGCCTCACGTCCCAACCTCACTTTGCGGGTCAGGGCGTGGCGTCCTGCGACAGTTCGTCGCTCTTGGCCGGTTGAAGCACGTTGCCGCCCTCGCCTTCCCAGCGTTGCAAGGCCTTGCGTTGCGCGCGATTGTCGGCACGCTGCAGGCGATTGGCGCAGATATTCAGTACGGCAACCACTGCCGCACCGGAGATGCCTAGCGCCAGCAACAGCGTTCGTTTGGTCAGCATGGCGGCTCCTCGTTGTTGCGTTGATGATTGCTCAGGCCGACATATGCTGCTTCGCGGCATGCTTGATGGAGTCTTTGATGATTTCGCGCGCATTGCCGATGGTGCGCTGTACCTCGCCTGCTTCCTGCAATTGCAAGGCGTGACGGCGACGCGACTGGTCACCCGACACCTTCGCCAGGTTTTCATGCAGGCGGCCCAGTGCAATCTTCAGATTACCTGCCAATTGGTCTTTATTCATGACGCGCTCCTCGGCTTTGGTGATGCGATGGATGGATCGTAGCAATGCCCTCCGGCAAGAGGTATAGGACGCCCGCCCATTGTCTTGTAGGACAAGATGAGAAGCCGCGCCGGCAAAGGATTTGCGGCTTATCCGCAGTGATCGTTACCCACTCCTGCACTTGCCTTCCTACAACCGATTGGGCGGGCGTCTGATGGTTGCCGCGCGGGACGGCTACTAGGATGGAAACATTGGGTGACGATGCGGATTGCGGCGCCCGATGGCAGACACGATGGCAAACAGGCCAGCAGGATGGACTGACGCGCATCTCCCGGTCGATGCGTTGACCTCATTTCGCTGGTCTCATTTATCAAGGAGCAGACATGGGTAAGTATTTCCTCGCCTGGATACTGGGCGTTCCCGCCTTCGTGCTGGTGCTGATCTATTTTTTCGTGCACTGATGCACGCGTAAAAAAAGAAAAAGACTTCTCTCCATTTCAATGAAAGGCACATGATGAAAAACGATCAACTGATTGACACCCTGAACGACCTGATTCAGATCTCCAAGGATGGCGAAGAAGGTTTCCGCGTCTGCGCTGAAGATGCGTCGGAGCGCCAGGCCTATTACAAGAACCAGTTCCTGGAACGTTCGCAGGCCTGCGGCCAGAGCGCGCTGGAGTTGCAGAATCTGGTGCGTGTACTGGGCGGCGAGCCGACCAACCACACCACCGTCAGCGGCGCCTTGCATCGCCAATGGATCAACATCAAGAGCGCCATCGTCGGCAAGGATGACGAGGCCATTCTGAACGAATGCGAACGCGGCGAAGATGCCGCCGTCAACGCCTACCGCAAGGCGCTGGCGAAAGATTTGCCAAGCGACGTACGCCTGATCATCGAACGCCAGTACCAAGGCGTGCTGGCCAACCATGATCGCGTCAAGGCATTGCGCGATCAGGTGCGTGCCAAGAAGGCCGCCTAGTTCGATAAGCAAGCTCAGCAGTAAAAGAAAAAAGCGGCTCTTGTGAGCCGCTCTTTTTTTATCGTCTTTTTATCTTCGATTATTTCTTGTGGTGTTTCAGCATGAGCGCCAGCTCTTGCAAGGCAACCAGCATGGTTTTGATGAACTCGCGCGTCGGCTCGTGCGTCAGCTTGCCGCCGGCGTCGAAGCGGTCGCCGGCGCCGCCGATCATGACTTCCGGCTTATTGAGAAATTTAAGGTCGAGGAAAACACCAATCTGACGCAAATGATATTGCGCACGCGCCGTGCCGACTGCGCCGGGACTAGCGCCCATGATGGCGGTGGCCTTGCCTGCAAACGGCTGCTCCGGCGGACGCGACGCCCAGTCGATGGCGTTTTTCAACAAGCCGGGAATCGAATAGTTGTATTCCGGCGTGGAGAACAAAATCGCATCGGCTTCAGCAATTTGCTTGCGAAAGCGCTCCACCGACGACGGCCATCCTTTGGCGCGCACATCGTCGTTATAGAGGGGAATGTCGGAGATATCTGCCAGGACCAGGCGCATGCCCGGCGGCAGCAATTCTGCCGCGGCGTGCAAAGCAGCCGTGTTGTAAGAACCTGCGCGCAAGCTACCGGAGATGCCGAGAATGGTGATCGGGGTATCGCTCATTTCAATGTCCTTTATGAAGGGAGTTGAATCTGCAGGCTGAATCTGAAAATTGAGTCTGCAGACAGCGGAAATACCGATCCATGCTACACCAGACTTGCGCGCGTCTTGATTACCCCTCGCCCAGATAAGCC